>JAFRLW010000035.1 GCA_017431035.1 Clostridia bacterium
AATCTCCCTCGCACAAGCCCTTATGTTATTGAGGCATCCTGTCCATTCTAAGGCGTTTTCTGCCTTTAGCTGTTCCGTTATGCCCTGTGCCTGTTTCATACCCTCTATGAGCCTTTCAAAGCGTTCCTGTGCCTGTCTGTCAATGTCGGCAAGGTAAGCGTTAAGTCTGCCGCTTGTAAGAAGATTGGTGTATGTAACTTTACAGTGATGCTTCAGATAATCCAAATTCCGCTGTCCCCAGATGCCTATCGGCTGTTCTTCTTCGGCGGGTACAGTCAAACAAGGTATTAAGTAATCGCCTTGCCTTTCGTATTTGCCGCCCATTTCCTCAAAAATTGTCTTTGCCATTGTCTGTTACCTCCACATTCTTTTTTATTTTGAATGTCCGCAAAATCCGTCCTACATCATTTGATCGTCGGCTTTCAGTTTTTCGGTAATTCCTTCACGTTCTGCCTGTTGCTTCATAAGACGGTCAAACAGTTCCTGTGCCTGTTCTTCAACATCGGCAAGGTGACTTTGCAGTTTGCCGCTTGTCAGCAGATTGGTGTAGAACACCTTTTTATGCTCACGGATATACCGCAAATGCCGCTGTCCCCATACACCGATATGCCTTTCTTCTTTTTCGGCGGGTAATTCCAAACAAGGAATGTAATAATCGCCCTGCAACTCATACCAAAGACCGTTTTGTTCGTTATAAATGTACTTTTCCATTATGTAATCCTCCATAATAATATATTCGCACATACATCACAGTTTCCCGATTGTCACACCTTGTTATATCGTGTTATCAGTTTTGCTTGCCCTTGCTTTTGCCCTTATAATCTCTCGGAGCAAGGGTAAAATCGTGTGAAATCGTATAAAGGGATAAGGTGAGCAGATTGCGAAAAACCCTTTATTTTCAAGGCTTTTAGAGGAATTCATTAACGCCCTACAATAAGCGATAATGATTTAAGAAAAGTTAGTTTTCAAATTCAGATTTATTTGATGCGTTATCATTAACGCTCGCAAAAATTTGCCCTTTGAAATTCTTAGGGATAACAAAACTTATCTTCTTAGACTCATCCTCGCCAACAACTGATACTTTTTCATTTTTTGCTAATGCTTTTGCATATTCAGCATTACTGCATTCAAGTTCAACAATAGAAACTGTGTTATCATTATCATTCTTTTGGATGGTGTAATAAGTATTCTTTTCAATATCATATAAATATACAAAAATTGAATTTACTCCAGATGAAGGAGATTCATCATCTGCAAAAACCGTTACCGTGGTATCCTCTTTAAAGAAGTAACCGTAATCTGCAACCTTAACAGGTTTACCATCGCTTTCATTAAAACCTTTGTGATCTGCCGCATCAAACTCAAATCTTGTAATATAGGGTACGTCCTCATCTCTATAAACTTGTCTTTTGAGATTTTTGGAATTTCCTGCGTTGTCATAAACCGTTATATTTAATTCAAATACACCGGTTTCTTCATCTCTAACGACCTGTGATGTAGAAACTACATATTCCACATTCGTAGTCTTTACCGATTTCTTGTAGAATTCATCGGCAATGATTTTACCATTCTTGTCTTTTGTAAGCTGTGTTCCGTTGATATCAATCTCAACTTTGCTGATACCTGAATCAGCATCTTCAATTTCAATTTTGAAATCAACATCCACACCTTTCGCAAACCAAGCTGCTTTATCATATGTTTCCTCATTGATATCGGTAGAAGGGTTGACACTACAATCAAGCTTGGAAATTACAGGTTTAACAGTTTCTATCATCAATGTGCTTTCTTTTAAATCAGAGTTGTCGGTAGTTGCCTGAACCTGACCGGAGGTGTTGCCAACCTTATCCTTTACTTCAGCACAAATAGCGCTTTCAAATGCTTTTGTTCCGTCTTCTGTTTCGTCTGTTATTTTATCTGCAGGAATAGTAAATGTGCCTTGACCGTCAACAACATCAACGGTGCCTAAGTTTTCTTCCCCTGCATAAAGGGTTACTTCTTTAAGACCGGATGAATTACCTTCATCGGCAACATTTACAACTATATTTACTTGTTCATTGAAGAAAAATCCAAAAGTAAGAAAATGCAGAACCTCAAAAAGCGGATCATCATTTTCTATCTTTATTTCAAAAGATTCTATCGATGGATTTGTCGCATCAACACCGAAAACTTCCGTGCATTTTATAACTTTAGCTTTGGTGCCATCATTTTTATTTTCACGAATATAAAAGACTTTTTCTTCGTTTGCGGAAGATGTTTCATAAGTTACACTTGCACTCCAATTATCGTTGCTTTTTTTCGAAACAATATAACCTTCATTTGCGGATATTGTAACTTCTTTGCCCCATTTGTCGTTATTTAAGCCTTCAATTTTATAATTCTTATCAGTATCGGTAGCAGAAGCCATCTCAACTGATAATTTCCCGCTTATATTCAGTTTGTAGCAGGAATCATCGTTAACAGAATAATTAACGGTATACTCATTTACGTCACGGTATTCACCGGATGTTTCTCCGCTAAAACTAATCGGTGTGTTTATAAGGTCAAATAATTGATTGCAAACCAAATCTTTATTATCTTCAACAATATTTTCTTTTATTGTATTTTTGATATTCTTGGTTTGTTCTTCACTAAATGATTCAGGGTCAGCTTCTCCATAATATTTGTGAAAATCACAAGTGATGTTTATTTCTTTTTTATTTACAATCAATTTGTACTGTGCGGTCGCTTCTTCATAGTTTCCGTTTGCTTCCGCAGTTGCTGTAACTGTGGTTTCTCCTGACTTTTTAAGAGTCAGTTTGCCTGTACTGCTGTCTATTTCGGCAATGCTGTTATCGCCTATTTGGTAGGTAATATTTCCTATATAGTCTTCGGTATGAATGGCATACGGTCCGACATTTTCATCTCCATATGTAAAAGTAAATTCAGTAGCATTATTACTAAAAGAGAGATAATTCTTTATTTTACCGACATTTAATGTATAACTTGCGGTTGCAGCTTTGTAATTGTCATCGGTTGATTTTTTAACCGTTATGGTTGTGGATCCAAGCGAAAGCATAGTTACGGTACCGTCATTAGCTACGGTTGCTACGCTTTCATTACTACTTTCAAAAGAGAGCGTTCCATTTCCGGCACCCTGATTTGTAATTGTGTTGATAAACGCTTCGTCACCGATAGTTTTGGTGATTGCGGTAGCTTCAAAAGTTATACTTTGTTCATCTTTTTCAACAAGAGATGTTTGTAAAAGAGCATAATTATTTTTAGAGGAATCGATTATATCGCTAAAATTCTTATAATTTTGCATCTTTGAAAACTCTATGGAATATGTTTTTTCTGAATCAATATAATCAGAAAAAACAGCCGTAGAGTTTTTAGAGGATATTTCTCTATAATCTTCCGAATCCTTTGTGTTTGTTATCTTAACACTTGCGTCTATACCGGCAGGCAAGTCCACCTGAAAAGAGGATGTTACTGCGGCAGATGCATTAAAGATTGTGCCTGCCGGAATTAGCGCTAAAATCATAATAAGCGCCAATAATCCGGCAAAAATTCTGGGGAATTCTTTTTTTACATTTGTTACCATTTTGACCTTCTCCTTAAACAAGCTTTTTATTTATTATTCTTTCAAAAAAAAGAATGAATATAAAAACCACAAACTGCGTTTTTATTCTTTTTCTACGGTTTCATCAGTGTTTATAGAAATTACAGATTTTGTAACCTCGAACGGAACCGCACAATTTTGAATATCATCAGCAGTCTTTAATTCGCTTAATACTACTGTACCTTCTGATAAAACTGTTGTTGCCTGACTTTCTGAAAATGATTCCTGATTTTCTTTCAAAACCATTGTCGCATTTGTATCTAAAACAGACGTTGAATCATTTAACACCTCGGTTCCTTGATCATCCAAAACCTCGGTGGCATCTGTATTTAACAGTTCGGTATCACAATCCAGGACTTCAGTGGGAATACTGATTTTTTCGGTAATTTCCGGATTCGCACCCTGATCATTTTGTACTATCTGATCAATTGCAACAGGTTTTACAACAGTTGATTTTTTATCGGTTTCCCGTACTTTTTCCGTTAAAAAGCCACGGCTTATATTTACATGACTTGATTTATGTAGTTTATCCCCGCTCTTTGAATTTGACTCTCTGATTGCTTTAATCTCTCTTGCAACGGTTTTGCCGGATAAATCACCTATTATAGACGGTATGTTCATTTTAATAAACATAAAAACCGCTGATATAAGTGCTATTCCGCCAAGTGAAAATCCAACAATTGCAATTATCAACCATGTGTTTGCACTCATTAAATCCTCACCTACTCTCTTTCTCTAAAGGCATTTTCTATAGATAATCTAGCCGATTCTATTCTTGATTGTACCTCTTCTTTTAACTCTTCAGTTTTATCTGAAGTTGTCGATATTTCAGAAACGCCTTTTTCTACATTATCAAGCAATGATGTCATTTTGTTTCGGCTGATTCCGTCGTTCTTAAACTTGCGAGCGTATGTTTCTATTGAATACATAGCAAGTTTATAAACTTCCAACTCTATCATTTCATTGTCTTCATCTTTAATCAGAGATACAAGTTCTTCAATATTATTCCAATATGGAGAATACTTCCCTTTATCCGAAGCCTCTTCAATATTAAGTGTAATGTCTCTATTGAATGTTCCAATATCCCTGTAAACTGTGGCAATTTTATAATAAGAATCCGATTTATTTCCGTATTTAACTACATCATCAAACCATTGAACTGCACTTTTAATGCGTGTGATTTGATTATCTGAATCATCAGTTTTGCCGTAATCGTAATAGTACCAGTACATTTTTCCTGTTTCAAATGCAAGATTTGCATAACCAGGTTGCTTTCTTAATTCAGAAATATTAGTGTTTATTTTCTGTTTGAAAGCCTTTTCTTCGTCTAATGTATAATCGGCATCTTCTTTAAAAGCATTTATCATACCTAAATAGGCTTCGCTTTCTTCCGGCTTAATATCAATTGCATTTCCGTAATACTCCGCCATTTCAGCCGACGAAGAAGCTTTTTCCGCTTGAGCAATATTTTGATTGTAATCCGCATTAAGAGTTTGTGCTTTAAACAAAAGTCCTAATGCACCAACAATAAAAAACAAAACAGAAAGAGATAAAGTCACCGCAAATGAAATCAGCTTTTTCTTTTGCCTTGCACGATAAGCCGCACCGTATTCCTCATAATGATGAAGGGCGTACAAAAGTTCTGCGCAGGTTTGGTATCTATCATCGGGGTTTAGTTGCGTGCATTTTTGGATTATGGCTTCAAGTCCTGCTGATAATTGTGGATTCCAGTTTCTTATAGGATATATTTCATATGGCGGTTCACAAGGGTTTTGTCCTGTCACCAAATGATAAAGCGTTACTCCAAGACAATATACATCCGTGCGAGCATCAGTTTGACCTTTTCCTCCAAATTGTTCCGGAGCAGCATATCCTTTTGTGCCCAAACTTATTGTATCAGCTAGGCTTTGTTCCTTATATTCACGTGCTATTCCGAAATCAATTATCTTTATGTTTCCATCAGGTTTAAGCATTACGTTGGCCGGTTTCATATCTCTGTATATAATCGGAGGTTTACGGGTATGCAAATATTCAAACGCTTCACATATTTGCATCGCCCATTCAATTACATATTCTTGAGGTTGTGCACCGTTATTTTCAATTATTGAACTTAGTGTTTCACCCTCTATGTAATCTTCCACAATATAAATAACATTTCCGTCATCAATAATGTCTACAATTCTGACTATCGCAGGATGATCGAGCTGTTTTATTAGATTTGCCTCGGCAATGGCGCTTTGTATAACAACTTCGTTATTTTTATCCCTGGCGTTTTTTTCTATTTCTTTAATGGCCCATTGTTTGTTCAGGCGCTTATCCATTGCAAGATAAACCTTACTCATTCCGCCTTTGCCAATTAACTTTAGTATCTCATATTTATCATCAATAACTTGTCCGATACTCGCCATACTTTTCCCCTTTACTGAACTTTAATCAAAACAGATGTTATATTGTCTGTTTCTCCTCTTTCTATATTAAGATTTATTAATCTTTCTATATTAATTTTCATATCATCTTCATTGCAATTTGCTGTCGGAGAAAAAGCAGACTGTATTTCTTCGGGGGAAAGCGTATGTCTAAACCCGTCGGAGCAAAGCATATAGCACTCACCCGGTTGTGCTTTTCCGAAATAAAAAACAGGTTCAACCGTTTTAGATGCTCCTATACATTGAAGCAGTATATTTCTCCGAGGGTCAGTTTTTGCCTGTATAGGTGATAATCTGCCCATTTTTACCTCTCTTGCAACAAGAGTTTGATCCTCAGTCAATATAGTTAAATCAGACTCTGTTATTTTATAGGCACGGGAATCTCCCACATGTCCTATTAGATAATTTCCATCTTCCAAAATCAATAATGCCGTTAGAGTAGAACCCAGTTGAATATTGTTATTTCTACCATATGTAGAAATTCTTTGATTCAGCTCTCTTATTGTTCTATCCCATTTATATTTGATATCTTCAAGCGGAGAACTTTTACCCAATTCTTCAGGTAAATCATTTTCAAACAACAAAGCAAACTCTTTTATAATCGTTGCACTTGCAACTTCTCCTTTTTGAAGCCCACCCATTCCGTCACATAAAACAGCCATTATAATATTTCCTTTGTCTGTTTTTGCTTCAAAAAAAGCGCAGCTATCCTGATTTGTTGTTTTAACACCGCCAATATCACTATGCTGTGAAACGCAAAAATTCATCTTTAACTCCTATTCTATATAGAAAACAAAATCTTCATTTGCAAGTCTCAGTTTTGTTCCGGAAAAAATCTCTATTTCCGTTTCAATCGGTATAACACGTTCATTTACATATGTTCTATTTGTGGAATTTAAGTCTTTTATGTAATATTTATTATCTTTTGTGATAATATCAGCATGACTTCTGCTAACTGCCGGATTGTCGGAAACAAACAAATCGCAGTATCTTTTTTCTTTACCGATTCTAAACACCGGTTTATCAACATATACTTTTTCTTGTGTTTTTTCACGAATTAAATATGGAAAACTCGGTCTGTCTAAAAACTCTGCACCCAAAACAGTTGTTCCACCGACATTTGACCCTAAAACAGCTGTTCCTTTCGGCATATCCCTATCGTATTCCTGTGCTTTTTGTGCTTCGTTCTCTTCATTTTTATTAGTATTGTTAAATGATTTTTCAAGTTTTTGTCCGCATCCAATACAGAAGTTAGCACTTGCATCATTTTTTCTGCCGCAAGATGTACAAAAAACGCTTGCCGCTGCACTCTCTTTGTTATCTTGAATTTGCTTAAACGGATCATACGCAATATCTAAAGGCGCATCGTCACTTTGATCGTTGGGCTGTTCTGGCGTTTCATAATTGCCTATTCTTCCTGACGGACTGTTGTTTTCCGTAGGCTTAACCCCAAGAAGTTTTTTTATGAGCTTCTCGAAATTATTAATTGAAAAAGGATCTATCCCATTAAAAAATGAGGCATATTCATTTATATAACTTTGATCTTCAAATTGAAAAAAATTAATATAATAAGGTAATCTTTTGAAAAATTCAGACGGGGATGATTCCAAAACATTATTCACAACCGGCCAATAAATGACATGTATCGCTTTTGATTGCGGTTCGAGAAATATTTTTCCAATATCAAAATCAAGATTATTAGCGTTCATAGTATTTTGTTCGCATATTTTTATAATCCTAATCAATTTAATAACAACGTCCAGAAAAACACCTTTGGAAACCACTCCGCTAAAGTAAATATTAAGCGGAATCAAACCCTCAACGGTAGTTCCAAGAACAATATTCTTTTTCTTTTGTGTTACAGTAAGCGGAATAAACTCCTGATACATTCCACGTGATATTTGATTTATTATCCGTTCATTTATAGTTTCTCTAACGTCAAGACGATTGGTGATTATATATTTATCAGCTTTCTTTTTTACAAGAATCTTTCCCACTTTAACACCTCTTGTTGATATAGTTAATTCTTAGGAAGATCTAACTATTGATATTGAATATGAAATCTACATGTTATAATAAACCGCTAACTAACCGCAATATGTATAGTATTCTCCATGACATGGATTACCATAAATTTCTGCAAGTGTTTTTATTTTTCCATCCCACGGATCTGCTATTAACAAATCATTTGCTGTAACATTATTTGGATCTACGCCATCTTTAATTCCGACAATAACAACTGCATGTGAACCACCGCCTTTTCTTTTGCCATAGAAAACACAGGGTTTACCTTCTCCTAATGATGCAATTGCGGCGGCAATAGAATCGCCGTTATTATTAAAGTCTTTCCATGTACAATAAAACTGTGTTGGATAATTATTTGCCCACTCCCACGGCGAAATATATTTCCCGGTTATCATCGCTACTGCCATAGCACAAGCGGTGATAGTGCAACCAGCATTACAACGAAACTGTGGATCATCATCATACATAGCGTCGTACCCGAAATCGTTTCCGTTAATATCTTTATGACCCTCAATGTTCTGATTTAAAATAAAATCTTTAAAATCATTCGAAACAGTAATATATGTTTCACCATTATATTCTGTTTGTCTTAACATTTTCTTGAGTCTTTCAATTTCAGCGGCGAGTTCGGGACTTGGCTGCCCGTACATGTAGATATACTCCTGCTGTTTTTTATTCAATCTATCAACGGCATTTTGCAAATCTTCAGCAGATGTGCCGCTATCTTCGGTAATGCGTGAAGTCAGTCTGATATCAAGACGATACATTCTTTTCTTGACATTATCCTCACAATTTACGAGTTTTGTCTTAATATCATCAAGTGTATAATAAAGCGTTCTTCCGCCGTTCTGCCGGGCATTTGCGGCAGCGCCGACATAGGATTGCAGTAATTTAAGTCTTTTCCTTGCGTCTTTCAAGTTACTGATAGCAATATTTTTGACTTTTATAACATGAGCCAGTTTATTTATTCCGTTAAACGGGAATAGAATATCCAATGTATTTAGTGTGCTTACCCATTGATCCTGCACAATAAGGTTTTCCATTTCGTGCAGCGGAGCGCTCAAGTGTGAATGTATATCTAAAAGCTTATTGCCTATTGTACCTATTCCGCTATGTAATGAATCACATTTCTCGGAATTGACACTTATGTCAAAGTTATAGCCGAATCGCAACTCAGGAGCGATCATTCCGTACCAATGTACGTGTACGGGAATAATATAACGTATATTTGATTGCCCGGATAATGCGCAAACAGCTTTATATGCGTTTGCTAAGTTTTCATTGATCTTTACGGACATGTTAGAAATCGTATTTATTTTTTGTGTGAGTTGCTGATTTCCAAGTGTTTTTAGGGCGCCCCCCGTATAATCACCGCAAATATTGCTTAACTGTTTCATAGCTGTTTGAAAATCGCTTGCACAGCGTTGTATAATACTTGCTCCCTGTATCTTGTTTCTGTTAGCCATTTTTATATTTCTCCTTAAATAAGGTTAATAAACATTTAATGAAAGTCTATTTGAAACGATCCGAGTTTTTAATTACTACACTTTCGGTCGCTTTATATTTTTCCCAAACATTTTTAAGGTATTTCTTTAAGTTACCATTCATTTTTTCTTGCTCGGCTTTAACTTCGTTTATTTTTAAAATGAGATTCTCCTTATGATACTTAGCAACTTCCGAGTCCCAATAATCTGTTAATCTGTTTACAAGTGAACCCATTTGCTTTATATCAATTTCAAGAGTGTTGCTGTATTTTACTATTGCAGCTCTTGCGGATTGTATGCGAAGAGCGTCAATTATAATATCTCCCGGTATAACTGGTTTTATAGGTTTCTTAGCCATAGTTTTCTCCTATATGTTTTATTCTCCGATTGCGGCAATCTTTGATGCCGCCTGTCCATTTATTTTGTTATATTCTGTTGCTATGGATTCGGTTACACTAATGGTATTCTTCAAAAAATCTGTCATTGTTTTGTATTTTTGGTTCATATTGTTACAAGAAGCAAGCAATGCTTCCTGTGTGGTTTTATCAAGTTTTGCTTCATTGTTTTCAATGATTTTTATTAGTTTTCTATAAGTGGTATCATATTCTTTACGATATTTATTGATTTTTTTTGTTAAATCAAGCACTTTATCCGGGCTGATCTTTATGTTAGCCATATTACATTCTCCTTGGTTTTTTCCGGGCACGGACAAGCAACCACCGTGCCCGGACCGTTTTTACTTAAAAGAACTTGCGTTACTATTAATTGTAGTTTCCGCTGTTTCATATGCGGTAACAGTGCTGTCAAGAAACTTTGCATAAGAATCAATAACCTGACGATACTCTTCAAAGTGTGTCGCATGTTTATTGAAGTTTGCTCTGATTGTTTCAGAAGATTCACTTGACCAACTTTCCGAAAGGCTGTTCATCTGAGCCTTTATTTCTTCCAAACTCGCATTAAGGCTCTGGTTCAACGAACGTATATTTCCGGCAACCTGTGTAAGTTGACCTAAAGTAATTTGAATTCCTTCTATAGCCATTACATTCACTCTCCTTTAATTAACTAATTTCTTTGCTTGTGATACTACTTCGTCTTGTGTTTTGCTGTAAGTAGTTGCGCTGGATTTTAAGAACTCTGAATACTGTATCATAAGTTTATACATTGCTTCAAAATCATCTTTGAATCCGGCAATTTGCGTAGTAAATGCAACATTGTCCGAACCCTGCCATGCGCTTTTCATAGCATCAACCTCTGTGTACAACTGTTCATAGAGTTTTTTGTACTCTGCCGCCTGGTTATCAATCTGCGTTGCTGCAGAAGTTAACTTAGCGGGCTCCACACGAATTGACTTTGACATTTTTTTATTCCTCCTATTAAAATATTTATTCAAACTCACGCTTTAAACGAGCATAAGTTGTGAACCGTTTTTTAGACCCAATTGCTCAACAGTCAGGTTTATATTGTAAATTGTCCCGGTGTTTTTTTCGCAAATCATAACTTTAGGATTATTAACATATGACCCGTTAGAAAGTTCAACAATTGCTGCCTCTATCAATTTTATTACCACATACATCTTGCTTTTTAAGGGTATATACATTTCAAAAGACTTCAAAAGAGCGGGCACATAAACTTCAACCAGTATCTTATTCATAATCAGCCGACTCCTTTTCAGAAACATCAATAAGTTTTACAAGCGTTTCTTTACCTTTTGAAACGATATATCCAAGCGAAGAATCCATGCTTTCATTTGAAGAACTCGGTCTGTTCAGTTTTAAAATATACTGATTGTACAGGCCATCTCCTATCCATATTCCTTCATTTGAAACAACTTGTTTTTTATACCAAGAATTAAAAGAATACTCGCTTACGGATGACACTTCATCAAAAACTATAAAGTTTATTTTATATTCAAGTTCCGCCTTTTCTAAAAGAACTTTAAGTTTATCGGAAGAGTCTTCATCTAATACATCAAATAAAGTTTTTAATCCGAAGAAGATATATGTTTTTTTCTCATAATCGGCAAGCGAAGAAGCGTTCATACCACTATCTTTATAAACATTGTTTCTCTCAACAAGCTCATCAAAAAGTTGAACAATCGCTTGATCATAATCTTCATTAACAAGCGTATAGTCACTTCCCGACAATTGTCCGATGGAATCTACGATTGTGGTATTGCAACCAAGTTTCTCAAAAACATAGCCCAAAGAACAAGCAAACGGCTCTGCACTCATAAGATCGTTTGATAGAACATTAAATACTAATTTGTTTGAAAAATCAATTTTACTTATTCGCAAATTCTGTTTATTAACACCGACTGGAACCTGCGTTAAATCTGTAAGTTCGGATTTTATAAAATCGTAATCAACAACACTTGGTAAAATCGGAACTTTTCTTGCTTTGCTTGGCGATTTTTTTGAAAGTTTTAAAGAATAATCTCTATAAAACTCCATAATATCAGATTCATCGGATGCCAAAGCGGTCTGGAATTCATAAACTTTATCATATTTAACTATTCCACGACCATATATTTTCGAAGGACATACGCCGTCGGTTTGTCCCAAAATCCCCGAATAATCAGAAGGATCATTCATTTGTAAAAGAATAAGTTGCTTGAAGTTTTGTTGCAAACGATATCTAACGGCATTGCTGGCGGAAGCGGCTATGACAAAAAATATTCCGTATTTCTGACACTCACGGCTAATAGAGGCCAGCATATCATCTTGTTCTTCAAACAATTCTGAAAATACCGCAAAATTATTTATTATAACAACAATGTTTTCCGGTTTTTCCTTATTCTTCGCTATGAATGCGTTGTAATTACCTCCATACTCTGAAAACAGTTTTTTTCTTTTTTCAACTTCTTTAGTTATCATCTTAAATAGGTTTACAATCTTTTCTTCATCTGAAGAGAAAAGGACATCACCTACTTGCGGCGCCTTTTTAAAAGCACCCATTGTTTCGGATCCAAAATCTAAAACATATATATTTATCTCATCTGCAGAATGATTTTTTATTAGAGAAAACGTAAGTGTTTCCAAAAATGTTTCAGTACCGCTACCGGTCGAACCGTAAACTATAGCATGTCCCTCTTGGCTGATTGGCAAACACATAATATTTTGACTCTGATTAAATGGATCATCATATTCGCCGACAACAGGGTTCAAAACATAACTCTCTTTTTTGTAACCATATTTTTCTTCTAAATCGGGAACAAAGATACGATCCGGAATAGGATCCAACCACAAAGGTCTTACAGATATATTTTCCTCATTAGCCAAGTTTGAGAGGTATTGCACAAAAGAAACAATCTGTTTAGGTTCATTTCCTGTAACGCCTTCTTCTCTTGGCTTAACTTCTGTTAATGCCTGGCCTAGATTATTTACTACCTTTATTGAATTGTCATACTTCTTTTTTACTTTTTCTGTTGGAATATATGGTGCTCCGCACCATGCAGATTGACCCATATCAAAGTATTCATTAAAGCCGACTTGCAAATAAAATCTTCCCGTGTCAGACAGTGATGCAGCATCCGGACGCTTAATCATATCCATACTGTCGGCTTTTTCCTGAACCTTTAGGCAAACTCTAAATCTGCTATTACTCCAAATTTGATCGTCAACAACGCCGCTTGGTTTTTGAGTCGCCAAAATAAGGTGAACGCCAAGACTTCGTCCTATACGTGCTGCACTTATAAGTTGTTCCATAAATTCAGGTTGTTGAGTTTTTAGTTCGGCAAACTCATCGGAAATAATAAACAAATGCGGAAGTGGTTCTTTAACAAGACCTTTTCTGTATAATTTTTGATACTTATATATATCAATAGTTCCCTCATTTGAAACTTTACGTGCCTCGTTAAAAATTCCTTGTCTTCTTCTGAGCTCACTTTGAATGGATATAAGAGAGCGTGTGATTGATGCACCGTCAAGGTTTGTAATAGTTCCGGCAACATGGGGAAGTTTTATTCCCTTTTCCTCATCGACAAAAGCGCCTGCCAGTCCGCCGCCTTTGTAATCTATCAGTATAAACGCAACCTCGTTCGGATGATAATTCACCGCCATGGAAAGAATATAGGTAATTATAAACTCCGATTTTCCTGATCCCGTCATACCTGCAACAAGTCCATGGGGTCCATGGAATTTTTCGTGAAGATCAAGGTTAAAAAGATTTCCTTGAGTATCCACTCCCACCGGTGTCTGCAAACTTTTTGTCGGATCGTTTTCAGACCACCTTGTAAATACATTCAAGTGCTCTATTTTGCCTACTTTGAACATATCCATAAAACCAATCATTTTAGGCAAACTGTATTTTTGACTTTCTGATTCTAAAAGTATATTAGAAAGTTGTTTGCTTATCTCTTCAGGTAAATAATCTCCAAATTTATCAGGAACAAACTCTACTGTTTCTTCAGTAACTCTGTTTTTATCGAACACCCTACCTTTATCATCAGAAAACAATTCAATTATTGTAGAACACTCTTTAGGCAGTTTTTTGAACTCTTTTCTAAAGTTCATTACACTTATGTTCAAATTTTTCTTTTCGCTAAATATTCTTTTAAGAAATTCAGCACTTTTTGAAAGATGATTTGAAAAAGAAAACACAATATAATAAGGACTTATCTCATCCATATCATCGTGATTCTTAGACGATCTGTAATCGAGTTCCTGTTCCAAATAGGACGATAAGACTTTGACTTCTTCATAGTTTGTGGCAACAAATCTAAATGATTTATCATCATTCCAAACATGTGGCAACCACCTGGTAAACCCAAAATCACCTTCATCTTTATTGTCAAACAAAAAGACAAATTTAACCTCATCAAAACTGTAGTACGCAGAAAGTTGAAAAATGATATTATATGCCAAAACAACGCTTAATTCTTTTGGTCCTATTATTCCTGATATATAATTATCAAATATAGATACTGTTATAGGTACATTCTTTAGTTTTCTAGGAGTGTCGCAAAGAGAATAAAGTTCTTCTTGCAAATTATCTTCATCAAGAGTGAACTTTTTTTCGGAGTACTGTAAATCAGCATTAAGTTTACCCTCGCCTATACCTAACCTTATCGTTAAGAAATCATTTTGGCCTGCTTCTCTTTCCCAAAGGTTTGTGCTTACAGTTTTAATTCTTCTTATGCATTCATCGGTATCGACGAAGTTTTCTCGCAAAATTTCTTCCTGTAATTGACATTCCTCGTTAATTCTCAATGAAATAGAATCAAGATATTCGCGATATTTTTTTTGACGCAGTTTCTCCTTCTTTTTCTGCATTTTTTTCTCGTATTTTTTTGAAACAGTAGGCAACAACACTGTTCCTATAAGCATACTGCCACCCATAAAAATGGATGTAATGTTAAATGTAGCTATTGCCGACACCAATGTAACAATTGACATCATTCCCATTGCCATAGATGATCCCATAATCAGAAACCATGGCATTTCTTGACTTAGAGGGCTTTGGGGAGGGGTATCAATTTTTATTTCAGCCTTGTTAATGTCACGCTTAAACCTGGGCGTTCTGGAAAAAAACTCTTTTTCTTCATAAGACTCTTCTTCATCTTCGCTTGAAGTATCAACTATTTCCTGGTTAATCAAGGTCTGAACAGCTTTTGAGTTTATTAAAACTTTTCCGTCAGGATTGTTTATAGCAAAAAAGTTCTTGCCTATTATAATCTTCAATCCTACGATAAAAACTACATCCCCAATTTTAAGTTCATTTTTACTGCAACGCTCCAGGTTAACAAATGTTCCATTTGAACTGTTACAATCTTGAATAAACCATTTGCCGCCTGAGCAAGATAATATTGCATGTTTTGAAGAAGAAAACTTGTTATCGTAGATTATGTCATTTTGTTCGCTTCTGCCGATAGAAAGAGTCAAATCTCCCTTGAATAAATGCTTACTGAAAATCTGTCTGTCAGCAGTCATTGGTTCGGTATATATATATAATGTCTCTGTTTTGCCTTTAATCACATAGATACTTGATTCTTCCAAAACAGTATTCTTAAACGGCTCATTTTTACCGTTTACAATTTTATAATTTTTGTTGGACTTCATTATCCATTGGTTATTAATACCTTCAACATTCACTATTCTTTCGGTATTATTTGATAACGAACTATATAGCCAAAACTGTCCTTTAACTTTTTGAGGCAGTGTAAGTGAATTAATCTTATCTTTACCTATAACCGTAAGTATCATTTTTTTACCTCACCTGCTCTTTCCTTTATTTGTTTTAGTTCTATTCATATCAATATCTAAAAGCAGTAGTTGTTCAACTAAATTGGGAACTTTTTTAGTGACCTTAATTTTGCCTTTATCGAAATCATTATTTGATTTAAAAAAGAAAACAATCGCAAGGAATTGAGTCCATGTCATTGGTTGAATGTCTCTTTCAATAAGAGATATCATCTGTCGACTCATTCCAACCTTCTCTGCAAGATCAGATTGTGATACGCCTAGTTCTTTTCGCAAATATGGCAGCGCTCGACTTAGTGTTTTTACCATTTTCTCACGGGAAATTATTATGTTGTATTGTTTCATTTCTTCAAATACCTTTTTTCGTAGAACTGTTTATTCTTAGAAAAAATAAAAGTTTAAAACATTTTTAAATATGTTTTAAACTTTTTAAAAAATCATATTATTCAAATGAGCATATTTTTTCAATGTTTTTCCTTTTTAACACCATCGACGAATGAACATAAGTGTTGAGTGTTATAGAAACATTTGAATGCCCTAATAGTTCGCTTAAGGTTTTGATATCCACACCTGCTTCAATACATCTTGTGGCAAACGTATGCCTCAAAACATGATAATTAATACTTTTAATTCCAAATTCATCCAGCAGCCTATGATAGCGATTTTCATATGTTCTAGGATTAACAAATGTTGAGTTTTCAGATATAACGTAATTGGAAGATTGCTTTCCCTTTTGCCTTCTAAAAATGGGTAATAGTTTTGAAGGAATCGGAATATCCCGATACGAACTTTTTGTCTTAGGTTTATCAACAATTAGTTTTGTAACTCTATTACTATCTGTATCTTTATTCTTTACTCGTGCTATTGTACCTGAAACATGTATAATATTTTGTTTTAGGTCAACATCATCCCAAGAAAGCGCACATACCTCGCCTATACGAAGTCCCATATATAAAGATATTAGAACTCCGAAAGCTATGTTGCTGTCGCACTTTATTAAATAATCGGTGAATCTTTTTTGAGTTTCACAATCAAGTATTTCTAATCTTTTCTTTTCTATTTTGGGTTTATAAATTTTACCCTTTAGCGGCAAAATATATTCTTCTTGACAAGCGTATATTATTACAGAGTTAATAATTATCATTATAGTTCTTACATATGAGGTTGATAGTCCGCCAGACTTATCCAATCTTCCTGATGATAATTTCATCTCTATATAATCATTGATTTTATTTGTTGTGATTCTATTGATCTCTATGTCTCCTAGATCTGGCAAAATATGTGACTTAATAATATTATCATATTTTATTTCGGTAGCTCCCTTATGATATAACTTAGTGGCTTTTTGCCACTCTGCTACTACTTGCTTAAATGTTTTCTTTTTTTTCTTATCAAGATTTAGTATTTTTTTTAATTTACCTTCAAATTGGGAAAATTCGTTTTTACCTTTTTTTGAAACACTGTTTAGTAATGAATAATTAGAAAACCTACACATAAGATCATTTTTGTTTTTTCTTATCTGAGTTGTCATAATAAAAACCTCCTTGTTTTGAATTATATCATTATTCATATTTCAAAATCAAAAGCACAAAATTGTTTATTAAACCTATATTTTTATAAAATGACAATATAATTCTTGACAAACAGTTTGTCAATTGCTATAATGTAAAAAAATGTTAAATTATGTCGTTTTTTATGTTCTAAGAATAAACAGTTCTACGAAAAACACGGTGATTTTTTTACGATCATCGTGTTTTTTTATAATTATTTATTCTTTTGTTCTAATAAAGTTTAAAATTACTATTCAATTATATTATCTATAACTTTATTAGACATCCAAACCTTTAATATATATAAAGAAGTTTTATAATTAATCATTAGTTATTAAAGCATAAAATAACCGACTACATAATTTGCAGTCGGTCATTAAATAAAAATATAACACAAAATAATAGTTATTTTTCCTTCACATTTTCGGCTATCATCATATCCTTGATTTTCATAAGGCGGGTGGTGGTGGAGCGCTCGTTTTCATCAAGTTTCATACTGATATAGCGTATGGTTTCCTCATAGCGAGGGATCATAACGTGCTCTAACGCATTGACTCTGCGCCTGGTTTTTTCTATCTCATCCGCCATAAGCTGACAAGATTTTTCTATCTCGGCAAGTTTTATCATATCGGTAAAAACCGAAGATATGGCGCTCACCGCACCGTCGAGTTCGCCCGATGTGAAAGCGTAGCCGTAAGAATAGATATCCTCGCTGTTTTTAGACTTAAACTCGGTCTTAAACTCGGGTATCATAACGCTCATAACGTTCTTTTCACTCACGTCTATTCTGACCTCTTGTTTAGGCAGCATAAGAGCGGTGGAGAGCACCTGCGGCTGCATAACCGAGCCGGCGATAGCCATATAATTATTAGCCGATTTTATACCCTCTTCCACCTTGAGTCTGAGGGCAAGGTTTTCCTTGACGGTATCTAAAAACCGGCGCATAAGTTCATCACGCTTATCTTTAAGCAATTTATGTCCACGCCTGGCGGTATTAAGTTTTCTTTTCAGGTTTGTAAGCTCCATACGGGTGGCGTTTACATTAAGAATTGCCAACTAAATCACCTGTCTTTAATCTTTCTTTTCATAATAAGCATCAAGGTCTTCATCCTTAATACGCTTGAGTTCACTTCTCGGAAGTATGCGAAGCAGTTCCCAACCTATATCAAGTGTTTCCTCAATACTGCGGTCATTATCATAGCCTTGTGAAACGTATTCTTTTTCGAACCTATCGGCAAAGCGGGCATAGAGTTTATCAATATCGGTAAGAGCCGACTCGCCGAGTATTACCATAAGTTCTTTTGCCTCTTTACCTCTGGCATAAGCCGAGAAAAGCTGGTTCATAGTACCCGAATGGTCTTTACGGGTTTTACCCTCGCCTATACCTTTATCTTTAAGTCTTGAAAGAGAGGGCAAAACGTCGATAGGCGGTGTGATACCTTTGCGATAAAGGTCACGTGAGAGGATGATTTGTCCCTCGGTTATATAACCTGTAAGGTCGGGGATGGGGTGGGTTTTATCGTCCTCAGGCATTGTGAGTATCGGTATCATAGTGATACTGCCTGTGCTGCCTACCATACGTCCGGCACGCTCATAAATAGAAGCGAGGTCGGTATACATATAACCGGGATATCCACGTCTGCCGGGCACCTCTTTACGTGCGGCGGAAACCTCACGAAGAGCGTCGGCATAGTTGGTGATATCAGTGAGTATTACGAGCACGTGCATACCCTCGGTAAATGCGAGGTATTCGGCGGCGGTAAGCGCCATTTTAGGTGTGGCGATACGCTCGATAGCCGGGTCGTTTGCGAGGTTTACAAAAAGGACAGTACGGTCGATAGCACCGGTCTCTTTGAAACTCTCGATAAAATAGTTTGACTCTTCAAAAGTGATACCCATAGCGGCAAAAACAACGGCAAACTTTTCATCGGTACCTCTAACCTTTGCCTGACGGGCAATTTGCGCCGCAAGGTTGGCGTGGGGCAGTCCCGAAGCAGAAAAAATCGGAAGTTTTTGACCACGTACGAGGGTATTAAGTCCGTCTATTGCCGAAACGCCGGTTTGAATAAACTCCTGCGGATATCTTCTGGCAACAGGATTTATCGGAACGCCGTTTACATCCATACGTTTTACGGGGATAATCTCCGGTCCGCCGTCTATCGGGTTGCCGAGACCGTCAAATACACGGCCGAGCATATCGGTGGAAACGCCGAGTTCCATTTGTCTTCCGGTAAAGCGCACCTTGCTGTTTGAAAGGTTGATACCGGTTGAGTTTTCAAAAAGTTGAACAAGGGCGTTTGTTCCGTCTATTTCAAGTATACGGCAACGCTTTTTCTCGCCGTTTTCAAGTTCTATTTCGCCGAGTTCGTTATAGGTAACACCCGTAACGTCACGGACAAGCATCAAAGGTCCTGCAACCTCTTTTATGGTTCTATACTCTTTAGGCATTTGCGTCGTCCCCCTTTAATGCGGATATTTCCTTTTCGGTTTGATTTATTGTGGCGGAAAACTCGCTGTCTATCGCATTTTCCTCAACGTACTTAAATCTTCCTATCTTCTCTCTGACCGGAAGACTTACTATTCTCTCAATATCTACGCCTGTTTCTATGGCGGCGCTTGATTTATCATAGAAGTTTAAGATTAGTTTCATCATATAACATTGCTTTTTGAGGCTTGTATAGGTGTCAACTTCGTGGAAAGCAAGTTGGTGCAAAAAGTCTTCTCTGATAGAACGGGCGGTTTCCATTTTGAGCCTATCGCCTGCGGAAAGCGCATCCATACCGACAAGTTTAACTATCTCTTCAAGTTCGGCTTCATCCTGGAGAAGCGACATCATTCTGCCACGCAGGTTCATCCAGTCTTTATCAACGTTTTCTTTGAACCAATCGCCCAAGAGGTCTAAATAAAGAGAATAACTTGTGAGCCAGTTGATAGCCGGGAAATGACGTTTATAAGCAAGGTTTGCATCAAGTCCCCAGAATACTTTGACTATACGGAGTGTAGCCTGAGAAACCGGCTCTGAAATATCACCGCCGGGAGGCGAAACGGCACCGATTACCGAGAGAGAACCTTCCTCACCTTTACTGCCGTTGACCTTTACCCTGCCTGCACGTTCATAGAACTGAGCAAGACGGCTGCCGAGGTATGCGGGATAGCCCTCTTCACCGGGCATTTCCTCAAGACGACCGGACATCTCACGCAAAGCCTCAGCCCAGCGTGAAGTTGAGTCTGCCATAAGGGCAACCGAGTAGCCCATATCACGAAAATACTCGGCTATTGTTATACCTGTATATATAGACGCCTCACGTGCCGCAACCGGCATATCGGAAGTGTTGGCTATAAGCACGGTTCTCTCCATAAGAGATTTGCCTGTATGGGGGTCGATAAGTTCGGGAAACTCGTTTAGAACGTCGGTCATCTCGTTACCACGCTCTCCGCAACCTATATAAACAACGATATCCGCTTCCGCCCATTTTGCAAGTTGGTGCTGAGTAACGGTTTTACCGCTTCCGAAAGGTCCCGGTATTGCCGCAACACCGCCTTTTGCTATCGGGAACATACAGTCAACGACACGCTGTCCCGTGATGAGCGGTTTGTCGGGGGATAATTTTTCCGCATAAGGTCTGCCACGGCGAACAGGCCATTTTTGCATAAGGGAAATCTCTTTTTCGCCATTTTCGGTCTTTATTGTGCAAACTGTGTCGTCTACGGTGAACTCGCCCGATTTGATATCGGTTATCTCACCTTCCACACCGTTTGGCACCATTATTTTATGACGTACTATTTCGGTTTCATCAACAAAGCCTATCTCGTCTCCGGCTATAACCTTATCCCCCACCTTTACAGTCGGGTTAAAGTTCCATTTTTTATCCCTTTTAAGCGAGGAAACCTCAACACCTCTATGCAGGTTGTTTCCGGCAACCTCCATTATAGAGTCAAGCGGTCTTTGAATACCGTCAAAAATACTGCCTATAAGTCCGGGACCGAGTTCAACACTCATAGGAACGCCGGTAGACTCAACCGGCTCACCGGTGCCTAGTCCCGAAGTTTCCTCATAAACCTGGATAGACGCTCTGTCCTCGTGCATTTCTATAATCTCGCCTATAAGACGTTTATCACTAACACGGACAACGTCAAACATATTGGCGTCTCTCATTCCTTCCGCTATTACGAGAGGACCTGAAATCTTAACAATTTTTCCTTTGCTCATAAATAGTACCTCATTCTTTTAATATATCGGAGCCGACTGCTTTTTCTACAAATCGGTGAACGTTTGCCACACCCTCACCGGTGTTATCTTTGACACCGGGAATGAGTATTATCGCCGGAACGCTGACGGCACGGTATTTTTCCATTTGTTTTTCTACCGCAAAGGCGAGGTTTTCGGTGACGTATATAACACCGTATCCCGCTTTTACAAGGTCTTCTACAATATCTCCTGCGGTGTTTTCATCCGCCTCTTTTGTAGTAAGCCCCACAGCCGCAAAACCGTATATGCTTTCCTTATCTCCGACAACTGCCGCTTTATACATCAGGCAAGCACATCCTTTCCGTCACGCTACCTATGTCACCGGTTCTGACTCCGGCAATACAAATGCGAAGGTTTTTAATCTCGTTTTCCCTCTTTATACCGTAGGCTATAAGGGGGTCGATGGAAAAGTTTTCAAAAACTGCACCGTCGATAATCCTCATAATCTTTTGGTCAACCGCTTTTTCAAACTCAAAAAGGGAAACTTTAAGAGCAGCGGCGGCTTTGGCAAAGCCTACTGAGGTTATATATGTTATAACGTCATCCTCGCCCTTTCTCGCCGCACGGGTTAGCGCCGTTTTATCAAGACTGATACTGCCGCAAAGAGCATTGTTATAGAACTCTTCCGACCTATGAGTTTTAGCGCCCCTAAATGCAGTTTTTATATCGGCGGAAGAGATAACGGCGTCAACATATTCTTTTACCATTTTACTGTCGCTTTCTTCGGCAATATCCTTATATGCCAAAAGAGTATATTTGTCAATTACGGCGTCCGCCATTTGCCCGTCAAAGTGGGCGCCCAGCGTTTCCATACTCTCTTTTGCCGCTGTTTCTAAAAGTCCCGGCAAAAGGTCATATTTCTTTTCGCTTATTGCGGTTTTAAGGGTGGCTGTATCAACCGTTGACGGCGATATGATATTCTCTTCAAAAGCGGTTTCGCCGGCGAGCCCTTTTATAACCGTTTTAAGATTGTGAAAATCATTTTTTACGGTAAAAAGTTTAAGAGCGGGGGCGTCTTTAATATGCCCTTTAAGAAGTTCATAAACATCACTTTGAGAATGGTCGATAATATCGTTTACCGTAGCATTTTCAAAGGGAAGTTTATATCCGTGTGACAAAAGAATATCAAGTATATCTCTCTCCTCTTTTGTCGACAAAATCTGCTCAAAAGCGTTTCTTGTAAAAAGGCTGTTTTCAAGCGATCTTATCTGCGCCACCGCAAAAGCATAGTTATTTTCTGTCATAATATAACCTCACTATGCAAAAAGTGTGGCGTTAACAATGTCCTTAAGGTCATCCCGCTTTGAATCGGTGATAGCCTTAAAAGAGCAGTTTTCTTCTATATCGTTATATTTAAGTATAAAACCGTTCTTTATCGGAACACTCTCGCCTAAAGTCAGTTTTGCATTATCGCCTGATATTTTATTGTTGATTTTTTCTATAAAATCCTTTGGAACACGGGCGGTATCTTCTTTAGAAAAAGAGATAATGCCCGACTCGTTTTTATGATAGTTTGAAACAACAAGTTTTTCTATAACTTCAAAATACTCTTTATCAGGCAGAGCGCCTATGTGCTCGTTAATTTCATCTATTATCTCGCCTGTGGTTTCCGACTTGAACGTAAGCACCGACAAAGCCTCGTTTGAAACTACGCCGGCTTTAGCAGATTCAACAATTCTGCTTGCCTTTTGTTCGCCCTGTGCTTTTATCTTTTCGGCACGGAGTTCTCCCTCTTTTTCGGCGTCCTCAATTATCTTGTCCGCTTCAAGTTTTGCACGGGAGATTATATCTTTTGCCATGTTATCGGCTTTTTTACCTATAGCGAGAACAATTTCTTCTAAACCGTTCATTTCCTACTCCCAAAATATTTATTATCAGATGTTGTAGATTATAAGTATGGAAACGAGGAGGGCAAGTATAGCGTAGGTTTCAACCATTGCCGCCATAATTACACCTTTACTGCTTTGTTCTGCTTTTTTGGCAACAATTCCGACACCTGCGGCGGCGGCTTTGCCCTGAGCAATACCTGAGAAAAGACCTACGATACCGATAGGCATACCTGCGGCTAAATACATAAGTCCCTGTGAAACGGTAAGCGAAGCGGGGGTTCCGCCTAAAACGCCGATACGGCTTAAAAGAAGAACGGCGGTCAAAAGTCCGTAAAGTCCCTGTGTACCGGGGAGAAGCTGAAGAATAAGTACCTTACTGAACTTTGAGGGGTCAACCGAAACAACGCCTGCTGCCGCCTCACCTACAAGACCTACACCTTTTGCCGAGCCGATACCTGCGAAAAGGGCGGCTACTACTGCACCTGCAATTGCTAACGCTAAACCTAAACTATTCATTACTATTTTCCTCCTTGAGTTTTATATACTTTGTTTTAATTCCAAACGGAACGAACTCTCTGCCGCCGCCTTCATAGAACTTAGAAAACAGTTCAACAAACTGTAATCTGTCGGTATGAACGTAGGCGCCGAGCAGATTGATACCTAAATTAGCGGTATGACCGATAACAAACACCACTACAAGCAATATCGCTTTAAGTACGGGGTTTGACGGCATTGTACCTATAAGATTTATAACTCCTGCGATACTGCCCGTTGCAAGACCAAGTGCCAAAAGTCTTGAATAGGATAGTATATCGCTCAAATATCCGGTTGCCATATTGTATAGCCCATACAGTCCGCCGAATATTCGCATAACAAATGATTTTGAAGTTCTGCCGGCGGTCAGTACCACGAGCACCACGCCGACCAAAGCCATATATCCGCCTATTTTTGAAAGCGTAGCCGGAACCTCTGTAAGTATTCCCGCCGCAACGGGAGCGACACCGGTAATTGTTATATAAACCGGCACAACCTCGCACACGGCGTCCCACTTTTTGCCCTGACGCCACAAATTATAGAAATTAGCGCCAAGGCCTAAAAACAGGTGACAAATGCCAAGCCCGAACGAGAAAAGCAGAAGTTTTATCGGGTTGTCGAGCGGCTGATACCAAAGGGCAGTTGAAACTATGGTTTTACCGAAAAACTCACGTGCTACTACCTGAATTATATCGCCAAACCAACTTCCGAAAAGCGCACCCCAAAAAACAGTGGATATTCCGCAGTAGAAAAACATTTTAAGGGTTTTTCTCATCTTTGCTTCGAGGTTGAACTTTTTAAGCGCTATGGCGGTGAATATTACCATAATTACGCCGTAGCCTGCGTCCGACAACATCATACCGAAAAACAAATAATAGAAAAATGACATAACGGGCGTCGGGTCTATATCGTTTTTGCCGGGCAGGGCATACATTTCGGTTATGCCCTCTACCGGCTCGGAAAACTTGCTGTTGGAAAGGAGTACCGGTACGTCGTCTTCATTGGTAGGTTCACTCACGGAAATTGCAACCTTAAACCTGCTCTCAAGTTCTTTTGTGAGAGGAAAGACGTATTTTTCAGGAATAAATCCTCTTATTATCACCGTTTCTTTGGTCATCGCAAGTTTTGAAATCTGGTCGTATTTTTCCTCTCTTGCAAAGAGGTAATCTATCATAAACTCAAAATCTCTGCGATATTTTGCATTGTCCCGTATTTTATGAGAACAATTTTCTATTTCCTTTTTATTGTCTTCTATCTCTTGTTTTAACTGCTTTGTCTTTTCAAGCGGTGTCGTGTCAGTTTGTTCGGTAGCGCCCGAAAAGCCGAGACCCGTAAGTACGTCTTGTACCTCTTCCCTTTTTTCATTAAGGAAAAGCACCGCTATATTAGTCGCCTGTTTTGTGGTGTTTACCACCTCGCAAAAAGCGCCTTCAGGCAACAAACCGTTTATCTCGTCAGCCGTTTTTATTTCTGGGATACTTCCTATAAAAGAGGAAGTATCTTTAGTTCCTGCAAAATCGGTCGGAACATCAAGACTTAGCCAATTTGACAAAACGTCTATACTTAGTTCACATTTTGTCGAGCGCACGCTTAAATCGTTCACTTTTTTATTGAGGGAGAGCACCTCTTCGGCTTTACTTTTTATAAACTCATACTGCGCCGCACGTTTTCCGAAATCGTGTTTTTCAATAACCCTTTTTCCACGAAAAGAATCAAGCAGTCCCACCTTTTCGGGAGAAGCGGTGTTTACAATTTCAAGAGCCTGTTCTATCTTTGTACGCTCTTTTTCAAAAAGTGATACGAAATAAGAGGTGTTATACTCGGTGAGATTATCATCACTTACTTTATGAAGTTCTATCGCCGAGCGTCTTTGCAAACGTTCGATTATCTTTTTACTGTCTTCATAAAGAGCGATAATCTCTATCTTTTGCATTTTAAGTTTTGCCGTAATATCACCCCGTTTTTAGAGTAAATTGTTTTTTGATTTGTTACGGCTTATCATCGGTAAGGACAAAATGGTTTTGGAGAGCAAAACTTCCGTTCCTTTTTGCCTCAAAGCCTTGATATACGCCGGTATATCGGCGTTTCTCGGCTTCAAGGAAGCAAAAGTTTTGTCTTCTACAAAACTGCTTCGCACCTGAAAAAGAGAAAAATTCGTGGATTTTTCGG
>JAFRLW010000036.1 GCA_017431035.1 Clostridia bacterium
ACGCACATAATCTTTATATAAATGATAAACTTGTAACAGATTTGGTTATACCCGATACTGTTAAAAAGATAAATAATTGTGCGTTTGAATATTGTACCTCTCTTACAAACGTTACAATAGGTAATAGCGTGACAAGTATAGGCGGTTATGCGTTTTATAATTGCACCTCGCTTAAGACAGTATACTTTTGTGGAACGCAATCGGACTGGAGTAATATTTCAATTGATTCTAATAACGCCCCCCTTAAAAACTCACAAATTATATTTATTAAATACTGCGGCGATAATGTTTTTTATAGCATTGATGGTGTTTTACTATACATAATCGGCAACGGCGAAATGGAGAATTACAAAACCGCCGCAAGCGTGCCGTGGTATGAATATAGGGACGAAATAACCGAGATAATAATTGAAAGCGGCGTTACAAAGGTAGGCACCTACGCCTTTTACTGCCTTGATAATCTTAAAACGGTTAAGAGCGAAAACAAAGATTTGCAACTCAGTAAATATTCGCTTAATGCCGACAACAAAAATATTACCGTTTACTCAACAGGCGGCGGCGCTTTGCAGGAATACTGCGACCAAAACGGAATAAACTTTGTAAAACCAACGCCCGCTACGCCCTCCGTGCCTGTTTTATCCGCTGTTAACGGAACAAGTATCACCGTTATAGAAGAGCCGGGAACCGAATACAGTTTAGATAAAACCAACTGGCAGGACAGCGGAGCGTTTACGGGATTAACATCTTTAACGCAGTATTCCGTTTATGCGAGAATAAAGGAAACCAAGGAGTATAACGCGAGCGGAATAAGTAAGACTTTAACAGTTAAAACAACTAAACTAAATAATGATAATATACCGCCTATACCCACCCTTAAAAGCATTACTTCAAGCAGTATTTCTGTTAATACCGAAACAGGCATAGAATACAGTATAAACGGAACATCCTGGAATACTACGGGAATCTTTTCGGGTCTTAAATCGGGTACCGAATACAGTGTGTTCGCAAGATATATTGAAACCGCGACACATTTTGCAAGTATGCCAAGCGAGCCGCTAACAGTAAAAACCGACAAAGCGACCGTTTCCGCCCCGGCGGCGCCAGATTATAAAAGCAATACCGAAGACAGTATAACGCTTAAACCAAACGCGCTTTATGAATACAGTATAGACGGCGAAAACTGGCAGAAATCAAATGTTTTCACAAATCTTTCTAAAAATACGATTTACTGGTTTTATCAGCGTGTTGCCGAAACAGATACCGAATATGCTTCCAGCTCAAGTCCGGCGCTTATCACCGCAATACCCGATAGACCGGAAATACTCTCGGCAAGTTATGACGAGATAACCGTAAAAGGTATAAACGGTTTTGAATACTGTCTTGATGACTTTGTTTGGCAAAGCGATATAAAATTTGATATGTTGATAGATAATATGGAGTATTATGTATATCAGCGCATCGCTAAAATTGACGGGGAAAAGGTATATCAGATAACGAGTGATTATACCGCCGTTACAACCGATAATAGCATTATTCATATCCATACATTTGACGATTGGAACACAACCGCGGCTCCGACCTGCACCGAAAAAGGTGAAGAAGAGCGTGTTTGTTCGGTATGTGAATATAAGGAAACAAGAGATATAGAGGCTTTAGGTCACGATTGGTCTGAAGAGTGGTCAAATGACGGAACAAACCACTGGCATAAGTGCAACCGTTGTGAAAAAATAACCGATAATGCGGAACATATATACGGTGAATGGATAGAAACAAAGCCGGCAAAGGTCAATGAAAAGGGTGAAAGAAAGCATATTTGCGATATATGCGGATACGAAGAATATGAGGAGTTTGAACTCGGATACATTGTGGGCGATACAAACGGCGACGAAGTGATAACCGACCAGGACGCTATATACCTTTTGTTTAGTTATTACTTCCCCGATAAATACCCGGTTGAACAGCCGTGCGATTTCAACAATGACGGTTTTGTTACCGACCAGGACGCAATATATCTTTTGTTCCATTACTATTTCCCGGATAAATACCCGATAGAATAAAAATCGCCCTTCGGGGCGATTTTTTTATCAGATGACAGATGTCGGACTGACGGGATATAAATAGCCTTCCCCTTGAGGGGAAGGTGGATTGCCGTAGGCAAGACGAATGAGGTGTATCTATCATCTAACATCTACAATCTATAATTGTAGGGCAGGCGCTCTGCTCCTGCCGTTTACATAATACGGGCTGTCGAGGGCGCAGCCCCTACGAAATAACGGGCTGTCGGAAACCGCCAGCCCCTACAACAAGGGAAAACGGTTCGTCGCAAGCGAAGACTTAAATATCCCATATTTCCGAAAGATTTACAACCTTTCTTTGAAGAGAAAGCGCATAGTTAACCGTGTTTTTTGTTCCGCCGGGTTTTCCGTCGTAAAAAGAAACTACAATATCCGAGTTTTCAACCATATATTTGTTTCTTGCCATATAGCAACCGGAATAATAATCGCTTGATATCAGAACTACCTCGTCGGCATTATTTTTAACCTTTTCGTACTTTTCTTTCCAAAATGCGTTGAACTTTTGAGCCTGGTCTAAAAAAGGTATTGCGGCAATAAGCGATATAGAGGAAGTTTCAGTCATCTCTTTAACCTCTAAAACACACTCGGCGGCAATAAGGTCAAAACCTGTCGCCATACCGCTTATAAAAGTTGTGACCCCCTCGTTTACAAGTTCAATTATTTTGCCTATGAGCAGGTTTTCAAATCTGTTGTAAGCAGGGTCGTCTGTGCTGATCTTAAAGGGCATTTTTTGAGGTCTGTAGCCTGTAAATGAGCAGCAAAGTTCGTTATTTTCCATAATAATTCACCCCGAAAACCCCTAAAAGAATAACGCCGCAAAGAATAAGTTGCACAACCGATAATTGCTCGTGTAAAACAACCATACCGGCTACCACCGAAACTATAGTTGAAATATTTGCAAACGCAGTTGCCCTTGTAATTGTTATTTCGCCTGTTGCATAGTTATAAAGTAAAAACGTTATGCAGGACGAAATTATACTCAAAAACAGTATTGAAATTATAAAACCTTTATCTTGGATAGCGGTGATAAGACCCTCCGTGTATGCGCCGCCGAGTACGATAGGCGCTAAAATATTAAAACCTACAGCCGCCACCAAAAACATAAAATATGTACGTTCCACCGCCGAGAAACCGCCCGATTCTTTTCGGCTTAAAAGATTAAACACGGCGGAGCATAAGGCGGCTAAGAATAAAAGCGCTATTCCGCCGGGATAGTTTTTGCCGGTGTTTTTTTGTAAAATGCTGATAGCCGAAACGCTTATAAGTGAGATTATTGTGCAAACAACCTGTGTTTTTGTCGGCACCTCTTTTAATATAAATACAGATAGTATGAGCGATATTACGGGAATTAAAGCGATTATTATGCCCGAAATGGAGGAAGAGGTAAACTTAATACCGTATATTTCAAATATAAAATAAAAAAACGGCTGCGCTAACGCCATAAAAAACAAACCTTTAAGATTTTTGCCCTTGTAGTTTACTTTTATAATTCTAAAAACTATTAAAAGGCTCATAAAAATAAAAGCCACCGCAAATCTAACCGATAAAATTATAAGCGGGTGCGCCACGTTTAATGCCGTTTTGGAAAAGAGGAAACTCAGCCCGAATATAGTATTGGAAACGGCGGCGGCTATAGACCCTTTGGTGCTGTTTTTTATCAAAATAATCATCCTTTAATAGTTTTATGTTTATTTTACCAAAAAAAATTGACGGTTTCAAGTTGACATTTTATATTATTTATGATAGAATACTTTGGCTGGATGAAAAGTCCCGCTTAAAATGGAGAGGTACCGAAGTGGTCATAACGGGGCGGTCTTGAAAACCGTTTGGCAGCAATGTCGCAAGGGTTCGAATCCCTTCCTCTCCGCCATAATTATAAAACACTTTACATTTGCAGTAGTACTCAAGTGGTGAAGAGGCTCCCCTGCTAAGGGAGTAGGTCGGGTAACCGGCGCGAGAGTTCAAATCCCTCCTACTGCGCCATATAAAAAGAGAGC
>JAFRLW010000037.1 GCA_017431035.1 Clostridia bacterium
GGAAGCAAAAGTTTTGTTTCCTACAAAACTGCTTTGCACCTGAAAAAGAGAAAAATTCGTGGATTTTTCAGCGCGAAGGACGCCGCAAGGCTAACGCCTTGCAAAAACAACAAGCCGTAAAAAGACCGAATTTAGCCTTTTATCAGGCGTTTTGTCCTTATCAATGATAAGCCATATATCGCATCTAAAATCTCGCGAAGCGCAATATTACTCGGTTCAAGCCGAATAAAAACACAAAAGTGATATATCTCGCTTGCGCTCGATGTGATATAATTTGCTGACGCAAATCGTGAAATATTATGCTTCGCATAATGTGAAATAAAATTCGCCTCTTAAACTGCCGAAGGCAATTTCACAGGACAAAGTCCTATTTCACTGCAAAGCAATATAACTCGCTGCAAGGCGAATTTCACTGAAAAAGCACCTCGCATAAGCGAAGTGCTTTTTCTGGCAGGGGCAGAAGGACTTGAACCCTCGGCACTCGGTTTTGGAGACCGATGCTCTACCAACTGAGCTATACCCCTATTTATATATATGTATATGTTTTCGGCTTTTGCATAATGCAAAAGCCGTTTTATACAAAATGGTGGACCAGCAGGGACTCGAACCCCGGACCGACCGGTTATGAGCCGGTTGCTCTAACCAACTGAGCTACTGGTCCTAATGCCGAAAGTAAAATTACTGACAGCAAAATGTATTATACATAAAATAAAGCGCTTTGTCAATAAGTATTTTCAAAAAAAACCAATACTTCTCTTCTTATTACCGAGTAACTTTTTAAGGTTGCCTCGCCGTAGACATTTCCTGCTACACGGTTTAGTATTTCTTCGGTGTTATAATCACCGCCCAGCAGTTCGGAAAAGCCTTTATTATCTCTGAAATCCTTTAATATAATGTTTGAAGTATTATAAAGATTATCGGTCAAAAATCTGTTTTCATAATTAAAAAACCAATAGTCAGAATTATCGCAATTATAAAGTATGACGTTAAAATTTTGTCCGTTATCGACCTTGTTTTTTGACGTGCGAAGCGGTGAAATGGTATGATCGACTTTTAGTTCGCTATCGGGTATATTGAAATAATAATGAAGTGTGCCGATTTTTTCATCCTGGTCCCACGTTATATCAACGTTATACCAGGCGTCGCCGAGTTTCACCCTGTTCCACATATGCCCCTCGTCCTGATAGATACCGTATACCAAACACGAGTTTATACCGAGTTTTTTAAGCAGCAGTTGAAAGGCTCTTGAAAAGCCCTCGCACACGCAGACACCGTCTACTATCGCACCGTAACTTGAGAATATCATATCCCCTCCGTCAAGGTTATAAACGGCATTACAGGCGAGATAATCGTGGATATATTTTTCTTTTTCATAGTCGTTTGGCTTTGTTGCCGCAGAGTTTATTATCAGGTTTGCTTTTTCGTTCAGTTTTGCCGCATATAAATCCCTTGTTTCTTTATTCATCAGATATTCGTTTTTTATATCGTCATCATCAAGTGAAAAAGCAATGCATAGTTTACTGTCGGAAGTTGAAATGACATAAGTCGGCGGCATCCAAAAAATATCGGGATTATCGGCGAGTACCGCCCTATAGGCTATGGCGACGTCGCTTTCAAAATTATCGGTGACGGCGCCGCAATATACAAACCCCTCGCTCATTTCACGGGCTATAGAGAGTATATAGCGATAAATCACCTGTTCCTCTTCACTGATAGCATAGTAGCATTCGGACATAGGCGCCAAACTGCTTATTTCGGCAGGTTTGATTTTAGATATTTCGTCGCCTTTTTTGCTCTTTACAAAGATACCGTTTTCATAGGTTATCCCTGCTTTGTCAGCAAGTTCGGAAACGGTTTTATTTATATCGCCGAAAGGACTTTTACAAGCGCAAAGCGATATAGATAACATAAGCGCCAAAAACGCCGATAACACTTTTTTCACGGTATCACCTCCACGGTACTGACGGTATCTTTTATATAATCTGACCAATAAAAACAATCGGGCACTAATAGGTCAGTTCCGCTATTTTCTATTATATACACAAAATCATCTTTTGAAAAGCCGTTATTTTGAATATTTTTGAAAACCTCTTTTGCGATGCTTATTCTTATATTGCTGTCAAACGGATAACTCGCCAGCAGTTCGACCACCTGTTCTCCCGTATATCTTCTGTACTGCCCTTCTAATTCAAGAGTTACGCCGCCTGTACGGTCGATTATGCCCGACAAGGTATCATAGTCACACTCTATAACATAGTTGACTACTTTATCGGATATACGTGTTTTATTATCATCTTTTGTCAGTTTGAAATAGGTTTTTTCTTCCTTAAAATCAAAAAAGACAAAAAAGCCCTCATTTGCTCCGAAAGTAAAAAGCAGACCTGCCGATTTCGGTCCCGTATAATACGGCTCGTCGGTCTTCTCTTTTGTAACGCTTTTGCTTGTATTATGATAGTTCAGAAAAACTACAGAAGAGAGCATAAAAAACGACAAACACACAAAAGCAGAAACCAAAAATCTTACAACCGTTTTACGTTTCATCTTATCACCAATAATATATTTAACAAAAGAAACAAAATATAGTCTTTGAAATAAGAAAAAAATTTTGGTATAATATTAACACTATTTTAACATTTATGGTATATAATCGTCTAAAAGCGAGGTTAGAGTATGATAGAAGTTAAAAACTTATCAAA
>JAFRLW010000001.1 GCA_017431035.1 Clostridia bacterium
AAAACAAAACCGCCACAGAGGAAAATATAAAGGATTTTGAAAACTTTATGGCTTGTGCCGGAGAGATTATTCTAATAGAAGAAAAGTTTATAGACGCCGCAAGTGCTATTTCGGGTTGCGGACCGGCGTTTGTATATATGTTTATTGAGGCTCTCGCCGACGGTGGAGTAAGTTCCGGACTGACAAGCGAATTATCATTAAAACTTGCAGCCGCAACACTAAAAGGCGCCGCAACTATGGCGCTTGAAAGCGGTAAACATCCCGGAAAACTCAAGGCGGACGTTTGCAGTCCCGGTGGTACAACGATAGCAGGCGTCAGGTCGCTTGAAGAACATAATTTCAGAGCAACTGCTATGGACGCCGTTATAAGTTCATACAAAAGAACGCTTGAACTCGCAGGTAAATAAATCACAATATAAAAAATGCCTTATAGGTTTTTCCTGTAGGGCGTTTTTTTAATGCTATAATTTACCTTAATATTTTTTTACATTTTGTCAAGAATAATAATGCAAACGCAAAAAAATATGAAGGAGTGATTAAAGTGGCTAAAACTACTAAAAAGAAAACCTCTTTTGAGAGTTTCAAAAAGCAGGCTGCCGGTGAGGTAGGCGTTAACCTTAAGGACGGTTACAACGGTGATTTGACCTCAAAGCAGGCCGGTTCCATTGGCGGACAGATGGTTAAAAAGATGATTGAGTCATACGAAAACGGTATGAAATAAGAAAGACTAAATAGGCGCCGAAAGCGATTATATGCCTTCGGCGTCGGGTTTTAAGAAGGTGAAATAATGTTTGATAAAATATGTTTATCTCTTGCTATAATAGGCTGTCTGAACTGGGGTCTTGTAGGTATATTCAGTTTTGACCTTGTGGCGTGGATATTCGGCGGCAGCAGTATGATACTCAGCCGTATAATCTACACAATTATAGCACTTGCAGGTATTTGGTGTATTTCTCTTCTCTTTAGAGATACAAATGAGGAAACAAGAAGAACAAACGCCAGAGTACACGAATAAATAAAACCGGTATACAAAAAGTGTATACCGGTAATTTTTATTTATTAAAAAAAGATACAATCTTTTCTTTAATATTATATTTCTCACCAAGATGTACCAAAAGCACCGACAAATAACCTAACAAAAATCCTATAATATTCATTATTATATCAGAGCCTTGCGCTACACCCGTACCGCAATTATATTGCCATATTTCTATACCAACCGATAATATAACGGGAATAACAGCCGCCCATTTACCGAAAAGCGCCGTGAAAGAGAGGCCGAGCGGTAAATAAAGAAAAATATTCATAACCATTTCTCTAATAAACTCATCAGTATAAGGCTCAAAGAAAACAAATGTATGTTCACCTGTGAACTCCCTGCCGTATATTGTGTAATAAAAGATAAAAACGGTCGAAAGTATCGCTAATATAATATTTAATCTTTTATATATTTTTTTGTTTATCATAATTCCGAGCAGCGCCCAAACAATTATCGATAATATCATTAAGAACCAAACAAAAGGCAGGTTCCAGGAATAAACTTTTTTCAATTAAAAAACTCCAAAAAATATTATTTGTAATCAAACTCTTCAAGGTGCTCGTTTTTGACCCAAGGCGGAGTCCCCGCCTCTTGCTCAGTAAGCACCCAAGACTCAGTATAATAAAGCTTGTTAAAAATGTCCTCTTTTTCTTTTATAGACTTTTTGCCAAGCGGATAATCGGTGAGTTTATCTTTTTCCACGGGACAAAGAACTTTTCCGTTAAACTTTGTGCCTTTTAGCGCATTTATAACGGCCAAGTGCACCCTTTTGTGTTCCTCGTGACCGTATTCGCCAAACTCATTATGCGTAGCAACCGTTTTGAAATCTTTGATGCTTAAAACCGATTTTGCGTTTTTAGTCAAAACATCTGACCTTTTTTCCCTTGCGTCAAGCGGATAGGCTCTGTATTTCACTCCGTATTGTTTCATTACCCTAAAGAAACAAGGAAGTCTTCTAAGCGAATAGCCGGTCGTCATAAGGCAAACGTAGGGCTTATTCTCTTTTATAAAGGTGTGGAAAAAGAGTGTATCATCATCCGGGTGAGCGACAAATAAAACAGAGTCTGATTTAATACCTGATATTTTATCACGAATAACCCAAAAAATGAGTCGGATTTTGCAGTAGAAGTAACCAATATAGGTATATAAAAGATGTAGTATTGTATCATCCTTAAAAACCAATAGTTTACTCAAAATGTAATTTAGAATAAATATAATAAACTGTACCGCCAGTTTTGAAAATCTATCATCTATACCTAAAGCGGTAACAAAAAGTGCCATAAATCCCATTTCTACAAAAAGGGTAAATAGTCTTGAGGAGTAAAAGCGTATCAATTCAACAATTATTTTATTATGACTTTTGAAAACTATACTTCTATTTGTAAAAAAGGCAAATGTGACCGCACAAATCCATGAAATAACATTAGCTATTTGAAGCTGTAATGGGTTTTCGGGATTTAGAAATAAACGAGTTGAAATATAATAACTCAAAAGACTGACTACCGTTGTCAATCCTCCGATTATTATATATAATATCTGTTCACGATATTTTTTTATAATATCCTTAATCAGCTTAAACACTTCCCGTATTACTTAAAATTAATCATTTCTTCAACTATATATATTGGTTTATCTTTAATTTCAGTATATATTGCAGAAATATACTGACCGATTACACCAATTATAACAAACATAATCGCAAACATAAAACTGTTAAACGAAATAAGCGTTGTGTATCCGGCAGGAGCGCCGTTATGGGTAAAAATAGAATAAATTAGAACTACAACTCCAAACAATGCAGCAATTCCACCGGCAAATATTCCGAGTTTTAACGGTATATCAGAAAAACAAACAATGGTATTTATAGAAAGTCTTATTAAATTTTTAATACTATAATGACTTTCTCCACCTTGTCTATCCGAAGCTATATACGAAAGTTTTGTTCTCTTAAAACCTACATTTTGAACAAATCCTCTTAAAAACCTGATTTTTTGTCTGTAACTGCTCTTTAGAACCTCAACAACTTTTCGGTCAATTGCAAAAAAATCAGAAGCGTTTTCTTCAAAAGATTCTTGGTTTGAAAGTTTATTTATCAATTTATAAAATATTTTTGATGTGATATTCTTAAATAGTCCGGCAGATTTGTTTTCAGTTCTAACCATACTGACAACATTATATCCCTTTTCAATTTCGTCAATAATGGGATTTAACGATTCCAGAGGATGCTGTAGATCAGAATCCATACATACAACCGCATCACCGTGTGAATGATCGATACCTGCTATCATTGCAGCTTCATGCCCATAATTCTTTGAAAAACTTATAATTTTTACGTTTTCATCAAATTGAGCATATTCTTTAAGTAGATTAAGGCTGTTATCAACACTACCATCATTAACAAATATAAGTTCATAATTCCAGCTTAAACTATACTTGATATCATCAAACGCCTTAAAAAAGTTATTCAATGCTTTTTCTTCGTTATAAACAGAAACAACTATTGAAAGACATTTATTTACCATAATTTCACCCCTTGTATACTTTATTTATACATAAGTTTTCTATCCGATATATAAAGGTATTTACTTGTATTGTCATCGTGCTTTATTTCTTTAACAAGGTGAAGCTTGTTGAAATCATCTTGTAAATACTCTTTTGCTTGTTTTAATGAATCATCTGTAAACATATAACAAGCAACTGCATTATCGTCTTCAGTATATATATCAAGAATATTTGTGTGACTCTTGATGTTGAATATTTTTGTTGCATCCCAGCGCCCTGCAAGTATAGTTCCGCCGGAAGCGCCTGCTATATGACCGGCATCATTCCAAACCGCATAGACAATAGTTTTGTTATTCTCCTTCATATATTCTGCAATTTTATCATAATCCGTCTTTTTTGTAAAAGTTGAAATCAATGGAGAAATATAAGAAATTAGAAGGACTGTAAAGGATACTAAATAAACCAATGCACAATACAAAACTTTAATTTTTCCGTCCAGTTTTTCAAATAGATACATAGCCATTGCGGGAACCAGTATGAAAAAAACAAAAAGATATTTTGAAAGGCGTGAGATATCTATTAAAAAGAACGTTGCTTCAGTACCGAGAACACCAAGCAAAAGAACAACAATTCCGTTTGCGGCAACTATATTTTTATTTTCATTTTTTCTGTTTTTTATAACGAAGATAATAAAAACGATAATAAATATAATTAATGCAACACTGCAAATAATAGAAAATATATCGGAAACAAGAATTGTATCACCGTTTTTAACCTTTGAAAGAATAGGTCTTAACCCCAACAATGAAAGTATATTGTATGGAATTGTAAGTATTTTATTTTTAATGTCATAAAACGGCGAAAAACCGAGACCGCCGATTATTTCTTCTCTTTTAACATCTATAAGTTTAGATATGATAACGCCGGTTAGATTTGAAAACAAAAATAAAACCGTTGTTATTAAAGAGGATTTGTTGATTGGTTTCTTTTTTATTTTAGAATATATAACAAATAAAAATTGATGAAAAGCGATAGGCAAAACCATTATTAACGTTTGTCTTAAACTCTGAATACCCATAAGTAACGACAGTATGGATGATACAATCAGCATAGTAATCAACCCATTAAAACTGTCATTTTTTATAGTTCTTAAGTATACGCCAAGTGAAACGAGGAGGGTTATTATATAACAGGAATAAAACGTACTTCCGTAGAAGAACAACTGACCAAACTCATTATCGGGAATTGATGTGGAAATAAAGCAGGCAAATAAAACGACTATTCCGAATAATACTGTTTTTTTACTGTAACACGCCGTAAAACAATAGTAGAATGATATTAGCGTCAAAACAATCATAATAGAAGACGCAAGTGACATTGAAATCATCATATTACCGGTCAAACCGTAAAAAAGTGCGGCGATATTGGGTGTTGCAAGAATATAAATCTGATTGCCGAAAACCCAGTTTGCAGGAAACAGTGTTTTTTGTTCCCACATTAGTTTAGCGACATACATATCACCATACATATCGGAATCCATATATCTTCCAAGGCTAAAAAAGTTGAGCAGAATTACAGTCGTCAGGAATAAAAAAACAAATACAAGAGGGACATAAAAGCCGATATTTATTTTGTTTTTTGTCATATTATCCTCCAAATAATTATTTTTTAATATGTTGTGACCTATAACAATAGAATTATCGGGCACATCTTTAGTTACAACGGCGCCGGCACCGACTGTAACGTTATTTCCAATGGTTATATCGCCGATTATAGAAGAGTTTGCGCCGAAAACGCAGTTGTTTCCGCATTTTGGGTGTCTTCTACCCTTTGGGTTTTCTTTATTCGGAGAATATTTTGCACCAAATACAACGCCCGGAAAAATGGTACAGTTCTCCCCTATTTCAGCAGTATTGCCTATAACTATACCTACAAAATGCGGAATATACAGTCCTTTTCCGAGTTTAGCCGACGGGTAAATATTACAACCGTATTTTTTTGAGTTCCTTTTGTTCATTAAAAGAGCAATAAACTGTTTATATCGTTTTTTGCTGTTGAACATTTTTGAGGCTTTCATATATCTTTTAAGAGCCTTTTTATTGACGCCGTCGGTCAAATTATCGTTCCAAAAATCTTTTATAAGTTTAGCGCTCATTTAACTTCTCCCTAAGTAGTGTTGAACTTGTCCCCTTGGTGTGAGGCAAGTAAACAAGTTTTGCGCCGAGTTTAGAAATGTCTTTTCCCGTTTGTTCCCAGCGTTTATTACCTTTCCAGTCGTCACCGATAAAAATTATATCAAAAGGCTTCTTTTTATATATTTCAACTTTATCGAGCGTATCGCAAACAATAACCTCGTCAACATACTTTATGGCGCTTATAATATCTACCCTTTCGTTTACGGGTACAATAGCCGATTTGTTTTTATACTTTTTAACAAGTTCATCGGAATTGACTCCGACTATAAGATAATCGCATTGCTTCTTTGCATTTCGCAGGAGATTAAGGTGTCCTATATGAAACATATCATAGGTACCTTGTGTATAGCCGATAACCATTTTACATCCCTACTTCTTTTTTTATAATTTCATAATCAAGCGCCGAACAGGTAAAATCCCTGACGCCGTGGTCGGTTTGTTTATCTTTTGGGGGCGGAGTCATATAATCTTTGCCGTAAAGTTTTATTAGTATTTCCTCCGGGTGTTCTTCCGTCCAAATATAAGTATTCTCAAACGGTCTTTTTTGCGGAGTACCGAAAGCCGATTTAAGATAGGTCGCTTTTTTATAGGAATAAGAGGCGCCCCAGTTAACAACGTAATCGCTTTTTGATTTATCGGCGGTGAGAACAGATAATAGCCATTTATCAATGGTTTTAAGCGGAAGTAATGCCGAAAAAAGTTGCAAATAGACTTTTTTTATAAAAGAGTCCGGTTCATATGAGTCGTAACCGAGTTTCGAAACCTTATACATTTTTATGTGGTAAAGTTGAGTTTTAAGGAAGTTTTGCGTTGCTCTGAAAAGTTTTCTTTTAGGATTTGAATTGTCTATTGGGAAAATATCAATAGAAAGGTCTGTATATTTTCCGAAATCATCTACTATACAAAGTTTGCAAAACTCCTGATAAAAATAAGGGTCGTTTTGCCTTGTACGAAGTTTCAAAGGGTGAGGTAAATCTCTTTCACAAAGGGCGACAAGTCTATCATAATCCTCCCTGAATATCATCAGGTCTATATCGTCATCCCAAGGTATCATACCTTTGTGTCTAACCATACCGAGACAGGTTCCGCCACTTGAATAAATGGGGATATTGTTCGCCTCGGTTATGTCGTATAATTTTCGCAAAAGGTACAAAAGATAAACCTTTGCTTTTTGTTTATCCATCAGGTTTTGTTGGCTCATTATTTTGCCTTTCTGAATTTTGAGGTCAACTCTTGAAGTAAAACCAAAACTCTATTAAATATAGATTTTTGTTCGGGTATAAAAGCGCCGAGTAATAAAGTTAAAACGGCGGATATTATAAAATACAAGGCGCCTTGCCATATTAAAGACAGAATACCGTTTATACTCGGCAAAACACTTCTTACTAGTAAGAGAACTACCGAAATTAAAGCGGTAAAACACATATAAAGAATATATCTTAAATAATATTTAACCGGAGATTTTTTCATTCCGTGATGAATTACAAGCCACGGGTCATACCAAACAAGCGTAAGCGTTCTTGCTATCAATGTTCCAAGTAAAGTTCCGATTAGTCCCACATAATTTACAAGAAGTAGTGAGAAAAGTAGATTAAGCACTGCCGTCACGGCAGGTCTAATCCACCCTTTAGTAAATATACCCATAGAGTTTCTAAAGGTTGCAACGTTTAGTCCGAAACCATACATCATAAAGTTTATGAGCATAATATAGATGCATTTTTCGTCAAGGGTGTTACCTATCCACCATTGAGAAAAAGGAGATATAAACGGTACAAACGTTGCCGTTATTATTCCGTAAATTAGATATGTAAAATGAAAAGACTGATAAAAAACGGAAGATACGTGTGACTTATCTTCTGAAGCGTTAAGGTCGCCGACACTGGCTATCATTCCGTCATTAAAAGTGCCAAGCAATTCATTCATAGCGCTAAGAAGCATATTTATACTGCCGTATATAGCGGTTGTTGCAACGCTTATAAACTTGCTTATCAAAAAGGTATCTACTGTGGCGTCAAGAGTGCGGCATACTTTATATACGGAAAGTGCGCCGACGTCTTTTGTGAGTTCTTTAACTTCACTTTTAGGCAGTTTTTTCTTTGTAAACCACGAGAGTTTATATCTTTTAACCGAAACTATGCCCGAAACCAAGCCTTGAAGAACGGCAGTAAAAAGTGATACCAAAAGATATAAATAGATATTTTTGAAAACTGCCAGAACAAGTATTTGCAGTCCGTTTCTTAAAAAAATGGAAATGTACTGAATAACGGTAGAAATATATCTATCCTGTTTTGCTATTAAAAGTGTATTTTTATAACCCAAAAGATGATTAGCAACACTTGTTGCAAGAACAATAATATAAAGTGACCAAAGCGGCTCGCTAAAGGTCGGCGCTTCTTTTACAAAGTGACTTAAAAACGGAATTAAGGCAAGACCCGCAACGGCAATAATGGCGGATACAACATAGCATATTTTTCTATAGGTGCTAAGCAGTATTTCGGTTTTTTCATCATCACCGTCGGCAATAGATTTATATAATCTAAAAAGAATAGCATTATTAAAGCCGAGATCGGCAAGGTTTAAGATATTAAGTATATCGGTAAAAAGTGTATTTACACCGGCATACTCAAGCCCTAAAAGGCGTATGAACAACGCCCTCAAGACAAAACTCAAAAGGCTGCTAAGTATTGTACAAAAAAGGCCTACCGCCGAATTACGAGCGGTTTTTGTGGTACGGGACATATAATTGATCACCTTGTAAACTATTAATAGTTTTTATATTAATTTTTTTATTGATTTATCAACAAAGTTCAAAGCATAAGCAAAAGCAATGGAAATAAATATAGTCAAAACAGAAAACAATATATTATTATATATATAATGAGCAAGTATTCTCATTACAAGACCATGTATTAGGTATATTTCAAGTGATATGCTGCCAAGATAATTAAGCGCTTTCCCTTTGAACCTGATTTTTGTCATAACAAGACATACAATAACACAAAATACAACTGTTGAACCGAAACGGCTAATATAGTAGGCGTTAACCACTGTAGGCAATAAAGAAAACCCGCCAAAGAGAATTATAGAAACAAACAAAAGCAAGAAAAAATAATTTTTTATAACTTTATCAATACAGTCTTTTTTATAGGCTAAGAAACAACCGGCAATAAATCCGAAATTGGAAATAATCCATATACTGTCAAACTTCAAAAGTATAAGTATTACAGTCAATAATATTTGAAGAACGAATAGTAAAAACAAAGATAATCCAATATTCTTTTCACCAAAAAGAATAAATGAAATATAAAACAGAATATAAAGGACAATTTGTATATAGATATACCAGCAGTTATCAACCAAAAACGGACTAAAAACAAACTTGTCTATAACGATATAATATATAGAATAAACAAAAGCAAAAACAAAAAGGATAACAATCAAATACAGTATTCTTTTTTTCCAAAAACCTTTAAGATAGGATTTTCCTTTTTTCAAATAAGAAAATGTAAGTCCGTATCCTGAAAAAAAGAAAAAAACAGCAACAATCAAATAACCCAAGTGAATTAAAAGCGGAAAAAACTTACCGCCTAAATTGTTTTCGGCTAAATGATGAAGAACAATTGCTACTGCCATTATTCCACGAACCGGCAAAGTGTTAGTTAAAGACATATATTCTTCGTTAAAACTTGTATATCTTGAAAAAACAATAATAAAAGTAAAAAATGAAAAAAGAATTATATCCATTATTACCTCACAACAACTATATTTTAACAAAACTGTTAATGAATTTCATCATACAGTCGGACCAAACCGATAAAGAATATTTTTCTTTAATAATTTTTCTGTTATAATCAATATTTTCTTTTATCACACCGTCTGCGATGCATTTTTCTATGCTTTTTGCCATATCGGAAGCGTTTTCAGATGAAAACTTATAAACACCTTTCATCTCATCCGCCCAAGAGGTGCCGGGAACATCCGAATAAACAGCAGGCAAACCGCAGTATATCCCCTCAAGCAAAGCAAAGGAAAAGCCTTCCGAACGGCTTGGCGACAATATAATATCGGCTTTGTTATAAACTTCCACAATATTTTCAACCGGTTTCAATAGTTCTACGTATGAAGGAAGATTATTTCCGTATCTTTTTTTAATATAATCATAGGTGAGTTTTTGTGCCGAAACAAGTAAGTTACAAACCGTTTCTTTTTTATTTAATTCCTCAACGGCATCAAGCGCAATATCAAGACCTTTTACATATGGATTATATCCGAAAGTCAAAAGGGTTACAGGTTTTTTGAACGAAACCGTTTCTTTATTTTTAATAACCAACCTATTAAAATCGGTTGCGTTTTGTATTGCAACGCATTTGTTCTTTAGGTTCAGAGTATTAAGCGTTTTTGCGGCAGGATATGAAGTCGCAACCGAATAGACGTTTTTTCCGCCGATTATCCGATATTTCCCGATATATTTTAACTTTTTTATAGGGCTATCTGCTATATTCGGGTTCATCTCCATATGCCAAATTATAGGTAATGACGGTTTTGCAAGGTGGGCAGCAATATCCCAACCCGACATTCTTGAATATATAAGAACAGCATTTTCGTCATTTAGTATTCTTCTTATTCTCTTTATATTATCAAAAGAATTAGGTCTATAAGGCAAAAAGTAAATTGTATCGGCAAAAGTTTCAACCGTAGGTACGTAGGAAAAGTCTTTCACCTTTTCCTGAAAAATATAAACGGTTTTAAGACCTTTTTCTTTAAGTTTTTTATCAAGGGCACAAAGCGATGCGATAAAATTACCGCCATACGGCCCGTCATAACTTGTGATTATAACAACTGACTTTTGCATTAAAACAGTCCCTCAAACATATCTTCAACAGCACGGGTAGTATTCTCGGTTGAGAAATACTCTCCCCTTGTTTTTGCCAAAGATTTATACTCTTTATATTTATCATTATCGAGCATAGCGAAAAGACCTTTTATAACGCCTTCCTCACTATTTTCTACCACAATGCCGTATTCATTATTCTCTCCGAGCAGTTCGGTAGCGCCCGAACACTTAGTAGAAACAACCGGCGTTCCGCAAACGAGAGCTTCTGTAACGGCGGTTGAAAATCCCTCTCTTCTTGAAGAGCAAATATAAAAATCTGCCGCCGCAAGATATTTATACGGGTTTTCTTTGAAACCTAAAAAGGTTACGTACTCATCTATGTTATGTTTTTTAGCAAGTGCTTCAAGTTCCGATTGTTGTTCACCTATTCCAAGCAGGTAAAGGTGCGCTTTTTTCTCTCTGTTTTCGTTTGCCTTGGCAAGAGCGGGTATCAGGCGGTCATAGCCTTTAGAGGGAACGAGTTTTGCAACCGAGATTATATTCACTTCATCTTTTGAAAAGTGGGCGTCATCAATTTTTTCCCTGCTTCTAATCTTTATATCTTCGGTTTCGTTAACGTTATAGAGCACAATTCCGTTATTAAAGGTTTGTCCTGCCGCTTTTTCAAAGGCTTCTTTTACGGTGTTTGAAACAAAAACGGTTTTATCAAAGGAATTATAAACTTTTGCCGCCTCTTTAGTATCGCTAAAAGAGGTTTTTATACTGTTCATCTCAATATGCACCCAAGCGACTTTTTTTGCGTCTTTATCGGTGCAACCCGACAAAACTCTTGTGGCGTTACCCTCAAGAAAAGCAACAATTATATCATATTTATCTTTTACAAAAAACTTGAAAAGGGATTTAGCCGGGATTTTGCGAATGATATGAGAATTACCCCTTATCTCCCACTTTAGCCCCGGTATATACTTTACGCCGTCCTTAATGTTTTTTATATGAACGCCCCTATTAAAAAGGGTTTTTATTGTCACGTCATACTTTTCTTTATCAAGGTTATTAGCAAGGTTAACAAGCACCTTTTCGGCGCCGCCGTGCTTTAAGTCTTGTATTAAAAATAATACTTTCTTTTTCATAGAAAAACCTTTCTATTTATAAAGATATATACCAAGAACGTCGCTTACATATGGAAGCCCACCATAAGAAAAGTACATTTGATAAATAAAGAAAATAAGATATGCTAAAAAGAAGATAAACCTATAAAATTTTTTCTCTTTCGGAATTATCATTTGGAACAAATATGCATAGAACAATGAATTATAAATCATAAAATACATTGTAACTCTTGCGACAAGAAGTCCGTTGATGAATATTCCGAGTGTATACATCAGTCCCGTAATTATACTTGCGTTAACGGTAAAATTAAGCATGAGGTTGTTCTTTTCTCTTATTTTTTCACGCAAAACAAAGGAAATTACGGGTGGAATAAGAAGTGTTATTGCACGAATGGGGTTAAGTCCGTTTGTTCTTAAATGAGTTGAATATATAGAATAATCCGTGTTTTCAACCGCATCCGAAATAATTTTTGCCAACACACTTTTAGGAAGTAATACAAAAGCAATTGTTATAAAAACCATCAGCCAGGTTATACGGCTCCAAGGTTTTATTTTGTAAAGAATAATACATGCAAACGCAACAACGGCGGAGCCGTGAAAAAGAGATGCAATAAACACGAAAAGTATATAGCGGAAAATCTTGTTTTTCTCTAAAAACTTTGTTGCATAGAAACATATCGCAATAGCGATCATTTGTCTTGCACCGTTAAAGAAGTATTCAAAACAACCAGAAAGAATAAAGAAAGATACCGAAATTTGAATGTCTATTGAATACGTTGAAAGTGTAGCACAAATAGGAATAAATGCTAACGTGTCAAGAAGAAACAACCAAAAAATAGCTGAATTAGATATATGAGATTTCACAAAAGACCTTAATAAATCAAAAAGAAAAGACGATGAGTATTTAGGTATTCTAAATTCTAAACTTGTTTTTTTAAAAGTCTCAATATATGCAAGAGTATCACCTACTCCGTATGTTCTAAATCCGGCAAAAAACCACAGTGGTAAAAGAGCGATAATAACCGCTAAAAATGAATATTTATAAGTTGTTTTAAGATTTGCGTTTCTTTCAATGGCTTTTTCTCGTTTTAAGTTCATATAAGAAGAAGCGGCAAAAGCCCAAAGAAAAATAGACCAATAAACTATCATTTGTACTCCCTCCTTTCATAGATTTGATTAAAATCTATTTATTATATGTTTTTTCCATATGTTTTTTCAATATATATCCTACAGGGAAAAGTAAAACTGTTAGTATCTTTTTTGGTGAATTTTTGAGTAAATCTTTATCTTTTGCAATAAGGCAGTCCATTATGTAATGTACAGTGGCTTTTACTCTACCGAAAAAAGTGATGTTATACTTCATCTCAATTATTTTAGAGGCGGCAAAACCACGTGGACTCTCGAAATACTGTTTTTTTATTGTGTTAGATGACCCGTTTTCCTGATAATCAACAAGGCAGACAATCCGGTCAAGCAAAATCATTGTGTATTTAAGGGAAACGAGTTGATACTTAACGCCGAGCGGAACAAGTTTTTCACCCTTATATTCAGGATATGGCGGAACACTTTTAATAATATCGGTTCTGTAGATAAACTTTTTATCGCCTGTGGCTTTATACTTTGCGTAGAGATTACTTGTTGTGGCGTAATCAACACCTTTAGGCATATTAGACCCGATAACTTTTCCCGAAAAATCGCTGTCAAGAGCAATAATTCCGGCAACATCTTCCCTTGTGTTTTTATCCCAAGTATCAAGAATTATTTGTATGGCGTAATTAGGCATTGCGTCGTCAGAGTCGATACAAACATTGAGTTCCGTAGTTATCTTTTCATAAGCCAGATTGTGGGCGGTATGCATTCCGCCGTTTTCTTTATAATAATACTCTATTAAAAAGCCGTTTTCACGCTTTTTCCACTCATCTATAAGTTCTTTTGTATTATCGGTAGAGCCGTCGTCAATAATCATCCAAATAAAATCTTTATTTGTTTGAGCGAGCAAACTCTCATAGGTTCTGCCTATAGTGTGCGCCCTATTGTAAGCCGGGGTAAAAACGGTAATTCTTGCCATAAGGCACATCCTTTCATTATAAAGATAAATAAAAATCTTCTAATTCTTTAGAAGTTTGTTTAATATCAAACCCTGCCTCTTTTACTTTTTTTAAAGTGTTTACCCTTTGTTTATCGCAAGTCATAATCTCGTTGACCCAAAGATCATAATTGTTTATGGGTAAATATTTAACAAGTCCTGTTATATCGGTTGCTTTCGAAATAGTATCACTTACAAAGCATTTTATACCATTTGCCTGAGCCTCAACCATAGTTACCGGGAAGCCCTCGTGTAAACTCGGCATAATAAAGACGTCCATAGCCTGAATATAATCGTTTACATTTGATTTTACGCCTACAAAAATAATATTATCAAACGCTCCGGTAGTTTTAGCGTATTTAATAGTTTCATCATGCTGTATTCCGTCTCCTACCCACAAAAAAGAAGTTTTCGGGCGGATACTGCGTATAAGATTTACAATATCAATAATTCCGTGAGGGTTTTTGACCTTTTCAATTCTTCCGACAGTGCCAAGCAACAAAGTATCATCATCGATAGAGAGTTCATTTCTGATTTTTTTTCTTATTTCTGAATTGAAAGTATAATCTTCGACGTTTATAGCATTGTAAATTACCATAAAAGGCAACTTACCGTACATCATTTTTCCGGCATCTTCCGTGCAAGCAAGTCTATAATCGGTATATTTTGCCGCTTGGCGCATAAAAATTATCTCTAAAAACGCTCTGAGATTTTTTGCTTTATACGCAGAGTGACAGTGCGCTATTGTAATAAGTTTATGTTTTTTTGCAACCGGGAAAATGGCGGTACATATAGTGAAATAATGACAATGAATTATTCTGTATTCATTGTGCTTTGTAAGAAAATCGTTCCACCATTTTTTATAAGAGCGTAAACTTTTCAAAGAAAAGTGAGGCGCATTATATATTTTGCCGCCAAGAGACAGTATCTCATCTTCAAAAGCGCATTTATCATCAGTATGCTTTATAAAATCAAACTGCACCTTTGTTCTGTCTATGTTTCGGTAGAGATTCATACACATAGATTCCGCACCGCCCCTGTTTAGCGTTGCGAAAACACAAAGTATTCTTATTGGTTCTTTGTTTTTAATAGTCATTTGATTTTCCCTTTAGTTATTTGTTAAAAACTGTATTAAGAATCTCATCGGTTTTATCGCCGAATATGGGACCGGCACCAAGTTGATGATACATAATGCCGCCGTAAATCATATTAACTTCAATAAGTATCGGTTCTTCATCGGGAGATAGCGAAAAGTCCCAAGAAACTATTCTGAAATCACCAAGACGCTTATGGAGTTCAAGTGATTTTTGCTTTATTTTTTCAAAACACGGAACAGTATATCCCTTAAAGGGTATTCCGCTTGCGTGGTGGTCTACTCTGTTGCAGGTCATATTATCAAAACCTATTTCATACAACTGCCCATCGGGTTTGACGCTGCAAACACAACCGCCGAGATAATCTATCTTTGACTCCCCTTGTCCAAGTCTTAAATATCCGCAAATATATTCAGGTCCGTTTTCGGTTATCAAAGTTATTGTGCGAATACAAGCAACGCTGTTGCTTTTGAATATTGAGAGGTTCGGGTGCTCGATTATCAGTTCCTGAGCGACTATATCACCGGACATATTATCTATTATTTTTTCAAGTTCTTCTTTTGTACCGGTGCTCTTTTCCCATATTTTGACACCGACACCGTATCCGGCTTCCTGTGACTGTTTTACCGCCGCACCACCTGCTAAAAGGCAGATGTTTATTGCATCTTCTTTGCTTATAATATTCCAGTTTTTATCGTGGTAAATACCTTTCATCTTTCTAAAAAGAGTTTTAGGCATTAAAACATTTTCACCGAAATATAAATCATAATTACACTTGTTATCAAAGCCCCAAGAAGATTTATAGTCGTTAAGGTATCCCTCAATTTCGGTAAACATAATATCGTCGGGTATATATCTCGGGTCAAAATTGCCTGTTTTTTGAGCAAACAATTCGTGCCAAAGAGGAGAAAAGTGTTTTGTATATTGTTTCCAATATGTTTTTGCCTCCATTTTTTGTTCTTTCGTCAAAACATAAGGCTTACTAAGATATTGTTTAACACTGTGTCTCATACGAAATCTACGCCATGACCACCGAAGAGAAGTGCTGACAGATGATAATATTGCCGCTAATTTACTGTTAAATGAATCAAGTCCCATATTTTTCCTCTTTTATAATTCTAACATATCTCCGATTTTTCTATCCCAACCTTCAGGTTGTAAAACAGTATAACCGCCGTATGGGAAGAAGGTCATTTCGCCAAAATAGAACTTTCCTTTATCTTCATAAAGATCTACTCTTACAAGTTTTATACCCTTTGCAAGTTCTTCCGCCATTTTGAACATATCATCAAGGCAAGGTGGTAAAACAAGATTATCGTGTTGAACCATTCCGGTCGGGTCGATAATTCCCTCCATAGGAGTTTTATCGGCATAAAACCAGGTTTCACGCTCGTCTTTATTCCTACCCGAAAAAACATAAAAGAACTTTACTTTTCCGTTAAAGCAGAATATACGATAGTCGCTTATGACGTTTCCGTCGTCGGTTTCGTGTAATTCTTCGGCAATAATACGGGGTTTAACCGTTTTATACGGATACTCCCTACCCATATTATAGGCGTTTATTTTTAGTCTTCCGTTATAAAACTTTCTGAGTTCTTGCTTATTGATTTTTGATTTGTCTTCAATGATGTGAACACTCGCTGAATCGTGAGAACATTTAAGAACAAACTTATCGGGTAAAGTGTCAAAATCAATATCATCAAAGTTATCCCAAGCACCGAGCAGTTTGAAAACTTTGTCTTCTCCGTACTTTTCGGCGATAAACTTTTTCATATAATATTTATCAACATATTTTGAATACTCGGGATGAACGTCATTTATTTTAAGCCAGTTGATTTTTTCAGTAAACGTTTTAGGATTTTTAAGGTCAAGTTTTTTTCCTGTTTTAATTTTATAAACAATTTTTAGGTAAGGAACGGTTGGGATAAATCCTAATTTATTGATTATTTTGAGTCTTGTTTCACGATTTTTGAACAGTTTTTTATAATCGATATAGTCTAAATGTAAATCCGCCATTTTATTCTCCTTCGTTTATAAGTTTTCTTTATACCACTCGATAGCTTCGTTCAGTCCTGTGGCAAAATCATAATCGGGGTCATAGCCGAGTAGTTTTTTTGCTTTGCTGATATCGGCGTTTGAGTGTTTTATATCACCTTGTCGGTCGGGTCCGAAGTTTGGTTTTATATCTTTACCGAGCGCTTTTATGAGCGTATTATAAATATCAATAAGATACTCTCTTCCGCCGTATGCTATATTGAACGCCTCGCCCGACGCTTCGTCCGGCGCAAGACAGGCTTTCAGGTTAGCCTCGACAACGTTTTCAACGTAGGTGAAATCCCGACTTTGCTTTCCGTCGCCGTTTATTGTAGGTTGTTCATCATTTAGCAGTTGTTTAATAAACTTAGGTATAACCGCCGCATAGGCGCCGTTTGGATCTTGTCTTCTGCCGAAAACGTTAAAATAGCGAAGTCCTATAGTCTTTAGTCCATAGTGTTTCGAATACTGTTTTGCCCATTCCTCGTCAGCACGTTTTGTAAGCGCATACGGTGAAAGAAGATTTCCCTCTCTGCCCTCTATTTTAGGCAAATTAGGCTCATCACCGTAAACCGAAGAACTCGAAGCATAAACAAAAGTTTTAACTCCCGACTGTCTTGCCGCTTCCATCATATTAAGTGTGCCTTGAATATTGTTTGCGCAATAGAAAAGAGGCATTTCTATAGAGCGTGGAACACTTCCCCACGCCGCCTCGTTAAGTACGTAGGTAACATCCTTTGTGGCTTTAAGGCAGGTATCAAAGTCTTTTATATCCCCTTTTATGAACTCATATTTGGGGTTTGATAAAAACATATCTACATTTTCCTGTTTTCCGGTAGACAGGTCGTCAAGACAGCGCACCCTGTATCCCAAACCGAGCAGCGCTTCACAAATATTAGAACCGATAAATCCTGCACCGCCGGTCACGAGAAAAAGCGCATTTTCGGGAAACTTTAATTCTTTATAACTCATATATCACAATCTCCAATAACGATAGCCGAGATCTTTATAACCATTTTTATCAAGAACACCTTTAACATCAACAAGGACGTTTTTGGTGTTGTCTTTTTCCTTAAACATGGCGCCTATCTCTTTTGGAGAAAGTGTGGCAAAGCACTTATGCGCAACTGCAACAATAAGACAGTCAAGGTCTTTAAGTTCCTCTATTCCAACAAGGTCAACACCATAAAACCTTTTAGCATCCGCTTTATCTGCAACAGGGTCGCATACAAGCGGTTTTATGCCATACTCGGAAAGTTCTTTTATAATATCTGCAACCTTTGAGTTTCTTGTATCGGGACAATCTTCCTTAAACGTGATACCAAGAAGACCTACTTTTGCCGATTTTATTGATTTATCGGCAGATATAAGTTGCTTAACCGTTTGTTCGGCAACATATTTGCCCATATCGTCGTTTATGCGGCGTCCTGCAAGTATAATATGGCTATGATAACCAAACTGTTCGGCACGATAGGTCAGATAATAAGGGTCAATACCTATACAATGTCCGCCGACAAGACCCGGCTTAAAGGGTAGGAAGTTCCACTTTGTACCGGCAGCCTCTAAAACCTCAAGCGTATCTATTCCCATTTTGTTAAAGATAATGGAAAGTTCGTTCATAAAGGCTATATTTATATCCCTTTGACTGTTTTCGATAACCTTTGCCGCTTCGGCAACCTTTATTGATGATGCTTTATGTACGCCGGCGGCTACAACAATACTGTATACGTTGGCGATTTCTTCAAGAGAGTCATTATCCATACCGGAAACAATTTTTTTGATAGTTGTCAGTCTATGGACCTTATCACCGGGGTTGATACGCTCGGGCGAGTAGCCTATTTTGAAATCAACACCGCATTTAAGACCCGACTCTTTTTCAAGTATAGGCAGGCAGGTTTCTTCGGTCACACCGGGATAAACGGTAGACTCATACACAACAACAGCGCCCTTTGTGAGATTTCTGCCCACTATTTCGGATGAAGAAATAACGGGTGTCAAATCGGGCGTTGTATCATCATTAACTGGTGTTGGAACGGCAACAATTATAAACTTAGCCTCTTTGAGCTTTGTTTCATCGCTTGTCCATTCAACATTGCAATTTTTAATGGTTTCGTCCCCTACTTCAAGGGTGGGGTCAATGCCTTTTTTATAGGCTTCGATCTTTTCTTTATTTATATCAAAACCTATAACCTTTACGTGTTTTGAAAACTCAACCGCAATAGGCATTCCGACATAGCCGAGACCTACAAGAGCGATTTTTTCTTTTCCGCTTTTAATTTGTTCATAAAGTGACATATATTATAACTCCTCAAATCAGATGTTATTTATTTCTTCAAGGTATGCGCTGATGACTATATTTCTGTCAAACTCTTTTTCTACCTTTTTACGAGCCGCTTTGCCCATTTCTTTTTTCTTCTCATAATCAAGGTTTATAAACCTCTCAACAGCGGACAAAAGGCTTTTTGCATCCTTTCGTTTACACGAAAAACCGGAAACGCCATCATCAAAAGTCTCTCTGCAACCCGGAATATCGGTTGCAATAACGGGACGTCCCGTTGCGGCGGATTCAAGCAAAACGTTTGATAGTCCCTCGTGATAAGACGGAAGAACGACACAATGTGACTGCTTGTAGTAATTATGAACGGCACTTTTTTGTCCGTGAAAAATGATTGCGGGGTTTTGCTTTATTTTTTTAACCTCTTCTTCATAGTCGTCATCAAGACCACCGACAACATCAAGAGAGATGTTTTGGTATTTACAGGTCAACTCGCTAAAGGCTTCAAACATTTCGTCAACGCCCTTATCTTTCATTATTCTTCCGACGTACAAAAACTTTACGGCTTTATCATCTTTCGGGTACTCTTCAAATGTATGGTCTTTAAGATTAACGCCGGAGCCGGGTATAACCTTTGTTTTGCCGGTAAAAATCTTATTATCAACAAAGAACTTTTGATTAGACTCGTTTTGGAAAAAGACGCAGGACGCTTTTTTTACCCCTATTTTGTAAAGCGAAGAAGCAATAAAATAAATCAAGCCGCCACTTTGGAGTGAAGAGCCTAAACCCGTGACATTTGCAATGTACGGAGTTTTAGTCAAGCGACAAGCCATTCCACCGTAAACGTTTGGCTTAATTGTATAAGATAAAACAAGTGCAGGCTTGTATTTTTTAATCATTGAAAGGTAATTAAAGAACAAGCCTATATCTGAAAACGGGTTTACTCCGTGTCTTTCTATTTTGGTTTCGATATAGTTGCCTCCGATTTTTTTAAGATCATCAAGATAACCTCCGTCATTAGGCACAGAGCATATTAAATTGTAATTATTTCCTAACACTCTAAGAAGTTCTTTCCTGAACCTGAAAAGACCGATATCGCTATTTGCCAAAACAAGAATGGTTCTCATTTTCTAATTACCACCTCCGAATTAAAAAAATAGTATTATATAAGATAATAATATTATAAACATTATTTATAGTAATGTCAAACAAAAAAATGTTAAGTTTATTTGTCTATAATGCACAAAAAACGCCGCTACTAAACGACGTTTTTAGGTGTTTTTAGATTATTTAGTTCCGGTTGAGCCGAAGCCTCCGGTTGAACGAGTGGTTTCATCAAGCGAGTCTACCTCGTAAAAATCGGCTTTAAGATAAGGGGCGATAACAAGTTGCGCTACCCTTTCACCGTCATCAATAATTTGGTCTATACCGGAGTGATTATGAATTGACACCATAATTTCACCACGGTAGTCACTATCAATAACGCCTACTTTGTTAGCCGGGGCAAGACCACGTTTAGTGGCTATGCCGCTTCTTGCATAAACAAGTCCTACGTATCCGTCCGGTATTTGAAGGGCTATACCGGTATGTATCATAACCGTTTCCCCCGCTTTAACGGTTATTTTGTTGCCCGGCAAAGAGTATAAGTCGGCTCCTGCCGAAAACTCGGTTCCATAGGTCGGAACAATGGCTTTGCTGTCAAGTTTAATGAAGTCTACACGCACTGTATTTATACCTCAATTTCAAAATAATATTTTCTGTTTGACACGGGAAAATCATCGAGAACACCGTGTTCGGGGTCGTATATTTTTCCATAAAAATAAAGCGACCAATGCCAACAACGAGGCGTTTCAAGACTTAAAACGCAAACGTTTGGCAAATCGGCTATATCTTTCGCTTCTTTTCTATCTTTTTTACAAGATATCCCATAATGAGAAAGGGCAAAAATCATAGTTTTAAGGTCGATTTCCCTATCGGTTTTTACAAGGGAGATAACCTCTTCTACTTGGACGCCCGCAACCATAGCAACAACCGCCTGCCCGCAGGACAAAGGATTTGGTTCAAAAATATGATATACTTCTTTTGTAACGCCCAAAACAATCACCGTATTTATACTACCAAATAGACTAAAAAAAGTCAAGAAAGGCTTATTTTACAAGTGTGCCGTTTTCTCCGACAAGCAGTATAAATACGTCCTCAAACTCAAGAGTTTGAGTATTTATATATATTAAAAATTGGTTGTCTTCGCTTTCACACTCAAACTCATAGCACCTGACCTCTCCACCGCCCGAAGTAGGTATAAGTGCAATTTTTTCACTTTTAGGAGTAAGTTCTTCACTTATAACTTCTCTTGCCATATCTAACGTATATTTCGGAGAGTCGAAAGCCCTGATTGTATGATTGGTTAGATAACCGACCGTTTCTATACTCATTATTTCCCCTGTGTCTTCCGCAACACCCACTTTTATAAGGTCGGTATAACAAACAGTTTGTCCGTCAAGGTATGCAAAATTAAAGGTGGTAAGACCGTCCCTGCTTTCAAAATATGTTACGGTCATATTTTGAAAACCGTTATCCTCTAAAAACTTTTCGGCTTTATTTTTCAAATCATCGGTTTTTATATTGCTGTTTCCTATATTTCTGCTTTTTATCATAAAAACGGGATATCCTCCGTCTTTACTGATACTGATAGTTACACTCTCGTTTGAAAACCTATAACACTCGATTTTTCCGTAGGTTGTTTCATCATAGGTTAAAAGATTGTTAGTACCCGAAATTTTTTGCGCAATTCTTCCGGCATTGTTTTTTTCTATCTCGGGTTTATTTGTAGTCATTGTCGGCTTCTTCGTCAGTATATGGTCGGAATACGGACCGTCGTATATTAAAGTGGGATAGTCGGTCAGTTTTTCTTCTATCTCGGTTAGTGAAGAAGCAAGAGAAGCGGTGTCAACCTTTTTGCTTACAATGCTTTCTATTTCTTTTCCCCAATAATCAGGGTTGTTGTGTGTTATTTTTGCATCTTCTATTGCGTTTGAAACTATATCGGCAGTACGGGAAAGCATTTTAAGATTTTCTGTCTGTTCCTCATTTAACTCATTTCCCGAAATCAAATCTTTTGATAAAGACAGAGTAAAGTTCCCCACCTGCGACAAGAAAAGATTTACCGTTTTCAGTTCGTTATGGTCACCCGGCAGTTTTGATAAAGCCTCTTTCGCAATTTCGGCTTCGCAGTATATTTTTGTTGCATAGGAACTAAATGTTTTCGGGGTTTTAATGAGTATTGTTTTCTTAAGGTCAGACGATATGTTGCTAAGGCTTTCGCTTAAATTATACATAGCCTTTGTATAACTTGTTTCGATATTCTCCTTGTACTTTTCGGTTATTTTGACCTGTCTATAGTAAAAACCTACCGCAACAAGAAGTGCGGCTAAAAAATAAGACGCCACTCTGATATTTGCCCTTTTCAAAAATACCACTTCCTTTTAGTTTATTTTTGACAAAGGACGATAGCTTTAGTCATTTATTTTATTATTGATTTTTTTAAGTAGTTATGTTATAATAACTGAAAATTAAAAGCTGTGATAAAGAGAGTAGCCGTAAACAACTCATTTAAGCGAGCCGAAGACGGTGCAAGTTCGGTATGAGGATTACGAAGCGAAAATCACTTTTGAGCCGCAGCGTGAAAGAGTTATTTTATTAGCGCCAGCCGGTATTCCGCCGTTATCGGAAAGCGGATGATAGTCCGTCATAATAGGTGGTTTTTCTATTCCCTGTCCTATTATGGATGGGGATTTTTTTGAAAGGAAGAATAAAATGTACGAAAGCGTAAAACCCGGTGTAAACTTTGTTGAAGAAGAAAAGAAAATCAAAAAGTTTTGGGATGACAACAACATTTTTGAAAAGAGTATAGACAGCCGTAAGAAAGGCGAGCCGTACGTATTTTATGACGGTCCCCCGACCGCAAACGGCAAACCGCATATCGGCCACGTGCTCACCCGTGTTATAAAAGACCTTATTCCCCGTTATCACACTATGAAAGGTCAAATGGTACCCCGTAAGGCGGGTTGGGACACTCACGGTCTGCCTGTTGAACTTGAGGTTGAAAAACTACTCGGTCTTGACGGCAAAGAACAAATTGAAGAATACGGACTTGAGCCGTTTATAAATCATTGTAAAGAGAGCGTTTGGAAATACAAGGGTATGTGGGAAGATTTCTCAAAGACCGTTGGTTTCTGGGCGGATATGGATAATCCGTACGTCACCTATGACAATAACTTTATCGAGTCGGAATGGTGGGCTCTTAAAAAGATATTTGACAAAGGACTTTTGTACAAAGGTTTCAAAATAGTTCCTTATTGTCCCCGCTGCGGAACACCTCTTTCTTCTCACGAGGTGGCTCAAGGATATAAAGCCGTTAAAGAGCGCAGTGCGGTTGTTCGTTTCAAGGTTAAGGGTGAGGATGCATATTTCCTCGCCTGGACCACTACGCCCTGGACGTTACCCTCAAACACCGCTCTTTGTGTAAACCCTGATGAAGAGTATGCTAAAGTTGCCGCCGCTGACGGCTATACATACTATATGGCTAAAGCCCTGCTTGATACTGTGCTTGGCTCTTTAGCCGAAGAAGACAAACCCGCCTATAAAATACTTGAAATCTTCAAAGGTAAAGACCTCGAATACAAAGAGTATGAGCCTTTGTTTGAATGTGCAGGCAAAGAGGCGGCAAAACAAAACAAAAAAGCGCATTTTGTTATGTGCGACAGTTATGTTACTATGTCGGACGGTACAGGTATTGTTCACTGCGCTCCCGCTTTCGGTGAAGACGACGCACGTGTCGGCAGAAAATATGACCTTCCTTTCTTACAGTTTGTTGACGCCGCCGGCAATATGACCGACGAAACCCCCTACGCCGGTAAGTTTGTAAAAGAAGCCGACCCGATAATTCTTTCAGACCTTGATAAATCGGGCGCACTTTTCAGCGCACCTAAGTTTGAACACGATTATCCGTTCTGCTGGAGATGTGATACTCCTCTTATCTACTATGCAAGAGAGTCTTGGTTTATAAAAATGACCGAGGTTAAGGACGACCTTATCCGCAATAACGAAACTATAAACTGGATACCCGACACCATAGGCAAAAAACGTTTTGGCGACTGGCTCAGAAACGTTCAGGATTGGGGTATTTCAAGAAACAGATATTGGGGTACACCCCTTAATATATGGACTTGTGAATGCGGTCATATGCACTCTATCGGCAGTATTGAGGAACTAAAATCAATGTCTGATAACTGCCCCCCTGACATAGAACTTCATCGCCCGTATATTGACGAGGTGACTATCAAATGCCCGCACTGCGGAATAGAAATGCACCGTGTGCCTGAAGTTATTGACTGCTGGTTTGACTCAGGCTCTATGCCTTTTGCTCAACACCACTATCCCTTTGAAAACAGCGATTTGTTCCATAGTCAGTTCCCTGCCGACTTTATTTCCGAAGCGGTTGACCAAACGAGAGGTTGGTTCTATTCGTTACTTGCAATATCGACCTTGATTTTCAATAAAGCACCCTTCAAGAACGTTATCGTTTTAGGTCACGTTCAGGATGAAAATGGACAAAAAATGTCCAAATCAAAAGGCAACGCCGTTGACCCGTTTGACGCTCTCAACAAATACGGCGCCGATGCTATTCGTTGGTATTTCTATGTAAACTCGGCTCCCTGGCTTCCGAACCGTTTTTACGGAAAGGCCGTTGTTGAAGGTCAGCGTAAACTTATGGGCACCCTTTGGAACACCTATGCGTTCTACGTGCTTTATGCAAATATTGATAATTTCAACCCGAACGATTATACTCTAAATGAAAACAGTATGACCGTTATGGATAAATGGCTATATTCAAAACTCGGCAGTATGACCGAAAAGGTTGACAAATATTTAGCCGATTACAAAATCCCCGAAGCCGCAAAGGAACTTCAGGAGTTTGTTGACGATATGAGCAACTGGTATGTTCGCCGTTGCCGTGAGAGATACTGGGCAACCGAGATGACTGAGGATAAGATTACCGCTTATTTAGTTCTTTATAATGCGCTTGTTACCACCGTTAAGGTTGCCGCTCCGTTCATACCGTTTATCACCGAAAACATATATCAGAACATTGTAAGACGTGTTGATTCTGATGCACCTATCAGCATTCATCTTTGCGATTATCCGACGCCTGACAAAAAATATATAGACAAAGAACTTGAGGCAAAAATGGACAGCGTGCTTGATATTGTTGTTCTCGGACGTTCAGCAAGAAACGGCGCCAACATCAAAAACCGTCAACCTATTGGCAGTATGTATGTTAAATGCGATATTGCTCTTGACGATTTATTTGTAGGTATTATAGAAGATGAACTTAACGTTAAATCGGTTAAGTTTATTGACTCTTTTGATAATCTTGTTTCTTATATCTTTAAGCCGCAACTTAAAACCGTCGGTCCTAAATACGGCAAAATGCTCGGCGAGATCAGAAACGCACTTTCTTCCCTTGACGGAAACAAAGCAAAAGCCGAACTCGATAAAGAGGGCGCTATAACCCTTTCCTGCCCGTCGGGTGAAGTTAAACTCTCCGCCGAAGACCTGCTTATCGAAACCAGTCAAAAAGAGGGCACCTTTACTGTCAGCGACAAGGGTGTTACGGTTGCGATTGACACCGTTCTGACTGAAGAATTGCTTGAAGAGGGCTTTACAAGAGAACTTGTCAGCAAAATACAAACTATGCGTAAAGACGCAGGTTTTGAAGTTATGAATCACATTGAAGTCAGCATTGACGGCGACGAATATATAAAGAAAGTTGTAACAAACAAATCAAAAGATATCGCCGGAGATACCCTTGCAGATAGTATTGTTTGCAACGAGAAAATAGAAGACTCCTATTCTAAAGAGTGGGATATAAACGGCAAAACCGTTACAATCTATATCAAAAAGACAAACTGACGAGATTATAAGTTATAAGGAGGTAATATTTATGCCAAAATATAATGACGATTTCTACTACGGTTATAAGCCAAAAGACAGCAAGGATTATGTCGATATAGCGTCAAACGATATTTTCAGCGACACTCCACGTGACATTTCCTCATATTCAAAGGCTATACCCGAAAAGAAAGAACCTGCCGCACCTCAAAGAACCAGGCGGACTACGCCTCAAAGAACTACTGCAACGAGAAAACCGGCAGTAAATAAAAGCACCGGCACTAAAATAAAAAAAGCAGAAGACGCCGTAAACGGTGTTGTTGACACCTACGGAAACTTCTGCTTAAAGAGTCTTGGTAATATTATAAAGGTTATTGCCTTTATTGTAGCATTTGGCGTTATTATTCTTTCCCTTGTTTTAGGTCTTACAATTCTGAAAGCCAAAGCCGGACTTTCAATGCTCAGTTTTGTTGCCATTATCGCAGGTACGGTTTTTGCGGCGATACTTTTCTTCCCGCTCTACGGCATCGGGCATATCATTTGTCAAAACAACGAGATACTAAGAATATTCGGTGCGGATAATAAAGACAAATAAACAAATAAAATTAAATCCGTTAGGGCATTAAGCCTTAACGGATTTTTTCTTTTTATAAAAAACAATAAAATATGCTGCTATGCATACCAAAACGCCTGAAACGATATCAACTACGGCGTGTTGTTTTAAGAACAAAGTGGATAGGATTATCAAAACCGCCAAAATTGTAAAAATTGCTCTGATAATAGGTTTGTTATGCCCTTTTGCGTTCCAAACGGTAAAGAGCGCCGTTAGCGACCCTATAACGTGTACCGACGGCATAATGTTTGTCGGTGTATCAATAGTGTATAAAAACCGAACTGCCGATACAAAGAGGTTATCTCTTGCAAAAGTTTCAGGACGAAGGGTTTGAACTGTGGGATATACAAAATAACATATAATCGCCACCGAATAGGTTATCATAGCAAAACGGCTGAACTTCCGAAATGAGTCGATATCAAAAAACAGAGTGTAAATCAGAACATAGGAAACATAAAAATACCATAAAACGTAAAAGACTATAAAATACTCGCAAAAAGGTATTTTTCGGTCAAAAGCAGTTGTCATATCAAAGTATCTGTTAAAGTTTATCTTCTCAAGCAAAAAGAAGAAAAAGCCGTAAACTATCCAATAGAGCAAATAAAAAAGATGTCTGTACTTTTTATCGGTTAGTTTGGATAATCGAAAATCCTTATAATAAAACTCCAAAACAATCACCTCAATTACATCTATTATACCACAACTGAAAAAAATATCAAATATATAATCAAAGTCCATATTTTCGTACACCATAGTTTTTATAATAAAAACATATTAAAAAAACTATTGACAACCGAACATTTGTTTGTTATAATGAATTCAAACAAAAAGAACAAATGTTCGTCGGAGGTAAGATTTATGAGCATTGGTAATATAATAAGAACTGTTTTGGAACTTGCGGCAATTATTTTTGTTTTGTGGGGCCTTTTTAATGAAGAGAAGTTTGTAGCCTTTGAGGAAAGGCTTTTCGCCCGCATTCGCCGCAATAGATTTAAGGTAATAAAAGGCGGAAACAAAGCCGCTTTCCCCTCTTCTGACTTGCAAAGAAAATCAGTATAGGCTTATTGTCCCTATCGACAATAAATATAAACTTAATTGTCCACCATTTTTTATCATCTTTCTACTTTTTTGAAAACGAGGGTCCGTTTGGGCTCTCGTTTTCAATTTATATAACAGTTCTTTAATTTTTTATATTGTTTTTTAATTAACAAAGTGGTATAATAACTTTGTAAAAAACATATTGAGAGGAGATAGCATATGGTTATTTCAAAAGAAGTAGAAAATATGTGTCCCGTAACCAAGGGTCCGCATCACGGTCCCGCCCCCATTCCGGAGGAAGCGCTATGGGTACAAGCAAAGGAAATCAAGGATATATCCGCCTATACTCACGGTGTGGGCTGGTGTGCTCCTCAACAGGGCGCCTGCAAACTTTCGCTTAACGTTAAGCAAGGTATTATTGAAGAGGCTCTTGTTGAAACAATCGGCTGTTCGGGTATGACCCACTCGGCTGCTATGGCGGCTGAAATACTCCCCGGCAAAACAATTCTTGAAGCGCTCAACACCGACCTTGTGTGTGACGCTATCAACACCGCTATGCGTGAATTGTTCTTGCAAATCGTTTACGGCAGAAGCCAGTCGGCTTTCTCTGAAGACGGACTTTCAATAGGCGCCGGTATGGAAGACCTCGGTAAAGGCGCTCGCAGTATGGTTGGTACTATGTACGGCACTAAACTCAAGGGCGTTAGATATCTTGAAATGACCGAAGGTTATTGCACCAAAATGGCTCTTGATGAAAACAATGAAGTTATAGGTTATGAGTTCGTTTCTCTCGGCAAAATGACCGACCTTATCAAAAAAGGCGTAGAACCGAACGAGGCATATAAAGAGTCTATCGGACATTACGGTAGATTTAGTGAAGAAGACGGCGCGGTTAAGTATATTGACCCGCGTAAAGAATAAGGAGGGGTAAACAATGGCACAGTTTGAAGGATATGAAAGACGTGAACAAAAGATTTTAGGCGTCCTTAAAGAATATGGCATCTCCTCTATTGATGAATGCAAAGATATTTGTGACAAGGTTGGCATTGACCCCTATAAAATAGTTGGTGAAACACAACCTATTTGTTTTGAAAACGCAAAATGGGCTTATACCGTTGGCAGCGCTATCGCTATCAAAGAGGCTGAGAAGACCGGCGATAAATCAGCCGCCACCGCCGCCGCTAATATCGGCGTTGGTTTGCAGGCGTTTTGTATTCCGGGTTCTGTTGCCGAAAACCGCAAGGTTGGTCTCGGTCACGGAAACCTCGGCAAAATGCTCTTAAGCGAAGAGACCGAGTGCTTCTGCTTCCTTGCTGGTCACGAGTCTTTCGCCGCCGCTGAGGGCGCTATTAAAATTGCCCTTAACGCAAACAAGGTAAGAACAAAGCCGCTTCGTGTAATACTAAACGGTCTTGGCAAAGACGCCGCTTATATCATTTCACGTATCAACGGTTTTACCTACGTAGAAACCGAGTTTGACCCCTATAAAGAGGAAGTTATCGTTAAATGCGAGAAACCTTTCTCAAAGGGCGAGCGAGCAAAGGTTAAATGCTATGGCGCCGATAACGTACCGGAAGGCGTTGCAATAATGAAACTTGAAAAGGTTGGCGTTTCCATTACCGGTAACTCCACCAACCCGACCCGCTTCCAGCATCCTGTTGCAGGTACCTACAAAAAATGGTGCGTTGAAAACGGCGAGAACTACTTCTCCGTTGCATCGGGCGGCGGTACAGGCCGTACCCTCCACCCCGATAATATGGCTGCAGGCCCCTCTTCTTACGGTATGACCGATACTATGGGACGTATGCACTCAGATGCTCAGTTTGCAGGTTCTTCTTCCGTTCCTGCTCACGTTGAGATGATGGGTCTTATAGGCGCCGGTAATAACCCGATGGTTGGTATGACCGTTGCTTGTGCGGTTGCCGTTCAACAGGCACTGAATAAATAATTATAGTTATTTATTGAAAAGATAAACGCATCATAGGTTTCCCCTATGATGCGTTTTTGTTTTGACAATATCTTATATAGTGTTATAATAATTCTGATGATAATATGGAGGCGCTAAGTATGAAAAGGTGTTTTATTAAATCCACTGCTATAATACTGATAATCTCGCTTTGGGCGGCGCTTTGTTCGTGCAGTCCGTTTGGCAGTAGTCTTGACGTGAAAATAAACAGTCCGACCGAAACTGTCGATATTGTATCTCCTGAAATCAGGGACTATATAAGCAGAGCAAAAAACTATAAAGAGGGCGACTACACAAGTTCGGTCAAAGCGTATGACAATCTCGGTAATATGCCCTCCTCCGTTAAGTTTGAGTGGACTTTCAGTAAAGACCTTAATATTGTAAACGCCTACTTTATATTTAGTGAAACAAAAGATTTCAAGGTTACTCAAAAAGAATATATCCCCAAAATACACACGCCTACAAAGGACAAAAAGCAAACTGCTACTATCTACAATCTTAAACCCGACACCACCTACTATTATAAAATCGAGGTGGAAGAAAAAGGCGGTAAAACAAGTGAGAGTAAAGTCTTTACCCTTAAAACTTTAAGCGGACCTTACATACTTGAAATCAGCGGAGTAAACAACGCAAGAGATATCGGCGGATATAAAACAGACGACAGAAAAACCATAAAGTACGGCAGGGTTTACCGCTCGGCTAATCTAGATTTAGCCACCGATATCGGCGAAGATTATATACTGAATACGCTTGGCATAAAGACCGAATTTGACCTCAGAAACGAATACACAGAATCTTTCAGAAGTCCTTTTGAAAGCAGTCTTAATTATATAAACATAGCCGGCAAATCATACGCTGCGTTTTGGGAAAATTACGAAACTGCAGCTGAAGAAGCAAGAGTGTTTGCAAACCCCGAAAATTACCCTATTATATTCCACTGCGCCGCAGGAGCGGATAGAACAGGCTCACTTGCATTTGCACTTGAAGCGCTATGCGGTGTTAGTGAAAACGATATGATAATCGACTACGAACTGACACCTAAAAGGTCAAGAGCCGGTTATAAAACCGACAAATACAACTACGACTTCCCTGCTTTTATAACAGCGCTAAGAAGTTTTGAGGGTGAAAACTTAAAAGACAAGGTATATAATTTCTTTAAGGATAAATGCGGACTAAGTGATATGGAACTATATAATATAACCGCCCTGCTTACAACCGACGGCGCCGTATTCAAAAATCCGCCGAGCAGTCCCATAAAATCAAATGGCAACAAAGCCACGGTAGAAATTGATGCCAAAAAATCGGGCGAAATCAAAAGTATCACCGCAAACGGTAAAGAATATGATTTCACCTATAAAAACGGAATATTGACCATTAAAACAAGTAATGAGGGTGTTATAAACGCCACACTTTCTTTTGAAGATGGCACAAAAATGCCAATAGCATTTGAATAATAAAATATCCGCTATCCTGACGGACGGCGGATTTTTTGATTTATTTTTCTATAACATAAGTATAAATTGCGGTTTTAGATTTACTTATATTATAAACCTTGACACTAAACTTTATGGTTTTTATAATTATAATATACAATTCTTTGGAGGAAAACAAAGTGAATAATATTCATATTGGATTTCATAAAAGTGACGTGACCCCTAAAACAGGCGGTATTCCTTTGTCGGGCTGGGGCGCTACACATCTTCGCCTTGCCGCTACGGTGGAAGACCCGCTGTATTGCAGTGTAACCGCTGTAGGAAACGGCGAAAAGGCTGAATATATCATTATTAACCTTGACCTAATCTCTATCCCTACCGACAAGGTAAAAAGGCTTAGAACGGCGATTTTTGAAAAGACAGGCTATAGTGAGGACAGGGTTATTATCAGCGGTACTCATACCCACTCAGCCCCCGACCTTTCAAGCAAACTCGACACCATAGAAACATATATTAAGTTTTTAGAGCAAGAGATACCCGACTGTATAAAAAGAGCGGTTGCCGATATGAAGCCCGCCACGATTTACTACGGCAAAAACGAAGTCGGAAGACGTGATATGCGTATCAATTTTGTACGCCACTACACAATGACCGATATAGAATATAAAGACAACCCGAGCGACGGACCGGTTTATTATTCGGGCAATAATTTCGGTTTTGAGTATCTTCAAAACCCCGATAAGTATATCTACACAGGTCACGAGTCCGAAGCGGACCCGGAGGTTCAACTAATCGAGTTCAGAAGAGAAAACGCCGACAGTATTTTGCTTGTAAACTTCCAAAGCCACGCCCTGCTTTCAAGCGGAATTGCAAGTACGGTTATGACCTCTGATTTCCCCGGTGCCGTTTGTGAAGAACTGAAAAAGAGGATAGGCAACTGCGAGGCGGTATATATTCAGGGTTGTTGCGGAAATATAAACCCATTTACACGTATTCGTGAAGAAGCGCTTCTTGGTATTTGTTATGACCCGTTTAGAGCAAATGACGACTGTGACTGCGACTGGAGAGCATACGGTAAAATTATCGCCGCCTATGCCAAAGAGATACACGACACAAAACTCACTAAATCAAAATCAAATGAGTTCCGCTTTGCAAGAAAGATACTAAACCTCCCCTGCGACCACTCAAGAGATGATAAACTCCCCGAAATAGAGTGGGTGCTTGAAAAATATGACAAAGAGGGCAACACAAGAGAAACTATAGAAGCCGCCATGTCGGCAGGTCTTGTAAGTCCGTATGAAGCGACGGCTATCAGGACAAGGTCAAAACTGCCTCTCTCAATGGATTTTGAGATTAACGCACTTCGTTTCGGTGATACTGCAATGACCACCGTTCCTGCCGAGCATTTTGACCAAACAGGTAAATACATAAAGGCTAACTCCCCGTTCAAGCTCACACTTAATCAGTGTTATTCTTGCGGAAGATACGCCTATTTACCGGCTGAGGGCACTTGTATGACTGGATATGAAAGAAACAACACCTTCTTCGCCCCGGGTACTGCCGAAATAATAAGAGACGCTCAACTTGATTTGCTTAACACACTCAAATAAAAAGAAATTATAAAAAGGAAAAAGCACCCATTTTTTTAAGATGGATGCTTTTTCCGTTTATAATGCGTATTATTTTTTCTTATCAAATACTCGAACATAGTCTACAAGGAAAGTATCTCCTATAGCGTCATATGCTTCGGGCATTGGTTGTTTATTGTACTTCATTTTACGATAGCCTCTAACCTCAGTAGAGATCAAAATAAACTCAGGGCGAGTTGTTATACATTCTGAAGTATGCCCGTCTTCAACACCGTCAACATAGAAGGTGTATCCTGTTTCATCCCACAAAAGACCAAAGGTATGGAAAACGGAAGTATCAAGTCCTTCCCTTTTCTCACTGATTTTTACGTGTTTATTGTCAAGACCGTAACCGCCTGTATAAATATTATGCTGATCAATTCTGCCGGGTTTGAAAGACTCCATAATATCTATTTCAACTCCGGTATCAGCCGGGTCAAGTGATGCGCCTATAACAGGAGATTGTATCCAAAAAGCAGACCACCAGCCCTCTTTTTGTTGCAAACGGCAACGGCACTCATAGTAGCCCGGACCATGCAAATATTTATTTTCGTGTAGTTTACCTATGTTCCACTGAATTGCATCAGTGCCGAACTCGGTTTTTACTACCGGTTCATCCATAAAGTTATAACCTGTTTGCAGTTGAGAGGAAACAAGTCTTCCGTCCTTTTCAAAAAGGGTGAAAACAGCGTTGCTCTTTCCGTCAAGGTGTACGCCGTCACGCTCCCACGCAGGCCAACGCACACCCATCATAGATGTACGATAGTCCCATTTTGTCATATCAAGTTCTGTTCCGTCAAACTCATCGGACCAGGTAAGTTCCCACTCACCGTCAGGTACCATAGAGGGTTCATGTCCCTCGACAATATACTTTTTCATTTTTCTAACTCCTTTTTTTAATCTTCAAATGGGAAATGGAACTGAGAAAGTCCAAGTTCATCACGAATTGCAATAATTTCTTTTTGTACCGACTCATTTATCGGCACGCCGTCTTTACGGGCAAGGCGAACAAGATGTTCCTTCTCGCCGGCTGTGTATATTCTCTCGGCTCCGGGCATTTTCTTTGAAGCACGTACGCTTCTGAGTATTTCTCCCGCTTTCTTGCGGAAGAGTTCTTCACCGAGGAAATGATTTGTATCAATGGCGATAAAGAAATGTCCGAGTTCAAACGGTTTTTTGTTTCCGTTTTCA
>JAFRLW010000038.1 GCA_017431035.1 Clostridia bacterium
GGACCGGGATGGACGCACCTCTGGTGCACCGGTTGTTGTGCCAACAGCATAGCCGGGCAGCTAAGTGCGGATTGGATAAACGCTGAAAGCATCTAAGCATGAAGCCAACCTCAAGATTAGATTTCCCTTAGCATAAGCTAGTAAGGTCCCCGGTAGACTACCGGGTTGATAGGCAGCGTGTGTAAGCATGGTGACATGTGTGCTTGGCTGTACTAATAGACCGAGGGCTTGTCCCTTCTTTTCGATTCTCCATTACTTGTTCAGTTTTGAAGGTGTGATTATTAAAAAATACAGTCCGAAACTACGGTTTCGGACTTTTTTTATTGCTTATTTTAATGAAAAATGATAATATATTTATATATTTTACTTTAGAGGTATATTATGTTTAACGATATTGAGAAAAAATTATTCTTATCAGGACCGCTAAATCTTATCGCAGGACTCTTTTTTTGCTTTTTTTCCGAAAGGTTTATGAAAATCAGCATTCAAAAGGACCAAAACGGACTGCCAGTCGAGTTTTTACCGCATAAATACATTTCTATAGCCTCAAATATTTTGGCGGTTATGGTGATTTTGGTGTCGGTTTTATCAATAGTAATCGCTATTTGTCTTAAAACCGATAAAAGAGGGGCGTTTTCCTTTTTATCTAAGGCGGGAAAAGGATTGAGAGTCGCCGCGTGGATAGCCTTTATAGGCGGTGCGGCCGCAGCGTTTATGTATGTTTTTTGGTCGTTTTTTGACGTTGTTTCCGACAACAAAGTAGTCAATATGATTTCCTACGCTATTATTATAATAGTACCGTTAGCGGTTATGGTTGCAGGCTTTTCCTTTTTTCTTTACGGACTCGGAAATGCCGCTGACGGCGGTGACGCAACCTATGAGAGAAACACAAAACTCCACGATATGAACCCCCTATATTCCGACGACGACAAGCGAAAAGTTTGTCCAAACTGCGGAACGAGGACCGATAGACACAGTTGTCCTAATTGCGGATCAAATGTAATATAAAATAGAAAAAACGGCTAAAGTTTTAATTCTTTAGCCGTTTTTATTATGCAAATCTTTCTCTGTCTTTTTTGATTTTCTTTTCGTATCTTTCTTCCTCCGAAAAGATACAACCGCAATACTTTTGCATATAAAGCCCTATTTCCCTGGCTTCGTTTTGTCCCTCTCTGAAACCTGTTCTGAAATCACGGTAGAGGAAATCGACGCCATACTCTTTTCCCGTTTCTTCCCCTATTTTTTTAATCAGTTCGTGATTTTGATAGGGGGAGATAAGTAGCGAGGTCGTAAAAAACTTAAAACCGTTGTCGGCGGCGTATTTTGCCGCAGTCCGAAGCCTTATTTCATAGCAAAAAGAGCAACGGGAATCGAGGCGGTCTATGGTGTTTTTTACAAAGTTTCTAAGTCCGTATTCCTCTATAACCTTTACCTCAATATTAACCGTTTTGCCGTATTCAATAAGGGTGTCACGGCGAGCGGTATACTCGGTAAAAGGGTGAATATTAGGATTGTACCAAAGAGAAGTCGGCTCAAAACCCTCCTGCCTAAGCGCTTTTATGCAATAGACCGAGCAGGGCGCACAACAAGAATGAAGCAGTACCTTTTCCATACAAAAGACCTTTCAAAAAGTGATAAATAAATTATACACTAAAATAAAAGTAAAGACAACTTCTAAATGTAGGAAAGAACAACTATAGTACCGTTTTGCACCTCGATTTCGGTGTTATCCTTTTGTTTGTTGCTGACGCCAAGAGGCATAAAAGGGGAGAGTGTGCCGTCAAAAAGGCAAAACTCGGCGTTTTTTATGGTCACACCGCTACACTCATCTATTGCAAAAACCGAAAAACGTTTGTTTTTGCAATTTAAGGAGAGTTTTCCGTTTGTGACGGCGTAAAGCACCGATTTATCTTCAAAAAAGGTTATGTTTATGTTTTTTTTTGAGGCGCCGGCGGCAAGTTGAACACTGGCTATTGTATGGTCAATAAGACCGCCTAAAGCGCCGTACACCGCAATATCCCGATAACCTTTATCAATAGCATAGTTTATCGCATAACCGGTGTCGGTATCGTCCTTTTTTACGGGCAGTTTTATAATATTTTGAAAATCCGGCGTAAACTTGAGCGAGTCGAAATCGCCTATAACAAGGTCTGGTTTTATGCCTGCCTCTTTTGCTCTTTTATAGCCCATATCACAGGCGATCACGAAGTCTGAGGGCAAAATCTCAATAGGTTTTATGTACGGCAGAGCGGATATAATCACGGCACGAGCCATAAAAATTATTTCCTTTCGGTCATTTTTTTGATTTGATTTACAGCGCCGGTTTTACAAAGAATAAATATTCCGATAACGGTGATTACAAGTTCCGGCAACATATATAATCCGTTATAGCATATAGAATAAAGGGCGGGGCGGTTTACAAAAACTTTGCCGAAAACGTCCCATTGTTCAAGGTTGGCAAAAAGAACGTAGCCTGAAATAAAATGGCTGACAAAACGTGCAAAACAAGCGAGCGCAACGCCGCCTATAACTCCCAAATCGCCATATTTTCTGAAAACGCCTGCAAGGCACAAAATACCAAAGGCGAAAAGGTAGTCAAAAAAGATACTGCCTATAAGTATAGTGGGGGTTAGTCCCCAGCCGAACGGGTTGTCAAGAAACATTTGAATTGCGCCGTATAAAAAGCACGGGAGAATGGCGTAGCGTGTACCGTAGAGCACCGAAATCATACACACCGGCACCATAGAGAGCAAGGTTATAGCGCCGCCGAGGGGCATTTGCCAGACTTTGACAAGGCTAAGCACGGTTGATAGGGCTACAAGAATAGCCGAAGTTGTTAGTTTGTAGATGCTTGATTTTGACATAATAAATACTTCCCTTATAAAAAATTAAGCCACGTTATCTTTTTTGATAACGCGGCGTGAAGACATATTCTCCTACGGCGGCATTATCCGCATCAGGTTATAGGTCAGAAACATAGGTCAAAGACCGGTTTCTCTCTCAGCCGAAGTTTCATTCAGCTCCCTTATCGCTTGTATTATAATCCTCAAAACACCGATAGTCAAGACCAAAGATTAAAAATATGCTAAAAACATTGAAACATTTTGTCTTTTATGTTATACTCAAATAAAATAAACAAACGGAGGCGACCTATAATAATGGTGTGTGCTGTAAGTGTTGCGGAACGGTTCCGTCTTGTTCCGTGGGACAAAATAGGACTCGGCATAGGCACTGTGTTTTTCGGTCTTATTTGCATAGTTTTTCTGTGTTTAATAATAGGACTCTTTTGCAAAGGGAAAAGGCAGGAAAACAACGAAAACAATGAAACAAAAACGCAAAAAAACACAGAACCTATAGAGAACCGACAGGAAATAATAGCGGCGGTTACTGCCGTTTGTGCGGAAGAAATGGGAAAAGATATAAACGCACTTCGTGTCGTTTCGTTCAAAAAGATATAAAGGAAGGGTAAGTTTATGAAAAAATACAGAGTAACAGTCAACGGAACTGCGTATGAAATTGAACTTGAAGAAATAGCCGGAAACAGTGTTTCTGCTACAAAAGCAGAGCCTGAAAAGACTGCTGAACCCGCCCCTGCGGCACCCGTTTCAAACGGCGGCGAAAAGGTGACGGCGCCAATGCCCGGCAACATTTTAGACGTTAAAGTCAAGGTTGGCGACAGCGTTAAAAAAGGCGATGTTTTGCTAATCCTTGAAGCTATGAAAATGGAAAATGAAATAATGGCGGGAGCCGACGGAAAAATCGCTTCCGTAAACGTTAACAAAGGCGACTCGGTAGAAACCGGCGCCGTACTTTGCGTTATAGGTTAAACGGGAGAAAAAACATATGGAAAAACTGATAGAATTCGGTAAAAGCACCGGCTTTTATCTTCTTTTCGGCAACATTAGTGAAAACTGGAAAATGCTTGTTATGATACTTATTTCCCTTTTGCTTTTGTGGCTTGCAATAAAGAAAAAGTTTGAGCCGTTACTTCTTATCGGTATAGCCTTTGGTATGCTTCTTACAAACCTGCCGGGCGCAAATCTATATAACAGCGAACTTTGGAACGAGTTTATGACCGAGGGCAGCGCCCATTTCCATAACTACGGTTATATTTTGGCAAACGGCGGACTGCTCGATATACTTTATATAGGCGTAAAAACCTGCCTATACCCCTGCCTTATATTTGTGGGAATAGGCGCTATGACCGACTTTGGACCCCTTATTTCAAACCCGAAGTCATTACTTCTCGGCGCCGCCGCACAGATAGGCATTTTTGTAACCTTTATAGGATGCGTAGTTTTGGGCTTTGATAACCAGGCTGCCGCTTCTATAGGCATTATCGGCGGAGCCGACGGACCTACCGCCATATACACAACGTCTATTCTAAAGCCCGAACTTTTAGGGCCTATAGCCGTTGCGGCATACTCTTATATGGCGCTTGTTCCCGTTATTCAACCGCCTATTATGAAACTGCTTACAACAAAGAAGGAACGTATGATAGTTATGAAACCGCTTCGTGCCGTTTCAAAAACCGAGAAGATTATCTTCCCGATAGCCGTTACTATCTTTGTTGCGCTTCTTGTGCCTTCTGCAACTCCGCTTGTAGGTTGCCTTATGCTCGGCAACTTGTGGAAAGAGTCGGGCGTTGCCGAAAGACTTTGCAAAACGGCTCAAAACGAACTGATGAACATTGTAACTATCTTCCTCGGAATATCAGTAGGCGCCACTGCAACGGCGGCAAACTTCCTTAATCTTCAAACCCTTAAGATACTTGCAATGGGCATAGTTGCCTTCTCAATGGGCACCGCAGGAGGCGTTCTTCTTGCTAAGTTTATGAACCTGTTTTCAAAGAACAAAATCAATCCGCTTATCGGTTCAGCAGGCGTGTCCGCAGTTCCTATGGCGGCACGTGTTTCACAGAGTGTCGGTCAAAAGGAAAACCCCTCAAACTTCCTGCTTATGCACGCCATGGGACCGAACGTTGCCGGTGTTATCGGCTCGGCCATAGCGGCAGGCGCACTCATCGCCTTTTTCGGATAGAAAGGACTATAAAAAATGGAGAAAAAACCGCTTTTTATTACCGATACCATTTTGCGTGACGCTCACCAGTCACAAGCGGCGACGAGAATGCGTATCGAAGATATGATTCCTGCGCTCGAAACCCTTGATAATATGGGCTATTGGTCGCTTGAATGTTGGGGCGGCGCAACCTTTGACTCTTGTATGCGCTATTTGGGTGAGGACCCGTGGGAGAGACTTCGAACCCTTAAAAAACACCTCAAAAAAACCAAACTTCAAATGCTTTTCCGTGGTCAAAATATACTCGGCTATAAACACTACGGCGACGACGTTGTAGAAAAGTTTGTTGCAAAAAGTATTGAAAACGGAATTGACGTTATTCGTATATTTGACGCCCTTAATGACCCCCGTAATCTTGAAACGGCGGTCAATGCGTGTAAAAAATACGGCGGAATATGTGAAACGGCTATAAGCTATACCGTCAGTCCTGTTCACAATGAGGATTATTTTGTAAAACTTGCAAAAACCTTTGAGGAAATGGGCGCCGACGTTATCTGCGTGAAAGATATGGCAAACCTGCTTTTGCCCTATGAGGCATATTCCCTTGTTAAAAAACTAAAGGAAAACGTAAGTCTTCCCATACATCTTCATACCCATAACACAACGGGTACCGGCGATATGACCTATCTTAAAGCCTGCGAGGCGGGGGTAGATATTATCGATACCGCTCTCTCGCCTATGGCAAACGGCACCTCGCAACCCTCGACCGAGGCTATAGTTGCAACCCTTAAGGGCGGCGAGCGTGATACCGGTCTTGACCTTGAACAGTTGTCGGTTGCGGCGGCTCATTTCAGAAAGGTTGCCGACAAACTAAAGGCGGAGGGAATACTCGACCCGAAGGTATTGAACGTTGACGGAAAAACACTTATGTATCAGGTGCCGGGCGGAATGCTCTCAAACCTATTAAGCCAGTTAAAACAGGCAGGCAAAGAGGATAAATACTATGAGGCGCTTGCGGAAGTTCCGCGTGTTCGTGAAGATTTCGGCTATCCGCCCCTTGTAACACCGACAAGTCAAATTGTCGGCTCTCAAGCGGTGCTTAACGTCATCACCGGTGAGAGATACAAAATGGTCACAAAAGAATCCAAGGCTCTACTGCGAGGAGAGTACGGCGCTTTACCGGCTCCGGTCAACGAAGAGGTACGCAAAAAGGCTATCGGTGAAGACAAAGTTATCACCTGCCGACCTGCCGACCTTATAGGCGACGAACTGCCCAAATATACAAAAGAACTGAAAGAAAAGGGACTCGGAGAAAACGAAGAGGACGTTTTAAGCTACGCCCTTTTCCCACAGGTTGCCGAAAAGTTCTTAAAAGAAAGAGATAAAAAGGGCGACGAAAAGGCGGATGAAAACCTTGTCCGTGAACTTATCGTTGAAGATATTTCAGAATAACAGCCACTAAACAATAGATACCGGATAATAGATAAAACGGAGCGATGACTACATCGCCCCGTTTTTTTCATTATCAGACGTGTTTGAAATAAATAAAATGTTTTTCTTCTTTCTTTTAGCATAATCAAGCGCTATTTCTGTGCCGCTTTTTTTAGAAAAAGAGTTATAACTTTTGTCGAAATAAAAAATACAATATTGGCTTTTGTTAATCATCTCTTGGTTTCGTTTAATGTAAACAGCCTTCCCTGATTTAATTATATCGTCGGGAAAATATGTATACTCGTATTTTTTTAATAAATATTTTTTATAATCCTCATTTATAAATGGGTATTCCGCACGAACATAAATACGCTTAACAAATGGATAGGTCGCCCTTAAATCCGATACAATTTCAAAACACAAATCAATAAAATTACTTTTACTGCCAAAAAGAAATGTATCAACATTATTGTTAATTATAAGGTCTATGATTTTTGCTTTTAATTCTGAACTTAATTTTTTAACATCTTTAACGTTTCGGTGTCCCAAAAAACAACATGTATTTTTGCTCATAAAAACCTCACATAAAATAAAGAATAAAAGAAAAAATATTACCATATATCCTAATAGGATATACACGTTATTTTATCACATCCGATTAGGATATACAATAATAATATAAAATTGTGAGGTGACTAACGTGGGCATAGATTATGTTTTAATAGGTAATCGAATTAAAGAAATACGTGCGGATAAAGGCTGGACACAAGCCGTCCTTGCAGAAAAATCCGGAGTTGAGCCGTCCAATATTTCGCATATTGAGAGAGCTGCAACAAAACTGAGTTTGCCTACGCTGGTAAGTATCGCAAACGCTCTTGGCGTCACTCTAGATGAGATTGTTTATGGCAGTTTGATAAAAAACACCCATATTTCAAATAAAATAGTGGATGAATTATTAAACGATTGTACGCCGGAAGAGGTTCAAGCGATTATTGAAGTTATAAAAACAACCAAAAACGTTTTGAAAAAGAAATAATAAAACCGATATTTTTTTGAAGCCTGACCAAACAGTCAGGCTTTTTTATTTATAAATGGCTTATCATTGATAAGGACAAAACGCCTGATAAAAGGCTAAATTCGGGCTTTTTACGGCTTGTTGTCCTAGTAAGGCGTCAGCCTTGCGTCGTCCTCCGCACCGAAAAATCCACGAATTTTTCTCTTTTTCAGGTGCGAAGCAGTTTTGTAGGAAACAAAACTTTTGCTTCCTTGAAGCCGAGAAACGCCGATATACCGGCGTATATCAAGGCTTTGAGGCAAAAAGGAACGGAAGTTTTGCCCTCCAAAACCA
>JAFRLW010000039.1 GCA_017431035.1 Clostridia bacterium
ATTGTATCTCAACACTCTCGTGTTACGATCCTTTGACTCTCAAATGCTAGCGCATTTCTTTGTCCTGTGATTTAATGATTTCTCATAAGAATCTTTGGGTCCTTATTAAGTCGTCGTTGTTTAATTTTCAAGGTCCGTCTTATACCTAAATACTTCCGCATTTCAGCATATTTTTTTGCACCCTCCTCGAGGGCGCCCGATTATAATAACACATCTAATCGTTCTTTGTCAATAGATTTTTGTAATTTTTTTTGATATTTTTTTTGATAAAAAAATATACACAACATTTAGTATATTGTGTGGAAATGAAGCACAACAAAAAAAGAAAAAAGAGGTACGAAACATACCCCTTTATATATATTTATATGTGTTTTATTTGATTATACTTCTTCTTCAATAATATATTTAGGTCTATGTTTTGTTTCAAGATATATTTTTCCTATATATTCACCTATTACACCAAGGGACAAAAGTTGTATTCCGCCAAGGAAGCAAATGATAGCGGTCATAGACGCCCAGCCGGGAACGGTGAGTCCAAGTATAGCTCTAACCACCGACCAAACTATACCGACAATACTTGCAACCGATACGGTTATACCAAGTCCTGTTATATATCTAATCGGTTTTGTGGAAAAGCCGGTTATACCGTTGACGGCAAGTTTTATCATTTTAGAAAGCGGATATTTTGTTTTACCGGCAAGACGCTTATTCCTTTTATATAAAACGGTGGTGGATTTGAAACCGACAAGCGGTACAAGACCCCGAAGATAGATGTTAACCTCATCAAAGGAGAGCAGCGCCTTTACCGCTCGGCTTGACATCAGGCGGTAATCGGCGTGGTCATAGACCGTTTCCACCCCGAAAAAGCGCATAAGTTTATAAAAAAATCTGGCGGATAATCTCTTGAAGGAAGAGTCGGTATCTCTTGAAGAGCGGACACCGTAAACTATGTCGCAACCGTCAAGATATGCTTTTATCATATCGTCTATCGCACCGGGGTCATCCTGTCCGTCACAGTCGGCGGTAATAGTGAGGTCACATTTATCTGCGGCGTAATTAAGTCCGGCAACGAGGGCGTTTTGGTGACCACGGTTGCGGCTTAGTTTTACACCTTTTACATAGTCGCATTTTTTAGAAAACTCTTTTATAATCTCCCAAGAGCTGTCTTTGCTTCCGTCATCTACAAAAACAAGGCGACTTTTATTACTTACATAAGAACGGCCTATAAGGTCACTCAGTTTTTCGCAAAAGGCAGGAATAGAAACGGGCAAGACCTCTTCCTCATTATAAACAGGTATTATAATATATAAAGTTTTATCCATAAAGCACCGCCTTTAACCTTTTATAAAAGTATACATTATATATATTTTATTTGTCAAGAAGCGTTGCCCATAATAGCCCTCATTTTGAGAAGTATTTTCCGTTCTTTTCTTGATATTTGAACCTGCGTCATATTGAGTTTTTCCGCCGTTTCTTTTTGGGTCAAAAACTTAAAGTACCTTAGTTCTATAATCTTAGCCTCATCATCGGAGAGTTTTTTAAGCGTATCCTCTATTGTGAGTTTATCGATAAGATTATCGGTATAGCCGTTATCTTTTACATCGTTTTGGATATCTCCGTTCTCACTGTCCTCATAGGTGAGCGAGACAGTAGGGCGAAGGGCGGTCACGGCGAGAACTGCCGTTTCGGTTTCGACGCCGAGCGCTTCGGCTATTTCATTAGTTGTAGGCTCCCTGCCGAGTTTGAGTTCAAGTTTTTGTTTTGCCTTTTGCATTTTTAGATATAGTTCTTTAAGGCTTCTTGAAACCTTTATACTGCCGCCGTCACGAAACAAACGTTTCAGTTCGCCTAAAATCACCGGTACGGCATAGGTTGAAAAAGAAAAGCCACGATTTGTATCAAAATTATCCGCCGCTTTGACAAGTCCCATACAACCGGTACTGAAAAGGTCATCATACTCGATACCCTTGCCGACAAATCTTTTGCAAAGGGAGTGAACAAGCGGAAGATTATTTTCGATAAACTCATCCCTTGTTTTGTTATCCATTTATTCTGTAGCGAGGCATAATTTTTTTATAAATGGTGACCGTAGTCCCCTTGCCAACCTTTGAAGAAACTCTTATTTTATCTGAAAAAGACTGCATTACCGCAAAGCCGAGCCCTGCTCTCTCGCCGCCTATGGTTGAATAGAGGGGCTCCATAGCCTGTTTTATATCAGGTATTCCGCAACCTTTATCTTTTATTCTGATTTTCACAACGTCATCCTCAATTATTTCACAGTATATGTATACTTGTCCGACCCCCGATTTATAGGCGTGAACTATACAATTTGTGACCGCTTCGCTGACTGAAGTTTTTATATCGTTTATTTCCTCAAGTGTGGGGTCAAGACCTGCCGCAAACGCCGCAACGGCGCCACGGGCAAAGCCCTCGTTTGCGGAGAGGGCGGGAAAGGACAAACTGAACTTATTTTTTACCTGCATTTCTATCACCTGTAACTTTCTTCTTCCCTTACGGGATCCATAGTTGCTATGCGCTCAATACCGCTTATATGCATAAGTTTATGAATATAGGGCGACGGGTTGCTGATATGGACCTTTCCGCCCTGTTTTGAAATGTTGCGATACCTGCCCATTACAAGTCCGATACCCGAACTATCCATAAACGTGACCCCTGCAAAATCAAGCACCAAAAGATTTGGCATAGCGCTGTTTGCGGCGTCGTCTATTGCTTTTCTGATACTTCCGGCGGAGTGATGATCTATTTCACCCGAAATTGAGCAATAGAGCACCTCTCCTTTATTTGATATTTTTACCGACATATATTTTCTCCTTATAAAAAAATAAACCCGTATAACTAAAAACATTATACGGGTATATTTATTATTATTTTGTCAGTTTCAGTTGTCAAAGTTTAGAATATTAAGCACATTTGCGGCAAGGTACAAAGAGCCGAAAACAAGCACCGGTTTATTATAGGAAATGGCAAGTTCTATCCCCTCTTTAATACTCCCTGCACACTCTGTATTTTTTATATACTTTTTCGCCGTTTTTTCAAGTTCTTCCGGCAAAAGCGCACGCAAAGTGTTATTTGGTTTTACGAGTATCGCTTTGTCTAAAAGCGGAGAAACGGTTTTTAGTATGCCGTCATAGTCTTTATCTTTCATAAAACCCGTGACTGCGGTAAATCCGCTATAATCCGAAAGCGCTTGTCTTAGGGCGAGAGCGCCGTCGATATTATGAGCGCCGTCGACAATTACAAGCGGGTTTTTTGAGATCACCTGAAGTCTTGCCGGCATAAAAGCGCCTAAAAGTCCTTTTTTTATCGCATCAGGGGTAACAGCAAGTCCGCTGTTTTCTAAAATCTCTATTGCGACAAGGGCATTTTCTATTTGGTGAGGTCCGCCCATTTTCGTTTTATACTCTATTCCTTTATATATAAAGCGGTTACCAAGCGGAGATATCTCTTTGGGTTTCAAGAGCGACTGATCGGGAACAACAAGTTTTTTTGAACTGTTTTTGATAATACAAAGCGCAGCCTTTGGTTGCGAAAAAGAAGTGACGGTTATATCATTATTTATTATTCCGCATTTTTCGGCGGCGATTTGTTCAACCGTAGTGCCTAAAACGGCGGCGTGGTCAATACCGATTTTAGTAATGGCGGTGACTATTTTTTTATCCGCCGTGTTGGTTGCGTCAAACCTACCGCCAAGTCCTGTTTCAAGCACGGCAACCTCTATTTTTTTATCGTTAAAAAACATAACCGCCATAATATACAAAAAGTCAAACATAGAAAGTTCTAAACCTTTTGACTTTATGATTTTTGTATATCTTAAAAAGTCGGTTCGAGAGATTATTTTGCCGTTTGCCGATATGCGTTCTCTGATATCAAACATATCAGGCGAGGTAAACAGGGCCGCTTTTATATTTGAATACAGCAAAGCGTTATAAACATAAGAGGATACAGAGCCTTTTCCGTTTGTTCCGGCGATATGTATAACACGAAAATTATTCTTTTGTCCTAAAGCATCAAGGGCTTTTTTTACTCTTGTTATATCGGTTGATTTAGTACTTAGCCCCAAACTTTTTACGTATTCTACCGCTTGTGAAAAGTTCATAAAATCTCCTAAAAATTAACAGGAATTATAATTTTTTATTTGCAAATACTTTTTATAGGGCGATAAGGAACGGAAAATGAGTGTATGTAAGTAGAGAATAATCGTTTTGCCGTATATTGCCCTAAAGCGTGGATAATCTTTCGGCAACTATAAAGATAACACGCTGAATAATTGTCGGGAACCGCCGACTATATAAGCGTGTTTTAAGAGTTGCCGTATAAAACCGCTTAAACAAACCGACAGTCACTTAAATCTTTTTTAAGTAAAAGGGACTGTCGGTTTTCTTTAGTTAAAGTTTATCAAGTTCGGCAAGGTTTTCGTTTATCATTTCTATCTTTTTAAGGGCGCTGCTTAGTCCTTCTTTTTGCTTTTGGATAACTGCCTTCGGGGCTTTATTTACAAAGTTTTCGTTGTTTAGTTTTTTCTCAAAAAACTCTTTATCCTCTAACGCTTTTTGAAGGTCTTTATTCAGGCGCTCTTTTTCTGCCGAAACGTCAATCAGTTCACTCATAGGCATAAACACCGTTGCGCTGTCGGTTACTATTCTGACTGCTCCTGCGGTGTTGAAGTTATCACCTATGATAACCTCGCTTCCCCACGCCAGACGTTTTATATAGGATTCGCCTGCGGCGAAAACATCCTTATGCTCGGTGGCAATCTCTATAGTGGTCTTTCTGGAGGGCGGAACGTTCATTTCGCTGCGGCGGTTTCTTATCGCCTTAATTACGTCCATTATTTTGGTGAACTGTTCTTCCTCGGCAGAGAAATTAAACTTGTCGTTTTCTACGGGGAAAGGACTCACAATCAGCGCCTCTCCCTTATGAGGCATATTTTGCCAAATTTCTTCAGTAATAAAGGGCATAAAGGGATGAAGCAGAGCCAAAGTATTAGTAAATACATAGGTCAGCACGCTTCTTGCCGTATCGGCGGCGGTTTTATCCTCGCCTTGAAGTCTTGCTTTACATATTTCGATATACCAGTCGCAGAAAACGTCCCAAATAAAGTCGTATAGTTTTTGTACCGCCATACCGAGTTCGAAGTTTTCGAGATTTTCGGTAACTTCTTTTACAAGAGTATTGTATTTAGAGAGTATCCATTTATCCTCAATGGCAAAGTTTTCTTCAACTAACGGCAAAACCTTATCGCTATCAAGGTTCATAAGTATAAATCTTGCCGCATTCCAAACCTTGTTGGCAAAGTTTCTGCTTGCTTCAACACGTTCGGGAATATAGCGCATATCGTTACCGGGACTGTTGCCGGTAGCAAGGGAGAAACGAAGCGCATCGGCGCCGTAACTATCGATAACCTCAAGCGGATCAACGCCGTTGCCGAGTGATTTTGACATCTTTCTGCCTTGACTATCCCGTACCAGTCCGTGAATAAGAACGGTATTAAAGGGAACTTCACCTGTTTGGTCAATGCCGGAGAACATCATACGCATTACCCAAAACGGAATAATATCGTAGCCCGTTACAAGAGTGTTTGTCGGGTAATAGTGTTCAAAATCGGGCGTTTTATCAGGCCAACCGAGAGTAGAGAAAGGCCAAAGAGCCGAAGAAAACCAGGTATCGAGCGTGTCGGGGTCTTGCTCTATATTTTTGCTTCCGCAGTGTTTACAAGCGGTGGCGTCCTCACGGGAAACGGTTATTTCACCGCAGTCTTTACAATACCACGCAGGTATTCTGTGACCCCACCAAAGTTGACGTGAAATACACCAGTCTCTGATATTTTCAAGCCAATGGAAATATATTTTTTCAAATCTTTCGGGTACAAACTTTGTTTCGCCCTTTTTAACCGCTTCTATTGCCGGAACGGCGAGAGGTTTCATCTTTACAAACCACTGTTTAGAAACCTTAGGCTCTATATTTGTTCCGCAACGGTAGCAGGTGCCGACATTATGGGTATAATCCTCAACGCTTAAAAGCGCACCCTCCGCTTTCAGATCCTCAACAATAGCCTTTCGTGCGGTGGCGAGATCCATACCGGCATATTTCGGATAATCGTCAACAATATGAGCGTCATCGGTGAAGACGTTGATAACCTCAAGATTATGGCGAAGTCCCGCTTCAAAGTCGTTAGGATCGTGCGCAGGGGTGATTTTTACGGCACCGGTGCCGAAATCCATTTCAACAAACTCATCGGCGATAAGGGGTATTTTTTTATGAAGTATCGGTAAAATCAGTTCTTTACCCACTTTATCTTTATATCTTTCGTCATCGGGATGAACGGCAACGGCGGTATCGCCGAGCATTGTTTCAGGACGGGTTGTGGCAATTTCTATATATCCGCTGCCGTCGGCAAAAGGATATTTAACATGCCAAAAATGACCTGCCTGCTCTTTATACTCAACCTCTGCATCGGAAATAGAGGTCATACAATGGGGGCACCAGTTTATGATACGCTCACCACGATAGATAAGTCCACGCTCATAAAGGCGGTTAAAAAACTCACGAACAGCCTTTGAACAACCTTCGTCAAGAGTAAATCTTTCACGCTCAAAGTCGCAGGAAGAGCCCATTTTTTTGAGTTGTTCTATAATTCTTCCGCCGTAGGTTTTTCTCCACTCCCAAGCACGCTCTAAAAAGCCCTCTCGACCGATATCCTCTTTGGTTATGCCCTCTTTGCGCATAGCCTCAACGATTTTTGCCTCTGTGGCTATCGAGGCGTGGTCGGTGCCGGGAAGCCAAAGGGTATCAAACCCCTGCATGCGCTTAAAGCGGATAAGAATATCCTGAAGAGTATTATCAAGGGCGTGTCCCATATGTAACTGACCGGTTATATTCGGTGGAGGGATAACTATTGTATAGGTTTTCTTTCCCTCTTCCCTTTTAGCGTGGAAATACCTTTTTTCAGTCCACATTTTATATATTCTGTTTTCAATTTCTTTTGGATCATACTGTTTTGATAGTGATGTATCCATTATTTATCAACTCCAAGTTGTATGTTTTGAATAATATCGGTTTTAGCGTATATAATAAGTATATCAGCCGGGACAAAAAGCGTTTGTTGTTCGGGCTGTCGGCCGACCCTTTCGGGTCGGCTTTCCTTATTATATATCAAGGGTCGCCTGTTTAGCCGAAGTTTGCGGTTTCATACTGCCTGCGGCAGGAAGATTTTTTGTTCTGTAGCGGTGCTCGTTTTCAAGTTTTCCGCTTTTATAAATCTCAACCGAATATACCCTGTGACCTTTTCTTTGGGTCATAACCGCTATACCGCCGTTTTCCTTAGTAGCCTTTTCGGGAATAGAGGCGGTGTTTACTATAAGCATACGTTTATTAGACGACTTTATCAGTATATCACAATTTTCCTTAAAGTAAAGAAGAGTGTGAAGTTTGAACTTTGCCGAATAGGCTTTTATAAGCTTTTTGCGGTTGGTTTTTGTCATATACGACGAAAGCGGAACTTTGGCAATTCTGCCGTTATCAAAGACAAAGAGCATAAATCCGCTATAGTCGATTGTATCAACCATATATATAGCCGACTCGTTTTCGTCAAAGCCGAGTACGCCGGGAACATAGTCGCCAAGCACGCTCGCTTTTCCGTCGCTGAAATCAGTGACTCTTGATTTGTAAACCTGACAGGCGTTTGTAAAGAAGAGCAGTTCGTGAGCGTTTGTTGACTCAAGTATTTGGGTGATTTTATCGTTTTCTTTAAGTTTTTGTTCTCCGCTCATTCGAAGCGACTGCGGTGTGATTTTTTTGAAGTAGCCGTCTTTTGTGAAGAAAAGGGTTACCGGCGAGTCGTCAAGAACTTCAGGCTCGGTGGCGATATCGTTTTCCTCCGCAGATATAACGGCAGTTTTGCGCTCTACGCCGTATTTCTTCGATATATCGCCAAGTTCGTTTATGATAATTCTCTTTATCCTGGATTTTGAACTCAAAATCTCCTGCATTTCGGCGATTTGTTTTTCGAGGTTTTCGACCTCTTCAAGTCTTTTAACAATATACTCACGGTTTAGGTGTCTGAGTTTTATTTCGGCAACGTATTCCGCTTGTATCTCGTCAATACCGAAGCCTATCATAAGGTTTGGTACAACCTCTTTTTCCTGTTCGGTATCACGGACAATTTTTATGGCTTTGTCTATATCGAGAAGTATTTTTTCCATACCTTTTAGGCGGTGGAGTTTTTCCTCTGCTTTTGAAAGGGTGAAATAAACCCGTCTTCTGACGCATTCACTTCTGAACGCCACCCACTCCTCAATAATCTCTTTAACGCCCATAACTCGAGGCGAAGAAGCAATAAGAATATTGAAGTTGCAGGCAAAACTATCCTGAAGCGGCGTCATTTTGTAGAGTTTTTTCATCAGTTTTTCGTAGTCGGTGCCACGTTTCAGGTCAATGGTGATTTTTAATCCTTTAAGGTCGGTTTCATCACGTATATCGTTTACCTCGGTAATTTTCTTTTGTTTTACAAGGTCGATTACCGCCTCTATTATCGCCTCGGTAGTGGTGGTGGGCGGTATAGAGTTTATATCAATACAGTTATTGGATTTGTCATAGGTATAAGTACCTCTGACCTTAAAGGAGCCTCTGCCCGTTTTATAGATATTCTCCATATCGTTTCTATCATAGAGCAGTTCTCCGCCACCGGGAAAATCGGGGGCTATGAGAGTATCGGCAACGTTTATATCGTTATCTTTGATATAGGCTATAGTGGTATCGCAAACTTCCTTTAGGTTAAAAGAACAAATCCTGCTTGCCATACCTGCGGCAATACCCATATTGGCATTTACGAGGATAGAGGGAAATCTGACCGGGAAAAGCACCGGCTCTTTGACTGTGGCGTCATAGTTGTCCACAAAATCCACGGTGTCTTTGTCGATATCCTCAAAAAGTTCGGCAGATATGGGCGCAAGTTTTGCCTCAGTATAACGTGAGGCGGCGCACTGCATATCCCTTGAATATGCTTTACCAAACGATCCCTTTGAGCGAACATAGGGGTGCAAAAGCGCCTCGTTGCCCTCTGACAAGCGCACCATTGTTTCATAAATGGCGGCGTCGCCGTGGGGGTTTAGTTGCATTGTTCTGCCGACAATATTTGCCGACTTAACCGTGCCGCCGCTTAAAAGCCCCATATTATACATTGTATATAGGAGTTTTCTGTGCGAGGGCTTAAAGCCGTCTATTTCCGGAATGGCACGTGATATGATAACGCTCATAGCATAGGGCATAAAGTTGGATTTAAGCGTATCGGTTACACGGCTTTCAACAACCGTTCCGGCGCCTGCGATATAGGCGTTTTGTGCGGCGGGATTTACCGCCGGAGTTTCAGTTTTTTTCTTTCTCGGAGCCATTATTTTCTCCCTTTTAACTTAAATCTGTTTCTTCCATATAAAGATAGCCGTTTTCCGCTATATAGTCTTTTCTTCCCTGTAGGTTATCGCCAAGAAGCAAATCAAACATCAACGCTTCCGCTTCGGCGTCCTCCGGCATAATCTTTATAAGTCTTCTTGTTGCGGGGTTCATTGTAGTAAGGTTCATCATATCAGGTTGGTTTTCACCAAGTCCTTTACTGCGCTGAACGGAATATTTTTCGTCGCCTATCATATTTTCGAGAATATCGGTTTTTTCGTTCTCGTCATAAGCAAAATAGGTCTTTTTGCCGGCGGATATTTCATAAAGCGGTGTTTCGGCTATAAATACCTTGCCCTCGTTAATGAGCGTGGGCATCAGACGGTATATCATAGTGAGAACAAGAGTTCTGATATGGAAACCGTCAACGTCGGCATCGGTACAAATTATAATCTTATTCCAGCGAAGATTATTTATATCAAAGTTTGAAAGCGATTTGTTCGCCTTGCTTTTAACCTCAACTCCGCAACCGAGAACTTTAAGCAGGTCGGTGATAATCTCGCTTTTGAAGATTTTATCGTATTCAACCTTTAAGCAGTTTAATATTTTACCTCTTATCGGCATAATAGCCTGGAAAGAGGCGTCTCTCGCTATTTTACAGGAGCCGAGAGCCGAGTCACCCTCAACTATATAAAGTTCTCTTTCGTTTACGTCCCTGCTTCGACAGTCGACAAACTTTTGAACTCTGTCGGTAATGCTGTTTCCGGCGGAGAGGGTTTTCTTGAGGTTTATTCTCTCTCGCTCGCTGCGTTCACGACTGCGCTTGTTTATAAGCACCTGTTCGGCAATTTTGTCGGCGTCAGCTTTATTCTCTATAAAATAGATTTCGAGTTGATGACGGAAAAAGTCGGTCATAGCGTCGCCTATAAACTTGTTGGTTATAGACTTTTTGGTCTGGTTTTCATAAGAAGTGACGGTAGAAAAAGACGAAACAACCAGCACCAGACATTCCTCAACGTCTGCAAAAGTTATTTTGCTTTCGCCCGATTTGTATTTTCCGTTTTGCTTGATATAGTTATCTATACTGTATACAAAAGCGTTGCGCACCGCTCTTTCGGGGGCGCCGCCGTATTCAAGCCAACTTGAGTTGTGATAATACTCTTTAAGGGTATGAAGATTTGAAAAACACAATGCGGCGTTGATTTTGACCTTGTACTCAGGCTTGTCCTCACGGTCACGACCTTTTCTCTCGGTATGCCAAAACTGAACGGGGGTGAGTTTTTCCTCGTTTACCGTTTCCTCTACGTAGTCGGTGATGCCGTTTTTGTAGATAATGGTAGTGGTGTGAAACCTTGAGCCTTGCTGTTCTTTGAACTCAAAGGTGAGCCCGTCGTTTACTATGGCTTGTCTTTTTAGTATATCTATAAAATATTCCGACGGGATATTTACATCGGTAAAAACCTCAATATCCGGTTTCCATCTTGTTTTGGTGCCGGTATCTTTGCCGGAATATTCTTCTTTTTTAAGACCGCCTACGTTATATCCTTTTTCAAAATGAAGGTTGTATTTATATCCGTCACGCTTTATCTCAACATCCATATATTCGGAAGAATACTGTGTTGAGCAAAGACCGAGTCCGTTAAGACCAACGGAATATTCATAGTTTGCACCCTCATTGGTGTTATATTTACCTCCGGCATAGAGTTCGCAATAAAGCAGTTCCCAGTTGTAGCATTGTTCCTTTTGGTTAAAATCAACCGGGGCGCCACGTCCGAAGTCCTCAACCTCTATCGAGCCGTCAAGATACTTTGTGACTATTATCTTTTTGCCGAAACCCTCGCGCGCTTCATCTATGGAGTTTGAAATTATCTCAAATGCGGAATGTTCGCAACCGTCAAGTCCGTCCGAACCGAAGATAACTCCCGGGCGTTTTCTGACCCTGTCCGGTCCTTCAAGCTTTTGAATACTTTCGTTGCCGTATTCCGTGTTCTTTTTTGCCACAGAGCGCACTCCTTTCATTATAATGTTTATACTGAAATATTATACACCATATATTGTGGTTTAGTCAAGGATGAAAACCGCTTATATATTTATACTAAAAAATAAAAACACTTCGTTTTGAACAAAGTGTTTTTTGTTTATTAAAAGGTAAATGCGCCGTCGCCCGCACTCTCGATATACGACTCGGCTTTTATGCCGAAGCGTTTATAATATATATCCTTTATATATTCCGCTATGCGCCCGGCTTCTCCTTTTTTTGTAAGGGTCACGGTGCAACCGCCAAAGCCGGCGCCGGTCATTCTTGACCCGTAAACTTCTTTTATCTCTCTCGCCTTTTCGGTGATAAAATCAAGTTGTTCCACCGAGACCTCATAATCGTCACGAAGAGAAATATGCGACTTGTTCATAAGTTCTCCGAAATAAGCAACGTCGCCGCAAGAAAGAGCTTTTGCCGACTCTATTACCCTGTTATTCTCGCTTATCACGTGTTTAGCTCTTTTCATAACGTTACCTAGCAAAAAGTCTTTATATTTATTAAAGGTGGCGATACTAACATCACAAAGAAAAGACGCACCCTCTTTTTCCTTAAAGAAATTAAGCGCCGCTTCGCACTCTTTTCGCCTGTCATTAAAGGCGGAACCTTTAAGTTTTCTTTTAACCATACTGTTTATTATCAAAACATCAACCGTATCGGGTAAATTGACGTTTTTGTGAGCAAGGGTAGTACAGTTTAACATAACGGCGTGATTTTTTATACAAACCGAACTTGCAAACTGGTCCATTATTCCGCAGTTTACACCGACAAAGCGGTTTTCGGCAAACTGTCCCATAATGGCGGCGGTTTCTTTGGTTATATAAAGTGAAAACAGATTTTTTAATATCTCTATTGTCACGGTTTCAAGCGCCGCTGAAGAAGAAAGTCCCGCACCACCGGGCAAATTGCCGATATAGGCTATATCAAAGCCGCAGTCTATCTTAAAACCAAAGGATGAAAAGGTTTTTACAACGGCTAAAGGATAATCCGCCCATTTACCCGTTTTCTCTATGTTTTCTAAATCCGACTCTATAACGAGGTCTTCTTTGAAGTCTTCTGAATAGAGTCTTATTTTTTTATCATCTCTTTTTTTGGCGGCGGCGAAAATGCCTTTTGTAATAGCCATAGGCAAAACAAATCCGCCGTTATAATCGGTATGCTCTCCTATAAGATTGACCCTTCCGGGCGCAAAAGAGGTAATCTGATTTTTGTATCCGAACTGCTCAAAAAAAATCTTTTCACATATATCTTTCATAAGACACACCGCCTTCAAGACCCATTATATCAACAAAAAATATTTTGGCAACAAAAAAACTTTAATTTTTTCAATTTTTCTTCAATCTTTCTTCCCTATAATGAGGTCAAACAAAACGAAAGGACGATAGATATGGCAGTAAAAGTTGCAAATCCTGTTGTGGTAATGAAACGATATGAAATGAAATACATCATAAGCAAAGAGCAGGAAGAGTTTTTCAAAGAAAGAATAAAAGAACATATGGTGGAAGACGAATACGGACTGACTTCTATCGCTTCTCTTTATTACGACACAAAAAACAAACAACTTATAAACGCCTCGATAGACGCTAAATGTTTTAAGGAAAAAATACGTCTTCGTTCCTATGGTATGGCAAGTGAAACTTCACCCGTATTTTTGGAACTGAAACGAAAAGCGTACGGCATTGTATATAAAAGGCGTATTGAAACAACTATTCCTGAGGTCAATAGTTTTTTTGCGGGAGAAACCGACCGCTTAGGTGACGGACAAATAGCAAACGAAATTGAATACTTCAGAGATTGTTACAAAGATCTTGTTCCCTCTTGCCTTATTATCTACGACCGCACGGCATACTACGAAAAAGGTGGAAATATCCGTATGACGATAGATAATAACCCGAGATACAGAATGAGTGATCTTAATCTTACCACCTCTATGGAGGGTAAGTCGCTACTGAAAGACGATTATTCAATTCTTGAAATAAAAGTGCAGGACGCACTACCCTTATGGCTTTGCAAAATACTTGCCGACGGCAAAATATACAAAGGCAGTTTTTCAAAATACGGCGAGGCATATAGAATAGAAACAAAAAATGGTTTTGGAGGATAATATTTATGTTTAATTCAATTTATTCGGCAACAGTTACATCAAACGAGTTCTTTTTAATGGCGGCGGTATCGCTTGTGACCGGTTTTATCTATTCGTGGCTAATGTCATTTAGAATACGCTCAACCAAAAGATTTTTTATAGTTACCTCTCTTGTATCTTTTGTTGTTGCGGCGGTAATAACCTTTGTAAACGGCAATATAGGCGCCGGGGTTGCAATAGGCGGAGCGTTCAGCCTTATACGTTTCCGTTCGGCACAAGGAAGCGCCGACGAAATCGCCGCCATTTTGATAGCAATGGGCTCGGGTATCGCTTTCGGTATGGGATATCTCGCCTACGGAGTTTTGATAATGTTAGGGCTATCCGTTCTGTTTTTTCTGTTTTCACTTCTACCGATTTTTGAGCATAAAAGCCTTGCAAAAGATAAACTTCTTCGCATAACAATACCTGAGTCGCTTGAGTTTAACGATACGTTTGACGATATTTTCTCACGTTATCTTAAAACCTATGAAACGGCGGGAATTAAAACGACGAATATGGGTTCAATGTTCAGACTCTCATATAAAATACAAATGAAAAACGAGGCGGAAGAAAAGGCGCTTATCGACGAGATAAGAACTAAAAACGGAAATCTTGAAGTTGCCTTAACACCCTACGCCGACACCCAAAACACCCTTTAAGGAGGTTTTATAAATGAAACGAATTTTAGCGTTATTCTTTGCTCTTGTTATGCTGTTATGTTTTTCGGGTTGTAATAAAAGCGGCTCGACAAGTAGCGAAGCGGAAGTAATCACGGCTCAGACCACCGAATATTTTTCAGACGGCGACTTTAAAGATGTGACAGGTGAAGCGGTAAGCGCTACCATAACCCTTTCCGGCGACACCGGCACAATATCCGACACAACGCTCGGCTCATCGGGCGAAAACGTCACCATAACCTCAAAAGGTATATATAAGGTAACGGGCAGCAGTGAAAACGTGACCATTACGGTAAATGATACAAAAGAATCGGACAACATATATATAATACTCGACTCGGTTACAATGGAGAACAGCACTACGCCCTGTATTTTAGTTGAAAAAGCCGACAAGGTTATAATACAAACTGTGGGTGAAAACTCTTTGACCTATACTGCGTCTAGTGGCGAGTATGACGGCGCTATCTATTCTAAAGACGATATAACCGTAAACGGAAGCGGAACCCTTAATATAGACTCCTCTCTGCACGGAATTGTCGGAACTGACGACGTAAAAATCACCGGCTCTACTCTTAACATAACTTCAAAAAGTATCGGTATCAAGGCAAACGACTCGGTAAGGTTTACACTAAGCAACACCACCATAAACTCCTCACACGACGGTATTCAGGTAGACAGTGACGAGGGAACGGGATTTTTCTATATGGAAGACGGAACTCTCAAAGTAAGCGCTTCCTATGACGGAATAGACGTTAAAACCGAGAGTGAAGACAGCAGTGAATATATCCTTATAGCAGGCGGCGAAATAGACTTGACCGCAGGTGGCGGAAGTGATAATTCAAAGAGTTCTACTTCTGAGAAAGGTATTAAATGTGACGGCGATATAAAAATCGGCGACGCCGAGATAAAGGTTTCAAGCGCCGATGACGCACTACACGCCGCAGGCGACGTAGTTATAGCAGGCGGAGAAATAACCCTTTCTTCAAGCGACGACGGTATCCACGCTGAAATGAACGTTAAAATCTCAAGCGGAAACCTTGAAATAACCAAATCTTATGAGGGTATCGAGGGCGCAGTCGTTGATATAAGCGGCGGAAATATAAAGGTATACGCCAGTGATGACGGCATAAACGCCGCAGGCGGCTCAGATACACAAAGCGATGAGCAAAACCCGTCCTTCTGGGGCTCATCCTCTACAGGCACCCTTAATATATCGGGCGGTAACCTGTATGTAAACGCAAACGGCGACGGACTTGACTCAAACGGCTCTATGTATATAAGCGGCGGTTATGTCATAGTAGAAGGACCTACAAACAACGGCAACGGTGCGCTTGACAAGGGCGACGGAAACGGATGTGTAGCCGAGATAACCGGCGGTACGGTACTTGCCATAGGCTCTTCCGGTATGGCGATAAACTTTGACAGCGGAAGTCAATGCTCGGCACTTGTATCGGTATCCGGTAACGCCGGAGATACCATAACGGTAAACGACGGCTCAGGTTTTTCCTTTACCGCAACCAAGAGTTTCTCAAGTGTTTGCTACTCCTCCCCCTCGCTTAAGAGCGGAAGCAGTTATTCAATAAGCGTCGGCTCATCGTCAGTAAATATTGACTTCTCCTCCGGCAAATACTACTCTACCGTAAGCGGTATGGGTGGTATGGGAGGTATGGGCGGACAAATGGGCAATAAGCCTTCGTTCAGATAATTCTTTTTCATCAAAATAACCCCAAAAAAGAAACGTCTTCAATTATGAGGATGTTTCTTTTTTGCCTTATTTTGCTTATCTTTGCTCAATTTTCTAAATATTTTTTTACATAAATTGAAATATTTTGATTATTTATGCTTGACTTTGCTCATTTTTATGTTATTATATATTTAGAGGTGACCTGTAAATGCTGACTCTTGAGAGGCATAAAGAAATACTTGATATACTAAACCGCAAAAACGCCGTTACGGTAAGTGAACTTGCAAAAGCGCTTAACACTTCGGAATCGACCGTGAGGCGTGACCTTAACACATTAGATAAGCAAAAGAAACTTAACAAAGTTTTCGGCGGCGCAACGGCGATAAGACAAATGGCAGGTGCGGCGGAGAACAAAGTTTCATACAGAGAAAACATAAATACCGCCGAGAAAGAGGCTATCGCAAGATATGCCGCCTCGCTTATACACGACGATGATTTTGTTTTTATAGATGCAGGTACTACCACCTCTAAAATGGTGGATTTTATAACAAATGACAAAGCCACCTATGTTACAAACGGTATTGAACACGGATTAAAACTTTTAAGAAAAGGTTTTAATGCATATCTTATAGGGGGAAGAATAAAACCGGTTACCGAGTCGGTTGTAGGCGCAGAGGGTGTTAAAAACCTTTCGGGATTTAACTTTACAAAAGCCTTTCTCGGAACTAACGGAATAGATATAAAAGCAGGTTTTACCACTCCCGACCTTGAAGAAGCAAGAATTAAACAAACCGCCATAGAAAAATCCTATGTTTCGTTTGTTTTAGCCGATAGCAGCAAGTTTCGTATAACTACGCCGATAACCTTCGGAAGCCTATCCTCTTGTTGCATAATAACCGATAAAAAGATTCCCGGCGAATGGTCTGACTATACGGCAATAAAAATTGTAAATAACGGGTGAGAGATATGATTTATACTTTAACACTAAATCCGAGCATTGACTATGTTGTTCATCTTGACTCTTTCAAAACAGGTATTACAAACCGCACAACAAGTGAAGAAATGTATTTCGGCGGAAAGGGAATAAATGTTTCTCTTATTCTGTCGGAATTAGGTTTTGAAAATACGGCGCTCGGCTTTGTTGCAGGTTTCACCGGCGACGCCATAAAAGAGGGATTTGGCGGCGAACACATAATATCCGATTTTATAAAACTCAAGCGTGGCAATTCGAGAATAAACGTTAAAATAAAAGCCGGTGAAGAAACCGAAATCAACGGTCAAGGACCTCGGATAGATGAAGAAGAACTTGAAAAACTGCTCACTAAATTAAACAAAATCAAAGATAACGACACAATTATTCTTTCCGGCAGTATACCGAACACAATGCCCGGTGACATATATGAAAAAATACTTAAATGCGTCACCGAAAAACATAATATAAATACAGTAGTAGACGCAACGGGTGATTTGCTGCTTAACACGCTAAAATACAAACCTTTTCTCATAAAACCAAACCGTCAGGAATTATCGGAACTGTTTTGTATAGAAGTAAAGGACGAAAAAACCACGATAGAGTGTGCCGAAAAACTAAAAAGTATGGGAGCGCAAAATGTTCTTGTATCGCTTGGAAAAGACGGCGCAATGCTTCTTGACAGCACGGGAAAAACCCACTTTATCGGGGTGGCGAACGGAAAGGTGCTCAATACTGTAGGTTCGGGCGACTCTATGGTGGCAGGATTTGTGGCAGGTTTCCTCAAATCAAAGGATTACGGTTTTGCGCTAAAACTCGGCGCCGCCTGTGGCGGAGCAACCGCCTTTTCAAAAGGTATAGCCAACAGGGCTATGATTGACTCGGTTCTAAAGCAATTTTAATATAATATTTTTGTAAAGGAGTGTTTTTTAATGCGCATCACAGATTTACTCAAGGCAGAGGGAATTAAAATCGGTGCCGAAGTTGCCGATAAAGCGGCCGCTATCGATACCCTTATTTCCCTACACGAAGCTTGTGGCAATCTCAATGACGTTGCCGCTTTCAAAGAAGGCATACTAAACAGAGAGAGCCAAAGCACAACGGCAATCGGAATGGAAGTTGCCATACCCCACGCAAAGAGCGAGGCGGTTAAAACCCCTGCTCTGACCGCTATCACCGTACCCGAAGGTGTTGATTATGACTCACCTGACAAAAACCCCTGCAAACTTTTATTTATGATAGCCGCCACTACCGACGGTGACGTTCATCTTGAGGTACTTGCAAGAATGATGCAAATGCTTATGGATACCGACTTTACCGACAAACTTAAAGCGGCTAAAACACCCGAAGAGTTTTTGGCTCTTATCGACGAGAAGGAAACAGAAAAGTTCCCTGAAGAAGCCGTAAAAGCAGAGCCTGCCAAAAAAGAGGGCTACCGTGTTCTTGCGGTTACCGCTTGCCCGACAGGTATTGCTCATACCTATATGGCGGCTGAAGCCCTTAATAAAGCCGGCGAGAAAATGGGTATTACCATTAAGGTTGAAACAGACGGCTCAGGCGGAGCGAAAAATGTTCTTACCAAAAAAGAAATTGAGGAATGCGACGGCATTATAATCGCCGCAGACAAAAACGTTGAAATGGCTCGTTTCAACGGCAAACCGGTTGTTAAAGCCCCCGTTGCCGACGGTATTCACAAGCCTGAAGAACTTATTGAAAAAGTGCTCGCAGGCGCACCCGTTTATCACTCAAACGAAACCGATACTTCGGCTGACTTCGGCGATAACGAGTCTTTCGGCAGAAAAATATATAAGCACCTTATGAACGGCGTATCACATATGCTCCCGTTTGTTGTGGGCGGCGGCGTGCTTATCGCAATAGGTTTCCTTATTGATACAATTCTCGGCAACGCAACCGTAAACGGCGCCGCTAACGGCTCGTTTGGTTTCACAAGTTTTGCCGCTTCTATCCCCTTCTGGATCGGTAAGATAGCCTTTGGTATGATGCTTCCGATACTTTCGGGATATATTGCAATGTCAATTGCTGACCGTCCGGGACTATTACCCGGTATGCTCGGCGGAATGATTGCCGCTAACGGTTACACCCTTAAATCTATGTTTGAGGCACAAAACCTTGTGGGTGACTCCTCGGCAGTTTCCGGTTTCCTCGGCGCACTGCTCGCAGGTTTCATAGCCGGTATTATCGTAAACCTTATAAAGAAAGCGTTTAACTGGCTGCCAAAAGCTATGGACGGCATTAAACCGGTATTCATTTATCCGCTTTTAGGCTCTTTCCTTGTAGGTGTTGTAATGTGTGTTATCAACCCTGCAATAGGACTTCTCAACAGCGCAGTTTCCAACGGTCTTACCTCACTCGGAACAACAAGCAAACTCGTTCTTTCGATAGTTCTTGCCGGAATGATGGCTATAGATATGGGCGGCCCGTTCAACAAAGCGGCATACGTATTCGGTACTGCGGCTATTGCCGACGGTAACACCTGGATAATGGCAGCCGTTATGATAGGCGGTATGGTACCTCCTATAGCAATCGCCCTTTCCACCACCTTCAACAAGAAAAAATGGACTGCGGAAGAAATTAAATCAGGCCCTGTAAACTATCTTATGGGACTTTGCTTCATAACTGAGGGCGCTATCCCCTATGCCGCATCCGACCCGATAAGAGTTATTCCTTCTTGTATAGTAGGCTCTGCAGTAGCAGGTGCTTTGACCTCTATATTCAACGTAACCTGTCCTGCTCCTCACGGCGGTATATTCACCTTTATCGTTTGCGGAAATCCGTGGCTATACGTTGTTGCCCTTATAGGCGGCTCTGTTGCCGGTGCGCTAATGTTAGCACTTCTCAAAAAACCCGCAAATAAATAATATTTGACCTATAGCAAATGCGCAAAAGGTTCTGAAAAGAGCCTTTTGCGCAATATAAAAAGGAGATTATAAAAATGGTACAAAAGCATTTTACAGTAGTTAACGCACAAGGTTTTCATATGCGTCCCGCAACCGATTTTGCAAACGCTATGTCAAAGTTCGGTTGTTCGGTTGTTATAAAACACAACGGCAGAGATGTTGACGGAAAAAGCCTTATGAATATTATCGCCTCCTGCATTAAAGTCGGAAATGAAATCGACGTTATTTGCGACGGCGAGGGCGAAAACGAAGCACTTGCCAAAGCCGCCGAAATGATAGAGAGCGGTTTTGGTGAATAAGGAGAGTATTTTATGTTAAAAGGTGTTGGAGCCTCTGCCGGTATAGGCATAGGAAACGTTTTGGTTTTAGAGGATATTTCTCTTGAATATACTCCGCACGAAGTGACCGACACCGCCGCCGAAACCACACGTTTCAAAGATGCGGTGGACAGGTTTATAAAAAACACCGAAAAGCAGGCTAAAAAACTGCTTGAAACTACGGGTGAAAAAGAAGCCCGTATACTTGAGGGCCATATATCTATGATAAACGACCCTTATATGCAAAGCGAAATTGAAAAGCAAATTGCCTCCGGCACCTGCGCCGAGGAAGCACTTGAAAATATGTGCAATATGTTTATTGGCGTATTTTCCGCCGCTGACGATGATTTTACACGCCAGCGTGCCGCCGACGTCAGAGACGTTAAAGCAGGTGTGCTCGGTGAGTTACTCGGAGTTAAAGAGATAGATTTGAGCGAAGTGCCGGCTGATACAGTACTTGTAACAAGGGAACTTACCCCCTCTATGACCGCAGGTATTAAAAAAGAAAATATAGCAGGTATTATAACCGAAACAGGCGGTAAAACCTCCCACTCGGCAATACTTGCCCGTGCGCTTGAAATACCGGCGGTACTGAGCGTTCCCGATATATCGGAACATTTCAAAAACGAAGACAAAGTTATTGTTGACGGCACGGCAGGAAACATTATATTAAACCCCGATAAAAAAACTTTGGCTGAATACACGGCTATGAGAGAAACCTTTATTGCCGAAAAGAACGCACTTGAAGTTTTCAGAGGCAAAAAGACCCTTAATGCCGACGGCAAAGAGTATGAACTGTTTTGCAATATCGGAAAACCCGAAGACGCCGTTAAAGCGGTTGAGTGCGACGGCGAGGGCGTAGGACTTTTCAGGACAGAGTTTTTATTTATGGACCGCACCTCTTTACCAAATGAAGAGGAACAGTTCGAGGCTTATAAAAAAGCCGCTATTATTCTAAAAGGCAAACCGCTTATTATCAGAACACTTGATATAGGCGGAGATAAAGAGATAGAGTATTTAGGGCTTGAAAAGGAAGAAAACCCCTTTATGGGATACCGTGCTATACGCTACTGTATAGACAATAAAGAACTTTTCAAAACCCAGATACGTGCTATACTTCGTGCATCGGTCTACGGTGACGTACGCATAATGTTCCCGCTTGTAACCTGTATTGATGAAGTCAGACAAGGCAAACGCATTGTAGAAGAATGCAAAGCCGAACTTAAACTTCAAGGCAAAGGATATAACAACGATATAAAGGTGGGTATAATGACCGAAACCGCCGCCGCTGCGGTTATAGCCGATTTGCTCGCAAAAGAGTGCGACTTTTTCTCAATCGGCACCAACGACCTTACCGGTTATACAATGTCTTGCGACAGAGGTAACGACAAGGTTTCCTATCTTTATTCCCACTTTCAGCCTGCCGTTTTGCGTATGATTGAAAAAATCATAAAGAGCGCAAACGAACAGGGTATCCCGGTTGGAATGTGCGGAGAAGCCGCCGCCGACCCGATGCTTATTCCGATTCTTATATCTTTCGGACTGACCGAGTTCAGTGTTTCGCCGGTTTCGACCCTTAAAGTCAGAAAAGAGATTGCCAAATGGACAAAGGAAAAGGCTGACGAAATAACCGCTCACGTTATGTCCCTTAAAACACAAGGCGAAGTTGCCGAGTACCTGAAAACCCAAATATAGCAAAAAACCGGCGTATTGACTTTGCGCCGGTTTTTGTTTATACTAATTAAAAACAGGAAAAGGAAACGGATTATGAAGTTTTTTTGGTTGCCTTTGCTCTTTTCTATAGTTGAGGGCATATTGCTAAGCGTTGTGCTGAATCTGTTAAACCGCAACAAATGGTTTTTAGCCGTACTTTTGTGTATACTCAAGTTTGTACTGTATATAAGGGGTATAATATGGCTTTTTGCTGCGACAGAGGTCAATATAATAAAGGGTATTGTCGGTTTTGTATTCGGCTTTAGTTTGTACTTTATTTTTACGATTATAAGAAAAAGATATAAGAAAAAATAATTTGTTTTTTATTTGTGCAGTCTATCAAAGGATAGACTGCCTTTTTTTACAATTTTGTAAATTGACAATAGGTGTAGTATATAGTAAAATAAATACAAATATAATAATAGTTAGGGGCAGTTTTTATGAAACCTGTTTATAAACGCATTTTGCTGAAGATTTCGGGCGAGGTTTTAGCCGGAGAAAAAGGAACCGGCATTGATTTTTCCAAAGTTACCGACGTTTGCAAAAGAGTGAAGAAATGTGTCGATATGGGCGTTGAGGTTTGTATCGTTGTAGGCGGGGGCAACTTTTGGAGAGGCAGATCAAGCGGAGATATGGATAAAACCAGAGCCGACCATATGGGTATGCTCGCCACCACTATTAACTCCCTCGCTCTTTGCGATGCACTTGAAGGTCTCGGTGTGAAATCAAGGGTGCAAACCGCTATTGAGATGCGCCAGATTGCCGAGCCTTATATCCGCAATAAAGCGGTAAGGCATCTTGAAAAAGGCAGAGTTGTAATTTTTGGTTGCGGAACGGGTAACCCCTTCTTCTCTACCGACACCGCCGCTGCCCTTCGTGGTGTTGAAATGGGTGTTGACGTTATACTTAAAGCCACCAACGTTGACGGCGTTTACGACTCCGACCCGAAGAAAAACCCCGATGCAAAAATGTATAAAAAACTGACTCACAGAGAGGTGCTGACTAAACAACTTCACGTTATGGACAGTACAGCCGCCTCGCTTTGTATGGATAATAATATAAAAATACTCGTGTTCAACCTTAACAACCCCGATAACATTGTTTCGGCAGTTACCGGTGAAGATATCGGAACACTCATAGAATAAAGGAGAAAAATATATGGACGCTTTAATCAAAACCACCGAAGAGAGAATGAACAAATCGGTTGACGCTCTTGACAGGGAGTACAAATCGATAAGAGCAGGCAGAGCCAACGTTTCGGTTCTTGACAAAATACAGGTTGATTATTACGGTGTGCCTACCCCTATTCAGCAAATGGCAGCCGTTTCGGTGCCTGAAGCACGTACTTTGCTTATTCAGCCGTGGGATGCATCGGTTGTAAAAGAGATTGAAAAGGCAATTTTGACCTCTGATATAGGTATAAATCCGCAAAACGACGGCAAAATAATCCGTCTTAACTTCCCGCCTCTTACTGAGGAGAGAAGAAAAGAAATAGTTAAAGATGTTCGCAAAAAAGCGGAGGACGCCAAAGTTGCCGCAAGAAATATTCGCCGTGACGCCCTTGAAAAACTAAAGGCTATGAAAAAAGCCGGAGATATCACCGAAGATGATGAAACCGGCGGCGAAAAGAAAATACAAAATCTAACCGATAAATGTTGCAAAGACATTGACTCGCTATCAAGTGCTAAAGAAAAAGAGATTATGGAGATATAAAAAATCTCAAAGATAAAAAAGGGCGTGTTGGCATTACAATACGCCCATTTTGAAGATTAAGGGGCGAATTGATTTGTTTGCAAAAAAAGAAACCGGCGCAACCCGTATTCTGCCGACCCACGTTGCCGTTATTATGGACGGTAACGGACGTTGGGCTAAAAAAAGGCATTTGCCGAGAACGGCAGGCCACGCCGCAGGCAGTAAAAACTTCAAGGATATTACAAGATACGCAAATAAAATAGGCATAAAGTATTTTACCGTTTATGCTTTTTCCACTGAAAACTGGAAAAGACCCGCCGAAGAGGTCAAAAACATTATGAACATCCTAAGGGATTACCTCAAAGATGTTGATAATTTCAAGGATGAAAACATCTCTATGCAGTTTATCGGTGATTTGACAAAACTTGACGACGATATCAGAGAACTGATAGCAAATGCGGAAGAAAAGAGCAAAAACGCCACGGGTATGCACCTGAATATCGCCTTAAACTACGGCGGAAGAGATGAGATAGTTCACGCCGTTAAAAAAATTGCCGAAGAAAAAATACCGATAGAGGAAATAGACGAGCAAACCATTACCGACCACCTTTATACAAAAGGTCAACCCGACCCCGATTTCATCATCAGACCGTCGGGCGAGTACAGGCTTTCAAACTTTCTTATTTGGCAGTCGGCGTATGCGGAGTATTGGTTCTCCGATATACTTTGGCCCGATTTCAAACCAAAACATTTTGAAAAAGCACTCTCTTCGTTTGCAGGGAGAAACAGAAGATTTGGAGGTATAAAATAATGAAGACAAGAATAATCTCAGGAATTGTTATGGCGCTTATCACAATAGGTTTTATTTTGGCAGGCGTAATAGTAAATCCGCTTTTTATCAGTTCGTTCCTTATAATCATCTCCACTATTGCAACCTATGAAATAGTAAAAAACGCCGCAGGCATAAAATCAAAAGCCACCGTTTGCTTTTCTATGGTATTTACTGCCCTTTTTGTCTTTTTGATGACGGGTATTCACCGCCTTGCCGTACTTATCCCTATGCTCAAAACAATAGCCTCGCACCGTGCTATGATAACCCTGTCGCTTTGCGGAATATACTTTTTCCTTTGTGTAGTTTTGATAATCAAAGACCACAAGGATTATGACCTTGGCAAAATTGCGACACTCACCACCTTTGTGCCGGTGCTTTCTTTTGCTTTTTGTATCTTAAGCGGAATAATAAACGCCAAATACGGCGTATACTATATAATACTTATGATAGCCTTTTCAAACGGTTGCGATATGGGTGCATATTTTACGGGCGTTTCTATCGGAAAACACAAACTTTGCCCTGAAATCAGCCCCAAAAAGACCGTTGAGGGTGCAATAGGCGGAATAGTAACCTCTATAATACTCACCGCCGTTATTATGTTTGTTTTCAGAAACCATATCGAAATTACCGCTGCAAAAACCGTTGCTACAATACTACTCACAATTCCGCTATGCATTGTGGGAATGCTCGGCGACCTTTTCGCCTCGGTTATAAAGCGCAGCGTCGGAATTAAAGACTATGGAAACTTAATCCCCGGCCACGGCGGTATACTTGACCGTTTTGACAGTATATTGCTTATAAGTCCGGCTTTATTCATACTCATAAGAGCAGGTATTATTTAATGAAAAAACTGACACTTTTAGGAAGTACCGGCTCTATAGGCAGGCAAAGCCTCTCGGTAGCAAGACAAAACGGATATGAAGTTTTATCCCTTGCCGCCGGTAAAAACATAAAACTTTTAGAAGAACAAATAAGGGAGTTTCGCCCTAAAGTTGCCGCCGTATTTGATGAGGCGGCGGCTAAAGAACTATCCCTTAAGGTACGTGATACGAGCACAAAGGTTTTATCCGGTGTGGACGGCGTTTTAGAGGCGGCGGCAGTAAAGGAAAGCGATATAGTGCTTAGCGCCATTGTGGGTATTGCGGGACTTCTTCCTACCCTTACCGCCATTGAAAACAAAAAAACCATAGCCCTTGCCAACAAAGAAACCCTTGTCACCGCAGGAGAAATAGTCAAAAAAAAGGCGAAAGAAAACAATGTTTCCATTATCCCTGTTGACAGTGAACACTCGGCTATTTTCCAAAGCCTTAACGGCACAAAAAAAGGGCAACTTAAAAAAATTATATTAACGGCTTCGGGCGGGCCTTTTTTCGGGAAGAATAAAAAAGAACTCGAAAATATGACTGCAAAAGAGGCGCTTCGTCATCCGAACTGGGATATGGGCGCTAAAATCACCATAGACAGCGCCACCCTTATGAACAAAGGTCTTGAGGTTATTGAGGCGTGTCATCTTTTTGACGTAACGCCCGAAAAAATAGAGGTTGTCGTTCATACCGAAAGCATACTGCACTCCGCCGTTGAACTGACTGACGGCGCAGTTATAGCGCAAATGGGAACACCCGATATGCGCCTTGCGATACAGTATGCCCTGACCTATCCCGAAAGGAAAGAGGCGTTTAGCCGCCTTGACCTTACCGCTGTCGGAAAATTAAGCTTTTATAAACCCGATACCGATACGTTTGGTTGTTTGCCGCTTTGTATTGAAGCCTTTAACAAAGGCGGTATCTATCCTGCCGCAGTAAACGGCGCAAACGAGGAGTCGGTAAGGTTATTTCTAAACGGAAAAATAGGATTTTTGGATATAGAAAGACTAAACCGTATGGCTATGGAAAACGCCGAAAATAAAGATAACGTAACGATAGATGATATACTTTTAGCCGATAAAGCGGCAAGAGAGTTTGTAAGACAAAACGCATAGAGAGGAAAGTGAGCAATATTACCGCAATAATTAGTTTTTTCAGTAATGTATGGCCGTATGTTGTTGCGGTTTTGCTTTTTTTACTGCTTATTTTAGTGCATGAACTCGGTCATTTTCTCGCCGCAAAATGTATGGGCGTCAGGGTTAACGAGTTCTCAATAGGTTTCGGACCCAAAATCTTCAAGAAAAAATGGGGAGAAACAACCTATGCTTTAGGTCTTGTGCCGCTTGGCGGATATTGCGCTATGGAGGGCGAGGACGAAGAAAGCGCTGACAGTAAAGCCTTTTGCAACAAAAAGCCTTGGCGACGTTTTATCATTGTTATTATGGGCGCCACCTTTAACATTTTGTTCGGCTTTATTTTGATAGGAATTATTTTAGCGCCCGAAAAAAGATTTACCACAACCACTATTGCCGAGTTTCACGAAAACGCTTTGAGCGAACAAACAGGACTTAGGGTTGACGATAAAATCATAAAGGTGGACGGCAGAAGAATATACACCACCTATGACTTAAGTTATGCTTTTACAAATATCGACGACGGAAAAATAGATATATTAGTTCAAAGAAACAACAAAAAAGTTCTCTTAAAAGACGTGACTTTCAGCACCGAAAAAGAAAAGGATATAACCTATCTTAACGTTGATTTTTACGTTTATCCGCAGGAAAAAACGGTATTTAGTTTTGAAGGTCAAACGGCTAAAACAGCGGTGTCATACTGCGCAGTTATATGGCGCTCGCTATTAGACCTTATCGGCGGAAAATACGGTATTAGCGCTATGTCGGGACCTGTCGGAGTTACGGCGGCTATAGGTTCTGCCGCTAAACAAAGCCTTAGAAACCTGTTGCCTATAATGGCGCTAATTGCGATAAATCTCGGAATTATGAACCTATTGCCTATACCGGCGCTTGACGGCGGACGGCTGGTGTTTATCCTGTTTGAAATGATAGTGGGAAAACCCGTTCCGCAGGATAAAGAGGCTATTGTTCATACAATAGGTTTTATAGTGCTGATAGTTTTTATGTTGCTTATAACCGCAAAAGATATTTTTACACTTATTACGGGGTAGATATATGACCACTAACAAAAATACAAAAAAAATAAAGGTTGGAAACATATATATCGGCGGCGGCGAGCCTATCACCGTGCAGTCTATGCTCAACGTTCCGGCGCACGATATTAAAGGAAATGTTTTGCAGGCAGCGGCTTTGGAAAAAAGCGGTTGCGATATTATAAGAGTATCGGTACCGGATAGCGAGGCAGTAAAAACCGTTATCGCTCTTAAAGAAAACATATCCGTACCTATTGTCGCCGATATTCATTTTGACTGGCGAATAGCCCTCATGTGCGCAGATGTCGGAGTGGACAAGATACGTATAAATCCCGGCAATATAGGTGATGACGACAAGGTTAAAGAGGTTGTCAAAAAATGCAGGGAAAAGAGTATTCCGATAAGGGTCGGGGTAAACTCAGGCTCTGTAAACAAAGATATTTTGGCAAAATACGGCAAAGCGTCGGCAAGGGCGCTTTTTGAGAGCGGACTTTATCATATAAACCTGCTTCGCCGGTTTGACTTTTACGATACCGTTTTATCCCTTAAATCTTCTGACGTGCAAACTATGTATGACGCCTACGTTCTTGCGGCGGAAAACATAGACTGTCCGTTGCATTTAGGGGTGACCGAAGCCGGTACATATAACAGCGCCGTTACAAAATCCGCCGCAGGAATAGGCGGTTTATTGCTAAGAGGTATCGGCGATACAATAAGGATTTCGGTTACGGGCGACCCTGTAAGCGAGGTCACTGCAGGAAAAGAACTGCTAAAATCCATAGGTATAAGGAAAAACGGCGTCAGGTTTGTTTCATGTCCCACCTGCGGAAGAACGGAAATTGACCTTATCGGCCTTGCAACAAAGGCGGAAGAAATGTTTCGTGACCTTGATAAAGATATAACCGTAGCGATTATGGGTTGTGTCGTGAACGGTCCGGGCGAAGCCGCCGCCGCCGATATAGGAATAGCCGGCGGAAAGGGTTGCGGCGTGCTGTTTAAGAAAGGCAAAATCATAAAAAGCAACATTAGAGAAGACCTTTTACTAAAGGCGCTCAGTGAAGAAATAGAAAAACTATAGAAAGATAAATCTCAAGGGAGTTAAAAATGCAATCGTTTGGCAGTATATTCGGTGAATACTTAAAAGGGGAACTGCTGTCCTTTTTTGAAAATGCCACCGTGGATGATATAAAACTTGATATGGAAAGCAGAACTTTAAGGGCGGACATTATAGGCGGCGTCTATATTCCTTACGAAAAATTAAGTCTTGCAAAAAGAGAAATCGCAGATAAACTATCTCTTAAAAAAGTTCAGTTTGAAATAAAATATGACTCCACTTTGCTGTCTAATTTTGCCATACTTGACGTAATAAGCGAACTAAAAGTAAAAAACGCCGCAGTAAACGGCTATTTTAATGAGTGTAGTTGCGAATATGCCGAAAACACAGCCACCATTACTCTAAAATACGGCGGATACGATAAGTTAATGGAAATGGGCTTTGATAAAACCCTTAAAAATGAAATCAAAAAACAGTTTGGTGTTTTAATAGATATAAAGTTTGACGGTGTGCTTGAAACTCCCGATATAGAAGTTTTAAGACCCGTAGTAGAAAAAAGTGCCAAAAATGCACCTGAAAAAAAGCCCGAAAAACAGAAAACGCCGGAAAAGACAGTTTATAACTATAAACCGAAAGACGGACTGCCTATCTATGTTGAGAGCGCAAAACAGTTTTTCGGCAGAACGCTTAAAACCGACCTTAAACCGATAAAAAATATCCTCCCCCCTACCGACGCCGAAAGCGGTGTGCCTGTTTGCGCCTGGGGTGAGGTTTTTGATAGCGAAATTGTATCAAAGCCGACTAAAAAAGGCGGTATTTTTGTTAAAGCCGAGTTTTATATAAGCGACGGGACAAACTCTATTTGCGCCTCGCTTCGCAAAGTTTTTGACAGCAGATACAGCGCCGATTTTGAAGACGACGCTAAAGCCTTCGCTAAAAAAATATCTCCCATAAAAGACGGCGCCTGCCTTATAGTAAACGGCGTCTACTCTTTTGATAACTGGAAAAACGATTTTGTTCTTGACGTTAAAGCGGCGGCTACCGTAGAGAAATATGAGGAAACCGATACCTATGACGGCGAAAAGAGAATAGAACTCCACTGCCATACAAATATGTCGGTGAAAGACGCCGTTTCAAGCGTTTCCGATATTGTAAAAACCGCATATAAATGGGGTCATAAGGCAATAGCCATAACCGACCACGGTGTTTTGCAAAGTTTTCCCGTTGCGGCAGGCACCGTATCGGATATAAGAAAAGGCGGCGGCGATTTTAAGGTTATTTACGGCGTTGAGGCGTACTATATAGACGATTTGAAACACGATATAAAAAACCGCACCGCAAGAGAAATGGCACACCTTAGAAACCACCAGATTATACTGGTAAAAAACAAGGTGGGACTTAAAAACCTATATGAACTTGTTTCAGACGCCCATTTGCGTAGTTATTACGGAAAACCCGTAACGCTTCGTTCCGACCTTGACAGGCTCCGTGAAGGGTTAATTATAGGCTCCGCTTGTGAGCGGGGTGAACTTTACCGTGCTATTGTAGACGGACTGGATGATAAAACACTTTGTGAAATAGCCGATTATTACGACTATCTTGAAATACAACCGCTTGGAAATAACGAGTTTATGGTTAGAAACTCAACGCTTCCCGATACAACCGATAAACACGGCAACGTTATTAAAAACAGGTTCCGTCACGTCACCGATATTGAGGTGATTAAAAACTTCAACCGCAAGGTTGTTGAGATAGCCGATAAACTCGGAAAACCGGTTGTTGCTACAGGCGACGTACATTTTCTTAAAAAAAGCGACGGTATTATTCGCCAGTGTATAATGGCGTGGCAAAACTTTGACGACGTTGAATATCAAGCGCCTTTGTATCTTAAAACCACCGAAGAGATGTTAGATGATTTCTCATACTTCGGCGATAGAGCGAAAGAGTTTGTCATAGATAATCCGCAAAAAATAGCCGAAATGATTTCCCCCGATATTGAACCGGTACCAAGCAAACTTCATCCGCCGATTATCGAAGGGTCGGACGAGGAACTAAGAAGAATATGTCAGGAAAATGCGCATAGGATTTACGGCGAGGAACTGCCGGAAATTGTCAAGCAGCGGCTAGACCGTGAACTTGATGCGATTATAAGCCACGGTTATTCGGTTATGTATATGTCGGCTCAAAAACTTGTAGCTTACAGCGAAAGCGAGGGATACCTCGTAGGTTCGAGAGGCTCGGTAGGTTCCTCTTTTGCCGCTACTATGGCGGGTATTTCAGAGGTTAATCCCCTTGCGCCTCACTATATTTGTGAAAACTGTAAGTATAGCGAGTTTATCACCGACGGCTCGGTAGGCTCGGGATTTGACCTGCCTGAAAAGAACTGTCCCGTTTGCGGAAAACCGCTAAACCGTGACGGACACGATATCCCCTTTGAAACCTTTATGGGCTTTAAGGGTGACAAGGTGCCTGATATTGACCTCAACTTCTCGGATGAAGTACAAAACAAGGTGCAGGATTATACAAAAAGCCTTTTCGGAAGCGAAAACGTATTCAAAGCGGGAACGGTTTCAACCGTTGCCAAAAAGACGGCTTATGCCTGTGCGCTTTCCTATGCCGAAAAGATGAATCTTAATCTCTCAAAAGCCGAACTTAACCGCCTTGCAGATCTTGTTGAAAAGGCAAATGTCAAAACAACTACCGGTCAGCACCCGGCAGGAATGATAGTTGTACCACGTGGAGAAAGTATCTATGACTACACCCCCGTTCAACACCCTGCCGATGATATCAAATCGGATATCGTAACCACCCATTTTGAGTTTAAGTATATACACGATACACTCTTAAAACTTGACGAACTCGGTCACGTTGTGCCGACCATTTATAAATATCTTGAGGAATACTCAGGAAAGCCCGTCACCACCGTTCCGATGAGTGATAAAGCGGTGTATTCACTCTTTGTTTCCCCAAATGCTCTAGGTGTAAGCGCTGAGGATATAGACGTTGAAACGGGTACTCTTTGTCTGCCTGAGTTTGGTACGGATATGGCTCGTAATATGCTTATCGACTGTAAACCTGCCACCTTTGCCGACCTGTTGCAGATTTCAGGTCTTGCACACGGTAGGGGCGTATGGGTAGGCAACGCAAAAGACCTTATTGACCAAAAGATATGTACCATTTCTAACGTTATCGGAACAAGAGATAATATAATGGTCTATCTTATGCATATGGGTATGAGCGCCGAACGTGCTTTCAAAATTACCGAAACGGTGCGTAAAGGTGCGGTACATAAAGGCAAGATTTCCAAAGAAGAGTGGGAAAAAATGGAGGAGGATATGCGTGAATTAGGCGTTCCGGAGTGGTATATCAAGAGTTGCGCCAAAATCGAGTATATGTTCCCGAAAGCCCACGCCGCCGCCTACGTTGTTTCGGCGCTGAGAATTGCCTGGTATAAAATCAACCGCCCGCTCGAGTTCTATTGCGCCTACTTTACCGCAAGGCCCGAAGACGTCGACGTTAAAACCGTTCTTAAAGGCCGTGACGCCGTAAAGGCAGAAATGGCAAGAATAAACTCGCTCGGCAAAGAGGCTTCCGATAAAGAAAAGAGCGTTGCGGAAAATCTGCTTATCTTTAACGAAATGATGGCTCGTGGCATTGAGGTTTTGCCGATAGATATAAACCACTCTCACGCCGTCAAATATTTGCCGGAGAACGGAAAAATGCGTCTGCCTTTCGGTGCGCTTTCCGGTGTCGGCGATGCGGCGGCATACGGAATATACAAAGCGGCAAAAAGCGGCAACTTTATTTCCCGTGAGGACTTTATCAGAGAGGCGGGTATTTCAAAAACCGTTGCCGAAGCCTTAGCGGAAATGGGTGCGCTAGGCGACCTGCCCGACACAAATCAAATGACTTTATTCTAATAAATATATATTTATTTATAATTTATTTACAAAATAAACCCCTTTTTTTCACAAAAAGGGGTTGCTTTTTTTTGAAATGGTGTTATAATAGTATCAAAAGATTACAATTTTGTAACTTTTTCCAGAATAAGAGAAAAGATGTGAACAAAGATAAATCGTATAATAAAAGGCGTTAACCGATTTTTTGTAAACTTTATATATGATTTTAAGCACGGCCGCAAAAAAGCGGTCTTATCTTTGTTTTCGCTTGTTTTTGCTTTATCGCTGGTTATATCCTTTGTTTTCTCGGGGGCAAGAATTGTTTACCGTGTTAAATATTCGGGTAAAGATATTGCCATTGTAGAAAACAAAAAGACTTTTGATAACGCCAAAAAGAGCGTAGTCAAAATGGTTGAGGGTAAAAACGTTGCCAAAGTGGTTAAAACCCCTGAATACAGCGCCACCCTCGCTCCCACCTTTGCCGTCAGCAAAGAGTCGGAAATTGTTGACGCTATCATCGACAACACCGATGAGATAGTTTTAGGCGGTGTTTTGTCGGTTGACGGCGAAAAAAGACTTTGCGCCGATAAAAAGATTTTGGATGAGTGTATGGAAGATAGGCTTTCCGCCTTTAATATTGAGGGTGAACAGTGTAATTCCTACTTCCTTGAGAATATAAAAATTGATACCGGTTATTATATGGTGGATACTTTGTCCGATAAAAAGGCTGTGTCCGACGTGCTTGAAACCTTAAACGTTATGACTGAGGTATTCTTTGTGACCGATATCACCGTGCCGAGAGGCACCGTCACAAAGCCGGATAAAACAATGATGGTCGGCACTAAAAAGGTTATTCACGAGGGTGCAGACGGTATCAACCGTGTCACTAAACAATGTATTTACTTAAACGGCAACCTGCAAAGCGAGTCGCTTGAAGATGAGGTTCAGGTTTCCGAGCCGGATGACGATATAGTAAAAGTCGGAACGTATATACCCGACCTCTCTAAATATTCCGCAGAGTATACCGGAAGCGGACTTGCTTTCCCCGTAGGCTCAGGCTGGTCGGTCAGCGCCTATTTCGGTGATAACAGAGGACATAAAGGTATAGACCTTTCGGCAAAAGAAGGTACTCCCATTTTCGCCGCACAAAGCGGTACAGTTACCCTATCCCAGTGGTATTACGGTTACGGCAACTGTGTAATAATCGACCACGGCAACGGCTTTACCACCCTTTACGGACATTGCAGTCAGCTTTTGTGCACCGTAGGACAGCACGTCAGTGCCGGCGACGTTATCGCCCTTGTCGGCTCGACCGGTGATTCAACCGGCAGCCACCTGCATTTTGAAATCAGCATCAACGGCACCCGTATCGACCCCGCCCCCTATTTAGGACTCGGTTAAAACTAATATGTAAAAATAAACCCCCTTGATTACTCAAGGGGGTTGTTTTATTTTACTTTGTGCTTATTCCCACTCCTAAGTGCAAAACAGACTTTAACTGATTTTGCTTAGGAATTTTGACTCGAAATGATTTAATTTGGTACAGATTATCTCAATTCTATGAGGTATTTCTGCTTTTGCTATCAAATAGCTATCACTTGGATGCTATCATTCTATTCAGGTATCTCATTTGAATATCCAATAAATTAATCTCAAACTTGAAAAGAAGAAAACAAAACCTAATATAAATGAGTATATAGATACGATTTCAATAATCAATTTTATGGTTTTCTGTATTAATATCATTTTTGTTATATCAAAATTTAATACATTTATATCTATAAGCATTAGCAACAATGAAATTACAAAGAAAACAATTGAGGCAATTAAAATATTGTAGATAATATTATCTTTACCTATTGCTTTGACAGTGTTCATTTTTTTGCTTCCGTCCATCGAGATAAATATACTCATTCCTGCGAAAACAAACCCGGCAATAGCGGCGGATAATGAAATAGTACTCTCGTTAATTATTGAAAACAATTTATCAAACTGGATACTGCATATTTTCACTGAAACTACAATAATTGCACAGACAACAATTGATATTAAAACATGACATACAGCCCAATGGTTTCCATAAAGAATTCTTTCCCATTTTTCTTTCATATTATCTCCATATAGCGAAGCGCCGCTTCTTTTTGATTATTGTAAGCATTCATTATTTCATCATACATTTTGTCTGAGTTTACATACTTTGACTTATTAGAGATCTTTTCGACATAACAAGTGTGTACTAATTTTTCATCTAACAAATCATAAGGTATTAGTTTAAATTCATTTGGGTTGTATGCTTTTAGTTTTGCTTTTCTAAAAGCTGTACCTTCATCATCACTCTTGTTTAAGTCATATTCATTTCCTCTTTTTATTGCAGAAACAATCTTTGATAAGAATGATTTGGTATTCTTTATTGGCAATGTTTTACCCCTGCCACCACCTGACAATTCAATATCAACGCAATAATCAGTAGTCTCATCTAAATTATCTTTAACTATATCACTAATGCCAATGATTCCTTCTTCTGATAATATCTTAAGTCCTGGATGTGCGACTTTAAATTGCACTTTCGAAATCGACGTACAATTAACAATCTGTTTAAAATACTCAGGAATAACAATCGGTAATATGCTAATAACATAATGCTTGCTTGGATTTATTTCAAACATTATTTTCGTCAAATAGTCTGCTAACTTTTCAATTCTTGCGCCATAGAAATTATATTCGCTTACAATTAAGCGCTGGTTAGTAAAACAAGCAAAATGTGTTTGTTCCATAAGAGTATCTTCATCATTTGAAGATATTTCCCGTCTATTTCCACTCTGCATATTAAACAAGTAAGGAAAATCTGTCGAACGTAGGCTATAAAATTTTCCAATATAAACATCTTGATCGTACTGATGCTTTGTAACATCAAGAAAATGAAAATTTTCAAAATGCGGAATAGCAAGGTTACGAGCCTCTAAATTCTCATAATTGGAATCCAACAAATTTATGTAGCTATCAAAAATATCATTTAATTTACAATCTCTTCCATCGACTGTGCAAGTAACTTTATAGAAAAAGATTTTTCTTTCTACTGAACGCTTTTTATTATCCTTTTTTGCCACAAAATCCCCTCCACTAATTATTGAGTTCTTTGCTTTTTAAAATAGAAAGTTTGTTTATCAAAGCAGACCTGTTTTTATTTTTTAATTCACATTCCCAAATACGAATAACTGTCCACCCGCGATTTTCAAACATTGCCGTAACTTCTTTATCGTGCTTAATATTTCGTTCTCGCTTTCTCTGCCAATATTCGACATTATCGGAAGGACGAGTATTTCTACAATCGTGTCCGTGCCAAAAGCAACCATCGACAAAAACAGCAATCTTCTTATCAAGAAAAACAAAATCAGGATGACCTTTTACAGGATAATTGCGTTTCCAACCTGTTATTTTGTTTTCTTTAAAGAATTTTATAAGAGCTAATTCAGTTGATTTATTGTTATTTGATCGGACTTTACTCATTATGTCAGAGCGTTTTTTACTATCAAATACATCTGCCATAATCAACTATTAACAGCAAACTTAGCCATAGTCATATCTGATATAAATTTGCTTACATCCTCGCCAAGGTGTTCAATTATTATATCGTCAAAGTCTGCATAATCAACATCTCTAACATCGTGGAAAATATGATTATATAGATACTCGGCAAAGGTACTTGCTAAAATAATTACGATTGGAGTACCTTTAATATCTCTTTTTGCGGCAGGGACGTATCGTGGCGTAATTACAATTGTGTATTCTCCGCCGATTTCTTCTCTATGTTCTCGCAATCTACCAACATTGATGCCGCTCAACTTGTTTGCCGTGGATTTTGATTCCACCGCAAACTTCTTTTTCTTTGTTAAATACAAACATTCAATATCCGTATGCCCTGCGCCGCCAATTCTCTTGGTTTGAACGTTATAGAACATACTGAAACCTTCATCAAGAACTTCTTCGAATAAATAAGCCGTGTCGTTATCGGGGTTGTTTGAATATTCCTCAATTAGTTTCGGCAACTCTAATAATGATGATAACTCGTGGCTTTCGCCTATTTCGTTCATCAACTCCGGCGGGTAAAAGCTATAAATTTCTTTTACGACGTCCAAAGTCATCCTTTCAGGATCGTCTAACTTTAACGGTTGTTGAGCATAAGAATATCTATTTAATAGCAAAACAACAAAATCTTTTACTTTATTGGTTAAAGAAATATAACCGTTTCTTGCAGTTCTTCCTGTTGGATTGCTGTGGCTGCCCGACTTTGTCGGATGATATAACTTGCAAATGGTATTTCCTTTCGTCCTTTCAAAAATTCCGATAGAAGATAATAATTTACAAGTATAATACTCCCACTCATAAACTGCATTTACGTATGTATGTTCGTCCGTTTTATATATCTTTTCAATTTCTTTATCAGACTTTTTCCTTAAATCTAATATCTTTTCAACTAAATCTTCATACTTAGAATCATTCATTAAATCAACAAAAGCGACGAGTAATGCATATTCGTAATTATACAACTTCCCATCTAAACGCTCGTCTGTTAACAATTTAAAAATCAGTCTAAATGGATATAGCTGAAATTCTTTGTCCGTTCCGCTTGCCGGATGTTGGAACTGTATTGCATATAGCATTGTTGTAAATATCTTAATCAGCTTTTCCTCGTCGTTTATATGCTTTAAAAATAGGTTTCCCAACGGGCTAAATATAAAACGTTTGCCATCAGAATCATCTTCGTATCCAAACATAAAATACTCTAAAGTGTTAATTCTATGGTTGATAGAGTCAAGAGGCTTTTCTTTAGGATTCCTCGTTTTATACATATTCAATGCGGCAAGTCGTTCCTGCATTCTTTCACGTTCTGTGTTAGAAATATCCGTCTTGCAACTGTTTTTTACATCAAGAGCAACGGCTTTAATCAATTCATAGTTTGAGGTATGCTTATATAATATCCATTTATTTCTTTCTACCATTATCGGCATAATTGCACCTACTTCCCAATTTTCTCTATAACTTTCATCATAAGTTTAGGCGGAATAGACTCGCCGATAACAGTTCTTATAAAAGTATCGGTAGAATCTTTTGGAAAGTCAATATCTTCAGGAATTGATGAGACTATAAAAGTTTCCAATAAAGTAAGAACCCTCGCATCAGAATATGTTCCATCCGGCAATAATCGTCCAGGATGAACGTTGTTGTGGGAACTCATACTTCCGCTGAACGTTGTTCTTGTGGGACAAGGCTGATCCCAATCCATCCTTTTGAAAGTATTATGAAATCCTTTGATTCTTGTTCCATCCTCTTTTTTAGGATAATACACTTCGTTCGCAATAGCGCTTTTTCCAGTTGGAGTGTGCTTAAGCGCCAAGACTGCTCGTTCATTATGCTTTTTTGCAAAATGCCAAGGTATATCAGACGATTCTCCGGATTCCAAAGACGGCAAATATCCGATAGCTTCGCGTAGAGTAATTTCATTCTCTTCGGATGGCCAAGACCATTTTTTATCAGGTTTATACATCTTGATTATAGCTCTCGGCCTTGACTGACAAATACCATAATCTTTTGCGTTCAAAACTCTTGCTTCAATTTTATATTTGCTCGAATACTTCTTATTAAGAATTTCTTCGAGTTTGAAGTAATCGTTTTCATAAGGAAAATACATTTCCAAAAAGGTTGGAACATTTTCAATCAAAACATAATCAAAATCGCAGCGGTCAATTATGTTCAATGCCGAAAGAATTAGATAATTTCGTTTATCTTTTTCATAGTGTATTTGTTTTTTATTCTTTCCTAATGTGCTTAATCCTTGACAAGGCGGCGTAGCTATCAACATTTTTGCTCCGCTTTTCTGCGCTGCCGAAACCATATAATCTTGCGTTTCTTCCAATGTAATATCACCGCAGTACATATCTGTGTTGGGGTAAAAATGAGAATAGCATTCTGCTCGTTTAGGTAGAAGTTCATTTGCGGCTACGACTTCCACATTTGTATTCTTTAATAATAACTCGCCTATACCTGCGCTTGAAAATACAGAAATCGCTTTAATCTTGTTCATCATAAATACCTCTCACTATTTCTTTGAGCATCAACGGCGGGATAGATTCACCTATGCATTGTCTAATTAATAATTCAGGCGTATCGTCGGGGATATTCCAATTTGCAGGCAACGAATCAAGTAACATTAATTCTAAAGGCGTTAATACTCTAGCGTCAGAATATGTGCCGTCAGGCAGTAATCTCCCGGGATGCACGTTTCTCTGAGAAGCTATACAGTCGTTTCGTATGGTAATTGTTGGAGCAGGCGCGTCCCACCTTATCCTTCGATAAGAAGATTCATAGCCTTTGATTCTTGTGCCATCTTTTTTCTGAGGATAGTATACAGGGTTAGAAAAAGCGGATTTTCCTGTAGGAGTATGCTTCATCCATAAAACATTTTCTTTTGTATGTTTGCGAGCAAAATGCCACTTTATATCTGATTTTTCTCCCGCTTCCAAAGAAGGCAGATTTCCGATAGCTTGCTCAACCGTTACTTTTTTCTTTTTCTTAGGCCAACTCCATACTGTGCCGGGCTTATGCATTTTTATAATCGCTCTTAGCCTTGTTTGAGGAACCCCATAATCTGCAGAATCGACAACGGCGCTATCAATTATGTATTCGTTGCCAAATTCATATTGCAGTATTTCTAAAACAGTCCTATATTTTGAATCATACATTAATTTCAATTTTAGAAGAGCAGGGACATTTTCAATCAGCACATAATCAGGATTAGTTAATTTAATAACTTTAACCACATAGGTAATTAAATAGTTGCGTTTGTCCGACTCCATTGTTTTTTGGCAACGGTTTTTGCCTGCAACGCTCATGCCCTGACAAGGGGGAGAAACTAATAAAAAGTCAACTTTTTCGGGACACGAATCTATTATTTTATTAAAAATATTTTTGTCTGTAATATCGCCGCAAATTACATCTGTTTCAGGGCTAATAGCCTTATATAAATTTGCTCTACGTTCAATCAATTCATTAGCTACGACAATGTCTATACCTATGTTTTTAAAATAAGTTTCACCTATGCCTGCGCTTGCAAAAAGGGAAACGCCTTTTAATCTCTTTTTATTCATAATATTACATCCATTACATCGCCGATATTGCATTTTAGCGCAATACAAATTTTTATCATTACAGCCATAGAAACCGGTTCGTTATTGATTAGTTTTGACATTGTTGTCGAACCAATGCCGGTCATATCTTTTAAGTCTTTCTTTTTCAGTTTCAAGTCTATCAACTTTTTCCATAATTTATCATATGAAACCATCAATAGCTCTCCTCGTAGTGAATTCTTATAAAATATCGCCGATATTTAGTTCATAAACACCGATATATCGGTGTTTATATTATACTTTATAATATTTCTCCTGTCAAGATTTCATAGAGAAAAAGTGCAAAATTCAGTTTGACTTAACAATTCAAAAGGTTTATAGACAATTAGAACGCTGAAATTGGTGCGCCGAATAAAAGCCTTTAACTCTTGAAGTTTAAGGCTTGCAAAGCCTGTAAACAAAGGCGTTTTACATCTCTAATTTTCCACTATATAAAAAGAAAAGCGCCGAGTGCAGCTCGTTACAGAGTCACACTCGGCGTATCCTTTATACCGTGTAAATCAATTCTGCATTTACAATTTCCGTTGCACGATTACGAACATTATTCATCTTCTGCACCCATAGCATTTGATCTTGCTTCTTGAGTTGTTCGGTCCAGTCCTCACGTTTTATCATCTGTTCTACAAGCAAAAAACGTAGCCTCCGCCTGTTCGTTCAGATTAGCAAGTTAGCTGTTCATTTTTCTAGTTATGCCGTTTTATTTTCCAGTTATCAAATCAATATCATCACTGACAACAATAAACAGCAGGCACTCGGAAGAGTGTCTGCTGTTTCAAGTCAATCAGGATAATTCAGCGCATTTCAAGTAAAAAAGCGCATTATTCCCACTCAATCGTAGCGATCGGCTTGGGGGAAAGGTCATAGAGGACACGGTTTACTCCGTCTACCTCAGCTAAAATGCGGTTGACTATCTTATGGAGAAGTTCATAAGGTATCTCCTCTATAGAAGCGGAGGTTGCGTCAATACTGTTGACCGCACGGATGATAACCGGCCACTCCCAAATGCGCTTTCCGTCTTTGATACCGGTCGACTTATAATCGGGAACTATGGTGAAATACTGCCATACTTTGCCGGCAAGTCCTGCTTTTGCAAACTCATCACGAAGGATAGCGTCCGACTCACGAAGGGCGTGGAGTCTATCTCTTGTGATAGCGCCGGTGCAACGAACACCAAGTCCGGGACCGGGGAAAGGCTGACGGTTGACCATATTTTCGGGAAGACCTAATCTGGCGCCTACAACACGAACTTCATCCTTATAAAGAAGTTTTACCGGCTCAACGAGTTCAAACTGCAAATCCTCAGGCAGTCCGCCTACGTTGTGGTGAGCCTTAACGCCGTCACTCTCCAAAATATCGGGATAGATAGTGCCTTGACCAAGGAACTCAATTCCCTCTAATTTTCTTGCTTCTTCTTCAAACACACGGATAAACTCCGCACCGATAATTTTGCGCTTTTGCTCAGGATCGGTAACGTTTGCGAGTTTATCGAGGAAACGGTCGGTAGCGTCAACATAAACAAGGTTTGCGCCGAGTTGCTCTTTGAATACCTTTATAACCTGCTCCGGTTCGCCTTTGCGCAAAAGTCCGTGATTAACATGAACGCAGGTGAGATTTTTGCCGACAGCCTTTATAAGAAGCGCCGCAACAACCGAAGAGTCAACACCGCCGGAAAGGGCTAAAAGCACCTTTTTATCACCGATTTGTTTCTTTAATAGTTCAACCTGTTCTGCGATAAACTTATCTGCGAGTTCAGGTGTATTTATACGTGCCATATCGGCAGGTCTTACATTTGAATTCATAATATTCATCTCCGTTAAAGTGCAAATAATCAGTTTGTGTAATTATCGAAATAGCCCTGAACCAGAACAACCGGTGTACCCTTGTCGCCCGAGCCGCTTGTGAGGTCACAAAGTGAGCCTATAAGGTCGGTGAGCTGACGTGGAGTAGTGCCCTGAGAAGCCATATTGCCAACAAGGTTTGAATCCTTTTTCTTGATGCTTTCGCTGATAGCGTTTTTCAGTTCTTCACCTGAAAGATCCTTGAAGTCGTTATCGGCAAGGTATTTGAGTTTAAGTTCGTTAGGCGTGCCGATAAGTCCGTCGGTAAATGCAGGAGAAACAACCGGGTCGGCAAGTTCCCAAATCTTACCCTGAGGATCCTTAAAGGCGCCGTCGCCGTAAACCATAACCTCAACGTGTTTGCCGGTGGCGTCAAGTATTCTCTTTTGAATATCAAGAACAAGGTCTTTGCACTCTTTCGGGAAGAGTTTTACCGTATCCTCGGTAGACTTGTTAGAGCCTAAAAGGCCGTATTTTTCATTATATCCGCTGCCGTTTACGGGGGCGGTCATAATATCGTCAAGTCCGTATACGTTTTTAGCGCCCGCTTCTTTAAGAATACGTTTTGTACGGGCACGGGTATGTATATCGCAGTTGAGAACATTGTCGGTGTACTTGAGAATTGCACGGGGATTGTTGGCAAATACAACCTCTACCTCGGCGCCGCTCTCTTTGATAAGCTGCTCATAATATTCAACATAGTCAACGCCGGTAAACTCATGACGGTTGTAGCCGAATAGTTCACGGTAGCGCTTAAGGTCCAACACGTCTGAATAAGGATTAACACCGGCGGCGTCAATCTTATCAAGCGGTACAAGATTGTTACCTACCTCGTCAGAGGGGTAGCTTAGCATAAGTACAATTTTTTTCGCACCCTTTGCAATACCACGAAGGCAAATCGCAAATCTGTTGCGGGATAAAATCGGGAAAATAACGCCTACCGTCTCTCCGCCGAACTTCTGTTTAACGTCGGCAGCAATATCGTCAACCTTGGCGTAGTTGCCCTGAGATCTGGCAACAATAGACTCGGTAATGGAGATAACATCACGGTCACGGAGTTCAAATCCATCGCTCTTAGCCGCCATAAGTACGCTCTCGGTAACGATTTCGGCAAGGTTATCACCCTGACGAATGATGGGGCAACGAATACCCATCGATACTGTTCCTACTCTTCTTTCATTCTGAGACATTTTTCTTCCTTCTTTATATAAAGATTTTTATTAACAATATCACCTTAAAATTATATATCAAAACCTTTTCCTTGTCTATAGAAAAATATTTCGTTTTTTTGAAAAAATTAAGGGCGGATAATATCCGCCCTTAAAACTATTTTTCGCTGAACTCCGTATTTTTTGATTAGCCTTATAAATACGATCTTAGTCATCAACATTAACAATAAATCTGAATGAAACACGACGGGAAGCAGCCATATTCACATTGCCGTTTGAGTCATAAACAGGTTTGCTGTTTGAATAACCAATATTCTCAAGTTTATTACTTATTGCAGATACGTCCACTCCTGTTTCAGACGATAAGCAGTAATTTTTAACATTAAGCGCACGTTCCTCTGAAAGTTGCAGACCACTTTCATATGTACTTCCTGAAACAGGTGCAGTATGACCCTCTACCATTGTTTTAGCAATAAAACTGTTGTATTTTTCAGAGGACGCCACAGATGTGTATGCTTTTATAAATTTGTTAAGAAATGCTTTTCCCTCCCCTGTAAGTTCGGCAGAATCCCCACCAAATAAAACAGACGAATCTAGTGCTATTTCTCCATTTTCCCTATTGACAGTAACTTTTATACCTTCCTGTTCAAAAGCGGAAGAAAGATCTGCAAACAAGTCTTCTTTTTTCTTGGTTATATCCTCAAGTTGAGAACCGGCTTCAATCAAATAAATATCAGCACCATTATTATATTTTGCATAAATATAATATGCTGAAGAATCTCTTGCTAATTTATCATAACTGCTATATCCTTCAAGCAACTTTTTACCGGTCATTGTATCTACAAGGTCGTAAAGATTATTGTTGCTTTCGGTTTTCACTACCCAAGGAGCAAAACTGCTTCCCTTAATAGTATAATCCTGGTCTTTATATGAATAATAGAAAGTCTTACCGTCTATTTCTTTAGACGCCAGCATATCGTCAGATGAAACTGTATGATTGTCGTCATATGGACCGTTAAAGAACACAGAGCCGTTTTTATCTATCAGTGTATAATAATCATCATTTATTAGCATATAATATTGTCCAAAGGTTTCATCACGACGAACAGTTTTATATTTTCCTTTGATAATATTTTTGCCCTCTAAGTTATATATTTTACCATTGCACTCAAATATCTCACCGTAAAGCGTCATCATATCATCAAATTCAGTTGATATTACTTTTCCGGTATTATCCATAACTGCATACTTTGTTGTACCATTACTGTATTTCGACGAAACATAGTATCCATATTCCAAATAATTCGGTTTGAATCCTGCCAAATCATAACTAAACAAGAGTTTCCCGGTTTCATCATAAACCTCTCCGACTTTTCCTTCTACAGTATAAGAACCATTGTCAAAAACTTTACTGGCATTGGAAAGTTCATCGCCGTTTTCATCAACTGTAATGTACTGATTATTTTTTGAATACTTAATAAATCTACCTAACGGAATTAGTGATTGGTCTTTTTCGCCGGAAACACCGGGAACTATTCTCTTATTAATTATGTCGTAAACATACCATGTACCTTTATATAATACACACTTATCGCTAAAAGCACCCTCACCATTAAAGCACGCACCATTATCTGATCTACTTGCAACAACATTGTCTTTTGAATTTGTTTTACCCGTAACGGTTGCAACTTTGATATAATGTTCATTTTCTTCATAAAAAGACATATATCCTTCCGGAACAATGGTTCTTCCTTTGCTATCAATTAGTTTTGATGAGTTCAAACCCGCAATATCATCTGCTGATTTCGGTGCTTTGGTCCTTACCTGAAAATATTTTCCAACAGGTTGCACTTCTTCAAAAATCGTCCCGGTATCATACATACCATTATGAGATGCAACTCCATAAAGTCCGTTCTCACCTTTATAGTACAATCCGCCTTCTGACGTCTCAAACTTATCAGAAATAAGAGCGCCTATTTTTTCAGCAATTAAATAATCTGTAAACTTTCCATTGACAGTATTGTTGTTCTTGTCAGTAACATTCTTGCCACATCCCGCAAACAAACTTAAAATCATAAGCATGGCGAGAATAAGTGCTGTGATTCTAAACTTAATCATTTTCTTTCCCTCTTGCATATTTTATTTATATCCTATTTTTTTATTAATTCTATTATTTCGCTTTTATACTTTTCTTTAGCCACACAATAAAGCATAGTATTATCAATAAGAGCAATCATATGAAAATCCCCATCAGAATTATGTGCATAATAGTTATAATCTTCCAATGATATTTCGGTAATCATTGTTTTCTGAGAATATTCATCATCAAAAATCCGCCTGTTGTTATAAAATACAATGCCATTACAAGACCTATTACAACAGTCGTTACTCTTTTAAATTTCAAACAAACCATTTCCTATTTTACAAATAATTCTTTTCGTTTTTTAAAGTAATTGTAATTTATCAAAACAAAGCCGACTGAAAAAACAATAGAAAAGATATTTGTACCCGATGTCAACTGATTAAGTCCTGTAACCGCAAGAAGTGCGATGTCATAAAAAATCGTCAGTCCAGCTGCTACGGCGTATAGAATAGTAATGCAAAGCGGTCCATTTGATTTGTATTTTGCCAATCTGCATTCTGTATAAATGCCGAATGCAGAAATAGCGATCAATAAAAATCCATAGATAATATCCAATACTTTTAAGCCTGTTCCAAATGTACCGTAAACTGTTTCTGCGGAAACCTGTCCGTTTGTTTGCACAAAATATATTCCGCCGGTAATATAATTCATACCAAAAATAAAATTAATAATAGCTCCGAAAATCAATGCAAAATAAATAAGGAACTTAAACCACTTCATTGGATGCTTAAAAGCAGGCTGTGCCGCCTGGTTAATATAAGGGTTGTTCCCAAATACCGGCTGATTGATAATTGGTGTCGGTGCCGGATTAATTACCGGAGTATCGTTTGAAACGGTAGGTTGCACTTGATTTTTTTCTCCGCAATTAGGGCAAAACTGTTGATTTGCACTTTCAATTTGTGCTCCGCATTTACTGCAAAAACTCATTTTAATTCCTCCTTTATTTACTAAAAAGACTTGCAAAAAAACCTTTATTTGTCTTTTTATAGCCACAACTTGCCAGATATTCGGAAACAGGTTTTTTATATTCTTCTGAATTGAATTTAATATCAATTATTCCGGTAGAATTATCGTTACGGTTTTTACCGATTCCTATCGTTCTGTCAAAACTAAACTCTTTCCCCTTGAAAGTGCTGTAGCTCATATTGAATCCACTCTTGCCAATAGATTTTTTTGCCGATTTTGATTTGTCAACTTCAATCCATGTATTGTTATCATTAAGTTTGGCAATAAACTTAAATTCCTTTACTGCGTCAGTTACTGATCCGGGTGCAAAAAATACCGCATTCATCCATTTGACTGTTGTTACAATGGTATTTCCTTCAATTGTTACAACATATTTTTTATCGTCACCGTTAAGAGCCAACGCCCCTTGTAAAACCTGTTGAATGTCCATTTTATCGTCCTCTCGAAATATAATTTTTATACTCTTTTCCCGCTTTATTAAAAATTACAACAGCCCATACGCCTGCAATAACCCATATAATACTTGTAGGCCTACCCGTAGCGATAATACCGTATAATGCTTCAAAACAAGCAACAATAAGCAGAATAATTGCACACGTTTTACTCTTACCCAGGTGCATTCCAAGTGTAACACCCAGCAATACCAAAGAATCGATTATACCTAATGGATTTAGTATTAAACTGATAATGCCATTAAGCCCGGCACAAATATAACACGCAATAGCCACATTTTTCAGGTCTCTTTTAAAAGAGGGTATGTAGTTATTAATATAATCCTTTTTACTAATAAATTGACCCTGCGGCGGTTGTCCGATGACCTGAGCATTATACTGTGGATATTCTTGTTGTTGCACAGGTGATGCTTGTGTGGTGTTTTGGCCTGAAACCGCCTGTCCGCAATTAGAACAAAAAACTGTGCCTGCGGGAAGTTCTGTTCCACAACCGGTGCAAAACTGATTTACGCTTGTCGGAGTTTGATAAGTAACAGTTGAGTTTATTGTATTTGAGTATTGATTGGATTGAACATTGTTAGCAACCTCATAACCGAACTGTAAAATAATAGCTTCGACCTGAGCTATTCTCTTTTTCCACGCTCCCTTACTGGCGCTGCCCACAACACCGGTTGTACCCAACTCTCCAACATACAATCCCGGAAAGATGGCATATTTCATCCAGCTTTCAAGTCGGATTGTGTTCCCCTCAAATAAAAACTTGAAATAAGTCGGTCCGGAAATCATTCCTATTCCTTTTTCAAAAACATTCTCACCATTATACTGTGTATACATATAACCTTCAGAGTTCAAATAATTACTTATCTGGTTAAATAGAATATTTTCATCACAGTTTAATTGAAAAGTTTTTATATATCTTGCCATTAAGTTTTCTCCCCTTTAGTCAACTTTAGTGATTTTACTTACTAAAGCATCATTTTCTTCCTTAGTAGTATTGATTATTATGATGTTGCAAAATCTGTCTCCTATTTTTCTTACATAATAGCTTTGAATCATATCAACTCCATATGAAGAAATCTGAAAATGAGCAACAGTATAGTTTTCACCTGCAATTGTAATATCCTCAAACTTTTCAGGTGCGGTGTATTTTATATTTTCATTGTTTTGTTTAGTAAGAACCACAGAAAGTTGCATTAAAAGTGTATTTTCGTTTGCATAGTTTTGTGATGATGCATCAATAAAAACAATTGCATACATCTCTCTTTGAGGTGATAATAAATACAACCCACATTCAGTAGTGACACCATCAGAAAAAGAATTATAATTAGCATTATTCCCTTTAATATAACCTTCAGGAACTTCAAGTTTAATATTAGCCCATTCGTTTATATAAGTGTCACCATCAAGTCTGCCTTTTGAATATTCATAAGTTTTTTCATTCTCGCTTTCGTCCTGGTTATAATCATTACTTATAACATAATTATCAACAGCATCAGTGCTTTCCGAACTGTCTTCTAAACTGGCACCGATAATTGCCAATAGTATAATTAACGCAAATATCGCACCTATAATTATTAAGACTATATGTACAGGCTTTAAGCCTTTCTTTTGCGGTGAGTATTGCTGATAACTGTTTGCCATATACTGATCCCGATATGCTGAATAACCATTATTTGCGGAATTAGAGTCCGGAATAACATGTGATTCCGGATTATTAAAAGCACTTTGAACAGTATTACTGCTATTTTGAGAAATAATTGTAGTAGCGTCAGTTGCGATTACAGGCAATTTTGCGCCGCATTCGGGGCAAAAATCTGCAGACTCATCTGCTATTGTATTGCAATTTGGGCATTTTTTCATTTTTTCACATCCTGTTAATAGTACTATTTTTTATAATAAATGTTTGCTCTCAAATTAACAGCAAAACATTTTTTGTGCTAAACGTTTTTTACGATTCTTATAGTGAAATTAGACAATTAAAAATCATCTTATTATGACATACGTTTCAAAAATCAATATATTTTGAAAGTGCGTTTTCTGTTCTAATCTAAAACCCTGTTTTTTCCTAACTGTACGCTATTAACCCAATCTTCTGCAATTGGATTTTCGTATGTTTCTCCACTTGAAGTTGTATATGAAGCCACAATCGCTTTTACACCTACAAATTTATCGGCATCTACTTCTAGTCCTATTTTTTCTGATTTGCCGGCTTTTATTGTTGTTTCTGTACTTTTAAAAGACTGAATATATGGAAGATTACCAATCGATACTGACATGGAAGGTTGAACTTCTGTCAAACCATCTTTTTCATCATAGCCAACTATATATATTGTAAATTCCGTAACGTCAGAATTGCTATCATTTGAAACTGTTAAATTTAACGCATCGCCGCCACGCATTGTAAAACCGGAAACAGCATCTTCTTGAACTTCTTTTTTTGTTATTTTAACTTTACTTTTATCCTTACTCTCTATTTCAGATAAACCATCAAGATCAATTTTGTCCACCGGTTCTTCATCTTTATCTTCTGAAGTTTCTTGTTCAGATGCCTCGCTAATGGTTTTTTCTGTGTTGTTCTCATTAGTAACTTTTTTGCTTGAGCCACACGAACATAATACAAAAAGCATTGTCAACACTAATAAAAGTGTCAACAGCATTCCCGCTTTTTTTGTAATTTGTTTTTTCATTTATAAGTTCCTCTCTTAATTATTTTGATAACTTTTACTGTCTAATTTCACTTCGCAAGTTTATAAAACAATTTTTTTGCTTTCTTTTTTTCTTATAGTTAAAAAAATCCCAAGCAAAAACCGATTACCATTTTGGCAAACGGTGGGCTATATTTGAAACTTTGATTTGAGCGTTTTTATATTCTTTTTCTACAGCATATAAATAATTCGCATAATTCTGCAAATCCGTCAACATTTTTACGGATGTAGAGCCGGAACCATTCATTTCATTCCATCTATCTTTTACCGTAACATAATCTTTTCCTTGCCAATTTAAAGATAGATTTATAATCTCGTTATCAATGCTGTTCATTTTTGATTTATGAGCAGATATGTACGTCTCTATAGATTTTGCAGCAACTTTTACTTCGTCTAAATCAATTCTTATATACGCCATTTTGTGCTCCTTACTTAAAATAATCTGCCGCATTTTTTATGGCAGTTTCGGTTTCCTCGTAATCTGGATTAACTTTATTTTTTAAGAATACAACGAGATTATTGATAACGGCAAATCTATTATTGCAGTATGATTTTTTTATGTTTTGGAATATATTAATCGCATTATCCGAGGCAACTCCATCCCATGATGCATTTAATTTGTTAATTGATTTTTCAACCTTTGAAAAATCAGTTTTTATTTTATTATTATAATTATCTATTTTGCTCGCTGCTGCTTTGACAAATTGAGTATTAATTAATACCGACATTTTTCACTCTCCTTGTTTCTCATATAACCTTAACAACAGTTCACTGTACCGATTCCGAAGCGCTGATATCGTTTAATTTGTTCTTTGCGTCTTTATACTGTTCAGCGACATTTATTATTGTTTCGACACATCTTTCACTGTTTATCCCTTTAAAATCTTTTTTAACTTCGTAAGAAATATCTATCAGTTCGTTGATGACGCTTTGCAATTCACCTTTTATGACATTTAGCTCTCGTTGCGCATACTTATCCAAAAAAATCACCCCGTATAATTTATTAGCTTTTGCTCTACTTTTTCAAACTCGTTTGCTGTTTCCTCTAAATAATATATGCAGCGATCTATTCGCCAGCTGTGGCCTAATAGCATGTCCGCTTTTTGAAGTCTCCATTGATTTGGTACATTTACTTTCCAGTACAATCCATCAATTCTTTTATCTAAAGATGCTATTTTTCGGTTCAAGGTTCTTAATCTGTTTGCGTATGTACGTAATAAAGAGGTGTTTATCATAATCTGTCTGTTGGCATCAGCATAGCTATATCCGGCGTTAAAATGTTCGTTATACCAGTTGGAAATCGTGTCTACAATTGAATTGATAAATTGTTTCAAGCCAGTTATAATCTCATTGATTTTTTCTTTTGCTGCATCAATTAAACTCAGAATTTTTTCAATCGCTTTTTCTAAAGTTTTTGAAAAAACTTCGATCATATTAGGCAAATCTTTAACAAAAAATTCATATACTTTTGCAATTACTAAAACACAAAATGTTACTTTGGGCAATAGTCCTTTTTGTGCAGAGAATATAACGCCCGCTGCGATTGTACAAACAGCTTTTTGTTCGGCATATTTTGAATAAGGATCAGGTTCTATAATAATATTACCTTGTTTATCAAATGAAGCAGATTCTAATAAATGCGGCCCAAAAAATCCATTCTGAGTACCATTGTTCTTCATATATCTTATTCTGTCACCAAAAACGTCCTTATCGCCTAAACTAGAAACAACATCTCCGTCTATTACAATAACATCAACTTTCTCGCTTTTAAATGCATTCCGTTGCTTCACAGTTAACTTTACGGAATTTATAGGCTGAGGATTATACAAATGAATACCCTTTACTTTTTTATAATGTTTTGCATAAACCTCTGATGCCAATTCTCCGCCTTTTGAATGTCCAAACAAATAATTATTTCCCTCGCCATTCATATTCTTTTCAAAAAAATCTATGGCTTCTCGTTTTTGATCCGAAGTTCCTAAAATAGCCGTTTGTATATTATCAACCATATCAATTTGATTTTCTGATGTTAGCTTTTCAAGATTTTCAGTTCCCCTATAAGAAACACCTACAGCGCCTGTAGTAGGATCGGCTACAGCAATTGCACAAAGCCCCGATCTTGATCCACTTTCATTATTATTTATATAGTCTTTGAGTACTAAATGCTGCAAACCGGCTTTTATTATATCATTGTATAATTTTTTATATTCATTTTTATCAATGCAGTCCAAAAGATTCATTCCCGGCTTAAAATTACCAATTTGCAAATCAGCGTTAACAATCTCGTTTAAAACATAGTTTTGAAAATCTGTATAATTATTCATATTGACAATCACTCGCATTTCTTACAGTTATTTATAAAATCAGAATATGACAAGCCTCTTTCAGATATTTCCAATGTTGCGTAAACCTTACCGGAATAATCTTTCCAACCTTTTTTACCATAATGAGCGTAATTTGTAACATATTTTGTGAAGATTTCACTTTCTTCTGTAAAACCGACAATCATAAATGTATACTTACTATCTATTTGGGATAAATCTTCATAAACACAAAACAACTCTTTTAGAATATCATCAGTAGGTTTTTTATTAATATTGACAAGCAAAGTGAGCTTGTTCAAATTCTCATCACTAATATCAATATTCTCATAGTCTTCTTCAACTAAAGATACATAAAGTTTTGATTTGCCATATTTGTCAATACCTAATGTATTAATACGATTTTTTAAAAGATAACCTGCTCTTGAATCAATATAGTTATCCGAATATTCATATGGATTTGCTAACGCTGCATAAACATTAGCAATTATGCCTGTTTCATTTTCTTGAACTACCAATGTGTTTACTTTCATTGTGCTGTCTAAACCTTCATTTGGGAAAAACGCCTCTATTATACTAAACTTCTTGTCATACTTGTTGCTTATATAATTCAGCATCAATTCACTGTAATCAGCATCAGATTCTTTACGATTTAACACATTTGTTTTCATGCATCCACACGCTCCTATTGCCATTAAAGTTATCAATATGATACAAATTGATTTTTTTATAATGTTCATAAGGCACACGCCTTTCTTTGAATAAATATTAAGCAGTTATTATGATACTCGCCACGAACCACCATAAACACAAAGTACAAGGCCTTTTAATAATCACTCGGTAGGGAGGAAGATTCTCCCTGCCGAGTTTTTACAACAATTAATTTGATATTATGCTGATCTGCGTTTTTTGAATACAAGGAATACTACAACACCGGCAATAAGGACTACACCGACAATAGATCCAATAAACAAAGGTGTGTTATTATACCAACGGACAAATACATTGGTAGATACAAGGAACTTTTCAACAAAAAGTTCTTCTGTATTGCCTGCAGCATCAGTTACAACAACGCGAACTGTCTGTTTAGAGTTGGATTCGGGAACTTCAAACGAATATGTTTCGCCTTCAACCTTATACTCAATTTCTTTTCCGTTAAGATATATTTTTACATTTTCCAGCACCAAGTTATCCTTGATTTCAATAGAAACCTTTTTGCCGTTTACGGCATACTGAACACCGCTTTCAAAATCAACAGGAACTACAACAGGTTTTGTCTTGTCAATTCCAAAGGATATTTCCGCTTTCTTGGTCTCTTCTATGTTTTCGTTTATATTCCCTGCAGCATCTTTTGAGAAAATACTTATCGAATAGGTACCGTCATTGGCAAAAAGCGCTTTCTTTATTGTATAAGTGTACTGACTCCATGACGCCCATTTTTGCTCAATTTTGTTTATTGTGTAATCTTTGTTAAGAACAAGGTCTTTAGGTGTTCCGTTTTTGGTTAACTTGATTCTTATTGATTCGGGATCAAGATTATCTACATTTGTTTCTGTAAACACAATATCTTTTTCTTTTTGCAAATATTTACCTATTATTTGCTTTAGAGTTGAAATGTCATAAACAGAACCATAACGGTTTGCAGAAAATACTATAGTTTTTTCGCTTTCATTGCCTGCCATATCAGTCAACTTGACAGCAAGAGTATAAATATCGTCAACTGATTGAACATGGGCAAAGTCTTGATATGAAACATTCTGACCATTTGTTATATCTTCTGTACTATTGCTATAATTAACTCTTCCGTTGTTTACGCCTGAAAGGTTTATTGTGACTTTGTCCTTGTTAAAGTTTGTATCAAACATATGAATTGCGGGTGCAACAACTCCATTATTGGCAGTTCTGTCACCTACATTGGTTATTTCAAGCGTAGGAGCCGTTTTATCAATGAAAAACGTTTCCGGCTTATAATCATCTATGCTGTTTCCCGCCATATCAATGTATTCTATATCAAACACATACTTTGAATCGTTGGTATAACTAATTGTTGCAGTATAAATGTTATTACCGGTTTTCTTCCATTCGCTCGGTTTAGGAGAAACAGTAGTAACTTCTGTTCCTGTTGCATTATCTGTTGAAATTATAGAAATAATAACATCATCCGAATTAAAGTTATGTTCTTTAATACTGATTGTTGCTACACGGTTTGCCTTATAGTAGTTGCTGTTCTCCGCAGCATAATTATCGTATTTAACTGTAACTTCCGGACGTGTATGATCAATAGTGAAGGTGAGTCCTTTGAAACCGTCTTCTACGGAAACCGCATCACTTCTGATATCACTATATTTAATACCGTTATCGTGATTAAAATCATGTCCTACAATATCCGTTATTTCATCCACAGAAAAAGTGTAGTCGCCGTCATTTACAAAAGTATAGGTCATTTCATAGGTATAAAACTCAATATCGTTGTTTTTATCAGAAACAGGCTTTCCATTTTTATCTTTTATTAGATTGAATTTAGGTTCTATTTCTATCTTTTTTGTTTTACCTTTATCATCGGTTATTGATGCGGTAAAATGCCCGTTGCTTATAAAATTGCGTTCTTTAACGGTAATAGTTGCAGTTCTATTGTTATTGAAAAATGCCTTGTATCCACCCGATATGCTGTCATCCATTTGAACATCAACAACAGGAGCGGTTTTATCTATATTGAGAGTTAGTGTTTTTTCAGAAACATTTCCTGCTCGGTCGGTCATTTTAATTGTTAAAACAATACCGTTGCTGTCATTTGATACATCAATTGTTTTTGACATTTTGTGGACAAGATTGCCTTTTTCCTCGTCAACTGTCCAAGTGTTATCATCAATAACTTTTTGATTATCAACATTCACAAAGCCGGAAGTATTTTTTGCAATATCAAAAGGAGCATCTACAGACCAGTCTATATTTCTAATGCCGGAATAACTGTCAATTACAGTTACTTTAACAGGAACAGTATCATTGTATAGGTCTTCGCCTTCGTTTGTTTTTCCAACCGGCGAAGAAAGGATATTAAATTCTATGTGAGTCTCTTCTGCGTGTTTGTCTGCACCTTCAACAATAGCATAATCAGGATTTACAAATTCCGATTTATCTAATTAACTCTCTGAAAACCCTTGATTTTACTGGATTTTTCAGCAGTTTCATACTCATATTTAATGTATTTTCCCTTGTTTTTGCCCTTATGAGCGAAAACAAGGGAAAGTTTTGTTTTTAGCCGCCGACTACCTTGTCGAGCAGTCTTGCGGAAGTACGCTTCGCTTCCCTTGTAGCGTGAGCATACACATTCATTGTGGTACTTACATCGGCGTGACCTAAAAGCTCCTGCACATCCTTCGGTGCTGCTCCGTTGGAGAGCAGATTACTTGTGAATGTGTGGCGGAGTTGGTGGAAATGAAAGCCATCCAAACCCTCTACTTTTTGCTTTGCCCTTTTGCACATATTTCCAACCGTACTTGGAGATTCGTATGCTCCATCCGGTCTAAGGCATACAAAGGATATTTCTTTGTAGCCTTCGGGAACTTCTTCCGTTCTCGGTAAGCTGTAAACCTCATAATAGGTGCGGTCTTTTTCTTTGACTTCGCAGTAATAATTGAGGCTGTATAGCTCGCTATATTTGAAACGGTTTTTGTGCTGTTCGGCTTTGGCAGTTCGTAGAATTGCCGCCAGCGTGTCGCAGAAGTCCACTGTGCGGATCTTCTTGCGTTTGGTAGCTCCTATTTCGGTTTTGTGCCTTGTCCCGTTGTATCGCATACTGCGGCGTACCGTAAGGTACTGCTTTTCAAGATTTATGTCCTGCCAAGTTAATCCGCAAACCTCGCCAATGCGAAGTCCTGTGTAGTAAGCGATCTGTATGGGGAGTAGTGCAGGGTTATCCTTTGCTTTCAGAAAATCCTCAAGCCTTAGATACTGTTCGTGAGTTAGCGTTGGTGTGGAAGTTGTTTCGCCATCTTCATCCGAAAACAGTTCGTATTTTTCCTTTTTCCCTCGCCATACAACATACTGCATCGGGTTAAAGGATATTAACCTTTTTGGGAATACCGCAAAGCGGAACGCTCCTTGCAGAACGGCGGAGAACAATCGCAAGTAACCCTTGCTGAGTGCCTTTGCTGTTGTGCCGTCTGGATTTGTCCCGCCGAAGCTGAGAAAATCCATAAACGCCTGCAAATGGTCGGCGGTCACGCTTTTCAGTTTTCTGTTGCCAATGGGGCACTGCTTAATACGATTGACCGTACCTTGATACGCCATAACCGTACCGTTGCTCAGATTGCTCGGTTTCAGTTCTTCTTCCACCCACATATCGAGCAACATTCCCACCGTTGCGTTTTCGGATTTTGCTACGAATTTCTTTTCTTCGTAATCTTCCATTGCCTTGCGGAGCAGGGCTTCCGTTTCGCTCTTGCTTTCCGTACCCGCAAACTCTCGCTGTACCTGTTTTCCGCTTTCATCTTCGATATAAAAGCGGTAGTACCACTTTTTGCCTTTCTTTCTTACAGAACCTTTTGCCATAGATAAAATTTCTCCTTTCTATCCGTGGCAATCGGGACTGTGACATATGGTGTGCGTAAAGTAAATAGTGTCACTTCTGCCGATTGTTTTCAATCGGCATTTTATTGTCAAGGTGCCACGGAATTATTCTTTTCAGATAGCCTTTCTTCGGCTTCTGTCACTATCCCGAAGAGATCGCCCATCTTTACAGCGGTACGACCTTCATCGTAGATATGTAAAATCCCGTCAAGAAATCGTTTCATATCTTCGATAGGTAATTCCATTTCTTTGCGATAGACTCTTTCGGTTATCGCTCCCGACTCAATAGCATACCGCATAAGCGACTGCTTCAATCCTTCATCCTCTGCCACACGGTCAACCTCTGCCATGGCATCGGCAAAGTGATGGCAAAGCACAGAGTATAAATCAATTAGCTTTCCGAGAAATGATGTAAGCAACTGTTGGTGCGGCTCTCCCTTTACGGTGGAAGATACCGTATCAAGATATTTCTTGATGTGTTGCTCAATGTCCTTTTGGCAGAGTGTATAGGTATCGTATTCCTTATCATCGGAAAGACCTGTCAGCCATTCGGGAGTGGTAAGAAGTGCCTCGGCAAGACCGTTGATAATCATTGTTCGCTTCGGATCAACGCCGTCTGCTTCATACCTTTGAATGGTGGACTTGTTTACACCGATACGCTTGCCAAGCTCCGGCATAGAAAGTTTAAGTTCTATTCTACGCTCTTTAATGCGTTCCCCGACTTGTTTTGGGGTAAACATTGTTTCTTCTTTCAAGGTATTCACCTCCTGTTTGAGTATAGTATAGCACAAACAAACTCAATTTGCAACCCTTATTTGCAAAAAATATTAAAAATAATTCTTAAAAGGTTGCAAAATGGGTTGACAAGTGATAGCAAAATAAGTATAATGATAATACCAAAGTTGCATTTTGAGTATTTATGAAAGGAGAACAACACTATGAACGCAATCAAAATGGGAATGACAATCGAAGAAGCGGCAGAAACCAGCGGCATCGGCAGGAACACAATGCGAAAGTTGGTGGACTGGGGCAAGCTGCCTGTTCTGAAGGTCGGGCGTAAAACCATTATCCGCAGGGATACCTTAGAGCGTTTTATGACCGTCAATCAGGGCAGAAACCTACTGTGTCAGGATGATGTCCGCAAGGTAGAGTAAACCGTTCTCAAAGCCCTCGGCGTTTGAGAGCGAAATACACCCCTCGCACAAATCTACGATTTGTTCAAGAGGTATTTCGCCCTTGCAGGGAGCCTGTATCACAGCTTGTCGGCATACACCGCCGCTATGATACAGAGAAAATTGCCACCGCAATTTTCAATGGCTGTCCCGTCAGCTTTTGCCGCCGAAACAGCCGCAACCGACAAGTCGGTTGCAAAATGAGAACGCACCTTTACAACACAGAACGGAGATGATTTATGACACGCCACAGCTTTATTCAGATGTCAAAGCTGTCCAATGTCAAGGGAAGAATATCGTATATTACAAGCCACGCAAGACAGGAAAACCTCTATGCCACCTACCGCACCGCAGACAATGTCTTTTGGGGCAACCTCGCAAGGGAATGTCAGCAGGAGTTCAGGCGAAGCGGAGCAGACGGAAAGTGTATCGAAGCAAGGGAACTAATAATCGCCTTGCCCGAAGTTTACACCACCTATGAGCCGCAACAGGTACTCGAAGATTTCACAGAGGAATTTCGCAGACGGTACGATGTGGAATGTGTATCGGCTCTCCACCACAACAAGAGAAAGACCAATTACCACATCCACCTCATATTCAGCGAACGGCGGTTACTTGCCGAGCCGGATATAAAGATCGCCACCCGAAGCGTATTCTATGATGAAACAGGCAAGCGGGTACGCACCAAGAAAGAGATAACCGATGAAAGCGGCAAAGTCCGTGAGAGCTGCACCGTTATCCCGAAAGGTGGCGTTTATGAACAGCACCTTTTCACCGTAAAGGATGACCGTTTCAAAAGCGACCCTTTTCTTCGGGAAGTAAAGGAAATCTATACCGCCCTTATCAATCGGCATATCTCCGATCCCGAACAGCACCTAAAGGTGTTCAATCCCGACAGTATCTATCTGCCGACCAAGAAGATCGGCAAGAACAATCCCAAAGCCGCAGAAATTGAAGCCGACAATGCCGCAAGGCAGGAATGGAACAGAACGGCGGATATGGCACTCATATCGGGAATTGAGGAAACAAAGATACTGGAAATCAAGAAAGAGGAGATCCACCAAAAAGCAAGTCAGTCCATTAAAGCGAATGGATGGCTGCCCAACCTATTCCGCAGTATCGTAAGCAAGGCAAAGGAATTTTTGCAGAACTTAATACGGCAGACGGCGTTACCGCCAAAGCCGGTACTCAATATGGATATGGCAGAGTTCCGTACAATGCAGAAGCTGATGATACGGGTACAGGACAGGGCGAGAGAAATCCGCAGCTTGCAGGATGAAGTACCCAAGTTAAAGGTACAGCTTGCCGAAACAAAGGGTATTTTCAAGAGCAAGGAGCGAAAGGCGTTAGAAACACAGATACAGCAGACGGAAACCAAAATCTCCGCTATGCTGGCAGAATTACCCGATATTCTTAAAAGTGACGGTTATCCTGATGTGCAGGCATTTATGGCAACCTACCGCAAAGCAGAAGCTGTAGTTGAAAACTATAACCGAGAGCTTGCCGAATGGGAACGCAAAATCAAAGAAAGCCGCAGACCCGCCGAAAAAGAACGGTATGCACCGCCTGAAAGAGAAAGTGTCCGTGACCAGCTCAGACGGTTACAGGCAGAGGGCAAGCAGAAAACCAAGCACCGATCCCGTGACAGAGAAAGATAGCTTTAACACCGAAAACAACACCGCAGGGCAGTACCCCTGCCTTGCGGGATTACATACATTTTGACAGAAAAAACCCCCTGCAAGATTTTGAAGTCTTGCAGGGGGTCATTCAATCAATGTCAAATCAATCGTTTATAGTAGTTGTGACTTTTCTTTTAACGTCGTCTTTTATATAGCAAAACACGGCGATACTTATCAGTACCACCGTGTTCGCTTGTAGTCGTCGATGGATCGGCGGCTTATGTGTCAAATCTACTATAATATAATCTATTAGTGTCTGTATCAAAAATAGCGATGACAAAATTAAAGGAATGTCGGTCAAGAACATTTGTATCATCAAAATGGTCTGTGCTTTCGCTATGTCTATGGAGATTGTACTTCTACTTTCAAGGTGAGAAGTACCGTTGCACTGGCAGAAATTTTTTTAACTGGTTTCCTGCCGTTCTCTGATATGCTATGTATTGATAAATTTTGCTTCGTATGAGCAGATAGATAACTGCCCGA
>JAFRLW010000040.1 GCA_017431035.1 Clostridia bacterium
CCGACGGGAGAAAGCCTTAAAACAACAGCACGGGACAAGACCGTATCAAGCAGGGAGTTTGTCACCGAGCACAAAAGTATAAACATAACAAAATCGGGCGGTTCTTCAAGTATTTTAAGAAGCGCATTCCCTGCCGAAGTGTTCATTTTATCGGCGTCTTCAATAATAAAAACCTTTTTATCCGCCTCGTGCGGTATAACAAAAGCGTCACGCTTTATATCTCTTATAATCTTAACGCCGAGTTCTTTTTTATCCTTTTCACGTTTTACGTAGATTATATCGGGGTGAATATCCTTAAAAGACGCATTACAGTTTCTGCAAGCGTTACAGGGTTTATCCTTACCGGAACAAACGGCAGCGGCGGCGATATAACGGGCGAGAGTATGTTTGCCAAGCCCGGTTTCCCCCGCAATTATCAAAGCGTGGGGAAGTTTTCCCGACGCCAAAAATGATTTTATCGTGAGTTTTGTTTTTTCGTTGCCGATAAGCGGAAAACTCATATCACAAAACCGACCTTTTTCATAGCTTTTCTATAGGTCTTATTTGCAAGATAGCGGGCTTTTTCGGCGCCGTCTCTAAAGAGGCGCTCAAGTTCAGCCTTGTCGGATATGTATTTATCATAATTGGCTTTTATGGGGGCAAGTTCATTTGCAACCGTCTCGCCTACGGCAAGTTTGAAATCGCCGTAGCCTTTGCCTTCAAACTCCTCTTCAACCTCTTTGTTTGTTTTGCCGCATACGGCGCCGTAAATACCGATAAGATTTGTGATACCGGGTTTATCATCACTGCAAATAATGCGGTTATCACTATCGGTTACGGCACGTTTGAACTTGCGGATAATGGTATCGGTGTCGTCAAGCAAAGAAACAAAAGCGTTTTGGTTTTCATCTGATTTAGACATCTTTTGCGCCGGGTTTTGAAGTGACATAACCCTTGCGCATTTGGTGGGAATATAGGGTTCAGGAACTTTGAATACGTCGCCGTAGTTATTGTTAAAACGAATTGCTATATCTCTCGCTATTTCAAGGTGTTGTTTTTGGTCGGCGCCTACGGGGACAAAGTCCGGTGTGTAAAGTAAAATATCCGCCGCCATAAGAACGGGGTAGGAGAAAAGCCCTACGTTTATATTATCGGCGTGTTTTGCCGACTTGTCTTTGAACTGGGTCATACGAGCCATCTCGCCGAACTGTGTATTGCAGGACAAAAGCCAGGAAAGAGCGGCGTGTTCCTTAACGTGCGACTGAATAAAGAGCGTGCTCTTATCAGGGTCAAGACCTATTGCGAGGAAAAGCGCATAGGTGGCATATATTTGCGCACGAAGATTGGCCGGTTGCTGACGTACCGTAATGGCGTGAAGGTCGGCAACGGCGAAAAGACACTCAAAATCATCCTGCATAGCCTTAAAGTTTTTAAGGGCGCCAAGGTAGTTTCCAAGCGTCAAAACACCGCTTGGCTGTACGCAGGAAAGCGCTCTTTTTTTGTTGTTATTAACAGTATCGGACATCAAAAAACCTCTTAAACTTTATTACTTATAATTATTTTAACATAAAATATTTTTTATTACAACATCAAATAAATGGCAACAAAACGGTTAGTTGTTGCTGAAATCACGAAGAGAAAGCCCCTCGTTTTTTTCAAGCGCCCAGTTTATATTCCACTCGCTTGTGAAAATAAGCAGGTCGTTTCCACGAAAATCCTGTACCCACTTGGTATCGGAAGTGAGGTTCAGTGAAGCAACATCAACCTTATTTTCTATCCAGCGGATAAACTGATAGGGCAAATCACGCCTTATAACGTCAACGTTATACTCGTTTTTAAGCCTGTAGAGAAGCACCTCAAACTGAAGAACGCCCACAACCCCTACAATAACCTTTTCCATACCTGAGTTCGGCTCACGGAAAATCTGTATGGCGCCCTCCTCGGCTATTTGCTCAACACCCTTTACAAACTGTTTTCTTTTAAGACTGTCGGTATGCTCTATTATCGCAAAATGTTCGGGAGCAAAGGTCGGAATACCCTCAAACTCAACCCGTGTTTTCTTTTCACAAACGGTATCGCCTATCGAGAAAATACCGGGGTCAAAAACGCCGATTATATCGCCGGCGTAGGCGGTGTTACAATTTGTCTTGAGTCCGCCATAAGTTGTTGCGGCTGAGAAAGACGGAGAGTTTTTCCGCTTTGAACGTGGTAGTACTCTTTATCACGCTCAAACTTGCCCGAACAAATACGCAAAAAGGTCATACGGTCACGGTGCGCCTTGTTCATATTGGCTTGTATTTTGAAAACAAAAGCGGAAAAGTCTTCGCTTGTAGGCTCGATTTCACCTGTTTTTGTTTTTCTTACAAGGGGCGGAGTGGTCATTTTTATAAAGTTTTCAAGAAAAGGTTCAACGCCGAAATTAGTCAGCGCCGAGCCGAAGAAGACGGGGGTGAGTTTTCCGCACCTGACTTTTTCGAGGTCAAAATCAAAACTTGCCCCGTCAAGCAGTTCTATCTGGTCAACAAGGTCACGGGCTTGGTATTCACCTATAAGTTCCTTCATTTTTTCGGTATCGGTTATATCGCATTTGGTGGCTTGTAACCTGTTTTCGCCTTTATGAGAGTCGCTAAAGGTCAAAATGCGGCGTTCGCTTCGGTCGAAAACACCCTTGAAATCAACACCGCAGCCGATAGGCCAGTTGATAGGATATGTGCCTATGCCGAACTCTTTTTCTATCTCGTCTAAAAGTTCAAACGGGTCACGGGCGTCACGGTCAAGTTTGTTTATAAAGGTGAATATCGGGATATGCCGCATAGCCGTAACTTTGAAAAGTTTTCTGGTTTGCGGCTCTATACCCTTTGCGGCGTCTATAACCATAACAACGCTGTCTGCCGCCATAAGCGTGCGGTAGGTATCTTCCGAAAAGTCCTGGTGACCGGGTGTATCAAGAATATTTATACAAAATCCCTCATACTCAAACTGCAAAACCGAAGAGGTTATCGAAATACCTCTTTGTTTTTCAAGGTCCATCCAGTCGGAAACGGCGTGTTTGGCAGTTGCTTTTCCTTTTACCGAGCCGGCTTTTTGTATGGCGCCTCCGTATAAAAGCAATTTTTCGGTAAGGGTTGTTTTACCGGCGTCAGGGTGGGAAATTATGGCAAAAGTTCTGCGTCGGTTTATTTCTTCTCTAAAATCCAAAAATATCTCTCCAAATAAAAATCTATAACAAAAGTATATTACCACAAAGATTTGACATTATCAACAAAATTATACAGTTGAAATGATATTTATATTAGAGTATAATAGATAAAAAGGGGGATGACAATATGTACGATGACAGAAGATACAAACCGCTCTCGCCGTGGAGTTATTTCGGGTATGAATTGCTTTTTCAAATACCGGTCGTAGGGTTTATACTGCTTATAGTCTATTCTTTCTCAAACAAAAACATAAACCGAAGAAACTTTGCGAGATTTCATTTTTGCGCACTTGCGGTATTGCTGATCCTTGCGGCGATTACCGTCGGAACAAGCCTTATTTTCGGATTTTATGACGCTCTTTTCTCCTATATCGGAGGAGCGGTTAAAAAATTTTGAAAAAAAATAAAAAAAGGGTTTACTTTTTGAAATGTTTTTGCTATAATACATCTGTACAATTATCTAATGGAGGATATTACGATGAAAAAGGTACTTGCTTTAGTTCTTTGTGTAGCATTTCTTTTCACTCTTTCTGTTACTGCTTTAGCCAAAGAAGAGAGTGCAACCGCGGAAACCAAATATGAGATTATTATGAGAAGAGGTATCGGCGTTAGCGGTGTTACCGAGAACGATTCAACCACTCTCATTAATGAAGGCGATTCTGTTGTCGCTAAGTTCGACCCTTCATACGGTACATTTAACGACTGGACCATTTATAAACGTGGTACTGACGGAAAATTAGTTCCTGCTGTTGAAGGCGTTGACTATATTCTTGAAGACGGCACACTTTTAACCTCTGAACAGATTAAAGTTCAGGCTAAGGGTGACCTCGTTATCTGCGCTAACTATAACGGCGTAAAGACCGATCCCGGCGTTGCTTCTAAAGAAGGCGCTTCACCGAAGACCGGCGATATGTCAGTAGCATACGTTGTTGTTATGCTTGCTGCCGCTGCTATCGTATTCGGCGCTAAAAAAGTTTATTCTAAATAATAAACCTTAAAAATCAAAGACCACGGGTTATACCGTGGTCTTTTTTTGTGATTTATAAAACTTTATTTGTTTTCAAAATCATATATTTTGTTTGATAGGGCGGCAAGTTCGACAAGGGTCAGGTTTTCGCCCCTCATATTTTCATCAAGGCTTAATGATTTAAGTATCTCTTTAATATTTTCCTTTTCAATAGGCAAAGCGTTTGAAAGGGTGTTAAGCAGTGTTTTTCGGCGGTTCAGAAAAGCCGCCTTTACTGTTGTTACAAAACATTCCTCGCTTGAAAATTCAACCGGCGGTTTTTTTAGTATATCGAGTTTTATCACCGCCGAGTCAACTTTCGGAGAGGGAGTGAAACTGTTTCTCGGAACAAGAAAAAGTTTTTTAGGTTCACTAAAGTATCTCACAACGGCGGTTACAGCGCCGGCAGCACGGCTGCCCGTTTCGGCGCAAAGGCGGTCCGCCGCTTCTTTTTGCACCATAACGGTAAGGCTGTCAATAGGAAGTCTGCGGTTTAGTATATTCATTATAATAGGCGAGGTTATATAATAGGGCAAATTAGCGCACACCTTGATTTTTTTTGCACCGTTGGAGTTTTCCTTTATAACCGATAACAAATCGGTTTTAAGAACATCGTTGCAAATAATCTTAAAATTATCATAATTTGACAATTCTTTTTCGAGCAAGGGAATAAGGCGAGAATCTATCTCTATCGCAACAACCGATTTTGCCCTTTCGCACAGGTGCTTTGTCAGCACACCGGCGCCCGGCCCTATTTCTATAACAAACGTGTCTTTATCTATATCTTCCGCCATTTTTTCGCAAACGGTCTCGTCGGTCAAAAAGTTTTGACCAAGACTTTTTTTGAAGTTAAAGCCGGATAGTTTTTCGCCCGACGGCGTGGTGTAATTTCTTTTCAAATTATATCTCCTAAGTACTTTTTTGTTTATTATAATACAGTCGACTTTTTCTTTCAAGAAAAAATAGGGTGACAAACAAAAAACTTTATGGTAAAATAAGAAGAACAGTTTTAAGGAGTGAAACAAGTTGGAAAATCATTATTTTGACTCACTTATCGCCGAAGTTAAACCTTTGCTTGACGGTCAGGGCTTTAAGGATTTCGGTGAGGGCGTTTATAAAAACGATAAAAAAGCGGTAAAAATAGCCTATGACGAAACGGCTAAAATGTACCGTCTTTTTATGGCGGATATTGAAGAGGGCGAGGAAGAGGAGTATTCTGAAATCACATCCTGGCTCTTTGATGAAACTCAAAACGCTAAGGACGCCGCAAGTGTCGGTATGGACTTTTCGGAGACTATAAGAGAGAAACTCGGCGTTAAAATAAAGAGAGAAACTTCAGCGCAAATAGATATGCCGACCTTTACAAAAGACGGCGCATACAATATCACCGCCTTTACCAAAAAGGTGCTGGACGTTTTCCCCTCTCTTAAAGAGCCTTATAAAGACTCGGTTGCAAAATACGGCAATTTCCTTTATATTGATTTCTTCAGCAGATATTTAGTTCCGGAAATCAAAACTGTTTATAAAGAAAACAATAAAAAGAGCGTTAAAAAGGTCACCGAAATCTTTCAAAGCGCCTATACTTCAGGCGACAGGGATGTTGTGAATATTTTGGTCGGCGTTCTTTCCGCCGCTGTTTATGATGACGCTGCGGCTAAAGATAACCTTTTTGCCGCACTTGGCGAGAATACACACTGTATCGCCGCTATTACAAACTTTATCCCGAATATAGTAAAAAACAAAAAGTTAAAAGAAGCGCTTGTAAAATAAAAAATCGCCTTTGGGCGTCTTCAGATAGGGATTAACAGTCCAAAAACGCACATTTTGGCGAATTACTGCTTCAAAAATAACCGACATACGTCAGTATGCCGGTTATTTTATTTATTGTTCTTGCATTCCAATCTGCAGTTTTTGGATGCAAGGCAGTTTTGCGCTCAAAAACTTAGTGCAGAGCGCAGTGAAAAAATGAAGTAATACTGTCGTATTACAAGGCTTTTTCACAAGTGAGTGCGAATGTTTTGCGGTCCAAAACCTATTACTCCCTATCTGAAGCCGCCCTTGGGGGCGATTTTTTTTATCAGATGTCAGATGTCAGACGGCAGACGTCAGACGTCAGATGGCAGACTGACGGAGATATAAACCGCCCCTCATCCACCGCAGGCGGTCCCCCTTCCCCCGAGGGGGAAGGCTTAAAAGGAAATATAAAACAATCCTCCCGTCACGGTTGCACCGTGCCACCCTCCTTTAGGGCAAGGAGGGTTACAAGGAAAAACGGGCGGAAAACCGCCCGTTTTAATTATTGTTTATTAACCGTAAATACTCTTTTTGCCCTTTATTTTTGTAGCTTCTTCACCGAGGTAATCTACAACGTCCATTTTCAAGTATTCGGCGAGGTCACGCATTTCCGCAACGGTGTTAACGTTAACGTTAATGCCGTTTTTCATACGGTCGGCATAGGCCTCTTTCTCTTTTTCGCCGTGGGTATAAATACGGGTTTGTCCCTCAGCTTTAGGTGAGTTGCGAAGTTTATTAAGGAACTCGCTCAGGTGCGCCTTGATAGCCGCCGGGTCGCCGAAAATCTTCGGGTCTATAACAATAAAGCCGTGGCAAATGCCGCCTTTTCCGCCCTTGTTGGTCATATCGGAAGTAAGGCCGCCGGAAAGAATAGAGGAGAAAAGTTCAACAAACATAGCGTAGCCGTAACCTTTATGACTGCCGCTATCCTCACTGATACCGCCAAGGGGCAATATTCCGCCGCCTGTAGCCGCCGAAATACAACCAAGCACCTTTGCCGCATCGGTAGAGCCTTTGCCTGTATCGTCAATAGCCCAGCCGTCGTGAAGCGGTTTGTCAAGTTTGTTATAAACCTCTAATTTTCCTCTTGTAACTACCGTTGTAGAAGCGTCAAAGAAGAAATCGCACGGGTCGGCAGGACAAGCAATAGCAAACGGGTTTGAGCCAAGCATAGCCTTTTTGCCGTATGTAGGAACCATAATAGCGGTTGTATTTGTAACCGATATACCTATAAGTCCTTCGTCACAAGCCATTTTTGCATAATAACCGGCGATACCGTAGTGGGTAGAGTTTTTAACGGTAACTACCGCAATACCACTCTTTTTAGCCTTTTCAATAGCGAGTTTTGTCGCCTTGTGGGCGATAACCTGGCCGATACCGTCGTGTCCGTCAATAACAGCGGAAACGGGTGTTTCAAAAACAATTTCGGGTTTAGCCTCAACGTTTATAAGGCCTTTTACAATGTCCTTATAATATCTTACAAGGCGCTGTGTTCCGTGTGACTCAATACCGTAAAGGTCGGCAAGAAGCAAAACGTCGGTAATAATCTCTGCCGACTCTTTGTCATAACCGAACTTTGGGAAAGCGTCCATACAAAATCTTTTAAGTTGTTCATAGGAATAATTAAGACTGTTGCTCATTTTAAAATAAACCTCCTTCAAAAAAGGCAGAAAACTGCCAAATGTTATTATATAACGATATTATGCCTTTGTCAATTATCAAGGAGAATGAATTGTTTTTATAACTTTGATACAAATTGTCGCCCTGATAAGACCGCAAATATAAATTACAAAGTAGAAAAAATAACCGAGTCTTGTAAATATTCTTCCGCTGTTGACGGTGTCGCAAAGGGCTAAAATGGGGTATGGTATTTTTTCGTTCAAAAAACCAAACGTACAAACGGTAAATGTGGAAAAAAGCACAAAAATTATTCCTGCAACGCCGATTCCGACTACGCCTGACACAAGCGAGTCTTTTCTGTTTATAAGGGGCAAAGCGGCAGGAAAAAAGATTATAAGATAATTCCTTATAATTTCTTTTAGGCTGACACCCGGCAAACACTCAAAATTATCAAGGGAAAAGTTTGATAATCCCGCTATGAAAACCGATAGACAAAAACCTATCATTATAGCGCCGAAAACAAGGCAAAACTTTAGTATTGCCTTTTCTTTTGACATACTGAAAACAGTGATTATGAAAATAAAAAGTGAAATTATGAGAAATCTCGGAGTGTATATAAGTATCTCAAAGGAGGTGAACTTTGCAAACTCGCAAAAGGTGAAAACAAGGGTGGAAATAGCGACAAAGGAAATTAAAAACCTTGCAACTTTTGAAATAAGCGAGCATTTAGAAATAGTAAAATAAAAGATAATAAAGCTTAAAATCCCTATTATAAGGGATATAACCGCATTTATAAGGCCGCATTTTCCGAAAAGGAACAGGCAGCCGCCAAGAGTAAAACAAAAATATAAAAAAGAATAGTGAATACTTATGTTACTTTTTACTGACAACTCTTTTTAACACCCCGTTATCGTTTTTGAAAGTTTCAATGTCCTTTAGGTCAAGCGCCACTTCATACAGCCTGCTTTTTTTCAGTAAAGATAGATTTTTAAGGGTAAGCATAATATCATACCCCACCGCCGCCGTTTCGGCTGAAAGGGAGAGAAGCGCATTTATATCCCTGCAATAAATGACCGGAGTGCCGAGATTTATCGTCGGATTTTTAACGCAAAAAAGCAGTATTTCCTTTTGTTTTTCTGCCTTTAGTTCGGGTGATAAAACTATTGCGGCGCAGTGGTCAAACATAAGTCTTTTTGAAAGGCGGTTTTTAAGTGCGGACACCGCCTTTTTCGGTGTTTTACCGGTGGCGGTTATAATTTTTGTGGTCAGTTTTTGTTCTTTTGAGTTTTCGGTCAACACCTCTACCGATACTTCAAACATATCACCGCCCGAAAAACAAAGGCTGCAAACCAAAGTTTGTTCGTCAAGTTCACGGTTGTAGTCGCACCCTGAAAGCAAAAGACAAAAAAGCAGTATTAAAGACAGGATTTTAACAAGATTTTTAATGGCGCTTCTGCCTCCTTATATCTTTGACTAAAGACGGGCGGTTAATCATATTTTTCCAAGACGTTCTGATTAGAGTATCCTTTAGATTTTGAAAAGATACTTTGTTTAGTGACAAGGTGTAATCGACCGAAAAAGAACTGAGAGAGAAAACATATATCGCCGTTATACAAATGCAGGTGAAAACGCCCGGCAGTCCGAAAATACCTGCCATAACAGAGGATATTATATTTATAAAAAATGAGGTTCGGCTGAGTTTTGGCGATAAAGCAGAGCATAATCCCGACAGGGCTATCACGATAAGGGTCGGTGCGCTGATTGTTCTTGTTTCCACAGCCGCCTCGCCAAGCACCAAACCGCCTACGATACTAAGCGCCGCACCGATATCTTTAGGACTTCTGAAACACGCCTCTTTAAGAAGTTCGAGGGTGACCATCAAAACAATGCTTTCGGTCAGAGTTGACACGGGTACACCCGTGCGCAGTTTGAGAATTGACAACGCCGAAAAGGTGGGTAAAAACCCTGCGTGAAAAGTGACCAGCGCAATATAAAGCGCCGGCGCAAAAGAGGCTATTAAAAAGCCGAAAAAGCGCAGCAGGCGAGCAAGCGAGCCAAAGACGTAATCTTTATAATAATCGTCGCCGGAGTGAAAGTTCTCGACCATAAGATAAGGGACGGTAAGTATTACGGGGCTTCCGTCGCAAATTATTACCACCCTTCCCTCAAGCATAGAGGCGACTGCGGTATCAGGGCGTTCGGTTGTGCCGATAGACCTAAAAAGGTTTAGTTTATTATCCCTTATTTCTTCGGCAATATAGTTAGAGTCGAGTATGCCGTCTATATCTATTTCTTTTATTCTTTCCTTTACCGTTTCAACAAGTTTTTTATCTGCTAACGACTCTAAATAACAAACAAAAACTTTAGTATCGCTTCTTCTGCCTGCGGTAAGGGACAAAACGCATAAATCGGGGGTTATAAGTCGGCGCCTTATCTGAGCTACGTTAAGCAGTGCCGCTTCGTCAAAGCCCTCTCTCGGTCCCTGAGTCAGCCGTTCGTTAATAGGCTCTGTTATACCTCTAAAGCGCCAACCTTTTGTGTTGATTATTATGGCGGTTTTAGAATTATCGGTCAAAAGAACGGTGTCGCCGTAGGAAACAAAGGAAAGCATATCCGAAATATCGTCGCAAAAAGAAATCTCTGAGGAGTAGAGTATGTTTTTACCTATATAATAAGGGTCAATCGAAAGGCCTTCCGGCACCGTTGCCGTTATAAGCGAGCGCAAAATATGGTCGGCAATAAAATCCGGAGACGCCATACCGTCAAAAAATATAAGGGCTATGTCAAGACCGCTGTTTCCTATAGTGGTTTTTCTTATTCTCACAAGACTGTCGCTCTTATAAAGGTCTTTGAAAAAAGATATATCCTTATTTATATTTCCGCTGAGTGTTTTTCCTTTATAAAAAGATAGATTTTTACCCATTTTTCTCCTCTATGCACAAAAAACGTGTTTGCCGATAGTTGTTATAACCGGGCGGCTTCTTATCCATTTGTTTGTTGCGGTTTTCGGGTTGTAGTAGTATATGGCGCCGCTTGTCGGGTCAATGCCGCTAAGCGCCGCCGATGCAGCTTTATAGGCGCTTGCCGTCGGCTCATTATAAAACTGACCGTCACTCACGGCGGTAAACGCTCCGTGCTGAAAAATAACACCCGCAACGGTGTCGGGGAAAGAGGGGTGGACAACACGGTTTAATACTACGGCGCCCACCGCCACCTGTCCTAAATAACTTTCTCCCCGTGCTTCACCGGATATTATTTTTGCGAGAAGTTCCGTGTCGGAGGAAGAAAAGCCCGTATTGTTGCCGGTGTTTGATAAACCGAGCGCAGAAAGCGTCTTTTTTCCGACAATGCCGTCGGGAACAAGCCCTTTTGCTTTTTGAAACGCTACTACGGCGTTTCTTGTTTTAGAGCCGAAAATACCGTCTATTTTTCCCGTATAATACCCGAGTGAGAAAAGACGTTTTTGTATTTCGGTGACCTCGTTTCCGACCGAGCCGATTTTTGATACGGCGTGAACAGACAGCACAAGTGTACACACACAGAGTATGGTTATAATTATAATTTTGGCGTAGTTTTTCAAGTTATCCACCTCGTTTTTTCTTATTTTTCCAAATATAACCCTTTTTATACCGCTACTTTAATATACAAAAACATTTCCTTTTCGCCATTACCTTTTGACAAATCTTTCATTTCCTTTATTTTACAATGAAATAAAAAAACAAAAGGTGAATAAAATGAAGGAAATAACAAAAAGCAGCGGTATTATTTCAAAAATTAAAACGGGAGAAAAAACGGCGGCTATACTATCGCATATTATTTTCGGCGTGGTAAGTATCATAACCTCAAGGGCGGTAATGCCAAAAGGACTTGTTCCCTTTGGGGTGAGTATGGTTGCGGCGGCACCTTATGAATATTTGCCGAGCGCCGCCATAGGCGCCTTTCTCGGTTATTTTATTCCTGCCGTTTCGGGCGGAGGATTTCGCTACATAGCGGCTACTATTTCCGTACTGTTTATCAGAATACTTTTGTCTTCATATAAAAGCGTTTCCAAAAACCCGATTTTTATTTGTTCGTTACCCCTTTTATCCCTTGCCGCAACGGCGCCCGTTATGGCAAAAAGCCATACGGCGCCCGCCCTTATAAGCGAGGTCTTTTTATCTGCCCTTGCCGCAGGGGTTATGCTTATATCCTTTAAGGCTATGACTCATAGAAAAGCGGGTTTTTCCGCCGATGAACTTTCGGCGTTTATCATCTTTGTTGCAATACTTTTAACCGGCATCAGCCGAATTAACGCAGGGGGAATATATCTATATAGGTCGCTTTGCGTTTTGCTTGTTTTAATATCCGCAAAATACGGCGGCACCGCAGTTTCCACCGCTATGGGCGCCGCTGCGGCGTTTTGTTGTTTGTTATCTTCAGGCGACAGCAGTATAGGCCTAATCTTTGTAATAATGGGACTAACGGCAGGGGCGTTTCGGTCATACGGCAAGTGGGTTATGAGTTTTGTCGTTTTCACGGCGTCGCTTATAGGTATGGTGCTGACCGACGGCGTTTTTCGTCCGTCAGTTTTTGCCGAAACGGCTATAGCGGCAACGGTCTTTCTCTCAATGCCTCGTCATTTTGGCGCCGAAGTCGGAAAGTTTTTCAGTTTTTATCCCAAAATCTCTATGCAAAGCGATATAAGAAAAATGGTAAAAATAAAACTGCTTGACGCCGCCGACGCACTATATGACGTTAAAAACACGGTAAACGAGGTGTCAAACAGGTTAAGCATAATAAATGCGCCCGATTTTTCAAACGTGACCGCCGAGATAGAAAACACGGCTTGCAGCGGATGCAGGCTCAGAATACATTGTTTTGAAACCAAAAGAGGCGACACAAGTGAGGCGATAACCTCGCTTATAAACGCCTATAAAAAGGGAGAAGAAAACCCGTATAATTCCCTGCCCGAAGAGTTCAAAATAAGGTGTCTTAAAACCGAAAACTTTTGTGATAATGCGATAAAAGTTTACGAAAAATATTCAAAGCGGCTCGCCGCAGAAAACAGAACAAAAGAGATAAGAGAGGTCGTTTCCGAACAGTTTGAGGGCATATCGGTTATGCTAAGAGCCACCGCCGACGAAATAGTAGGTTATGAAAGGTTTGATAAAGGCGCCGCAATAGCCGTAGCCGCCGCCCTTAAAAATATTGATATTTTTGCAAGTGAGGCGGTCTGCCGTGTGGACAAGTTCGGCAGAATGAGGGTAAAAATAAAAGCGACAAAACAAAGGGATACCGTGCTTAATAAAATGGAGATAGTAAAGGCGATAGAAAACAGTCTTGACAGGGATTTTTCCGCACCCGTTATAAACGACGTCGGAAAGGATGTTTATATCGCCCTTAGCGAAGCGCCGTTGTATAAAGTAGCAACCGGCGTTTCGCAGATAACGGCGTCGGGAAACAGTATGTGCGGTGACAGCTTCCGCTTTATAACCGACGGTTTCGGCAGATTTTATATAGTGCTTAGCGACGGTATGGGCACAGGGGGCGCTGCGGCGGTTGACTCGGCGCTGTCGTCCGCCCTTTTCACCCGCCTTATAAAAAGCGGAATAAACCTTGAAAGCGCCCTTAAAATCATCAATTCATCAATGCTTTTCAAGTCTACAAACGAGTCCACCGCAACGGTTGATATTGCGCTTATAGACCTGTTTAACGGTCATACCGAAATATACAAAGCAGGCGCCGCGCCAAGCCTTATAAAACACGGCAACCGCATAGGCACCGCCACGGGCAGAAGCCTGCCTATAGGGATACTAAGCGACGTGAGTTTTGATAAATCGGTGATAAGATTAAAGGAAAAGGACGTTGTGCTTGTTATGTCGGACGGCGCCACAGGCGACGGGCTTGAGTGGATGAAACGGGAACTTGAAAACAACAGCGAAGCCACGCCCCAAAGCCTTGCCGAAAATATTGCCCTTGCGGCAAGAAGACACCGAAGCGACGGCCACGAGGACGATATCACCGTCATAGCGGCGGTGATAGAAAAAACGGTGAAATAAAAAAAACGCCCTTCGGGGCGATTTTTTTATCGGATATTTTGTAGGGGCAGGCGTCCTCGACTGCCCGTTATCTATCATCTAACATCTATAATCTATAATCTAAAATCGTAGGGCAGGCGCTCTGCCCCTGCCGTCTACATAAAACGGGCTGTCGGAAACCGCCAGCCCCTACGAAACAACGGGCTGTCGAGGTGCCAGCTCCTACAAAACAACGGGCTGTCGGAAACCGCCGTTCCGTTTAATATTGTTATAAAAAACAAAACCTTGGCTTCCCCAAGGTTTTTTATATTATTGACTGTAAATACACGTTTATTATTTTTAGTATTGTTTCTTTTTCTTTAGAATTACAAGACTCTATTTTTTTTATCAGTTCATCCGTTTTTATGTCTTTGGTGTTTTCATCTTCGGTGAGGATAACGTCCGGCGTTACGTATAACACTTTGCAAATGCGTAAAAGGGTTTCAACTCGCATATTCACGCTTCCCCGCTCAATATCCGCATAGGTGCGGTCGGAAAGTCCTGCCGCCTCGGCAACTTCGGCTTGTGTCATTCCCATTCTTTTGCGGACGGCATAAAGTTTATTCCCAATAGCATGAAAATCAAAAATCAGCATAATAACTCCCCCTTATATATATTATACAGGAATTATACTTCCTATTCGCCTTGACAAATAGGAACTAAAGGTGTATAATTTTAGGAAGATTACTGCCTAAAAAAGTCAATATGTTAAAAATTACTTATGAGGAGTTTATTTGAATGAAAAAAACACTATCACTAATTATAACATTATCACTGATTATTTCCCTCCTTTCTTCTTTGTCAGGATTGTCTGTATATGCTGTTGACAATACGCCTGAGCCGAAAGAGGTTGTAGAAAAGGCAAGCGAAGAAACGGCTGATAAAAAGGCCGTTGAAACCCCTGAAAAGTCAGAAGAAAAAACCTTTACAGCAACAAGCCCGATAAGAACAAAATCAATATCCGCTGATATAAAAAATGCCACAAGTGGAATATTCACGTATCGGGTACAAAACGGTAAAGCTGTTATTAAAGAATGTAGTAATTCTGCAAATGGCAGTATAACCATACCAACAACACTTGGCGGTTATCCGGTAATACAGTTAGACGATTATTCTTTTGCTGCTCGTACTAATATTATAAATATAATAATACCTAATGGTGTAGATACAATAGGACCTGCGGCGTTTGAGAGATGCACATCTCTTAAAAGTATTATAATACCAAGCAGTGTAAATACAATTGAAGGAGATGCATTTGATTTTTGTCCCAATTTGACAATATTTGGATATAATAATTCTTATGCCCAATATCATGCTTATCAAAATAATATTCCTTTTCGTGTTATAGGAACTAATTCATCAACAGCAAGTTCAAATCCACACAACTATTATTCGGAAACTGTTGATAATAATCCGGAAGATTTTAATATAGATTTCAGCGACACAAATTGCAACATAGATTTAGGCAGTATAAGTGGGCCGTCAATAAAAGTTTTAGGACACAAGTTTGATTTGATTAATTCAAACCAGAGTATGAAGTTTAGTGTCAAGGGAGTTTCGGCATCTTATAAAGTTGACAACACAAAAAAGACAGTAAAAGTTATTCTCGGCTATAGTGATGATGCATCAGCAAATATAAATGATGAGAGCGCATATAACAAAGAGTATAATGATTTAAAAGATCTATATAAATATATAAATGGGAAAGAAAATAAGAATTGGAACAAATATCAACAATTAAGAAGTAAAACACTTTCTAAAATCATAGACGGAAAAGGAAATTTGGGATTTGATGCACAGATAAAAACAACAGGATTTATGGAATTTTCTTACGAAACTGGACAAATGGTTGCAACAGAAAGTGGAATAATAGTTTCAGGAGAAATTGGAGTTAGCCTTACATATCAACCAAACTTTTTCTATATTACCACAGGTATTAAAGGTTCAGCTGATGCAAGTGTTGGTATTGCTTATGAACAAAATGGTAAGGTAAGCTTCAAGTCTTTATCAACAGATTTCAAGGTTACTGCTAATGTCGGAGTGGGCGTGGGATCAAAAGCGTTGAAAATTTATGGCGAAGGTGGTCTTGAAGGCACTATTGATATTAATTTATTATCTGATTTTGTAACCAACGCAAATTATAAAGTTGAATTAACCGGATCACTTTATATAGAAGCAAAAGCAGTTTTATTTACGTATAAAAACACTTGGGATTTTTACAAAACTGAATTATTAAATAAAACAATAAATTTAAAATCGGCAAAAATAAATGCTTTAGAATTCTCTAATGTTTCTCCTAAGATTATCAATAGGGATTATAATTTCATTAATACTTATACAAAAAAATCATCCTTGAAAGGCACATTGCAAAGTTCCTTGCGGGACAACACAGTATTCACTCAAAATAATATATACCCATATTCAATGCCGATATTTTTAAAACTTGATGATGGCAGGCTTGTTTTGATATGGGTGGGCGATGACGGAACAAAAACAGATAACAACCGCACATCAATAATGTATAGCATTTGTGAAAATAAGGTATGGACTCAACCTGCTGTTTTGCAAGATAATGGTACTTATAACGATATGCCTTGTGCATATACTGACGGAGAAAAAGTATATCTGGTTTGGCAACGTGCTAAAAATGCCTTTTCTGAAAACTTGGAGTTAGAACAAGCAATTTCGGAACTGGATATATATTACAGTGTATTTGATGAAAATGGTTTTTCCGATCCTATTTGTATTAATGATTATGATAATAATAGTTTTGAAGATAATATGCATGTCGAAAGTTATGGTGATACACAAATTGTTTCCTGGAGACAGAACGATCAAAATTCAATCTTTGACGAAGCAGGAAACAATACTATATATTATAGGTTGTGTCAAAACGGTGCATGGCAGGAAAAAGAAGAAGTAATTACTACAGAAAACTCCATAGATGAACAAGTCTGTGCTATTGAAAACGGAATTCCTGTAATTTACTACATTATAAAAGACGATAAGAATACACTTTACAGATATAACATTGAAAGCAAAAATACTGAACAAATTGCAGAGGGCGATAATATTAATTCGATCTCGATTGTAAACGGAAAAACATACTATATTTGTAATGAAAACTTATATGAATATAGCGGAAGTTCTACGAAAATTTTTGATACATCTATTGATAACTATCAAATCGTGACTAATGGTGAAAAGGAGAGCATTTTTACTCTTGCTACCAAAGGACTGAAAAATGCACTCTACTGTTCCGAGAGAAATTCCCGCAATGATTTATTCGGTGAGATGACTCTTTTTGCCGATTACGATTCGAATATCAGAAACTATTATGCAATAATGGATGACAATGGAATGACTTCGGTTGCTATAAACAGTGTTCAGGTAGAGGAGGAAAATATACAATCTGATAGGGAGGTTTACGGTAAAGCAGATTTATTTGTAACCGAGAAAGAGAACTATTATGATTTAGGTCTTGATTATTTTTCGTATAATTCGGAAGACGTATTACCGTCAAGCAATATAGATTTTGAATATCAGATTTCTAATTACGGTAATGTAACACAAAATGGTTTCACAGTAAAAATGTACAAAGAGGACGGAACATTAATAAAGTCTGAAAATGTTGAGTGTCAGCTACAACCCGGAGAAAGCAAAGAATTAAGTATTTCATATACTCTCCCAAAAACCATTACAAAAGAACAAATATCTTTTGTGGTTGAGACTGATAATGATAATTATTCTCAAAACAATTCGCAAAATACTGTTATAGGCTATGCTGATGTTATGTTTTCAGAATTGAGCGTTTCATCTTCAAAAAACAATAAGGCAATATTAAAAGGAAAGGTTTTAAACGGAGGATTTACAAAAGCAGAAGATGTAAATGTAAAAGTATATAGACTTGTTAATGACGAAAAAAGTGAAATCAACAGTATAAGTATAGGTAATGTCTCCGTGCAGGACTATGTAGATTTTGAATTAGAATTACCTAAAGAAATGTTTATGACTGAAAATGAAACTGTTATGAACGGAATATATCTTACTGTTGAGACATCGTCAGATGAGTTAATCTTAAGTAATAATGATGATAAAATTGTTTATGATACTTTTGCAACAGGAGAGTATGACGGCTTTAAATATGAAATGTATAACGATGGAAATCTGTATTTCAGAGGAAGTGGTATTCTTCATTTTTTTGATTCTGATGATAACCCTATAATTATTTATAAAGACAAAATCAAAAATGTAGTTTTGAATGAAGCTATCATTTGTTATATGGATGGATATAACAATTATTTAGGAATAGATCAGTTAATCGGCAAAAATGGTATAATAGACGGTATATATTACGAGAATAATGAGCCTGTACACAAAGGTGTAGTGAAAATCAGTAATGACTATTATTATATAGGGTCAAAAGGCGTTGCTGTAAAAGAAACCATTAAGTGGGTAGCGGATATGTGGACAAACGGTCTTATAGAAAAAGGTAATTATACTATAGACAAAAATGGAATTATTCTTGAACCTAAGGAAGTTACAATTGAAACACTTGAAACTGATCCTGATCCGGAACCGGATTATAAAGAGGGAATATACAATGGAGTTTATTATGAGAGTAATGTTCCAGTCCACAAAGGAGTTGTCAAGATAAACGATAATTATTATTATATTTCTTCAAATGGTTATGTTGTAAGAAACACGGTTAAGTGGATAGCGGAGATGTGGACAAATGGTCTTATAGAAAAGGGTAATTATACAATAGATGAAAACGGAGTTATTGTTAATCCCAAAACTCTTTCAACAATAATAGTAGAACCTGATCCGGAGCCTGAATATAGAAATGGAATATATAATGGTATATATTATGAGAATAACGAACCTGTTCACAAAGGAGTCGTTAAAGTCGGTGAAAACTATTATTATGCTGCATCAAACGGTAAAATTGTAAAGAATACAATTAAGTGGATAGCAAAATGCTGGGCAAATAATCTTGTTGAAATTGGTAATTATAACATAGATGAAAATGGCAAGATTATAAACCCGAAGGTAGTAGGCGAGGAACCGGTAATTGATACATCCCTTAACGGAATAGTAGGCGACTACTACTATGTTGACGGAATACCGACCCACGTAGGCTTTATCAAGATAGGTGACTATTATTACTACATTGAGTCGGGCGGTAAGGTAGTAAAGAACAAAACAAGATTTGTTTATAACAATATGACAAACGGAATACTACCGCAAGGCTTCTACTCCTTCGACGCAGAAGGCCACGCAAATGTGAAATAAAAAAAGCACCCGAAGGGAGGCATATCGTAAGGAAGCTGCCTCCCTTCGGTTTTTGTATGATGGCACTCGGAAGCTCCGAGTGTATTTTTGACGATTTGCATTGACAAGCTGCGGAAAATGTATTATAATTATCGTTACATAACGATCATTATAATATAACGAGGAGAAGCAGTACATGCCACCAAAAGCAAGAATTACGAAAGACATGATCATAAAAGCGGCCATTGAGATTGCAAAACAAAGCGGATATGAGAGCATCAACGCCAGGACAGTCTCTGAGCAGCTCCACTGTTCCACGCAGCCGGTCATGTATCATTTTTCGACCATTGATGCCTTGAAGCGGGCTGCTTACGCGCAGGTCGATCATTTGCATTCAGAGTATCTGATGACGATGATACCGGAACAGGATCCGATCCTTGGGATCGGCTTGAACTATATCCGTTTCGCCGTGGAGGAACCGCAGTTATTCCGCTTTCTGTTTCAGTCCGGATACGCGGAGGAGAACAGTCTGCTGGAGATGATCGAGTCCGAAGAGCTGGTTCCGATCCTTGCCGCCATGCAGGAGGGTGCCGGATTGAGCACGGAAAAAACCAAGCAGGTATTTCTGACCGTGGCACTGTTTGCGCACGGCTATGCCAGCATCATTGCAAACAACGGTCTGGAATATGATGAGAAACTGGTGGCAGGTCACCTGGAACAGGCCTGGAACGGCGCTTGTCTTGCGGCTGCACAGGAGGAGAATGAACATGAAAAAACTGTATGAAAAAAGCGAGATCACCTTTGCGATCCTATGGATCGTGATCTACACCGTGGGCATGGGGACGCTGAAAAGCAATTTCGGGCTCGATTCGCTGTGGCAGATGCTTGGCCTGATCGTGCTCTCCGCGGCTATGTTCCTGTTTGTGAACAGGAACGGCCTCATGGAGAAGTACGGTCTTGCCGGATGGGCGAAGAACAGCAAAGCTATGCTGTGGTTCATTCCACTGTGGATCCTCTCCTGTCTGAATCTCTTCAGCGGATTTCGCCCCGATTATCCAATACCGGGACTGATCTATGCCACCGTTTCCATGGCTTTGGTCGGATTTGTGGAGGAGCTGCTCTTCCGGGGCTTCTTGTTCAAAGCGATGCTGAAGGACGGAAACGTCAAAGCGGCTGTCATCATCTCCTCCGTCACCTTCGGGCTCGGACATATTTTGAATCTGTTTACCGGACAGGAGCTGATTGAGACGCTCAACCAAGTGTTTTTCGCGGTTGCTGTCGGTTTTGTCTTTACGTTTGTTTTTTACAAGAGCGGGAGCCTTTTGCCCGGGATCCTGGCACACAGCTTCATCGATGTTTCCTCTGTATTCGCATCCGACGAAGGCTCTCAGTTTCTGAATACGATCCTTCATATCGTGATCATCGTCGTATCTGCAGCATACTGCCTGTATCTGGCAAAGCGTGTAGAGACGCCGGCGATCAACCGGGCAGACTTGCAGAAGGAATCTGTGCCCGGTCCGCAGAAACCATGAATTACTTATGTCCACAGTTGTAACGAGCATCGGATTATGATTCCAAAATCCAAGTGACAAAACCGACGCGACCGCAAAGATCGCGCCGGTTTCATATTCTTTTGCGCTGGTGATTGCTTCCTCAAAGCACCTTCCTTACGGAGGGCGCCAGCCCCTACAAAAAGGAAAATCGGGCGGATATTATCCGCCCGTTATCTGTTATCTGTCATCTGCTATCTGTTTTCTGTCATCTATTTGTGCGAGGATTATTGCCGCAAAGACAAGCACGCAACCGATAATTTCTCTCTTGCTCATACTGTTGTTTAGTATAAGCCAACCGCCAAGAGCGGCAAAGACCGACTCAAGACTCATTGTAAGCGAGGCTATATACGGCTCGGCAAATTTTTGCCCGACAATTTGAAGCGTGTAGGCAATAGTGCTTGAAAAGACGATTAAAAAGGCGAGGTAGGGTATGGCGCCGACAAAATCCGCCGAAGCGTAACTTTTATGTTCAAATATAAAAGAACAAATAAGAGAGAAAACTCCGCAAAAGAGGAATTGTATTGTAGAGAGCCTGATACCGCCTATTTCTTCGCAAAACCTATCAACTGTCATAATATGCAAAGAAAAGCAAACAGCACAAAAAATAAGGAGTAAATCCCCTACGTATACGCCGCCGAATCCCCCCGAAAAACAAAGCAAATATACGCCGATTATCGCAACTATTACCGCCACCCAAACGACTGCTTTTATTTTCTTTTTAAGAAAAACGGACAAAAGCGGTACGATTATAACGTAAAGAGCCGTTAAAAATCCTGCTCTTGCCGAAACGGCAACACCGTTTGGATAAAGGGTTATGCCCGCTTGTTGCAGGTTGGTGGAAACAGCGAGCAGGGCGCCGCAAAGGACACCCGGCAAAAGGGTTTCTTTTATGCTTTTTTTGTCAGCTTTGAATATTTTTTCGCCCTTGTATTTTATTTTGAAGAATAAAGCCAGCAGGAAAAATGCGGCGGTAGAGCGTATGCCGTTTACCGCCATAGGCGGCATTTTATCGGCGACAGCGTCCTGCGCCACAAAGGCAAGGCCCCATATAAGCGCCGCAAGGCCTAAAATCAAACTGCCTTTTATATTATTGCGTTTAGTCATTTTTTACGCCTTTCATTGTAAGAGAAATCCGCTTTTTTGCGCTATCCACGTCAAGAACTTTGACCTTTATAACGTCCCCGACCTTTAGAACCTCGCTCGGATGTTTTATAAATCTATCACAAATCTGAGAAATATGGACAAGTCCGTCCTCGTGAACGCCTATATCGACAAAAGCGCCGAAATCGACAACGTTTCGCACCGTGCCTTTTAGTTCCATACCGCTTTTAAGGTCATTAAGCGACATAACGTCACTTCTTAGAAGCGGTTTCGGCAGTTCGTCACGGGGGTCACGTCCCGGTTTTGCAAGTTCCGAGATAATATCACGAAGTGTAATCTCGCCTAAACCGAGTTTTTGAGAAAGAGAAGCCGTGTCGGCATCTTTTGTCTTTTCTACAATAGATTTGATTTTTCCGTTTTCAATATCGTTTTCCGAAAATCCGAAAAGGGCTAAAAGACTGTTTGTCGCTTTATAAGACTCGGGGTGAACTCCGGTTGAGTCAAGAGGACAATCGCCCCCTGTTATACGCAAAAATCCGGCGCATTGTAAAAAGGCTTTAGGCCCTATTTTGCTGACCTTTTTAAGTTCGTTTCTGCTTCTGAAACGCCCGTTTTCTTCTCTATAGGAAACAATGTTTTCGGCGGTGGTTTTATTTAGTCCTGCGACATACGATAAAAGGCTTACGGAAGCTGTGTTGAGGTCGACGCCGACCCTGTTTACGCAGGACTCAACAACCCCCTCTAAAGCGTCATTTAGCCTGTTTGCAGGCAGGTCGTGCTGATATTGACCGACTCCAATCGCTTTGGGGTCGATTTTTACAAGTTCTGATAGCGGGTCTTGAAGACGTCTTGCTATTGATACTGCCGAGCGGAGTGACACGTCAAAATCGGGAAACTCTTTTGCGGCAAGTTTAGAAGCGGAATAAACACTCGCCCCCGCCTCGCTTACCACCATATAGGAAAGCGGAAGATTTATTTCTTTTATAACTTCGGCGGCAAAAACCTCCGTTTCGTGACTTGCGGTGCCGTTGCCTATGGCAATAGTTGTGACGGAAAACTTATTTATAAGGTCTTTGACTGTTCTTTTTGCCTCTTCTACCTTTGCAACCGGTGGCACGGGGTAGATTACGCCGACGTAAAGCACCTTTCCCGTTCCGTCCACAACGGCAACTTTACATCCGGTGCGGTAACCGGGGTCAAGCCCTAAAGTTACGCTGTCTTTTACGGGCGGCTGCATAAGTAGTTGTTTAAGGTTTTCGGAAAAGACCTTTATGGCATCTTCGCTCGCCTTTTCGGTAAGTGTTGCCCTTATTTCACGCTCAATAGAGGGGAATATAAGGCGGTTATATGAGTCACGTGCCGCCCCCTTGACAAAATCGGCGCAGGGTCCTTTTTTTACATAGTCACGGCATACGATAAACATAGCCTTTTCGTCGTCAAACTCAACCGAAACTTTAAGCACGTTCTCTTTTTCGCCACGGTTTATGGCGAGAACTCGGTGATTTGCTATTTTTGACACCGGCTCGCTATAGTCGGCATACATCTCATAAACGCCGGCGTTTTCTTTATCGGCTTTGGTTTTTATAACGCCATGAGCCGAACATACTATACGCATACGTTTTCTTATATCCGGGTCGTTTGAGATTATTTCGGCTATTATATCGGAAGCGCCGGACAGGGCGTCCTCTATATTTTCTACGCCCTTTTCCCCGTCTATATAGTCTTTTGCGAGAATATCGGGCGAAACGTTTTCCTGCCTTAAAATCAGTTCGGCAAGGGGTAATAGCCCCTTTTCTTTAGCCACGTCTGCCCTTGTCTTTTTATGCTTTTTATAAGGACGGTATATATCCTCGAGTTCCGACAGAGTTTTTGCGTTATCTATGGCAAGGGAAAGTTCCTCGCTTAAAGCCCCCGCCTCGTCTATAGCCGCCTTTATTTTTTCTCTCGTTTCATCCATATTACGAAGATAATTAAGTCGGTCAAACAGTTCACGCAACAACTGGTCGTCAAGAGAGCCGGTCGCCTCTTTTCTGTATCTTGCTATAAAGGGAACGGTGTTGCCCTCGTCAAGCAGTTTGACGGTATTCTCCGCCTGCCAGGGTTTTATTTTGAATTCTTCTGTAAGTTTCTCTATAACGGTCATTTTTATTTCCTTTTTCTCAAATATTTCAACAAAAATTATAGCATATACTTTATAAATTATCAAATAATATCTATTTACTTACCTACAATAAGTCTTGATTATATTAAAGGAAAAGTGTATAATGATATTTGACAAAATAGATTTCCTTTAGGAGTTATAATAAATGCTGGAACTGAAAAATATTTGTTTTAGTGCGCCTACCGATAACGGCGTGAAAGAGATATTAAAAGATATCTCGCTTAAAATAGAGGACGGGTTTACCGCCATAACCGGACCAAACGGCGGCGGAAAATCAACCATTGCAAAAATTATTTCGGGGGTATACAAACCGACTTCGGGTAAGATATTTCTCGACGGGGTGGATATTACCGATTATTCTGTAACCGAGCGTGCAAAAGCGGGAATAAGTTTTGGCTTTCAAACGCCGGTAAAGTTTAAGGGTATCACCGTTAACGATATTATCAGAATTGCTTCAGGCAGAGATATAACCGTATCCGACGCTTGTGACTATTTGTCGCAGGTGGGACTTTGCGCAAGGGATTATATAGACAGAGAGATCAACGCCTCTCTATCGGGCGGTGAACTGAAACGAATAGAGATAGCCTCAGTTTTGGCTCGTGGAACAAAGGTTTCGATATTTGATGAGCCGGAAGCGGGCATTGACCTTTGGAGTTTCGGCAGCCTCATAAAAGTTTTTGAAAGAATGCACGAAAAAATCGGCGGCTCGATTATAATCATATCCCACCAGGAGAGAATACTTGACACGGCGGATAACATTATAGTTTTGTCGGCAGGAAAACTAAAGGCCTATGGACCTAAATCCGAGATTTTGCCCGACCTTTATGACAGTATGAACAACACCTGCAAGGTTTTAAGCGACAGTATGAAAGAGGTAACAGTATGACCGAAACCGAGAAACAATTGCTTAAAATAATAGCCGATATGGAGGGGGAGCCTAAGGGCGCATATAACATACGTGCAAACGGTGCACTAAGGGCGAGAGCCACCACAAATAATATAGATATTCGCACAAAAGAGGATAAACCCGGTATTGATATAATAATCAAAAGCGGCACAAAGGGCGAGACGGTGCATATCCCCGTTATAATAGAAGCAACGGGACTAAACGACCTTGTATATAATGATTTTATTATAGGGGATGACGTTGACGTCACGATTATTGCCGGTTGCGGTATTCACAATGCCGGTCATATGGAGTCAAGACACGACGGTATCCACGCTTTCTTTATAGGTAAAAACTCTAACGTTAAGTATGTTGAGAAACACTATGGCGAGGGCGACGGAACCGGCGGAAAAAATATGAACCCTACCACAATAGTCAATTTAGGCGAAGGTTCCCATATGGAAATGGAAACCACACAAATAAAGGGTATTGACTCTACAAGCCGTGTCACTAAAGCGACGGTGGGAAAAGACGCTTCCCTTGTTATAAAGGAAAAGATAATGACACACGGCACCCAAAATGCCGAGACCGATTTCACTGTTGACCTAAACGGCGAGGGTTCGAGCGCAAACGTTGTTTCACGCTCGGTTGCTAAAGATAGTTCAACTCAGACCTTTAAGTCTTGCGTAAACGGTAATAATCTTTGTCACGGACACACCGAGTGCGACGCCATTATTATGGATAACGCAAAGGTCAACGCTATTCCGCAGGTCAATGCTAATCATATTGATGCCGCTCTTATTCACGAAGCGGCAATAGGCAAAATTGCCGGTGAACAACTTACAAAACTTATGACGCTTGGTTTAACCGAAGCGGAAGCAGAGCAGGAAATAATCTCCGGATTTTTGAAGTAAAGGGGCAATTATCATAAAAGATATATCATTATCCGCATCAGTTGTCACCTATAAAAACGGTGACGAAGCGAAAAAGACGGTTGATCTCTTATTAAACAACACAAAAAGATATCCGCTTAAAATGTATGTTATCGATAATAACTCCCTTGACTGCACGCCGAGGCTGTTTGATAACGAAACCGCAGTAACGCTTGTTGAAACGGGAAAAAATCTCGGCTTTGGTGCGGCGCATAACGTCGCTATTAAAAAGGGTGTAGGCAAATATCATTTTATAATTAACCCCGATATTGCCGTGGGTACCGATATTTTGTCCGATATGGCGGATTTTATGGAAGAAAACCCCGACGTTGTACTCGCTATGCCGAATATATTAAACTCTGACGGCAGCGTTCAGTTTTTACCTAAAAAAATACCAACCTTAAAGTATGTGTTTTTAGGAAGGATGAGTGAAAAAGTTCGTGATGAGTACGTTATGAAAAACGAACTATCGGGAAAAACCGAAGAGATAGATTTTTGTTCCGGATGTTTTATGTGCATAAAAGGCGATGTTTTTGAAAAACTCGGCGGTTTTGACGAGCGGTATTTTATGTATATGGAAGATGTCGATTTGACACTTCGTGCAAAAAAATACGGCAAAACGGTTATAGTGCCTGAGTTTAGCGTACGTCACCTTTGGAAAAGAGAGAGTGCAAAAAACCTTAAAATGTTTTTTATGCACATAATATCAATTATTAAATTTTTTATAAGGAAGAGGGAACTTGTTTAATGAAAATACTTATTACCGGCTCAGGCGGGCAACTCGGCAATGAACTTATAAGCATACTTAAAACCGGCAAGAGCGAAATCGGAGAGATTGATAAATCTCTTTTAGGCGCCGAGGTTTTGGCGATTGACGTTGACACGCTTGATATAACGAAGCAGGACGAAACGGTAAGTTTTATAAAGGAAAATCGACCTGATGTTATAATTAACTGCGCCGCCGCTACTAACGTTGACGGTTGTGAATCAAACAGTGATTTGGCTTTTAAGGTTAATGCCGAGGGGGTTAAAAACCTCGCTATCGGGGCAAAGAGTGTCGGCGCAAAACTTGTTCAGGTTTCCACCGATTATGTTTTCAGCGGAGAGGGCGACCGCCCATATCTTGAAACCGACCCCATAAATCCTCAAAGCGTTTACGGGCGCTCAAAAGCCAAAGGCGAAGAATACGCAACTAAAGAAAACGATAAAACCTTTATCGTCCGCACCGCCTGGCTATATGGATATATAGGCAAAAACTTTGTAAAAACCGTTCGCCGTGTTTTAAGAGAAAAGGGCGGTATGAGTGTTGTAAACGATCAGATAGGCAACCCGACAAATGCAAACGATTTAGCCCACCATATACTAAAACTTATTCCCACAAAAGAATACGGTATTTATCATTGTACGGGTGAGGGCGAGTGTTCCTGGTATGATTTTGCGGCAAAGATAGCCGAACTGTCAGGCTTTAAGGGTGCTGTGAAACCCTGCACAACTTCTTGGTATAATACGACCTACAACGTGCCGACAAAACGCCCGTCTTACTCATCCCTTGAAAACGCACACCTCAAAGAAACCGTCGGCAACGAGATGAGAAACTGGGAAGAGGCTATTGAAGAATATATAAAAAACGTAAAAGATTAGGAAGATGAAAATGGGAAAGTTTAACTTTATAAAGACGTCTATTGAAGGACTTATAATTGTGGAGCCTACCGCCTTTGGCGACAGTAGAGGCTACTTTATGGAAACCTATCAGAAAAAGGATTTTATTGAAGGCGGAATAACGGTTGACTTTGTTCAGGATAATCAGTCGAGTTCTACAAAAGGGGTACTCAGAGGACTTCATTATCAAATAGAACACAGCCAATCAAAGCTTGTCCGCTGTATCAGAGGCGAGGTGTTTGACGTTGCGGTAGACCTGAGAAAAGGCTCAAGCACCTACGGCAAGTGGGAAGGGGTAATCCTTTCTGAAGAAAATCGCCGTCAGTTCTTTATACCAAAAGGTTTTGCCCACGGATTTTATGTTATGTCCGACGTGGCGGAGTTTGTATACAAAGTGGATGATTTTTATTATCCCGGTGATGAGGGCGGATATATGTGGAACGACCCGGCTATCGGTGTAAAATGGCCTATAAAAGAGGGCGACCCGATTATATTATCCGAAAAGGACCAAAAACATCCTGCCTTTATAAAATAAAGTAAATAAAACCTCCGTTTTTGGATACAATATCCTAAAAAGGAGGTTTTTATTATGAGCAAAGGTTCGTTTCTAAAGGGTATGGGTGCCGGTATGGCGGCAGGAGCAGGAATTGCCATGGTGGCAAAAACTTTGATGAAAGATTCAAAACATAATCTTACAAAAGGCTCCGCAAAGGTTGTTAAAGCCATGGGCGATATTGTAGACGGAATACAAACAATATTCAAATAAAACAGTTTAAAAAAAAATAAAACCGCTTTTGCGGTTTTATTTTTTTTAGTCATTACGGTAATAATCTATTGCCTTTTGCATAAAATCGGGTGTTACTTCAAAAAACTCCGACAAAGCGAAAAGATTATCGGCGCCGCCTTTTACCGCCTTTTTGAAAGCGGAACGGGGGATGAGTTTTTTTATCGCCCAGCGGTCAGCCCTTTTTTCGTGTTTTTTTCTTATATCAAGCGGGGCGTACATATTATAAAAACTACCTGTGACACAATGCCCCACCTCGTGAGCGAGCGACACCTTTTCCTTCCTGCCTGAAAGGCAGTTATCGACGGCGATATAACATCTGTTATCCATAACAACCGAGGCGGAAAGATTTTTTTGCATATCGAACCTGTCAACTGTAATACCGTTTTTTTCGGCAATAGCATACAGTCTATTTGTTTCCATTTTTCCTCTCCTTAATGAATGCGGCATAACGCTTGACCTCGTCCCACATCTCGTCGGTCACCTGCGTATCGCCTCCGAAAAGCGCAACTTTAAGCGACTGTTCATCTGCCGGAGTGACGGGGGCACCCAGTAAATAATCAACGCTTACCGAAAAATAATCGGCGATTTTTGATAATATTTCCGCCGATAAGGACTTCTGCCTGCCCATTTTGAAATCGGTCAGCACGGCACGGGAAATACCGCATGCCTTGCATAGCGCCGTAACGCTTATATTTTTTTGTTTGCACAATTCTTCTATTCTTTCGTAAGTTTTATTCATATTTATCCCCTTATACGAAAAACTATAAAAATACCACTTGACAATTACGAAATACCGTAATATAATAAAGAATGTAAATACGAGATATCGTAAACTGCTTTCGGTATTTCTTATTATAATACCATAAAATTAAAAAGTCAAGCAAAAGAAAGGAAGATTTTTAAGATGTACTATTGTACGGACTGTAAGAAAAGATTTTTTGACCCTAAAATATATTTTGAGCGTCACGATAACCTGCCGCCACCCTATGAAAAACATATTTTATGCCCCTATTGTGAGAGTGAGAATATTACCTATTTAGAGGCAAGACATTGTAAGTGTTGCGGCGCAAAACTGCCCTATAATAATAAGGGTGATTACTGCGATTGTGCTTGTAGAAGGCGAGGCGAAAAACTATGGCGCCTTGAGGCAAAAAGAAGAAAGGAACGGTTGCTGAGTCCCCTATATAGCGCTGTCAGAGAACTTGAAGAGTACAACAAAGAAAACGGAAAAAATATGAGTTACGGCAAATATTTTGGGCTGAAAAGAGGTAAAAACAATGGATAAAAACGAAAAAAAGGATTATCTAAGAGGCTACAAAGCGCTGGTGCTAAGAATAAAGCGCCTTATGAATATGAAAGAGATAAATCCCGAAAAAAAGGAAAAATATGAAGAAGAAATAAAAAGGTGTAAAATAAACCGTGATAAAATAGAAAATGAAATAGAAAAAACCGACGGCGGAATACTCACTGAGATTTTGGCGCAAAAATACATAGTAGGCAGAAGCCTTGAAGAAATAGCGCTGATTATAGGTTACTGTAAACGCCAGACCGAAAGACTGCACCTAAAAGCGCTTGACAAGTTCTGTATATCAACATAAAAACACCCTGTCGGGAAACCCGACAGGGTATTTTTTATTACTATATATAGACTAATTGTCGATAAGGACAAAAAGTCTAAACTAATCTTTTATAACTTTTTTTGTGAGTTTCAGAATAGGTGGCAAAACAAGGGCAAAAACCACCGAAACTATAGCGGCGGCAATAATCCGGTTTATAAGATATATGCCGAAAAGTTCGACAGGATATTTATAAACCTTTGCGTCAATATACATAACAAGGGTATTAACTGCGGTCACAACTGCCGAACTGATAAGCGTGGGAATAAGAAGCATTAAAGGGTTAAGACTTTTCTTTATAAGTATAAAGAGCAGTCCGAAAATAAGACCACGGAAGGTGGCGGGCAGCACCCATAGAATAGTTGTTGCGGTGAAGCCGTAGGTTATCATTTGACCAAGCAAGGCGCCGACAAATCCCGTAGCCGCACCCCAAACAGGACCGCAATATGCGGCGGCGATAATAACCATAATTCCGCTAAAGGAAAGTTTCATAGTTCCGCCGAAAGGTGCGCTCATAGTCACCGCCAAGTAGTCAAGCCCCACGTAAAGTGCGGCAAGAAGAGAACAAAGACAAATGTTTACTGTTTTTTTATTCATAACAAAAACCTCCTATCCCGTTATTACAGACAATAGGAGGTTTTTTTTAATAACCTTATATTATTTGTTTAGCGGGATGCGACAGCAAAACCGCGGTAAACCCTTTCGCCCGTCTGACAACTCCCCGTTCAGACGATACTGCAAGTCAAATGACTAACGCTTCACTGTCTACTCTAAAAATTATTTATTTTAATTATACCGTTCTTTTTTCATTTGTCAATCATTATCTTGTCCACTTATGAATATTATATAGTGGTGATGCAAAATGAAAGAGATAAAAAACCAAAGCCTTGACTACGTAAAATATCAAAAGGCGGTAAACGACGTATATGAAAAATATTCTTTTGTTCATAAAAATGTTATAGGTAAAAGCGTTATGGGAAAGAATATTTATGCCCTTAAAATAGGTGAGGGCGAAGAAACGGTGCTTTATGCCGCCGCTTTTCACGGAAGTGAGCATATAACGACAAATATCGCCCTTATGTTTTGCCATAATCTTTGCGAAGCGATAAATAAAAACAAACCCCTTTGCGATATAGATATAAAAAGAGCGCTTAATGGGCGGAGTATTACAGTTATACCCCGTGTAAATCCCGACGGCGCCGACATCAGCATTTTAGGAGAAAAGGGAGCGGGCGAGTTCAAATCCCTTGTGAGAAAACTTTCAGGCGGCGACTACGCTCACTACAATGCAAACGCAAGGGGCGTTGATATAAACCACAATTTCCGTGCCGGCTGGGATAAACTCAAAGCGGTGGAAAAAGCGCACGGGATTTATTGTCCTGCGGCAAGGCAATTTGGCGGGTACGTCCCTGAAAGTGAGCCTGAAACGGCGGCGCTTGTGCGCTTTTGCAGGGAAGAAAATGTTAAACACGTCGCCGCTTTTCATACGCAGGGCGAGGTCATATACTGGGACTTTGGAGAGCATACTCCAAAAGACTCAAAACGTATGGCAAAGGTGCTGTCAAGCGTTTCGGGTTATGCTCTTGACGTACCTATCGGAATAGCGACAGGCGGCGGTTTTAAGGACTTTTTTATAGAGGAGTTTTGCCGCCCCGGTTTTACTATCGAGTTTGGCAAAGGGGAAAATCCGCTTCAGATAAAGGATGCGGCAAAAATCTACCAAAAAGCAGAAGAAATGCTTACAATTCTTGCCATAATGTAATGGCTTATATATGGCTTGTCCTTACCGATGATAAGCCATGATAAACTGTCGTTGACAAGTAAGTGATTTTCGGTTAAAATATCTTAGAAGGGATATTATGCCGAAAATACTTTGAAAGGACACCCTTATAAAAATAAAGCGCCGGGACCGTTTGCGGCATAGCGGTTGACGAGGATGGGGTTTATCGAAATATTCGGCGGATGCCCCACGGTGAAGAATCGTCAGAAAACAATTAAAAAACGGGGGTGACCTCGCAACAAAGTTGTTTTCGCTATAAAGTAAAACGTGCCGGGTTCTCCCTGCACAAAAGGAGAAAAGTTAATATGTGCGGAATAGTAGGATTTACAGGTAATAAACCTGCATCCCCGATTTTGCTCGACGGTCTTGAGAAACTGGAATACCGAGGATATGACTCTGCAGGTATTGCTGTATTAAACGATAATAAAATTAAAACCGCAAAGACCACCGAGCGTATAAGAAACCTATTCGAAAAAACCGATAACGGCAAAACCGTTCCCGGTAGTATTGGCATAGGTCATACACGCTGGGCTACCCACGGCGGACCGAGCACTACAAACGCTCATCCGCATTTAAGCGGTGACGCTAAGTTTGCCGTTGTGCATAACGGTATTATTGAAAACTATGTTGAACTCAAAGAAGAACTCATAAGCGAGGGAGTAGAGTTTGCGAGCGAGACCGATACAGAGGTTGTACCCCGTTTGCTTGAAAAATACTATAAGGGCGACCTTTTAGACGCTGTATGTCAGGTTGTGAAAAAATTAGACGGCTCTTTTGCACTCGGTATTATTTGCACCGATTATCCCGAAACGCTTGTTGCGGCTAAAAAGTTCAGTCCGCTTATAATCGGTAAAGGCAAGGGCGAAAACTATATCGCTTCTGACGTTACCGCCCTTATAAGCCATACAAGAGACGTTGTTTATCTTGAGGATGATACCGTAGCCGTTTTGACTAAAAACGATATAAATCTTTATGATTATAATAAAAATGAAGTAGCCGTCAAAGTTTCTCATATAAACTGGGATATCGCCGCTGCGGAAAAAGGCGGATATGACTACTTTATGATGAAAGAAATGTGCGAAGAGCCTCGTGCGATAAGACAAACCATTGAGCCTCGTATCAAAGACGGCGAGGTTGTGCTTGAGGATATATCGCTCGATAAAGAAGCGCTTCGTAAAATAAACCGCATTTCTATAGTTGCCTGCGGTTCGGCATATCACGCCGGTATTGTCGGCAAGTATGTTATGGAAGAGATGCTTCGCATTCCGGTTGACGTTGACCTTGCGAGTGAGTATCGCTACAGAAACCCCATAACCGACTCAAAAACGCTGACTATCATAATCAGCCAGTCGGGTGAAACGGCGGATACACTTGCCGCACTTAATGAGGCAAAACAAAGAGGCTCAAGAGTTCTCTCTATTGTAAACGTTGTAGGCTCGTCTATCGCCAAAGCGTCTGATGACGTAATCTATACCTGGGCAGGTCCCGAGATAGCCGTTGCCACCACTAAAGGTTATACAACACAACTTTCCGTTTTGTATCTGTTTGCCATTTGGGCGGCTAAAACTCTCGGTACGGTAGACGATAAAACGCTGTCAGAGATTACAAACAGTCTTAAAAACGTGCCTAACGCCATTGACCGCGTTTTAGACCAAAAGGATAAAATCAGAGAAATGGCTAAACACTCGGTTGATTCACAGTCGCTCTTCTTTATCGGAAGAAATATCGACTATGCCGTTTCGCTTGAAGCGTCGCTGAAACTCAAAGAGATTTCCTATATTCACTCTGAGGCGTATGCCGCAGGCGAACTCAAACACGGCACAATTTCTCTTATCGAAGAGGGCAGAACGGTTATCGCTCTTGCTTGCCAGACCGACCTTTATGATAAAATGTTAAGCAATATAAAAGAGGTCAGGGCGAGAGGCGCATACGTTGTCGCCTGTGCTAATGAGGGCGAAACAGGCGTTGCCGCCGAGGCGGAAGAGGTTATCTATATACCCCGTGTGCATAAGTTCTTGCGTGCGGCGGTTGAGATTATTCCTTTCCAACTTTACGCCTACTATGTTGCCGAACTAAAAGGACTTGATATTGATAAACCGCGTAACCTTGCAAAATCGGTAACGGTTGAATAAAACTGAATATCATAAAAATTACCCCCTGCGGAGCTTCCGCAGGGGGTTGCGCTTGCTTTGGTGTCTGATTATAAGTAATATCAGCCCCAATCCATAGGTGAAGTTCCTGAAAGGTCAACCTCGCCCGAGGAGACAACGGGATAATATTCTTCTATTATTGATGAAGATGAATTGTTTTCTTGCATACGTTTTTTACGATAGTATTCTTCTGCAAAATTTGCTTCGGAACTGATTCGATCTCTTCGCTGTTTCTCACATCTTTCTATAGTGTCAATAACAGTTTGTATGCACTCTGAACACGTTTCCTGAGCTTTTTCGCTTAATTCGCCTGAGTTTTTCAGCATTCTTAAATTCCTTAATATTTCTTCCCAATCTGATTGATATAGTGTTTCTGTTTGCACTCTTGTATAAATATAATATAACTTTCCGTCATAAACTCCTGCTTCTGCAGCAGTTTTAAAATAAGGCTTTGCTTTTGAGTATGCGTCTTCTCTTATTCTTTCCTTTTCTTTTTGAGTATAATCATAAAGTTCCAGATCGGAAATCAAATATTCACCATAGTGCATACAAGCCTTTTTATATCCCAAATCAGCGGCATTTTTTATTTTTGCAATGTCTGGCTGTTCTTTTTTTATTTCTTCATCAAATATTTGTTTTCCTTTTTTTGCATCATCTTCAATTAACCACTCTTCAGCAGAGTTTAACCCAAGCGAAGCTAATGATTCCATACATTTTCTATTCGGGTTTTCTTTTTGTTCCTCTTCTTTATACATTTGAGCCGCTTTTTCTTTTGTTTCTATTAATTCTTTGTTAAACAAATCTCTTTGCTCATAAGCTTTTTCAAGCTTTTTATTTAAATCAATCACACTCTGATCACATGCTTTTTTCTTTATAGTTTCTCTGATTAATTTAACAATAGAACCAATAAACATCAAGGTTGAAGGCACTAAGATCAAAATGGTGATGATTACTTCAAGTGTATAGAGCTCACCATCTAAAGTTAAGTTTTGAGAGTCACCGATAAAAAGTTTTACAAGATCATCATAGGAAAAAAAGCGAAGCAAAATAGATTTAATAATAGTGGATTTCCCTTTATAACAGTTAAACAGATTAATTGCAGAGCTAAAAAAGGCAATGCCGCTAAACACTGAAAAACAACACGCTGTTTTTTTATTTGCATCTCGCAGCAGATATTTTATTGCAGCTATAAGTGAAAACAAAGGACAAATAACAGCCCATACAAACGCACGAATTCCGGCTCCAATACAGTCGGAAGTTTTTTTGTATGGAGCGTCTTTCAACCTCCGTTCAATTGCTTCTATTTTTTGCTTGACATAAGCAATATCCGATTCAATAGTTTTGAATGCGCGCATAGTTTACATCTTCCTTTCTTAAAAGACAAGTATATATGCAATTGTATGACAAACTGTCATATTTGTCAACAATAAATATGACATAATGTCATTAAAGGGAGGTGGCGAGATGAAGACAAATTTGAAATCTCTTCGAAAAAGCAAAGGATATACACAAATTGCAGTGCAGATGAAAACGGGGATAGAACAAGCCCTGCTATCAAAATTTGAAAACGGGGAGAGAGTACCGCCGACCGAAACGCTTATAAAACTTGCTGATTTTTATAATGTCAGTATGGATTATATAATGTGCAGGACGGACAATCCCGATATAAATAATTAAACCGCCGAACAGTTTTTATTACTGTCGGCGGTTTTCACCTCTTTATTGTACTTCTTCCTCTTCTTCGTAATAGGCGGAGTCTTCCGTTTCTTCTTCCGCTGAATAAGGGCCTGCAATCTCGTTATCCTCTTCATAAAAAGTGTCTATCTCATCTTCGCCGCTTTGAGTATCGGTTTCAGTAGCCACTCCGTTTTTATTAAAGACCACAAGCGACTGATAGCCTAAATCTTTATACCTTGCTTCTACTAAAGACTTTGCATAGCGCACCCGCCCTGCTATGGGGTCGTTAAAGTAGTAATAATCATTATCAAAACCCACAAGCAGCAGACAATGTTCATTATTCACCCAGTGGTAAATTGAGCCGTTTTCTCTTAAAGTCCAGCCCGGACCTGTAGAGGTTTCCACCATATAAACGGTTGCCCAAAAAATGACGGGCACGCCTTTTTTTATATAGTTTTCGCATAAATAGTCTATACTTTTTCCGGTTGTGTTTTGAATTGTATAATCGTCCGGCAAAAACTTTGTTACCGCCTTTTCTATACAAGGGGCAAAACAACCGAACCCGCTTGTTGTAAACGGGTCGCCCATAAAGAAGTTATCGGGATGATAGCCGTATAGTTTGCCGCCGCTATAGGTAAACTCGGTATAGGGGAGATAGGATTTTATAAAGTTATCTACGCTGATATTTATTCCGGCGTAGTTTAGCGCCATAACGGTGGAAACACTCTCGCAACCTGATGGGTATGAGGCTTGGCTTATATACGGTGCGTCAATATAAAACTTTCCGTTTTCACCCGTCAAAACGGTCTGCTCGGCAAAATCGGAGTTTTTATAAGCGTCGTTTAACACAGCCTCATTCTCGTCATAAATCTCTTCTATAGCCGTTTCTTCTATAACTTTTTTAGTAACAAGTTTCAGGGTAATTAAAACTGCGGCGGCTATTAGTAAAACCGCCGTGATTATCAAAAGAATAAGCAACTTTTTATTGTTTTTTAAGTCAAACTTCACCGTTTCACCCTTTTTCAAACCGCTATCCTCACTTTTCTTAAGCTGCCCTTATATTATCATATTTTTATAATAAAGTGTTAAATAATTTGTGAATAAATGAAGCAAAGCCGTGATGATATACAGCCCTGACAGGCTGATGAGATACAATGTGCAAAGCACATTGATGATATACCACCCGCTTCGCAATGGATAAAAAATAAGCAAGTCGAGTGACTTGCTTATTTTTGTGATTAACAGACAAAATAGCCCAAAACAGCGTATCATAAATCTTTTGCCCCTACAAACCGGAATTTAGCTATTAGAGCTTAATGAAAGACTTGATTTCTTGTTCCAATAGACGTAATACGTTTGCAACCAGATAGCCATCAGCGATTGCATGATTTAGACGAACGGTCACAGGCATGACAAGCCTACCGTTTTCTTCTCTGTATTTTCCCCAATTAATGATCGGCGCAAAATATAGATTTCCATCGGGAAGTTCAAGATGAAGTGAATCATAGGAAAGCCAGGATATAAACGATGCATCGAACCAGTTTGGATGATTAACCATATCCAGACCGTATTCCCTTGTCTTCTTTGCCTCTTCAACATCC
>JAFRLW010000041.1 GCA_017431035.1 Clostridia bacterium
AATAAGCCGAAAACGGCTAAAAAACTGGTTATTTTTGCTTTTATGGCTTAACGCAACTGTCAAAGTCCCGTTTTTTGATACAAAAATACTTCTTGAAACACTGAACTTTTTATGGTATAATGATAACAGATAACAATGAGAGTTTTATATATAAATAATGGGGTGATTTTATGACATATACAACCATAGTAAAAAGAGAAGATTTAAGTAAGCTTCTTTTATCCGACGATATGGCAGGTAGTATTTTCAAGGTTACAATTTCGCCCATAACGGAAGATGAAATAGATGAAATAGAATTCAAGAGCTTGAAAGGTATCGCCGGTGAACCTTTGGATATTGATGAAGTAAGGAAAGAAAGGTTAGGGTTATGAAAGTACTTATAGATACAAATATTGTGCTTGATTATCTTGGAGCAAATCATGGGTTTACTGAAACAGCGGAAAATGTTTTCAACTTATCTGAGAAAAGAAAAGATATAACATTTGTGTCGGCTTCTGCTATCACGGATATTATATATGTTCTGAAAAGAGCGGTCAAAGATATGGAGATCGTTAAGAATAAATATAAGGGGTTTAGAAGCAAAATCAGCATATTACCGGTTACGGAGGCGGATATTGATAAAGCTTTTTCACGAAATTGGAAAGATTTTGAAGATGCTGTACAATATACTGTTGCAGAAACAAACAATGTTGATTGTATAATAACAAGAAATAAAAAAGATTTTGAAGAAGATAAAATTTCGATATATGAGCCTAATGAATTTATAGAAAAATTTAATGTTGAGCCGGCTGACGGTTCTGTGTCCTGAATTCTAACCGGTTTCTTGCCGACAGCAGCAAATTATCCAACAACCAAAACTCAAGACGGGGACAACAAATCATTTACTGTGCTCCAAACAGGGGCACAGTCCCCGTCCCATGTACCGCATTCTTTATAAAAAAATAACCGTTTAAGTTTGGAGTCTTAGGGCGGTTATTTTTTTGTGTTTCTGCTTTCAAAGGTGTATCTAAAGCCGAAGCAAGCAATACATAACCCTAAAATAGCCACAAAAGTATCTACTGTCAGCATAATACCACGCCCCTTTATCCTGGGATTTCCGACCGGATCGGATCGTATGTACGACAAGTTCCTTGGAGTCAAGGGTCTAAACCGCCTACCGTTTATTTTAGCGACATTTCCGTAAACGGATTTTACCACAATGTTCGGATTTTGTCTATTATTAAAATATTACATTATTGTTACATAATAATTGTAAAATACAAAACACTATCAGACCGTCTTTGGCTTATCATAGCTAAGGCCGGTCGATTTTTTATTCTAATCTTGACAACACTCTTATTTTATACTAAAATAAGTTCAATGGAGGTTGACTTATGAGCAGTTTGGGCGATACCTTAATATCTACAGAAGGCAAGGAAAAGGCTGATGAGAGTTGCAAGGCTGTGTTGGCGAAGAAGATAGTACTTGCAAATATTATAACACGGTGTATGACCGAGTTTGAAAATATAGATGCCAAAACCGTAGCCCAAAAGTATATTGAGGGAGAACCTGTTATTTCGGGGATACCCGTCAACAGAAACGATATTCTCGGTATGAACACCGAGGACACCACGGTTTCCGAGGGGAAAGTGGCATTTGACATTATTTTCAAAGCCATAGTACCGAACACAAAAGAGCAAATTCAGCTCATCATAAATATAGAAGCTCAAAATAAATACAATGAGTCAAAACTATTGAAAAGAGCCGCCTACTACTGCGCCCGCCTCCTATCA
>JAFRLW010000042.1 GCA_017431035.1 Clostridia bacterium
GCTCAGATGGACGGTGCTATCCTTGTTATCGCTGCTACCGACGGTCCTATGGCTCAGACTAAAGAGCACCTTCTTCTTGCTCGTCAGGTTGGCGTTCCGTCAATCGTTGTATTCATGAACAAGGTTGACCAGGTAGACGACGAAGAACTTCTCGACCTCGTTGAGATGGAAGTTCGTGAAACACTTGATAAATATGAATTCCCCGGCGACGATACTCCGGTTATCAAGGGCTCTGCTCTTGTTGCTCTTGAGTGCACTTCTACCGATCCTAACGCTCCTGAATATGCGCCTATCAAGGAACTTATGGATGCAGTTGACAGCTACATCCCGACTCCTGACCGTAAGTCAGATATGCCGTTCCTTATGCCTATCGAGGACGTTATGACCATTTCCGGTCGTGGTACTGTTGTTACCGGCCGTGTTGAGCGTGGTCAGCTTAAAGCAGGCGACGAAGTTGAAATCATCGGTCTTACCGAAGAGAGAGCAAAGACTGTTGTTACCTCTATGGAAATGTTCCGTAAGACTCTTGATTACTGTGAGGCCGGCGATAACGTTGGCGCACTTCTCCGTGGCGTAGGCCGTGATGAAGTTGAGCGTGGTCAGGTTCTCTGCAAACCCGGCTCAATCAATCCTCACACCAAGTTCCATGGTCAGGTTTACGTTCTTACTAAAGAAGAGGGCGGCCGTCATACTCCGTTCTTCAACAACTATCGTCCTCAGTTCTATTTCAGAACTACCGACGTTACCGGTGTTGTATCTCTTCCCGCAGGCACTGAGATGTGCATGCCCGGCGATAACGTAGAGATGGATGTTGAACTCATCACTCCTATCGCTATTGAAGAGGGTCTTCGTTTCGCTATCCGTGAGGGTGGTAGAACCGTAGGTTCCGGCGTTGTTACCAAGATCAACGGCTAATCTTCATATTATTCATTTTACCCCGAGCGGTTTATCCGCCCGGGGTATTTTTTTGTTTTCAAACCTTGAATATGGCTTATCATTGATAAGAAATTATTAAATTATTCACATATATTTGATTGACAAGAAACTATATAATAAAGTATAATATATAATAAGATTATAAGGCGAAGTTTATCTTCAGCCGGGAGGAATGGCTTTTGAAAAAAACGGTTAAAATGATAAAGAAAATCAGCGCATTGATGCTAAGCATAATCCTTGCGGTTACGCTTTTTAGTGTTGTGCCTATAGTAGAGGCGGAGGGACCTGTTTGGTCGGAGGCTTTTGCCAAAAAACTTATAAACGACCATCCGCTATCAGACGGTCAGGTCTATGTCGGCTACGGCAAAAAGAGCATTATGCCCCGCGCGAGCGAGAGCAATAAACTACCTCTTTCCGGATACGGCAGAGAAGAAGACCGCCTTGCCATAATCGGCGGAACGAATACCGCCATGCAGCAGGAGTTATACACTATCGTTACCGCGGTTATGGACGGAAAGGGCAACCTTATGATCTTTATCGTAAACGATTTGTCCCGTGCTTCAAGAGCAACTCAGATTTCCGACAAAGTATCAAAAAGAACAGGTATTCCGGCAGACAAGATTTTTGTTTCTGGTACGCATTCTCACGCGTCAGTAGCACAGGGTATAAGCAGTAATAAAGTATCCGCCGACCTTGATAACTATCTTTTGTATGTAGACGAGCAGACCGCGGAAGCGACGGTTGAGGCGGTAAAAGACCTTTATCCTTCCGATATGTATGTAAAAAGTGTAAAAGCGGAAGACAACGGCAAACCCACAATCAACTTTATAAGACATTATACAACTAGTAAAAAGGATTATAACGGCGACCCGGTTACCTATGCCAATAACCACGGATATTACTATTGGACCGGCAGCAAATGGGCTACGGCTTCAGATTATATAACAGGACACCTCACCCAGTCGGATACGGAACTTCAGGTTGTAAGATTTGAAAGAGGCGACAATAATAATGTTCTTATGTGCAACTTCCAGGTACATCCGACCATACAGGGCGGTTCCGATCAACTTGTTGCTTCATCTGACATAGTAGGTACTTTCCGCAACGCGATAGAGAGAGAACTGCCTAATTACCGTTCGATATATTTCCAGGGCGCCGCGGGTAACCTCAACCCGAGGAGTGATATCAGCGGAGAGCATTATTCCGAAAAGAACAATTCCGGCGCAGTTAAATATGTAGATGTAAACGGAAGCGGAGAAACAATAACCTGGAATAAAGGCACAGAGGGCGTTACCCTTTCCTCCGGTAACGGTCGTACTGAATCGCAGGCGAGAGCTCTTGCGGCGTACCTTATCGGTAATAAACTTGCGTCTTATCTTATAAATAACTTTAATATTTCAACTTTTACCCCGGTTAACGGCGGTACGGTTAAAAGCCAAAAGTATACATACAGCGCGCCGTACCGTGACGATTACGACGATGTCACCGTAAATTCGGCGGAGTATCTGAATGCGCTTATATGGAATCCCACCAACAACAATTTAAAGAAAATCATTTACGGTTCATATCCCTTTACCGACGCTCATATAGAATATATGTCCGTTATCAATGAGACGGTCACCACTGCTCAGATAGACGAGGTTAAAACGCGATCTGAAAGAACCGACCTGACCGACGAACAGGCAACTACAATAGCGAAGTTCTTAAAAAGAGTCAGAAGTACCATTGACTCAGACTCTATTTTCTATAATGGCAGTACATATATGTTCTTTAAAACATATTACAGTTCTTCCAAGAGATATAATAGCATTGACAATTTTGCGACAACAATACCGCAGAAAGCCCGCACAAGACTTATAAATCTGCTCGGACATCTGGTTCAGTCTAAAGAACACAGTAGAATTATACAAAGCCCCTATCATTCAAACGCTATTATAACGGCGGCAACCGCTAAAGAAAAGGTTGTAGCCGACCTTTATACTGCGACGATAGGCGATGTATCTTTTGCAACATTCCCCGGCGAGATGTTTGATACCAACGGTAAGTATGTCAAAGAGAATACCGCCTCAAAGATGACTATTATTATGGGCTATTCCAACGGCGCCACAGGCGGATATTTCCCCTCGGCTTACGGTTTCCTTTACACGACTTACGAGAGCGATACAACAAAGATAAAACAGGGCGTTGCGGAACTCTGGGCAGGCCTTCAGACCGACAGCGTTTCCGACCTCACTTTTGACGGCGATACTTATGAGATGAGCGTAGGCGATACAAAAACTCTTCTTAAAGCGTCGGGCGAAAAACTCTATAATCATACCGACAGTTTTGATTACAGCCTCGGCAGTCAGTATTCAGGAGGCAGCGACCTTGCCAAGTATTCTTACAGCAATATCAGCACCACCTGGTCAAGTTCAAACACATCTGTCGCTACCGTAGACTCAAACGGTAAAATCACCGCAAGAGGAAACGGAACGGCGACCATTACAGTCGTTCATAAGAGCGGTAACGCCGCCGGCAGTTATACCGGTTCGGCTTCCTGTACGGTTGTCGTAAGCGGACACAGCCATTGTGACGACTGCGCGAAATATGACTGTAAAGATATTTCTCACGCAAAGTATACCTATACAAAGTGGACTTCCACAACCACACTCCCCACTACAAAAGGACACTATTATTTACAGAACAATGTAACCCTTTCCGCACCCGCTGTTATAAGCCAGGATGTTACAATCTGCCTTAACGGTAAAAAGGTAACGGCTAACTCCGCTGACGGCGGAATTACGGTAAACGGCGGAAGCCTCACCCTTTGCGATTGCAGGGATACAGGTTCTGTCATAAACGGAAAAACAACCGCTACCGCGCCTCTTTTGAATATACAAAACGGAACATTCCGCATAACCGGCGGTTCCGTGGACAATTCCCGCGTTACAGAGTCCGATGTATCCGCCGTAACGGTTGAGGCGGACGGTCCAATGCTTATTGAGGGCGGCGGCGCGATTCTAGGCGGTACCACTATTGCTAGAGGCGCTACTGTCTCAAACCGCGGTACGCTTGTTATGACAGGCGGCGGTGTGGCAGGAGGTACTACAACCGACCTTGGCGGCGCGATTTACTGCAAAGGTAAAAAGACCGAACTTAAAGGCGGTACCGTAACCGGCGGCGAGGCAAATATGGGCGGCGCGCTCTATGTTGCCGATAAAACCACCGTTATAAACGGCGCTACCGTTCAGGGCGGTAAAGCAACAAACGGCGGTACGATAACCGTTGACTCTGACGATATACTCACAATCTCCGGCGGTATTATTTCCGGCGGCGAGGCAAAATCCGGCGGATGTATCTATATGACCAAGGCGTCAACCGTAAATATGACGGGCGGCACCATTACAGGCGGTGTTTCCAAAAACGCGGAAGCATCCGCGCTCGGCGGTAACATCTATATGTACTCCTCCGCGGGATATCAGTCGGTATTCAATATGTCGGGCGGTACCATTGATAATGGTTCGGCATACGGTATGGGCGGAAACTTATATGTTAACGCCGAAAGTATATTTAACATGTCGGGCGGTACTATACAGAACGGTACTTCAAATAAATTTGTTCCGCTTGAGGGCAGTGCGACCGGCGGTCACGGCGGAAATGTTTATCTCGCCGGTCAATTCAATATGTCTGACGGTACTATTACCGCGGGCGTGGCTATGGGTTCCGGCGGCGGTAACTTCTCTATAAACGGCGGAACGCCTAAACTCACTATGACCGGCGGAATTATAAAGAACGGCGTATCTCCCATAGAAGGCAGAGGAAATGTTTATATCTGGAACAACGCTTCGGGCGTATGCCTTGATATGTCGGGCGGTAAAATCACCGATGATTCGGGACTCCTGAGAAAATCAGGCGGTTACGGCGGCGGCGTTTATGTTACAGATAAAAACGCAAACGGTGAAGTTATTGACCGTACTATCAGAATTTCAGGAAACGCGGTAATTGACGGTAACATTTTAAAGCATATATACAACGCCTCAAGCGGCTCTACAACCTATGAGTACCAGAATGTTTATCTGCAAACAGGAAAATATATTACCGTAGGCGACTGCGTATCGGCGTATGTTAAAGTTACTATGCAGGATGTTACTGCGGATGACGGCGTATTCACGGTAGGCGGCGCAAACGCGAGAAGTTCGTTTGCCTATGACAAAGCGGGATATTATGCGGTAAAGAGCGGAGAAAATCTCGCTTTCAGCGAGACGCCGGACACTTCAAGCGATGAATTAAAGGCAAGAGAGGGAACACCTTCCGATATTCCGCTTCCCACAAGTGACGCACCCGAAAAAGACGATTATCTCCACTTTAATATAGCAAACGGCTCTACACTTGACGTTTCAACCAAGATAAGCGGTGTCACAAGTGTCAAAAAGACTTCAAACGGCGCTTACACCACCCTTACCGGCACAAAAGTTAAAGGCACAAAAGACGGCGTTGCCGATACATTTGAGGCGGTAACAAACAGCGGCACAGTTAAGTTTGTTGTTGCGGTAGGTCACTATCATTGTCTTGAATGCGGAACATTCGGCTGTCAGATTCATAATAATATATCTTTCACCGCAAGCAGTTCGTTTAGTATTTCTACCAGTACCAACACTTATCTTACCGGTGATGTGACTCTTACAGATGCGGCAAGAAACGGCGGTGACGGCATAACTACCAATATTTGCCTTAACGGATACAGGGTTGACGGTCCTACCAAAAACAGAGCGATGTATATGAACAAGGCGAATTGCACCCTCTCCATTACCGACTGCAGCGAGGGACAAACGGGTACTATCGCCGCAAACAGCAAAGAAAACACCGATGGTAATGAGGGTTACTTTAACTGGTCGGGTGCTTTGCTAACGGTTTCAACCAAAAACACCTTTAATCTGTACAGAGGTACGCTTGATTCTTCGGCCGTTATTCAAAACGGCAGTACGTATGGCGGAGTTGTTACGAACTCGGGTACTCTCAATATGTACGGCGGTAAAATGATAGGCGGTATCGGTGCCAGAGGCGGCGGAATATATTACAGTTCAAATACTGCCAGCGAATTCAATATGTACGGCGGTACTCTGGACGCTTATAATGTGGTTACTTCCTGGGGTACGCTTATACAGACTAACGGTAAGATAAATCTGTATAACGGACGGATGATAGGCGGTACTCATACTATCAGCGGAAACAGTAAATCAAATTATTATAATTCTTCCGGATATTATGGCGCCATAACTCTCTTAAACGGTGCCGTTATGACAGTAAACGGCGGTGTTATTCAGGACGGTACCGCTATCAGAGAAGTAGTATATAACGAGGACGGCTCTATAGTAGGTATAAGGCACCCCGGCGGTAATATCCACGTAAAAAGCGGCGCTACACTAAATATAAACGGCGGTATCATAGCAAACGGCACGGCGTACGGCACGGGAGGAAATCTGAATATTGATGCCGGCGCAACAGTCAATATGACCGGCGGCGTTATCAAAGACGGTAAAGCTTATAAAGTTGATTTTGACGCAAGCGCCAACGGTTCGCACGGCGGAAATGTTCTTGACAACGGTACATTTAATATGTCCGGCGGTACGATTGAGGGAGGTATTTCCTATGACGCCCCCGGCGGAAATGTTTCGGTATATTCAACCAACGCTTTATTCAATATGACCGGCGGCGTTATCAAAAACGGTGTTTCCACTTCTGCCCGTAAAGGTTCCGGAAACGTCGGCGTTTGGTACCATGCGGGTAATCTGGAGGGTACAAAGATAGCCTTTGATATGTCGGGCGGTCTTATAACCTGCGATGACGGATTTGAAGCGCCTGCGGGAATGTATGCCGGCGGAATTAGGTCCTATTACTCGGGAGAAGGATATCAGAAACGCGTGCGTATAAGCGGTTCGGCCAACATATACGCAAGCAACGGCTTAAACCTTTATGTTGACGATAACGAAACAGCCATTATAAATATAGGCGAACTCAACAGCGACGCGAATATCTATACAACACTTATTTCGAAATGCAATATTGCCTACGATGTCCCCGCTTCTTCACTTGCCTATATCAAATCGGGCGCTACGGGTAAATATGTTCTTTCATACGACAGCACGACAGGTATACTGTCTTCCGTTCCGGGAGATAAGACCCAGGCGGCTGCATTCATACAGACCTACCTGACTGCTGCCGACGGTCACTATTTCACCGACCCCGCCAACCCCGCGGACTCCGAGCGCGTTCTCTCAAGCGGAATAAACGCTTACTGGAACGCTTTGAGCAGCGAGGAACAGAACGATATAAACAATGTTTATAATTCTTTATGCGGCGTAAGTGATATAAGCGCGTTGCTCGCCGGTGCGGCTACAAACCTTGCCGCACAAAAAGCGGAAGCACAGGAGTTTGTCAATAATTATTTTAAGAAAGACTCCGCGGTTATTACCGATGTTACAGGTTTTGCCGAGGCGGTAACGCTTGACGGGTTCTTTGCCGAGAAAGGCACATACGAGGCTTGGGAAGAAAAGAGCGAGGGAGTAAAACTCCTTGCCGACAATATAGTTTCGGCACAGTCAAATGATAAGAACGTTGACGAAATCATAGAAATGGTTAAAGAGTATATGAGAATGCTCAATGTAAATATCATAGTAGGCCAAGATAAAAAGGATTATATATTCTTTGCCGGTGTCGATAATCTTTCCGATTATAAGAGTGTAGGCTTTGTGATAGACTACGGTTACGCGGTAACAACGCTTACTACAACATCTGTCTGCACTTCCGATATGTTCGGTAAAAACGGCATTCCCACTACCGACGAAATGCCCGGCGATACGCAGTATATCTTTAAGTGTGATTACAGACTCTATATGCGTGACTATAACAGCAATGCGACAGTACGCGCCTTCCTTGTAAAGAACAACGGAGAGATTATTTACGGTAACCCCGAGAACATCACATTCTCCGTGAACTAAACATTAAAAAACCGTTCAGGCTCAGCTTGAACGGTTTTTTGTATAAATATTTCCTTTCACCCCAAAATATAAGGGGTGACTTTTTTTGAAAAAAACATATTTTTATAATTTTAATTTAAGGCTTGTCGCAACATTTTTTGTTTTGTTCTGTTTATTTCTTTTCACCGTCCTTAAAATAATATCCATTAATTTAAAAGACTACGATAAACTCGCCGCCGAGCAAAGTTCCATAAAAATTGAGGCAGGGAACACAAGAGGCAGTATACTTGATAAAAACGGGTTTCCGCTCACTAATTCAAAAACCGTAAACCTCGCCGCAATAAATCCCACAAAAAGCGCCATATCAGAGGTCAACAGTTTGCTTAAAGGGGAAGAGAGGGCAAAGGCTTTAGAGCAACTGAATAATAATAAACCTTGTCTTTGCATTTTGCCTTATAACAACAACGTGAACGGAATTACGGTAAAAACCGTGCCGGTAAGGGTTACCGAAAACACCGTTTGTCATCATATTGTCGGATATCTTGACGGAGAGTATAACGGCGCATACGGTATAGAAAAGGCTTATAACGATATTCTCGGTGACAAAACGCCCCTTGTCGCCAACTTTACATCTGACGGTAAAGGCAATGTACTTTTGGGCGTTGAGCCGTATTTCACAGGGGGAGAAGACGCTTTGTCAAATGCCGTTTATCTCACTATCGATATAAACATTCAAAAACAGGTTGAAGAGATATCAAAAGACCTCACAACCGGCGCAGTTGTTGTAGCGGAAAGTAAAAGCAATAAAATTGTTGCTATGGTGTCGCTGCCGGACTTTTCGCCTTATGATATATCAGCGAGTTTAAGTAAAGAAAACTCACCGCTTGTCAATAAATGTCTTAATTGTTATAACGTAGGCTCCGCTTTCAAACCTGCAATAGCAGCAGGGGCAATAAAAGAGGGACTTGTTGATTATACTGTAGACTGCACCGGAAGTTTAAGTATAGAAAACAGGGTTTTTAATTGTCACAAAAGGGACGGGCACGGCAGTACCGATTTGATAAGCGCCATAAAAAACTCCTGCAACTGCTATTTTTATAATTTGTCAGGCAAAATGAGCAGTGACGCTTTGTATAAAAGCGCCGAATACTTTTCACTTTCCGGCAGAACTAAAATTGCCGATAATTTATATTCTGATTTCGGCGTAATACCGAGCAAAACAAAACTCAATACACTTTCAAGCAAAGCCAATTTTGCGATAGGTCAGGGGGATGTTATGCTAAGCCCCGTTTCTATGCTCAATTTATATAGCGCCATAGCAAACGGCGGAGAATACTATATTCCTTCGGTAGTTGAGAAAACCATAATAGACGGGGTATCTCACCCTTATGACAAAGGACTGCCGACTAAGGCGATAGACAGTAAAACGGCTGAGTTTTTGAAAAGAGCTATGATAGAGGTTATTGAAAGCGGAACGGGTGTTGAAGCTAAGAGCGACAAAGTATCTGCGGCGGGAAAAACTGCCACCGCCGAAACCGGCAGAATAGACCAAAACGGCAACCGAATAACAAACAGTTGGTTTTGCGGCTTTTTCCCGGTAGAAGACCCAAAGTATACCGTTATAATAATGTCAGACGGAAAACACAACAAAACCCCTGCCGAGATTTTTAAGGCTATTAGTGAAACGATTACAAGATAAAAAATCCCCGATTATTTAATCGGGGATTTTTTTATAAGGAAGAGAAAATCTTTTCTATAGCGCCGCCATATAGCCTTTTTCCGTATTCTAAAAGCATTTCACCCGCAGGGTTTTTAACGGGTATCACCCTGCTGTATTCCCGGGCGTTAATAAGCAGGCTTTTATCCCTTATGTTTACTGATAGAAAAAAGGCGTTTTTATACCTATAAAGCGTATTGTCTTTTACTTTGAGTATATCGCTCGGCTTTAGACTTTTTATATAGTTTATCATATCCTCGCTGCTTGAAAAAAGCAGTATGTATTCTTGTTTTCTTCTTTTTTTGGCGCTTTTCCCACTGCCGTAAATCTTTGTGACTTCAACTATACAGCCGTCACCGTCGGGAAAAACTTCTATAAGCACCTTGTCACAGTCAAAGGGCAACATTTTTTCGGGTAGGGCATTTATAATAATAGAGTCGATTATCGCTTTTGTGTGGGGCGTGTCATAATCTATCATTTCAAAAGAGCCGAATAGGGAAGCGACTTCCTCACTCGATAAACATATTTTGAACTTATTATCACTTAAATCAAAACTTTTCATACACATAAGTCCCCCAACAAACTACTTAAATACTACACCAAAAACCCTTTGGTATCAACAGGTATATATTGTTAAATATCCTCATCGCTCACGTCAACGGGGCGTGGCGGAAAGAAATCGTCGGTCGGAAACTTTATTCTGCGGAAAACGTCGCAAGGTTGGTCTGCGGTGTCGTCGCATTGTTTCTCGGGAATACAAAAATCATATACGGGAACTAACATTTGTACGTTGCGAATAAGTTGAACTATTGTAAACAGTCCAAGAGTAACGTACACGGTGGGTGAACCAACCGGTGCGTCGATAACGAGATCGCCGCCTACGTATTCGTTTATAGCCGCAGGGATACAACCGGTTTGAACGGTATCTCTGACCTCGCCTATACGGGATGTAAGACATACCGGGTCAACACACTGAAGAACGCATTTCGGCATATTGGAACTTGTGGTCACGGTCAGGTCACAGGTTTCACTTTCGTCACCCATTGTGCTTGAAAATACTTTTACATTTCCGTCACTGCCGAAAAGGATTACTTTTTTATTGAAACAACATACTCCGTTCACTGCGGTGGGACAGGTGCGAGGTGCGGTGTAAACGTCAAAGTCAAGCATAAAGAAGAAGGTAAGATCACAAGAATAATACCCTCTGTTAAAACTTACCGGTTGAACGTCTATTGCCGTTGTGAGCACCTCGGCTGATTTTAGCCTGACGCTTATTGCGCTGTCGATTATTGCCTGACTTTCCGCCGTAAAATAACAGCGCAAATCTTCAAGACAGTCTCGGTCGCAACAAGAATCGTAAACTCTACCGGCATCTATGCAAACGGCTTCTTTGAAATTATCGCCGGCGATGTTTTGATTTTTATTATCTGCCATAGCTTATAGCCTCCTATTTTTATTTATCGGCAAAACACACCGATTTACAGTACATACTATGAGAATAAATGAAAATTGTTAAAACAATGCATAAAACATAAAAATATGCATAAATATTTGAATAAACGAAAAAATATTGAATAAAGTTGCAAATAACTGTTGACTTTTATGCATATAAGTCTTAAAATGGGTATACACAAATTAAAGGGAGTCTTTATTATGTCAAAAAACAGTTTCAAAAAAATAGTAGTCGCCTATTCGGGCGGTCTTGACACATCAATTATCATCCCGTGGCTAAAAGAGAACTATGATAACCCCGAGATAGTTGCCGTTTCCGGCAACGTAGGTCAGGCGAGTGAACTTGAGGGACTTGAGGAAAAGGCTATAAAAACCGGCGCCTCAAAACTATACGTTCTTGATTTGACCGATGATTACGTTGATAACTACATAATCCCCACTATGAAAGCCGGTGCAGTTTATGAGGATTATTTGCTTGGCACAAGCCACGCTCGTCCCTGCATAGCAAAAGGACTTGTGGATATAGCCATAAAAGAAAACGCAGACGCCATTTGTCACGGTTGTACCGGTAAAGGCAACGACCAGGTGCGTTTTGAACTTGCTATAAAACACTTTGCTCCCGATATGCCGATTATCGCTCCCTGGAGAGAGTGGGATATCAAATCTCGTGAAGAAGAGATAGAGTACGCCGAGAGTCATAATATACCGCTTAAGATAAATAAAGAAACCAACTATTCTAAGGATAAAAACCTCTGGCACCTTTCCCACGAGGGACTTGACCTTGAAAACCCCGAAAACGAGCCTATGTATGAAAAAGAGGGCTTTCTTGAAATGGGAGTTTCGCCCATTATGGCACCCGACACCCCCGAATATATAACAATCAAGTTTATTAAGGGCATACCTGTTGCATTAAACGATGAAACAATGACGGCGAAAAATATTATCCTCAAATTAAACCAGATAGGCGGCAAAAACGGAATAGGTATTACCGATATTGTTGAAAACAGACTTGTCGGTATGAAGAGTCGTGGCGTTTATGAAACACCCGGCGGAACAATACTTTATAAAGCGCACGAGGCGCTTGAGTCTATTTGCCTTGATAAAGACACTATGCACGAAAAACAGAGATTATCTATCACCTTTGCGGAACTTGTATATAACGGCAAATGGTTTTCTCCGCTGCGTGAGGCGCTTTCCGCCTTTGTTGATAAAACGCAGGAGACGGTTACCGGCTCGGTTAAACTGAAACTCTATAAAGGCAATATAATAAAAGCAGGCGTTTCGAGTGAGTATAGTCTGTACAGTGAGGAAATCGCCACTTTCGGCGAGAGCGACTATGACCAGTCAGACGCTACAGGATTTATAAATCTTTTCGGTCTGCCCGATAAGGTACAGGCTACAGTATTTAAGAATAAAGGAAAATAATATCTATGGCAAAACTTTGGGCAGGACTGACAAACGGAGAAATAAACAAAACGGCGGAGGTGTTCAATTCCTCTATTAAAGTTGATAGCCGTATGGCGATTGAAGATATAAAGGGCAGTATAGCCCACGCTGATATGTTAAGTCATACCGGTATTATCAGTAAAGAAGAGGGAGAAACCATAAAAAACGCCCTGTTTTCCATAATGGAAAATATAGAAAACGGCAGTTTGAAAATTGATATGTCGGCTGAGGATATACATACCTTTATAGAACAAACCCTGACCGATATGATAGGGGACACGGGTAAAAAACTCCATACGGCGAGAAGTCGAAACGACCAGGTTGCGCTTGATTTAAGACTAACCTTGAAAAAAGAGTGCGAGTCGGAAATAGAATTGATTAAAAATCTGCTTAAAGTAATAGTAAAAAAAGCAGAAACCTATAAAACCACCGTGCTTCCCGGTTATACTCATCTTCAAAGGGCGCAACCTATTACCTTTGCGCATCAACTTTTAGCTTATGCTATGATGTTTTTGCGTGATAAAGAAAGGCTCCTTGACGCATATAAGAGAATAGACGTTTCGCCCATAGGCGCCTGCGCTCTTGCCGGCACCACCTATAATACCGATAGGTTTTTCGAGGCGGAAAAATTAGGCTTTTCGGCAGTTGCTCAAAACTCTATAGACGCCGTTTCCGACCGTGATTTTGCGGTGGAACTAATGTCGGCAAACGCTCTTATTATGGTTCACCTGTCACGTTTTTCCGAGGAGATAATTCTTTGGTCCACAAAAGAGTTTGATTTTATAAAACTGTCAAACGATTATTCAACAGGTTCTTCTATTATGCCCCAAAAGAAAAATCCCGATATGGCGGAACTTGTTCGTGGAAAAACGGGTAGGGTGTATGGCGATTTGTTCTCTCTGCTTACTACCCTTAAAGGTTTGCCCCTTGCTTACAATAAAGATTTGCAAGAGGATAAAGAGAGCGTTTTCGACTCGGTTGACACGGTGAAAATGTGTCTTGAAATCTTTGCCGGTATGATAGATAGTATGACGGCAAAAGAGAAAAATATGAAAGCGGCGGCGCAAAAAGGATTTATAAACGCCACCGATTTGGCTGACTATCTGGTTATAAAGGGCATACCGTTTAGAGATGCATATAAACTCTCTGCCAAAGCGGTTAACGTTGCCACAGCAGAAGGCTATGATTTATGTACTTTGCCACTTTCAAAATATAAGGAAATATCACCTCTTATAGAGGAAGACGTGTACGAGGCGATAAGCATAGATACAGCGGTCAAAAAGAGAATAAGTTTTGGCGGAACATCAGTAGAGTCGGTGGAAAAACAAATTGAGTTTGTAACAAAGAATTAAAAAAGAGTGGGCGCACCCACTCTTTTTTAGTTTTAATAGAAACTGTCGGCAGTCAGGCGGCTGTCTTCTTTAATCTGACTTAAAACCTTTTTGATACTTGCTATATTTGAATAAAACATATCGTCGCTACCTGTCTTTACAAAAGCGGGTAGGGTATAAACCTTGTCGGTTATCTCATCTACAAAAGAGTGGTTGATAAAGAAGACCGCCGTCTTTTTCTCTTTCGCCCATTCTTTTTTTAGTTTTTCGCATTTTTCCATTGTATCTTGGGAGCCGTTTTCATAGAGGTTACTTATAACCGATATTCTGTTTTCCATATTATCGCACATAGTATCTGTCTTTTCGGTTTCGAGCAGGCAAAATGCAAACAGCAAAACTATAAAAGATACGGCAATTATTGTCCTCTTCATTTACTTTTCTCCTTGTCGATTTTAACACTTTTTCCCGTTTTATCAAAAAAGGCGAGAAAGGTGTTTTCTCGTTTTATACTATTCTCTTTGAGTTTATCATTTATGCTTTTGCTCTTTATATCGAGCGTGCTTAAAAAGTCGTTTACTACCGATCTGTCGGCAACAACGGGAAGTAGCGGCTTTTCGTTTTGGTCTTTTATATCAAGATCTTTTCTTGTCACGGTTTTATATGGACTTTTCTTAAAGATATTCAGTTCGCCGTTTACTTCAAGCACCGCAAAATCCACTTCGTTTATATCAAAAACATCTTTACCTCTAAGCAGTTCAAGCAAATCAAGCGCCGTAATCCTCACCCGCTTCATAGCCTTTTCGTCGATTTTTCCGTCCTTTATAAGAACAACCGCCCTGCCGCTTAAAAGCCTGTGGACAAAGGGGGATTTAAGGCTTAGTGCCGACAATAGTATTTCAGCGCTGATAAGCACCAAAATAGCGGCTATACCGTTTACGATAGGCTCGTTCGAGTCTTGCAGCGGTATAGCGGCAATTTCGGAAATCAAAAGGGTTATTACAAGTTCGTTTGGCTGCATATCGCCTATTTGCCTTTTACCCATAAGACGAAGGGCTATGGTCACAACGGCATAAATTATTATCGTTCTCGAAATTGTTGCTAACATATATCTGTCCTTTCAAAAGGTATAAATATATTATTTGCTCTTTTCCTTGCAATATTTATATAAAAATGATATAATAGCATAAACTGTATATATTGGAGGAATAGGTTTGCAAAGCACCAATAAACATAATTTCTTTACCGATGTTAAGAAATATTCACCCCTGCTTAAAAACCTTGTTGTAAAAGATATAAAACTAAAGTATCGCCGTTCGGCGCTCGGTATTGCGTGGAGTGTGTTAAATCCGCTATTTACAATGCTTGTTTTGACGCAGGTTTTCGGTATGCTGCTGAAAATAAAGGTTGCTAATTTCGCAACCTACTATATAGTAGGTTTTTCGATATGGAGTTTCTTCTCTGAGGCGACCACAGCATCTTTGTCTTCGGTGATAAATGCCGCACCGCTTATAAAAAAAGTGTATATTCCGAAATACGTTTTTCCGCTTGAAAAGTGCCTTTTTTCGCTTGTGAACTTTGCCTTTTCTCTAATAGCGGTGCTTATAGTTATGATTTTTCAAGGCGTGTATCCTACTTTTTATATACTCCTTTTCTTTATCCCTGTTATATATACCTTTATATTTGTTTGCGGTATGTGTTTGTTCCTTTCCGCTGCGACGGTATTCTTCAGGGATATAGAACATCTTTACGGCGTTTTGCTTACCGTTTGGATGTACCTGACTCCGATTATATATCCGCTTACCATTATTGACTCGGTACCGGGCAAAATTGCCTCAATAGTAAAGCGTGTTATTTACCTTAATCCGCTTACTCACTTTGTAGAGTATTTCAGGTGTATTATGATGCACAGCACCGAAATGTATTCGGGTATGCCGGGTATAAAAGAGAATATCGTTTGTTTAGTTATGTCGCTCATAGTTTTTGTTATAGGCGCATTTGTCTTTAACAAGGCGCAAAAGAAGTTTATTCTTTATATTTAAGGGGAGGAAACGGTTTTGGAAAACAAAGAAAATGCGGTCGAACTGAGAAATATTGATATGCATTTTAATATGAATACCGAAAAACTTCAGAGCCTAAAAGAGTATTTTATAAAACTTGTAAAACGTGAACTCCACTTTGAAGATTTCACGGCGCTGAGCGATGTCTCTTTTGATATAAAAAAAGGCGATATTTTCGGTATAGTCGGTCTTAACGGAAGCGGAAAAAGTACAACCCTTAAGATAATATCCGGCATTTTAGAGCCGACAAACGGCACGGTTGAAACCGAGGGCGTTATAGCCCCGCTTATAGAACTCGGCGCAGGTTTCGATATGGACCTGACCGCCAGAGAGAATATCTACTTAAACGGCTCGGTACTCGGCTATTCTAAAAAGTTTATGGATGAAAAGTTTGATGAGATAGTTGAGTTTTCGGAACTTGAAGAGTTTCTCGACGTGCCTATGAAAAACTATTCTTCCGGTATGGTGGCTCGTATCGGTTTCGCTATAGCAACGGTTACTACTCCCGATATTCTTATCGTTGATGAGATATTGGCTGTAGGCGACTTCCTTTTCCAGCAAAAGTGTGAAGAGAGAATAAAAAAGATTATGGACGGAAACACCACCGTTATTATTGTTTCTCATACGCTTGGACAAATAGAACGCCTATGCAAGCATTGTGCTTGGCTTGAGGGCGGAAAACTTAAAATGTTAGGCGATGCAAAAGAGGTTTGCGAAGCCTATAAATCTTCAGAACTAGCAAAGAAAAATTAGATTTAGGAGTTGAAAAATATAATGGATGACCCTGGGAGTTTCCCTATAGGCAGCATTATTCTTTATTTGGTTTTTGTTCTCGGTTGCGCTTATTTTGCGGGAACTGAAACCTCTCTTGCGAGCATCAATAGAATACATATGATGTCCGAAGCCGATAAAGGCAACAAGAAAGCAGAGCGTGTACTTTATATACTTGATGATTTTGAAAGTGCGCTTTCGGTTCTTCTTATCGGCAATAACGTTATGAATATAGGTTGCGCCACTTTGGCGGTGGTTATTGCACGTCGTGCCATAGGCACAGGCTCGCTTGCCGTCACTTTGGCTACAATAATCACTACGGTTATTATCTATATTTTCGGCGAGATACTTCCGAAAGTATACGCCAGAAGTTGTAATGAGAGCTTCGCTATGAACGCTTCGGGACTTCTCGTTGCGCTTATGAAAATATTAAAACCCTTTTCGGTTTCACTTTCGTTTATATCGGGTTTAGCGCTAAGACCTTTCAGAAAAAAAATAGATAATGACGTAACCGTTACCGAAGATGAACTCGCCTCAATGGTTGAGAATATATCAGAGGATGACGAAATAGATGAAGAAACCGGCAAACTGATGCGCTCGGTTTTGGAGTTTAGCGACCGTACAGCCGGAGAAATAGCGATACCTTTTGATGATGTGCTTAAGATAAAAGCGGGGACAAAAACCGCCGATATATTAGAGATTATCAAAAACACCACCCACTCAAGAATACCCGTTCTCGCCCGTGATAACAGCGTTAAAGGTATTTTGCAGATAAGAAAGTTCCTGCGTGCTTATATCAAGAACAAAGGCAGGGTGATTTTGGCTTCGGTGCTTGATTACCCCTATTTTGTTAAAAGCAATACAACTATTGACGATTTGCTCACCGAAATGAGCAATCATAGACGTAACCTCGCTATAGTAAAAGACCCGGACGGCAATACTATCGGCATTGTGACTATTGAGGATATTTTAGAGGAACTGGTCGGCGAGATTTACGACGAGGAAGATATCGGAGGTGACTCCGATGAATAACACTTTAAGAATTGTCATAATAGCGCTCTTTGTATTATGCTCGGCGTTCTTTTCTTCAAGCGAGATTGCCCTTGCTTCCGCAGGGAAGAGCAGGCTGTCTTTACGCCTTAAAGAAAGACCTAAAAGTATCCGCATAAAACTTGCGCTTAAAATCAAGGAAAAATATGATGAGTATTTAAGCGCTATCTTGATAGGCAATAACCTTGTTAACAACGCCGCATCAAGTATAGCCGCAGTCATAATCATATCGGCAATAGGCGAAAAGTTTGCCTTTGTTTCCACTATCATTATGACTGTAATCGTTCTGATATTCGGCGAAATGGTGCCTAAAGTTTTCGGTAAGCAGTTTGCCGAACAAATCTCTGTAGCCTTTAGTTTGCCCGTGGTTATCATTTCGGTTATCTTTAAGCCTGTAACCTATCTTGTTATGCTTTTTGTGAACGGTGTGTCGGTGCTTTGGCGAAAACGTATAAGCGATAGTGAAGCGGTTTCAGCCGACGACCTTGAAAATATAATCGATATAGCCGAGGATGAGGGCGTTATTGATGAAGAACAAAGCGATATGCTTCAAAATGCTCTTTTCTTTGATGATGTTGCCGCATTTGAGATTATCACACCAAGGGTTGATATGACGGCGCTTGATATTCACGACTCGTATGAGGTTAATCTTCAAAAGATTTACGATACTAATTTTTCAAGGCTCCCGGTATATGAGGATACACCCGATAACGTTATAGGTATTCTTCTTGTAAACAGATTTTATAAACAACTTGTAAACAGTGAAAAAGTCAGCATCAGAGATATTCTTTTGCCCGTCACCTATGTTCATAAAACTATGTCGCTTCCAAGTGTTCTCGAAAAAATGAAAGAGACAAAGAGCCATATGGTCGTTGTGCTTGATGAGTACGGCGGCACAATGGGTATTCTCACTATGGAAGACGTAATGGAACAACTTGTCGGCGAGATATTTGATGAAAACGACGGCGATACCCCTGAGTTTGTTTGCATTGACGATAACCATTTTGAAGCCGACGGCGGTATGAGGGTGTATGACTTCTTTGACGAGTTCGATATAGATATAGAGGACGAAGAAGACTTTGAGGAAAACACCGCAACGATAGGCGGCTTTGTGACCGACCTTTTAGAAGGTGAAGCCGCTATCGGCGCCACAGTCACCTTTAATAACCTTAAAATCACCGTGCTCAGTTGCGACGAAAAACGCATTGATAAAATAGCGGTTGAGGTTTTAGAGGATAAGGAAGAGGAAGAAGAATAAAACCCTCACAAATATAAAAAGGAAACCCAAACGGTTTCCTTTTTTGTTGCATTAAAACTTATTAAAACATACTTTAACTTATAAGACTATTTGTTAAAAACCTAAAAATCTTACACGTGAAAACCGTTTTACACAAACTTATTTGTTAAACTATTAACAAACTTTTGCGAAAAATGACAATTTTTTCAAAAAAGACTGACAAACTTTTAACAAACCTATTGACTTTAGGCTATAATGTAAATATAATAGATAACAATAAAGTTATCTTACGGAGGTTTTTATATGGCAAGAGTTTATAATTTCAGCGCCGGTCCTTCTATGTTGCCCCTTTCGGTACTTAAAAAGGCTCAGGCTGAACTTTTAGAATATGGTACAACCGGTCAGTCGGTTATGGAGATGTCCCACCGCTCTAAAGAATATCAGCAGATTATTGAAACCGCTGAGGCTGATTTGAGGGAGATTATGAATATCCCCGATGATTATGACGTGTTCTTTACCCAGGGCGGAGGTTTCACCCAGTTTGCCGCAGTTCCGCTTAACCTTATGAATAAGAATAATAAAGCGGATTATGTAGTGACGGGTCAATGGGCTAAAAAGGCTTTTGAAGAGGCAGGGAAGTATGGCGACGCCAAAGCCGCCGCATCTTCGGCTGATAAAAACTTCAGTTATATTCCTAAAACCAAAAGAAGCGACTTCAGAACTGACGCCGACTACGTTTATATTTGTATGAACAACACGATTTACGGCACAAAGTTTAACGAACTGCCCGACACGGGTGATATTCCGCTTGTTGCCGATATTTCGAGTTGTATGTTGTCAGAACCGCTTGACGTCACAAAGTTCGGACTTCTTTTCGGCGGTGCTCAAAAGAACGTTGCGCCTGCCGGCGTTGTAATGGTTATTGCTAAAAAGGATATGCTCGGAAACGCTATGGATATAACACCCACAATGCTTAATTACAAAATACAAGCCGATGCAAAATCCCTCTTTAATACTCCTCCTTGCTATAATATTTATGTGGCGGGACTTGTTTTCAAATGGATAAAGGAGATAGGCGGTATAAACGCCGTTTATGAAAACAACAAAAGAAAAGCCAAACTGCTTTATGATTTTCTTGACAGCAGCAAAATGTTTAAGGGCACGGTAGAAAAAGCCGACCGCTCGCTTATGAACGTTCCGTTTGTAACTGATAGCGAGGAACTCAACAAAAAGTTTATTGCCGAGTCTGCGGCAAACGGTCTTGTAAACCTTAAAGGTCACAGAACTGTAGGCGGTATGCGTGCTTCTATATACAATGCTATGCCTTATGAGGGCGTCAAAGCGCTTGTAGAGTTTATGGATAGGTTTGAAAAGGAGAATAGTTAATAATGTATAAAATTAAAACTTTTAACAAGGTTTCAAAACAGGGACTTGCAATTTTTGACGATAAATATACCGTAGGTGATGAGGTAGAAAACCCCGACGGTATACTGGTACGTGCTATGTCGCTTCACGAAGAACCGCTCAACGATAACCTACTTTGTATCGCAAGAACGGGCGCAGGTACAAATAATATTCCGATAGAGGAGTGCAGCAAAAGGGGCATAGTTGTTTGCAACACACCGGGTGCTAACGCTAACGCTGTTAAAGAACTTGTTGTTTGCGCTTTGATGCTCGCTTCCCGAAAAATAATCCCCTCTATCGACTGGGTCAGAACTCTTAAAGGTCAACCGGAAATTGAAAAACAGGTTGAAAAGGGAAAAGGTGCTTTTGTAGGACCTGAGATAAAAGGCAAAAAGATAGGCGTTATAGGACTCGGCGCCGTAGGCGGTCTTGTTGCAAATGCGGCAAATCACCTCGGTATGAAAGTTTACGGCTATGACCCGTATATGTCGCTTTCTTCCGCTTGGAACCTTACCTACAATGCCGTTCATATCTATGATATAAAAGAGATATTCAAAGAGTGCGATTATATCACTGTTCACGTTCCGCTTGATGACACCACCCGTGATATGATAAACAAAGACTCTATAAGAATGATGAAAGACGGCGTCAGAATACTAAACTTTGCTCGTAAAGAGGTTGTCAATGTTCACGATATAAAAGAGGCGCTCGAAGAGGGCAAAGTTGCCACCTTTATTACCGACTTCCCTTGTGAAGAGATTATAGGCACAACCGGCGTTGTCGCCACACCACACCTCGGCGGTTCCACCATTGAGGCGGAGGACAACTGCGGTGAAATGGCGGTTAAACAACTTATAGATTATATTGAAAACGGAAATATCGTGAACTCGGTCAACCTGCCCGAAATCCATATGCCGAGAAGCGGTAAACACCGCATTTGTATTATCCATAAAAACCAGCCTAAAATGCTTACTTCTATCACAAGCATTGTCGCTGAAAATGACGTTAATATAGAGAATATGCTCAATAAGTCGAAAGACTCTCTTGCATATACTATGTTAGACGTAAATGATATTGATGTTGATATTATAAAAGAAAAACTCTATGAGATAGAGGGCGTTATCAGGGTTAGAATTATCTAAACTTTTTGTTTAAGTGAGGAAGATTATATGAAAAAACTCATTATAATAGGCACTGGCGGTATGGGAAGAGAAACAGCCTGGCTCGCTGACAGAATAAACCTCAAAGAAAAAACGTATGACGAAATCTCCTTTATGGACGATAACAAAGAAATACTCGGTAAAGAGATTAACGGACATAAGGTTATAGGTACAACCGACGACGTGGAGAAATACCCCGATTATTACTATGTATGCGCTATCGGTCTTCCGAGAATTAGGGAACAGGTTATAAAAAAGATAAAGGGTAAACTAAAAGATATTAAGTTTGAAACCCTTATTGACCCCACGGCGCAACTTTCTCCCTATATAGAAATAGGCGAGGGCAGTATAATTTGCTCGGGTTGCCTTTTGACTGTAAACATCAAGATAGGGGAACACGTTATAATAAACAATAACTGCACCGTAGGTCACGACGCCGTAATAAAGGATTATACAATTCTTTATCCCGCAGTCAACCTTTCCGGCAATACCACTACAGGCAGAGGTTGTGAAATGGGTACGGGTATGCAGGTTATTCAGGGCAAGACGGTAGGCGATAACGTCATTTTGGGCGCCGGCGCTGTTGTAGTACGGGATATAGAGGATAATTGTACTGCGGTAGGTTGTCCCGCAAAACCGATAAAGTTTCATTAAAAAATAAAAAGTCAGGATTATAAATCCTGACTTTTTTTATATTCTATATACTTTACGTCGCCGCTTTCGGCTCGGTTTACCATAGTGTTGTATATTTGTTCTTTAAGGTCTTTAGCCTTCTCTTTTATTGTATCTCCCGTAGGATAAAACGGACCGTCAATATAAACCTTCATAAGCGGTATTTTGCCTCTTTTTCGTTTATTATATACGGTGGTGATACAAAAGGAGGCTTTATTTAGTTTTACGGGATACTTAAAAGAAGTATCGGGATAAGGGCGTATAAAGGAACAGTATTCCCAAACGTGCGCTTCGGGGTATATCACGATAGGGTGATTTTTTGATAGTCTAAACTCTATCGCGCGGTTTAGTTCCCTTGTTCCGCTAATTGTTTCCGATATAGGAAGTGCCCCTAAATAGGGGAGTATTCTGCCTATAAAGGGTATACCGAAGTTTGCGGGACTGACTATAGTAAATATCCGCTTCGGTAGAACGCAAAAAGCCGGGATGACAACGTCGCCAATAGGCTGCGTATGGTTTGCAAACAAAAAATAGTCACCCTTAAAACCTTTAACCTTTGCCTTGCCCTTTATCCTCATTTTAAGTACAAAGCGACAGTAAATACTACCGAAAACAAGGGCGCAAAAATAAACTATCCCGGAGAACGCCTTTGAGAATATATCGTTTTTGACCCATTTATAGTCTCTTTTTAGTTTATAATCCTGATTTTGACTTGTATCAAAATCATCGGTATAAGATTTATAGTATCTTATCTTTTCTCTCATAGTCCCTTTTTCCAACCTGCTATATCGCTGTTTTGGAAAGTGTAGTCAAGTTTTTTGCCGTACACCTTTTCATAGCACTCTTTTTTTAGATTATAGTCGGTTTCCGCCATAAGTTCGGTGTTTTCTTTGGTTGTTTTTGAGGGGTCGGGATATAAAACCGAAAGCACGTGAAGTGTGTATTTCACCTGTTTGAAATCTTTGTTTGTGTTCTCATCCTCATCAAGTTCGGTCATCTCTACAAAGCAGGAGACTATCGGTATATTCAGTTTTGCCGAGTAGAAGTATGCGCCACCCTTTGGCGGACGTGGTTTTTTATAGTTAAACCACATCTCTTGTTCTGGGTAGAGCAGTACCGCACCCTTTTTCTCAACGAGTTTTTCTTTTAAGACAGATAGGAAATTACGTGCCAAATAGCGTGGCTCGGTTGAAATGGGTATAGTGTCGGCATAGTTCATCAAAAATCCGATAACGCCCGGCATGGCAAAATTAGTGGTTTGACTTATTATAGAGAGGTTTTTATAACCGAGTTTGTTTGTCAAATGACGTACAACCGTATTCTCTATAGGACTGAAGTGGTTGCTTGTTACAAGTATTCCGCCGATGTTTTGCGGTATTTTTTCTATACCTATGATTTCGGTATTCTTGTTGAGTAGTTTTGTCGCAACCTGAGCCGTACGCCGTGCAATAACACTCTTAAACTTAAAAGACCATTTTTTGCGGTTTTCAATAAAGTTGTTTGTTATTTCTCTTGACTGGGCGGCAGTGAGTACGGGGTCGTTTAGTTCAACCTTATTATGAAACTCGCCGCTTTCGGCAAACTTCTTTATATTTTCGATAACCGCTTCTCTGTTATCTCCTAAAATCATAGGCGTATTTTTTCTCCTTTTTCAAACATTTTCTTAAACGTTATCTCATTTTCGGGGATTTCAATACCTCTTTTGACAAGAAAATCGAGGGTTTCGCTGTCGGCTTTCTTTTTCTCTTCGGTATAGTTTGCCTTAAAGGCCTTTATCTCGTCTTCATATCCGCTAAGCGCCGCCCATTTCCAAAACTCATCTTCATATTGAATATTGTCATAACACCAGGGCTTTAAGAAAAGATTATAGTGGATTATACCGGGATTTTCTATCAAGGGACGTTTATCGTTTGGCATAGCGTCCCATTTTCCGTCAAGATAAAATATCTTGCCGTTTGCAATTGCGTTTATATAATCCTGGTCGGGCGCTATAGAGTCAAAATGATAGGTATTAAGGAGATTTAGGAAGTGTCCTTCAAAATCACACTCTCTCATCTTTTTAAGGTTCATAAGCAGTACACCTGAGTTTATGTACTCATCCCCCTTAACGCCAACGGCGTTTTCGGTGTAGGCTACAAGCGGCGGCACGTCGGCTATTGAAATATCACGACAGGCGCCTATAAAATTGTCACCTATATCGGTGTCAAAAAGTTCCGATAAATCGCCCGATACAACAACGTCGCTATCTATGTAAATACCTTTGTCATATTCGGGGAACATAGCCGGAATAAACAAACGGAAATAAATAGTCAGGGTGAAGAAATCGCAACGGAGTCGGTTGCTCATTCTGTCGTCAAGCGCGTCAAAGTTCGCCTTCATAGGTTTAAGGTCAATTTTGAAATTGTCGGTTTCAATGCTTTTCAGTTTCTTTTCGTTCTCTTGTGTCAGGTTTTCATATAAAACAATTGCACGGAAGTTTCTATTTTTGTTACAGTTTGCAGCGGCTGAGCGAAGCGCTACCGCCAAAAACTTTGCATATCCGTCGTCAATTGCAAAAAATACAGGTATTTCGTTTCTCATTTTATAGGTCTCCTTTTTGCTGTTTCAATTATATCGTCGAACTCAAATATTTTAAGTTCGTTATGTACTTTGTCATATTCCCACGGTTTTATGGTCACGGCACGTATATAGGGGAAAAACTTGAAAAAGGTGGTAAAGTGTTTTATTACAGTGTCTTTTCTTATTTTTCCCTGCTCGTTAAAGCGGCGATTTATTTTTTTCTTTACAGATAGTTTATTAAGCGCCGTTTGGTCGGGCATAAACATCTTCTTGTTGCGGCAAAGCGTACGGCATTTTGAAAATAAATCACTTTTTCTGATGTTTTCCATATTAATAAGCAGTACGCCTGAGTTCAGGTAGTTGTGACGAAGTTGATTTCCGAAAAACCATTTGCCGTACCGGTCGGGTACGCCTGCTATCTCTACGTCGCTTATATCTATATCATATAGCGGCTTTATATCTTTTCTGCATAGAATATCGGTGTCAAGATATAAAACCTTGCCTTTTATTTCTTCAACCTTATCGGCAAAAAGGCGCAACATACAAAGCGGAGTAAATCTTGTGCTCATATTGGCGGTAGGTAAGTAACCGTTAAAAACATCACTTATGTCTATAACCTTAACGGAAAGCCTTTCGCCGCCGCTAACTTTCTCCTCAAGTTCATTACCGAAAGAAGAGGGGATAGCCTGTCTTTCTTCGACCGATGCGGTCAAAATAAAAACGTTTATATTATCTTTCGTATGTTTAAGAATTGATAGAAGCGACAAATATATACCGAGTTTTATACCGCAGTCGCCGCAAAACAGTATGTTCAAAAAATCACCTCTTTTACGTTTACTATTATAAGTCATTTTATAAAAAAAGCATATCTATGATTTTTATTCTACTCTCTCCAAAACGTAGAGTCGACTCTCTACGACAAAATCCACCGTTTGCAGAGTAAAGAAAAAAGCCTTTCTGAATAAATGAAAGGCTTTTTACAGTTGTTCATATTTAGTTTTCTTCAGTTTCTTTTTTCTTAGGTTTTTTTATAAACGACCACAAAATTATTATTACTTGTCCTGCAATCCCAAGCAGATAAATCAAAGCAACGTTTTTGTTGAAGAAAAGGAAACTTATATGAATAGAGGCTAACACCGACCACATAAGGAGTGAAACTATAATATAGTTGTTTCTCGGGTTAAACCAAATGGAATTAAATATCAACCTTATAATAATTGTTATCGGTGTTGCATAAATAAAGTATAACCATTTGAAATCGGCGGTTTTTGAAACAAGGGAAGTTATGATAAAAGCGAATATCGCAATAAACATCACAAGTCCTTCCGAAATGTAGGTTATCGCCCTGTGATTGTAGGCGCTTTCACTATTTTTTTGTTCGATTACCGCCTTGTCAATATTCTCCGATTTAACAAGATAATCAAGACTCACCCCGAATATATCGGCTATCATAACCAGCACCGAAATATCAGGCGTTGACTCGCCACGTTCCCACTTGGATATTGTTTTATCCGAGTAGTGTAGTTTTTCGGCGAGTTCAAGTTGCGTCATATTATTTAGTATTCTCAGTTCGGTTATGTTTTTTGCAACAATACTTTTAATATCGTCCATAATTACCTCTTCGGTGTGTGCGAAAGTTAGTATTACACGTGGAAAAGCATATCTCCGTATGCGGGATATGGCCAGTATTCACGTTTGGTAATCTCCTGCGCTTTATCGCAAAGAGTTCTGATTTCATCCATAAGGGAGAGAACGTTGTCATGATATGAGAGGGCGCTTCTGCTCAGGTCTTTCATAGCCGCAGTTTCTTCTACCGCCTCTTGCAATTTGTCGCAAAGAGAGAACAGTTTGTCATTATACTCGGCAAGTTTTTCGGCGGTTTTGGTCTCAAAGTTTTTATAAACACTTGAAGCCTTGTGTTCGGCAATTCTCCAAAGTCTGCCTTCATACTTGCTGATAGCCGGCATAACGTCACGCTTTAACATTTCTATTAAAGTGAGCGCTTCTATATGAATAACGTTGCAATAGTTTTCAAAGGCTATATCACGGCGGCTTTCAATTTCATTTCTTCCGAGAACACCGTGTTTTTCAAAAAGGGCGATATTCTCTTCTTTTGCAAAATAGGGGATAGCCTCAGGGGTGGAGGGTAAATTGAGCAGCCCTCTTCTTTTTGCTTCGTCCTTCCACTCGTCAGAATAGCCGTCACCGTCAAAGAGTATGCGTTTATGCTCGTTATATGCCTCTTTAACTATACCAAGTATTTCCTTTTCTATATTGTCGGCGGCCTCAAGTCGCTTTGCATATTCGGAGAAAACATCCGCTATAATGGTATTGATAACGGTGTTTATTCCGGCTATGGAGTCGCTTGATCCCGGCATCCTGAACTCAAACTTGTTTCCGGTAAAAGCGATAGGCGAGGTGCGGTTGCGGTCAGAGGTGTCTTTTTTGATATAGGGAATTACCTCTGCGCCGATATTCATTTTTATCTTTCCGCCCGACTCGTGATGTTCGCCGTTTGCTATATCATAGAATACGGAACTCAGTGCGTCGCCGAGATAAATTGAAATAATGGCAGGGGGCGCCTCGTGTCCGCCGAGTCGTTGGTCGTTTCCTGCTGATGCAGTCGAGTATCTTATAAGGTCCTGATGTTCGTCAATAGCCTTGATAAAGGCGGCAATAGACAAAAGGAACAGTTTGTTTTCTTCGGGATTTTTGCCCGGCTTAAAGAAGTTTATACCCGTATTGGTTGCAATAGACCAGTTGTTGTGCTTTCCGCTGCCGTTTACACCGGCAAAAGGCTTTTCGTGCAGCAGGCATCTGAGTCCGTGCCTGTCGGCAACTTTTTTCATAAGTTCCATAGTGAGCTGGTTGTGGTCGGTTGCAATATTCGCCGTTGTGAAAACGGGGGCGAGTTCGTGCTGTGCAGGGGCAACCTCATTATGCTCGGTTTTGGCATATACTCCGAGTTTCCAAAGTTCATCATCAAGGTCAGCCATAAAAGCGGCAACACGGGGCTTTATAACACCGAAATAGTGGTCGTTCATTTCCTGACCTTTCGGTGGTTTTGCACCCATAAGTGTTCTTCCGCAAAAAATTATATCCGGCCTTGTTGAAGCTACTGCTTTGTCAACAAGGAAATATTCCTGCTCAGAACCTACGCTGACATTTATCTTTGTAACATCGTCGCCGCAAAGAAGTTTTGCGATTTTAAGCGCCTCACGGTTAATAGCCTCCATAGAACGCAAAAGGGGAGTTTTCTCGTCAAGCGCCTCGCCGTTATATGAACAAAAGGCGGTCGGTATACAAAGAGTTTTGTCCTTTATAAAAGCGTATGAACTCGGGTCCCAAGCGGTATAGCCACGTGCCTCAAAGGTTGCACGCAAACCGCCTGAGGGAAAAGAGGAGGCATCAGGCTCGCCTTTGATTAGGTTTTTGCCCGAAAAAGACAAAATAACCTTTCCGTTTTCGGCAGGTTCGATAAAACTATCGTGCTTCTCGGCTGTGATACCGGTCATAGGCTGGAACCAGTGTGTAAAATGTGTTGCACCGTGTTCAACTGCCCAGTTTTTCATAGCCTCGGCAACAGTATCGGCTATATGACGGTCAATGGCTTTGCCGTCGGAAATCGCCTCTTTCAGAGATTTATATATATCGGCAGGAAGGCGTTTCGCCATTTCCTCATCACCGAATACGTTTGTGCCGAAAATCTCGGTTATATTGCTCAAAGTCGTATCCTCCAAATTAAAGTAATATATATTTATTATAATTTTCTATATATGTTTTGTCAATAAAAAAGAAAAGTCCTGTCTTGGCAAACTAAGACAGGGCTTTAGATTTAATCTTTCAAAAAATCTTTTATTTTGTCGGTGAAAGATTTTTTCTCTTTATAGTTTTTTTCGCCGACTGAGGTTTCAAAGGCTTTTAGTTTTTCTTTTTGGTCCTTTGAAAGCCCACGTGGCACTTCAACTTTTATCTTGACATACTGGTCGCCTTTTCCGGCGTAATTAAGGCGCTGAATACCTTTTCCCCTCAGTTTGAACTCGTCGCCCGGCTGGGTGCCCTCGTGTATTTGGAACTTAACGTTGCCGTAAAGGGTAGGAACGGTGATTTCGTCGCCAAGCGCAGCCTGGGTAAAGGTTATCGGAATATCGCAGTAAACGTCATATCGGTCTCTTGTGAAAATGGGGTGAGGTCGAACATTTACGTTGACCCTCAAATCACCCGAAGGTCCGCCGTTTATTCCGGCGTCACCGCCGCCACGAAGATTTATAACCTGACCGTCATCAATACCGGCGGGAACGTCCACCGTTTTTTGTACCGTGTGCCTTATTCTGCCTTTTCCGGCGCAGGTGTGACACGGGTGGTCGATTATTTTACCGCTTCCGTTACAGTTATTACAAATACCTTGAGTTTTGATTTGTCCAAAAGGCGTTCTTTGTATCTGCTCAACTCGTCCCGTGCCGTGACAAACAGGGCAGGAGGAGGCGTTTGTGCCTTTTTCACAACCCGTGCCGCCACAGTCTGAACAGTTGTCAATTTTAGTGAACTTAATATCTTTTTTACAGCCCAGCGCCGCCTCTTCAAACGAGAGGTTGATAACCGCTGAGGTATCGTTTCCACGTCTTGGCGCATTGGGGTTTCGTGTTCTTCCTCCGCCAAAACCTCCGCCGAATATTGAGCCGAATATATCGCCCAAATCGTCAAATCCGCCAAATCCCTCAAAACCTCCGCCGTATCCGCCGCCGGAGGCGCCGAAGTTCGGGTCTACGCCTGCGTGACCAAACTGGTCGTAACGGGCACGTTTTTCTTTGTTTGAAAGTATTTCGTAAGCCTCGTTTACTTCCTTAAAGTTTTTTTCGGCAGTTGCGTCACCGGGGTTTAGGTCGGGGTGGTATTTTTTTGCAAGTTTACGGTAGGCTTTTTTGAGTTCGTCGTCACTTGCCGACTTGTCAACGCCTAAAACTTCATAATAGTCTCTTTTACTTTCTGCCACAGACTTTTTCTCCTAAAACTTATGTATGGTTATGGGCAGAAAACTGCCCATAACCTCACACTTGATAATTATTTCTTTTCGCCCTTGTCGTCTACGTCGGTATAGTCAGCCTCGTAAACGTTAGAGTCATTGGCGCCTGCGTTATCTGCGCCCTGTGCGGCGCCTTGATTTGCACCGGCAGCGGCCTGTGCCTCTTTGTATATTCTCTCACTAATCGGATAAAGGGCTTTTTGAAGTTCTTCCTGTTTAGCCTTTATAGCCTCGGTGTCCTCGCCTTTAAGCGCTTCTTTAAGAGCGTCCTTAGCGGCGTTTATGGATTTTTTCTCATCTTCGGTTACTTTGTCGCCAAGGTCGGTAAGGGTTTTTTCGGTTTGATAAATCATCTGGTCGGCGTTGTTTTTAACATCAACGGCTTCACGGCGTTTCTTATCCTCTGCGGCATAGGCTTCGGCGTCTTTAACCGCCTTATCAATATCTTCTTTAGACATATTGGTGCTGGAAGTAATGGTGATGTTGTTCTCTTTGCCTGTGCCGAGGTCTTTAGCCGAAACGTGAACAATACCGTTTGCGTCTATATCAAAGGTAACTTCTATCTGGGGTATACCACGGGGAGCCGGAGCAATACCGTCAAGGTGGAATACGCCGAGCGTCTTATTATCTTTTGCAAACTCACGCTCGCCCTGCAGTACGTGAACTTCAACCGAAGTCTGACCGTCAGCGGCGGTAGAGAAGATTTGACTCTTTTTGGTAGGAATAGTGGTGTTTCTCTCGATTACCTTTGTAGAAACGCCGCCCATAGTTTCGATACCGAGTGAAAGGGGAGTAACGTCAAGAAGAAGAAGTCCTTTAACGTCGCCGCCTAAAACGCCTGCCTGCAATGCGGCGCCGAGTGCAACGCACTCGTCGGGGTTAATGCCCTTGAACGGCTCTGCGCCCATAAACTCTTTAACGGCTTCCTGTACTGCGGGAATACGGCTTGAACCGCCTACCATAAGAACTTTGCCTATTTGTGATTTCTCGAGACCTGAGTCTGAAAGCGCCTGGCGAACAGGTCCCATAGTGGCTTCAACAAGGTCTGCTGTGAGTTCGTTGAACTTAGCACGGGTAAGGGTTGTTTCAAAGTGTTTAGGACCGTTTGTATCGGCAGTGATGAAGGGGAGGTTGATATCGGCAGTAGTCATACCCGAAAGGTCGATTTTTGCTTTTTCAGCCGCTTCTTTAATTCTCTGCATTGCCATTTTATCGCCCGAAAGGTCGATACCCTGCTCGGCTTTGAAGGTCGATACAATGTAGTCCATAATGCGTTTATCAAAGTCGTCGCCGCCGAGACGGTTGTTACCGGCAGTAGCGAGAACTTCCTGTACGCCGTCGCCCATTTCTATAATAGAAACGTCGAAAGTACCGCCGCCAAGGTCATAAACCATAACTTTTTGGTCTTCCTCTTTATCAATGCTGTAGGCAAGCGCCGCAGCGGTCGGCTCGTTTATAATACGTTTAACTTCAAGACCGGCAATTTTACCTGCGTCTTTGGTGGCTTGACGCTGTGCGTCGGTAAAGTATGCAGGAACGGTGATAACCGCCTCTTTAACCGGCTGACCGAGATAACTTTCGGCGTCGGCTTTAAGTTTTTGAAGAATAATAGCTGATATTTCCTGCGGTGTAAACTTTTTGTCGTCAATGGTTACGGTATAATCGGATCCCATTTCTCTTTTGATAGAACTTACTGTTCTGTCGGGGTTGGTGATAGCCTGGCGTTTTGCAACCTGACCTACCATTCTTTCTCCGGTTTTTGAAAAAGCAACAACAGACGGAGTGGTACGTGCGCCCTCGGCGTTAGCGATAACAACCGCTTCGCCGCCCTCCATAACTGCTACGCATGAGTTTGTGGTTCCAAGATCGATTCCTATAATTTTTCCCATAGTTAATTCCTCCGATGTATATATATGATTTATTTTTATTGTTTAGTTGGCAACTTTGACCATTGCAGGTCTTACAACAGTGTCGCCTAACTTATAACCTTTTTGCAAGACTTCAACAATAACGTTTTCGTTATAATTCTCGTCTTCTATATGCATTACCGCCTCGTGATAGTTCGGGTCAAAGGCGTCGCCCTCTTCGGCGATAGATTCAAGGGATAACTGTTCAGTCAGCCCCTCAAACTGTTTGACTATCATCTCAATACCTTTTATATAATCAGGTGAAGAGGAGTCAAGTCCTTTTGCACGGTCGATATTGTCAAGTATCGGCAAAAGTTTTTTAATAATCTCCGCCTTGGCATACTCGGCAACCGATATTCTCTCCTTTTCGGTACGGCGTTTGTAATTGTCAAACTCGGCGGCTGTGCGCATAAGCAAATCTTTTTGAGTATCAAGTTCCGCTTTGATTTTGGCAACTTCGTCGTCCTTTTTTGTTTTCCGTTTAGGCTGTTTAACAGTTTCTTTTTCGACCGTGTTCTCGTCTTTTTCAGACTCTTTGTTTACGGTCTTTTTCTCTTCTGCCACTTTATAGCCCCTCCATAATTTACTATACTTTCGGTCAAGGTCAGGAAAGGTAAAATTTTCCTGCTGACAAGTATAGTATAACACCTGTTTTCAAAATGTCAATAGTTTTTTGAAAAAATTATTTGACTTTCTCTGACTTTTACAATTTGTTCACAATTTATTGTTGTCTAACGGGCTTTCATTATGTATAATAAAGATATGAAAGATTTGTGGAATTACTTAAAAGAAACAAACAAACCCATAGTTCTTTACGGAATGGGGGACGGCGCCGATAAAATTATATCGGTGCTAAATAGTAAAAAAATAAAAATATCCGGAGTTTTCGCTTCGGATAACTTCGTGCGCAATAAAACTTTCGGCGGTTTTCCGGTCACAAATTATAAAACCGCAAAAGCGACTTTTCCCGATATGATAGTTCTTTTGTGTTTCGGAACGGCTTTGCCGGACGTAATAAACAATATAAAGAATATTGCATCAGAGTGCGAACTTTACGCTCCCGATGTGCCGGTATCGGGCGGACCGGTGTTTGATGCCGACTTTTATAAAGAAAACGAAGATAAAATAAACTCCGCAAGAAAAGTTTTAGCCGATAGCGTTTCTATAAAAACCTTTGATAGTATTATCGAGTATAAACTCTCGGGCGATATAAACAAACTTTTCTCCTGCGAAATCGCTAACGAGGAGATATATGATATTTTTGATGTTAAAGGCACCAAATGTTTTGTTGACCTCGGCGCATATAGGGGAGATACCGTAATTGATTTTGTAAACAGGGTAGAAACCTATGACCGCATTATCGCCGCCGAACCTGACGAAAAAACCTTTGCAAAACTAAAAAAGAATACCGAAAACCTTAAGAACATCACCCTCATAAACGCCGCCGTTTCGGATAAAACGGGCGTTATGTATTTTGATAAAAAGGCATCTCGTGGCTCGCATTTGGTAAAAAGCGAGAGCGAAAAAAGTATACCTACCTTTTCGCTTGACAGTTTAGGTCTTTTTGGAGATAACGTCTATATAAAAGCCGATATAGAGGGGGCAGAAGCGGATTTTATAAACGGCGCTAAAGATACAATAAAAAATCTAAAACCCTCAATTCGCATAGCCGCCTACCATAAAAGCGAGGATATTTTCTCTATTCCGCTTAAAGTTTTAGCCATAAATCCCGATTATAAAGTTTATCTCCGTCATAATCCCTGCCTGCCCGCCTGGGATACCGATTACTTTTTCCTTTGATTTTCTTTTTCTTGACATAAAGGTAATATAATGATATTATTTATATGTTAAAATATTATATGTTGAGGTATTATACCTTTTTGATTTTTTAGACATCTTAATATTTTATTCCGGGGCGAAAATGTTCTTTTCCGGCGTTTTCGTATTTCAAAAAGCAGGCCTCGGCGCCGTTTTAGACACGGCGAAAAACTGCTTTATAATTTATATATAAAGGAGAGAAAAACAATGACTTACGTCATTTGCGGAATAGTTGCGTTGGTACTTGCCGTTTTAGGCTTTGTTTTCGGATCGGTTTACAGAAAAAAATCCGCCGAAAAGACTATCGGCTCTGCTGAGACTGAGGCTAAAAGAATACTCGGCGACGCAATGAAAACCGCTGAAACAAGGAAAAAAGAAACGCTTATAGAAGCGAAAGAAGAAATCCACCGTATGCGCCAAGAGACCGAAAATGATCTTCGTGAGCGCAGAAAAGAAGTTCAGCGTCAGGAAAACAGAATACAGCAAAAAGAGGAGTCTTTAGACCGCAAGATAGATAATCTTGAGGCTAAGGAGGAAAAACTCGCCGAACGTTCTAAAGAAATTGACGCTAAAATGGAAGAGTGCGAACAGTTAAAACGCAGTCAAATGGAAATGCTCGAAAAGATTTCGGGTCTTTCAAAAGAACAGGCAAAGGCTCAACTGCTCGAAATGCTTGAGGGCGATTTGACCCACGAAAAAGCCGTAAAGATTAAAGAGTATGAGCAGCAGACTCGTGACGAGTCGGATAGACTCGCCCGTGAGATTATAGGCCACGCTATTCAGCGTTGCGCCGCCGACCATTCGTCAGAGGCTACCGTTTCGGTTGTAGCATTACCTAATGACGAGATGAAAGGAAGAATTATCGGTAGAGAGGGTAGGAATATCCGTGCTATCGAAAACGCCACCGGTGTTGACCTTATTATTGACGATACACCTGAGGCGATAACCGTTTCAAGTTTTGAGCCTATCCGCAGAGAGATAGCAAGAGTAACCCTTGAAAAACTTATTACCGACGGAAGAATACATCCGGCGAGAATTGAAGAAATGGTACAAAAAGCGACTAACGAGGTCTCCGCTGTTATTAAGCAGGAGGGCGAACGTGCTATGATAGAGTCGGGCGTACATAATTTGCACCCTGAACTTATAAAACTCCTCGGTCGTTTGCATTTCCGTACAAGTTACGGTCAAAACGTGCTTAACCACTCGCTTGAGGTTTGCCACCTGTCAGGTCTTATCGCCACCGAACTCGGTGCCGATGTGACTATGGCAAAACGTGCAGGACTACTCCACGATATAGGCAAGGCTATTGACCACGAGCAGGAAGGTTCTCATATCCAACTCGGCGTTGAGGCGGCTAAAAAGTATCACGAGAGTGAGGGCGTTATTCACGCTATTGCCGCTCACCACGGCGAAATAGAGGCAAAAACCGTTGTTGCTTGTATTGTTCAGGCGGCGGACGCCATTTCGGCGGCTCGTCCGGGCGCTCGAAGAGAGAATATCGAAAACTACATCAAACGTCTTGAAAAATTAGAGGAGATAGCAAACTCCTTTAACGGCGTTGAAAGTTCCTTCGCTATTCAGGCAGGTCGTGAGGTTCGTATAATCGTTAAACCGGAGGTTGTAAGCGATGACCAAATGACCATTATCGCCCACGAAATAGCCGAGAAGATAGAAAACGAGCTTGAGTATCCCGGTCAGATTAAAGTTAATCTTATCCGTGAAAACCGTGCCGTTGACTACGCAAAATAATAGACAAAATAAAAAATGCGTTTCCAAACGGAAACGCATTTTTTGTTTACTTATTTTTCCGCAGAGGGACAAAAGTCGTTTAGTTTGCATTTGTCACAGTAGGTTCGCCTGGCAGTGCAAATATCTCTTCCGAAAAGCACCGCGCGGTGACAAAAATCGGATGACTCTTCGCCCGGCAATAGCCCTCGCATAATCTTTTCAACTTTTAGCGGGTCTTTTGTGTCTACTAAATGCAGACGGTTACACAGCCTTATAAAATGCGTATCGCATACAACGGCAGGCTTTTTGTAAACGTCACCCATAACGAGATTAGCCGTCTTTCTGCCGACACCTGGAAGACTTGTAAGGTCGTCCATATTATCGGGCACCTTGCCGTCAAACGTATCGCAAATGCGTTCGGCTATCCCTTTAAGGTCTTTGGCTTTTGTTTTATACAGTCCGCAGGATTTTATCAGTTCTTCAATATCTTTTATATCCGCTTTTGCCATTTTTTGCGGAGTTCCGTATTTCTTAAAAAGAGCGGGCGTCACCATATTTACTCTCGCATCGGTGCACTGCGCCGAAAGTCTTGTCGCAATAAGAAGCTCGAAGGGGTCGGTGTAGGACAGAGAACAAATGGCGTCGGGGTACATAGTTTTAAGCGCCGCCACCGCCTTTAGCGTTATTTCTTTTTTACGCATGGGCGATATCCTGCAGTTTTAAGTAATCTTTCTTTATAAGTCCCGCTTTTCGAAGCAGTTCCGCAATGCCGAGACTAACTGCCGCCGGCAAAACAAAGTGCATAAGCAGTATCAAAAGAAGTGTTGTTACAGGCTTGGTTCCGGCTGCGGTCATAGCCTCAAATGCGGCAAATTGACCTACAAGTCCCGCCGAGCCCATACCCGAGCCTACGGGAGTGCTGACCATCTTAAATACTGCGCTTGATATAGGGCCTAAAATGGCGCTTGAAAGTATAGACGGAACCCAAATAATCGGATGTTTTACGATATTCGGCATTTGTATCATCGAAGTGCCAATACCCTGCGCTATAAGACCGCCGAACTTGTTTTCTCTGTAACTGATGACCGCAAAGCCCACCATATTGCAACAACAACCGATTGTCGCTGCACCTGCCGCAAGGCCTGTCAGTCCCATTGATATACCGATAGCGGCGGAAGATATAGGGAGCGTGAGCAGTATTCCCATAACGGTTGATACTACTATACCGCCTATAATCGGGCTTTTTTCAACGTTTATGTTTACAAGTTCGCCAATCCATTTCATAGCAAGTGATATGTACGGTCCTACAAGTAAACCTGCCGCCGCACCTATCGTTATACAACATAGCGGAGTGAGGATTATTTCAAGTTTTGTTTTGCCTGAAACAAGTCTTCCTATTTCTATCGCAGCATACGCCGCAATAAATGCGCCAAGCGGCTCACCCGGTGCACCGAGTGCAAACGCCTCAAGCGATATATTCGGGAAAGCGCCTATCATACCGCAAACCGCCGCCGATACGGTGGTGAGAGGGGAGGCTTTTAGTTTTACCGCAGTGCCTACTCCTATTCCGGCGCCGGTTATCGTTTTGGCAAAAGCGCCTATCATCACGATATATCCGCCGATAAATGTGTCGGCGCCTATAAGGTTTCCTATCTGGCTTATAATAGTGCCTATTATAAGGGTGGAAAACAGACCGTATGCCATACCCGAAAGTCCGTCAATAAAAAGTCGATTTAGGTACTTTTTTATCACTTTTATTACATCTCCATATAAATGTATTATTATTGAAGTTATTATATTATAACAAATAAAATAAGTCAAGCGATTGAACTTTTTGCCTTTATGTGTTATTATGTGGGAGGTGATAAATATGACAGAGATTTATATAATAAGACATTGTGAGGGATTAGGTAACGTCGAGCATATCTATAGCGGCACTACCGATACCGATATAAGTGAACTCGGTAAACGGCAACTTATAAAACTTTCCGAGCGTTTTAAGAGTATTCATATAGACGCCGTTTATTCAAGTCCGCTCACCCGTGCAAAAAAGACGGCTCACGCCGTCGCCGATATAAAAGGGTTGCCGCTGATAATAGACCCTGCTTTTATAGAACTTCACGGCGGCGTTGTTGAGGGCAGACCTTTTGCCGAGTCGTTTAAGAAATACCCCGAACTTGCAGAAACGTGGGATAAACGTATGCAGGACTTCGGACCAATAGACGCCGAAACTATGCGCCACGCATACGAGCGGGTGTATGACGGCGTTATAAAGGTTGCCTCAAAAAACAGGGGAAAGAGCGTGGCTATCGCAACCCATGGCGGTATTATAAAGTGCCTGCTGTCCCGTATTCTTTACGGAACGATTGAGCGACTGTCCGAAGTGCCGTGGAGTGAGAACACCGATGTAACTCTGCTTAGAATAGATGACGATAATAATATAGAACTTGTTTTCTATAACGACCATTCCCATTTAACAGAGGAACTGTTACCTAGTTCGAGCAGAATAAACTCATATATAAATGTAAAAAGTGAGGAATAAAAAGTTGAAAATAATGTCGGTTGATTTAGGACTTGCAAGAACCGGTGTTGCCGTTAGCGACGAGAGTGGCGGTTTTGCTTTCCCGAAATGCGTTATTACCGAATATAACAAAGAAAAGTTAATAGAAAAAATTATAGAAATTGCAAAGGCGGAAAAAGCGGGGCGTATCGTCGTGGGTCTTCCCGTCAATATGGACGGAAGCCGTGGCGAGCGAGCCGAGACCTGTACTGAAATTGCAAAAGAAATACAGGAAAAAGGCAATATAGAAACTGTCCTTTGGGATGAACGGGGAACGACTATTACGGCCAATAATTACCTTAATGAAAATAACGTCAGGGGTAAAAAACGCAAACAAACGGTCGACGCCGTCGCCGCAACAATAATTCTTGAAGACTATTTAAGGTCACTGTAAAGAATCGCCCTTCGGGGCGATTCTTTTAGGTAATAGGTAAGAAGTAGGGGCAGGCGTCCTCGACTGCCCGTTTATTTTATAAAATAACGTTTATAAATCGTAGGGCAGGCGCTCTCGACTGCCGTCTACATAATACGGGCTGTCGGAAACCGCCAGCCCCTACAACAAGGTAAAGCGGGCGGTATTCCGCCCGCTTTCTATCATCTGACATCTATAATCCGATAGTCACTTTAGTGCAATAAAGTGATAAAGTGTATATGTTTTTTGTGCAAGTATACAAAAGTGATAAAAAAGGCAAAAAAACACTTTACAACTTTAGCGAACTAAAGTATAATGTGAACATAACAAAAAGACGAGCGCAAAAAAAACGCTCAAAAAGGAGAAATGAAAAATGAAAAAGATTATTGCATTACTTATGGCAGTTGCCATGTTGGTTCTTTGTCTTGCAGGATGCGGAACAAAAGAGACCGGCAAGAAAACATTTACAATGGGTATAGACCCTGAGTATCCGCCCTTTAGTTATTTAGGGGATGACGGCGAGTACACCGGTTTTGACGTTGAGATTTGCAAAGCCGCTTGTGAAAAACTCGGTTGGGATTTCGAAGTGTTCGGTGTTAACTGGGACCAAAAACTTGTTCAACTTGATGCTAAAGAGTGTGACTGCGTATGGTCGGGTATGACAATTCTTGACAGTATGAAGGAAGCAGGATACGTTATTTCCGAGCCTTACTACTACAACACACAGGTACTTGTTGTAAACGAGAACAGCGGTATCAAATCCTCAAAAGACCTTAAGGGCAAGACCGTTGCCGTTCAGCTCGGTACTTCGGGCGAGTCGCTTCTTAACGAGGACCTTACCGAACTCAAAGACAGTTTCAAAGAACTTGTAACCTGCGACAGTTTCCTTAAATGCTTTGCCGAACTTGAGGGCAACGCCGTTGACGCAGTATTTGTTGACTATCCGGTTGCTAAAAGTTATGTAGCAGGCAAAGAGGATAAACTCACCATAATCAATGAAGAACTCGGCGCCGAACAGTACGGTATAGCGTTCAGAAAAGGTGACGAGGAAACCTGCAAGAAGATAGATAATGCAGTTCAAGAACTTGTAAAAGACGGCACCTATGCTAAAATCGCCGCCAAATATGAGGATATAGTTGATAACCTAATCTTCTTGAATAAGGATAAATAATAAATATTTTGCCAAATTGCCGGGCATAGCCTCTCTTTATAAGGGAGGCTTAATCCGGCTTTAGTCATTTTAATGAAACGAGGATAATAAAAGGTGACATTTGCGACAATAGTTTTGAAAATGGCAGAAGGACTGTCAAAAACCTGCGCTATTTTCTTTTTGACACTTATTATTTCATTACCGCTCGGCGTTATAATTGCCCTGCTTAGAATGAGTAAAAACAAAATTATATCAAAAATCACGCAGTTTGTTGTTTCGGTGTTGAGGGGCACCCCTCTTATGCTGCAACTACTTGCCGTGACCTACGGCCCTTATTATCTGTTCGGGCTTAACGTTTCGAGGAACAAACTTTTTCCCGTTGTAATTGCCTTTGCCATAAACTATGCCGCATATTTTTCGGAGATATACCGTGGCGGTATCGAGTCAATGTCGCAAGGGCAGTATGAGGCGGCGACCATACTCGGCTATACAAAGGCGCAAACGTTTTTGAAGATTATTCTTCCCCAGGTTATAAAGCGTATTTTGCCGAGTATCACTAACGAGATAGTAACCCTTGTAAAAGATACTTCAATAGCCTTTACCGTTTCCTATCAGGAGATGTTCACAATAGGCAAACAGATAGCCAATTCGCAAACGAGTTTCACTCCCTTCCTTGTAGCCGGCGTTTTCTATTATATCTTTAATGCTATTGTCGGCTTTGTTATGGGCAGGGCGGAAAAATCTTTGAGTTATTACAGGTAACGGGTGAACAGTATGAATATTCTTGAAATGAAAAACATAAAAAAATCTTTCGGCGAAAATGAGGTTCTGAAAGATATCTCGCTAAAAGTAGATGAGGGCGAGGTTGTGTCTATAATAGGCCCTTCGGGAAGTGGCAAATCAACCCTTCTTCGTTGTGCTACATTGCTTGAAAAGGCGGATGACGGTATAATCTCATACCTTGGCGACCCCGTGACCTATTATGATGAAAAGGGCGTCTACCGTTATCAAAAGGACCTTGCAAAGTTCCGCAAGGTGTTTGGACTTGTGTTCCAGAGCTTTAATCTTTTTCCACACTATAATGTGCTTAAAAACGTCACCGACGCACCGGTTTCGGTTCTTAAAGTAGATAAAGAACAGGCAAAAGCGGAAGCGTATGAACTGCTCTCTAAAATGGGACTTGAGGATAAGGCGGAAGCCTACCCGTATGAACTTTCAGGCGGACAACAACAAAGGGTGTCTATTGTAAGAGCACTTGCCATGAAACCGAAAATACTCTTTTTTGATGAGCCTACAAGCGCTCTTGACCCCGAACTTACAGGAGAAGTATTAAAGGTTATAAAACAACTAGCCGAAGCCAAAATGACAATGGTTATCGTCACTCACGAAATGGCGTTTGCCCGTGCCGTGTCCGATAGGGTAATATTTATGGACGGCGGAGTTATCGTTGAAGAGGGCAAACCCGAAGACGTTTTCGGATCCACACAAAATGAAAGGACTAAACAGTTTTTACAAAACTATAATAAGTAATGAAGATAGAGTATTACGTTGTCGACCCTTCAAAAAACATTACCGCACTTGTTACTACACCGACAGATAATGCGGATAAAAAAGAGATAGCAAAAGCGATTATGATAAACAGCCCCGATATAGAGCAGGTGGGCTTTTTGTCCGAGGCGGACGGAAAAAACATTCTTGTAATGTCGGGGAATGAGTTTTGCGGAAACGCTCTTATGTCCGCTGCAACCGTAGTCTATTATCTTAAAGGTCTAAAGGGCGAGGAAAGTGTTATAATATCCTTTTCAGATTTTGGAGATTATGAAGTAAAGGTCAAAAAAGAGGATAACGCCTATTTTTGTACCTCTGTTATCGACGGGGCAAAAGATATAGGCGAAATAACCTTTTTATATAATGGAAAAAAATACACCTTTCCCGCCTTTTCGGTAAGGGGAATAACTCATATTATTGCCGGTAGTTCTCTAAAACCCGAAACCGCCGCAAATCTTATAAAAGATGTGGCAAAGGATATAAACGACGCCGCAGTAGGAATAATGATATTTGATAAAAACGGAAACAAAGTCACCCCTATAGTTTATGTGAGGGATGTTGACACCGTTTGTTTTGAAAACTCCTGCGCAAGCGGAACAATAGCGCTTTGCTATATGAACGGCAGTGAAAACGGCGAAGACTATGTTTTTCGGGGCGGAATAATCCACGCCAAAAAGCAAACGGACGGCGTATGCCTAATGGAGAAAATACACCTTAAAGAGAAAACGGAGGATATTTTATATGAACCGTAAAAAGATTTCCGAAAAAGAAATAAACGAACTTTATGATGTTATTTTGAAACTAAAGGATAAAAAAGACTGCAAAGAACTTTTTGACGACCTTTGCACAACAAAAGAAGTTGAACAAATGGCACAAAGGGTAAAGGCGGCAAAACTTCTTATGGAAGGTAATACCTATAACGACGTTATAAATCTGACCGATATTTCTTCTGCAACGCTCAGTCGGGTTTCCCGTTGCGTTCAGTATGGTAAGGGATATGCAAAGTTTGTAAAATAAAATAGTCAAAAAAAGCGACAAAAGACAATTTTTTGTCGCTTTTTTACAAAAACAAGATACTTTTGTAATGCAAATTGTAGATATTATATAAAAATACTTGACATTACTATTTTAGTAAGGTAATATATTTATATAATACTCAAAGTATGTCTACGTCAAAAGCAGTATGGAGAGTTTATGGCGACTGATTACAGCAAAATGACAAATGAACAAATAGCAAATGCCGTTAAATTGGGTGATTATGAGGGACTCGGGTTACTTATCAAAAACCTTATGCCCCATATAAAAGCGGCGGCTCTTAAATGGAAAAGCGTTGTAAATGATACCGACGATTTAGTAGGCGAGGGTATAACCGCCGTTTTCAAGGCGGTCAAGAGTTTTGACGAGAGCAAGGCTTCTTTTATCACCTTTGCAAAACTTTGTATTGACCGTGCTATAGGCAACAGGGTCAGAAGTGAACTCTCCGCAAAAAGAATACCCGAGAGTATGATAGTTTCCTTTGAAAATGACAATATCTCTTGCGAGAGTGCGGAAGATCTTGTTATAAAGAAAGAAGAGGAAAACACCTTTAAGCAAAGTGTTGCCGAAAATCTGTCAAACCTTGAAAGAGACGTTTTGAAACTTCATCTTGAGGGACAAGCATATCAGGAGATAGCAAACAATCTCGGTATTACGGTAAAATCGGTAGACGGTGCGCTGCAAAGGATAAGAAACAAACTTAAAAAAATGCCGTAAGGCAAAAAATATGCCCGGTAGCTTAATAGCAGAGCGTTGAAATTATTTATAAAAACAAAGGTGTCGGTGCGATTCCGTCCGGGGCGACAAAACCAATCAAGAGAGGTAGCAAAAATGTTTGAAGACAAAACCCTAGTTTGCAAAGACTGCGGCGAAGAGTTCGTGTTTACCGCAAGGGAACAGGAGTTCTATGAATCCAAAGGCTTTGAAAACGAACCCCAAAGATGCAAACCCTGCCGTGACAAACGTAAAGCAGCAGCAAGAGGCCCACGTGAGATGCACGAGGCTGTTTGCGCCGCATGCGGTGGTGTTGCACGAGTTCCTTTCGTTCCGCGTGATGACCGTCCGGTTTATTGCAGCGAATGCTTTGCAAAAATGAAGGAACAGGAAGCCGCTGAGGCTCCCGCCGAAGAAACCCCGAGCGAGACGGAAGAATAATATTTTATTTTCGTCAGTAAAAGACTCCCAAACGGGAGTCTTTTTCATAAGACAGTAAAAATATTTTTTATAATTCACACTTTATTAACAAAGTTAGTATAAAATAAAAATCCGGGAGGGATAAATATGGCAAAAAAGATGATTTTGATAGTTGATGATGACAGTAATATTTGTGAACTTTTGCGTCTTTATCTCGAAAAAGAGTCTTATGATACACGTATAGCCAATGACGGCAGAACGGCTATAGAATACGAAAAAGAGTATCATCCTGACCTTATTTTACTTGATATTATGTTGCCTGAACTTGACGGTTGGCAGGTTACAAGGGAGATAAGAAAAACATCCAACACCCCTATAATTATGCTCACCGCCAAGGGAGAAACTTTTGATAAGATATTAGGTCTTGAACTCGGCGCTGATGACTATATCAGCAAACCTTTTGATACAAAAGAGGTTGTAGCCAGGGTAAAAGCGGTTTTAAGACGGTCATCTGCCGAAAATAAAAATGATGAAGAAATTGTCAGATATGATAATCTTGTTATAAACCTCACAAATTATGAAATGATAGTAAACGGAAAAAAGGTAGATACTCCGCCAAAAGAACTTGAACTTATCTATCATTTGGCGTCCAACCCCAACAGAGTATATACAAGGGATAAATTGCTTGACGAGGTATGGGGCTTTGATTACTACGGCGACTCCCGTACCGTTGACGTTCACGTAAAACGGCTTCGTGAAAAACTTGAAAACGTATCGGATAAATGGGAACTGAGAACCGTTTGGGGCGTAGGTTATAAGTTTGAGGTAAAGTAAATGCGCCAAAATATTTTCAAAAGATATATATTTCTTACCTGTTTTGTGGTGCTTTTGTGTTTTGCAGCGGTTTCCGTTTTGCTCACCATTTTTTATAACAACTATCTCGCAACGGAAAAATACAAAACGCTCTCTGCCGCAACCGACAAGGTTTCAGTCTATCTTGAAAAGTCGGCAAATACTACCGACCCGTTTTACAGCGGAAACGGACTTGCTTACACTATGGATAGTTTGTCCTCAGTTTCGGAAACAAATATTTTTTTAACCGATAACGAGGGTGTTATAAAGGCGTGTTCCTGTTCCGAAAAAAAAGTTACGGGAAGATGTAACCACCTTGGAATGACCATAAAAAAAGAGTATCTGAATATTGCTCTTTACGGGAAAAAAAGACTTAGCAATCTCGGAATATACAAATCAGTGCATTATGTTAAGGCTAAAGAAATAAAAATAAACGACAGCAGTATCTACGTTTTTGCAACTGCTTCTTCAATGGGTACAAAACTGCTTATTAAAAAGGTTGCAAGAATGTATCTCATTTCCGCCGTTACACCGGTAATTGTTATGTTTTCTTTGCTTTATGCTTTGACAGTTCGTTACACAAAACCGCTTAAAATGATGTCTGAAGCGGCACGGGCTATGTCAAAAGGCGATTTTTCAAGGCGTATTCCCGTTAAAACCGATGATGAGATAGGCGAACTCGCCGCCTCTTTTAACGAGATGACCGACTCGCTTGCCAGACTTGAAGAAACGAGAAAAGACTTTGTTGCAAACGTTTCGCACGAACTCAGAACTCCTATGACTACAATAGGCGGTTTTATCGACGGAATTATTGACGGAACAATACCGAAGGAAAAGGAAAAAGAGTATTTGGAACTTGTAAGAGATGAGGTAAAAAGACTCTCTCGAATGGTGGAATCAATGCTTAATATTTCAAGGCTTGAATCAAAAGAGTTTGTGCTGAAATATGAAAAGTTTGATTTCAAAGAAATGCTTTTAAGTATTGTTATAAGTCAGGAAAGGCGCATAGAAGAACGAGGGTATAATATAGAGGGGCTAAATGATATCCCTCAAATAATCATAAACGCCGACAGGGATTTAATCTACCGTGCGGTATATAACCTTGTTGATAACGCCGTCAAGTTTACAAACAGCGGCGGCACAATTTCCTTTGCGCTTTCTTTTGATAAAAAGAATATGGAGTTTGTTATCAAAAACACGGGCGAGGGGATAGAGAAAAAAGACCTGCCCTATGTGTTCGAGAGGTTTTATAAAGCGGATAAATCCCGTTCCGCTGTGAAAAACAGTACGGGACTCGGTCTTTATATAGTAAAAACCATTATAGAAAAACACGGCGGAAAAATATCGGTTTCGTCGTCAGAGGAAAACACATCTTTCAAAATCACTTTGCCACTCATATAGGAGGAAAATATGGATAATTTAGAAAACAATCAAAACGAAAACGAAGTTTTGGAAAACGAAAAAAAGTCGCAGGATATTAAAGCGGCGGAAGATTATGTTGACGTAAATACGGAAAATGTACCGCCTGCAGTAGAAGAGCCTACAGTAAAGCAGGAAGAAACGACACCCTCACCCGTAAACATACCGCCCGTTTCCCCCTATAGAGAGTTTACCTATTCGGGAAACGGCAAGGTTAAAAAAACAAACAAGGGATTAACGGTATTTTGTATTGTCCTTGCTTTGATAGTGGCTTTGACCGGCACCTTGTCGATAGGATATTTGCTGGGGCTTAACATTGGCGATCTCAGCAAAAACCACAGGGACGTCACCCTTGAGGCAAAACCGAAATCTGCGGACGAACTAACCGAGGCGGAGGTTTACGAAAAGGTCAATGAGTCTATTGTAGGTATCAGGGTTTATAACGACTCGGAAGGTTATTATGACTGCTCGGGCGTTGTTTATTCCGACGACGGATATATCGTTTCAAACGACCATATTTACAGCGAAGTTCCCGAAGCGAAGTTCAAAGTTTATACCTATGACGGTAAAGAGTATGACGCAGTTTACGTTGCAGGCGACCAAATAAGCGACCTCTCGGTTTTGAAAGTACAAAACGCAACGCTCAAAGCGGCAACTTTCGGCGACTCAGAACAACTTTTTTGCGGAGAACACGTCGTTGCAATAGGTCGACCCGGCAACGCAAGAGAGGACAGTAATATCACAAGCGGAATTATTTCTTTGCCAAAACGTCGTACCCGCTCAACAACTACAAGTTATTCCTCAAACCTGATAGAAACCGATAGCGCTATAAATCCCGGCTCGTCGGGCGGTGCGCTTGTAAATATGTTCGGTCAGGTTGTGGGTATTACTTCAAGCAAACTCGCCGGCGAAATGTATGACTCCGTATGCTACGCCATACCCACAAAAACGATGAAATGGGTTTGTGAAGAACTTATTAAAGAGGGTAAGGTTGTAAGCCGTGCAAAACTCGGAATATCATATACCGAATACGATTCGGTCACCTCATCTATAAAGAAGAGCGGTGTAATAGGACTTTATATCGCTTCGGTAAGTAACGAGAGCGACCTCTACGGAAAGGTGAACGAAGGAGATATAATCACCCATATAAACGGGAAGGAAATCACATCAGATACCGTTGTGCTTGATATAATAGAAAACTCAAAGGCGGGCGATACCGTCACCTTGACCGTTTCAAAAGCGGGCGGCGGAACCGAAGAGTACAAAGCAAAACTCCTTGCAAATATCGGCACTTCAAGTTATAAAACCGCCAAAGAGGCTGAAAGTGAAAAAGCGGCGGAAGAAAACTCGGAGGATAACAGCGAAAACGGACCATCCTTTAATTTTCCGTTCGGTGACTAAATATAACTTTTACGGCGCAGGTTTAACCTGCGCCTTTTTTTATTAAAAATTACTATCTTAAAATCCGCATTTCAGGGCAAACTTTATATAGGTGATAATATGAAAGTGGCTAAAAGAATAGTAAAAACGGTATTTTTTGTAAATCTGCTTTTTTCAAGCGCTGTATTTATAGTTATGATAGTACTGAATATTAGCCTTTCAAAATCCTATAAAGTGGGAAAAGGCGAAACTTTCACGCTAAAAAGCATTATTCCGATAGATGTCAGTCTTCAAAACGGGGAGGCTGTCGATACCGCAATTGATACACCGGGTGAAAACTACGACGTGGCGCTTAAAATATTCGGATTTATTCCCTATAAAACGGTGAATGTTGAGGTGGTGGATAAATCTTACGTCAGCGTTCTCGGTCAGCCGTTTGGTATGCGTGTTTATACCGACGGAGTGCTGGTTGTTGATATTTCGGAAATCAGGACCGAAAAGGGCAGGGTAAACGTTGCGGAAAAATCGGATATAAAAATAGGCGATTATATCGTTTCGGTAGACGGCAAAAAAATAGCCTCTAACGAAGATATAGCCGATATTGTTAAAAACTCGGGCGGCAAAAAACTACAGTTTGTCCTTAAAAGAAACAAAAAAAAAATAACTAAAACGGTAGAGCCTATAATCAGTAAAATGGACGGCGAGTACCACGTCGGAATATGGGTAAAGGACAGTTCGGCAGGAATAGGAACCCTCACCTTTTACAGCCCCACCTGCGGTATGGTTTCGGGGCTGGGACACGGGCTGACCGATAGTGATACGGGAAATCTATTGACCGTGTACTCGGGACAAATGGTATCAGCGCAAATAGTAAACGTAAAAAAAGGCGAAAAGGGAAAACCGGGAGAACTCGGCGGCTCTTTTACCGGGGAAGTAATAGCCGATATATCAAAGAATACCGTAAACGGTGTTTACGGCAAAATACAGGGTGAAATACCTGCCGCAAACCTAACCCAAATCGCTATGCGACAGGAAATAGAGGATGGCGACGCACAAATACTTTGCACCGTAAGCGGAGATACACCCCGTCTTTATTCCTGCAAGGTCAGGCGTCGTGATACCACAATATTCGGCGGAGAAGAAAATCTCGTGGTCACGGTGACCGACGAAAAACTGCTTGAGGCTACAGGCGGCATAGTTCAGGGTATGAGCGGCTCGCCCATACTCCAAAACGGAAAACTCATAGGGGCTGTCACCCACGTTCTTGTCGACGACCCGACAACAGGTTATGCCGTCTATGCCGAAACTCTGCTCTCCGCCGCAGTGGAAATAAGTGAGAATAAACTCAAAGCGGCAGGATAAACTAAACCGTCAGGTCCAAAAACATCATCAGCAAAAATCCTACAGTAAAGGCGAGCGCCGTAATTGACCCTTTTACCGCATTTTTACACTCGGGGATGAGATCTTCAACCGTGACGTAAAACATCGCCCCAGAGGCAAAAGAGAGCAAATAAGGCAGCAAAACGCTTACCTCTCTTATAAAAATGAGGGTTGCCGCCGCCGCAATCGGCTCGACTATTCCCGATAAAGTGCCGAGAATAAATGATTTTGTCTTTGTGTAGCCTGAAGAATAGGCAGGAAGCGATATAATCGCCCCTTCGGGAAAGTTTTGCACCGCAATACCAAAGGATAATGCCGCCGCCGAAGCGAGAGCCGAGGCGTTCTTGTTCGCTAAATAAGCGGCAAGGCCAACACCTACTGCCATACCCTCCGGTATGTTGTGAAGAGTCACCGCCAAAAAGAGCATAAAATCATCGTTTTTGTTGTTATTTGCGGTTTTGTCTGTTATTTTAAGCACCGCTTTTTCAATTAGTATCAGTATAATAACCCCTGCAAAAAAGCCCGCCACAGCCGGCAAAAAAGCAGGGGTGTTTTGTTTTTTTGCAAGTTCTATCGAGGGGAGTAAAAGCGACCATATCCCTGCCGCCGACATAACCCCTGCCGCAAAACCGAGGGAAAGTCCCTTTGTTTCCTTTTTCAAATCGTTTTTCAGAAAAAACACCGTGACTGCGCCAAGCGTCGTTCCCAAAAACGGAAGTAATATTATAAACAAATTAAGCATAAACAAATCACCTTACACTATCCTATTTGATTTGTGCTTTGTTTGTTACTTATTTTAGAAAGAAACCGCAAAGTAAAGCATATACTGTACTAAAAACAAAACTGGATGTGATATGTTTGTCTTTGCTTAAAAGGTTTTTACCGCAACTTGTTATTGTTATTACAGTTTCGCTTATTTCCTCGCTCGGTTACGTAAAGCAGGGGGTAAAAGCGGCACAGGGTGAAGTTGCACTTAAAAAGACGGTGATAATAGACGCAGGTCACGGCGAGTTTGACGGCGGCGCCGTATCGGTTGACGGCACAAGCGAAAAGGATATAAACCTCATAATTGCCAAAAAGGTTGCCGACAGTTTGACCTTGCTCGGATATGAGGTTTATATGACAAGACAGGACGATACCGCCCTTGATGAAGATAAAGAGAGTAAAATACAAAAAAGAAAAAAGAGCGATATGCAAAAAAGACTCTCTCTTATAAACTCAGGAGATTATGATATCTGCGTCAGCATACACCTCAATAAGTTTACAACCTCTGTGCCAAACGGGGCGCAGGTATTCTACGGCGTAAAAAATGAAAACTCAAAGCCCCTTGCCGAAGCGATACAAAAAAGTATTAAAGAAAAGATACAAAGTTATAACGAACGAGTGGTCAAAAAGGGAACAAAGCAAACCTATTTGCTTTATAACGCCACTATACCTATGGTAATAGTCGAATGCGGGTTTATAAGCAACACCGAAGAACTCGCCCGCCTTAAATCAAACGAATATCAAACCAAAATAGCCCTTTGTATCGCAGGGGGAATAAACGATTATTTTTATTCCTTATAGACATTGTTTTTTAGCTGTGGTAAAATAGTATAAAATAAGGGACGGTGAAAAAATGGCTGCAAAAACAAAAACCGTATATATTTGTTCCGAGTGCGGCAATTCCTCTCCAAAATGGATGGGTCAATGTTCCGCCTGCGGAAACTGGAATACGTTTGAAGAAAAAATCATAACCGATACTAAAAAACAAACCCCCGCTTATAAAACTTCGGGAGTAATTTCGGCGGATAGCCTATCTAACGTCAGCTCTGACAAGGAAACCAGAATTAAAACCGATATAAAAGAACTCGATAGGGTACTCGGCGGAGGTATTGTCGTAGGTTCGGGCGTTCTCATTTCCGGCGACCCCGGAATAGGCAAATCCACTATTCTTCTGCAAATAGCCAAAAAACTTGAAAAGAATAAAAATATACTATATATTTCGGGTGAGGAGTCGTCCGTTCAGGTAAAAATGAGGGCGAACAGGCTCGGCGTTTCGGGGGAGAACGTCACCATAATAACCGAGACCGAAGCCTCAAGTTTGTGCGAGTATATATTGACTACAAAACCCGATCTTGTTATGGTTGACTCAATTCAGACAATAACCGTGGCGGAACTGCCCTCGTCAGCCGGCAGTATCAGTCAGGTCAAGGAGTCTACCGCCGCTTTGCTTAACACCTGCAAGTCGGCTGAAATCCCCGTTATTTTTGTCGGTCACGTCAACAAAGGCGGAGATATAGCAGGGCCTAAAGTTCTTGAACACGTGGTTGATACCGTGCTTTATTTCGAGGGCGAGAGAAATCAGTCCTATAGAATACTCCGTTCAATAAAAAACCGTTTCGGCTCAACAAATGAGATAGGCGTTTTTGAAATGACCGAAAAAGGACTTATAGAGGTTGAAAACCCGTCAGGTGTATTGCTTTCGGGTAGAATAAGCGGAGTTTCGGGCAGTTGCGTTACCTGTATTATAGAGGGCACAAGACCGATACTTGCCGAAATACAGGGACTTGTCACCACCACCGGTTTCGGAAATCCTCGCCGTATGTCGCAAGGTTTTGATTATAACCGGCTTAATATGCTTCTTGCGATACTCGAAAAAAGGCAGGGGCTTTATTTTCAAAATCTCGACACGTATCTTAACGTTGTCGGCGGAATGAGAATAAACGAGCCGTCCTGCGATTTGGCGGTTTGTATGGCGCTTGTGTCGGCGCTTAAAGATATTCCTCTAAACGAGCACCTTTTTGCCTTTGGCGAAATAGGCCTATCGGGAGAGGTGCGTGCCGTGCCGAGAGCAAAAATCAGGGTTATGGAGGCGGCAAGGCTCGGCTTTAGCGACTGTGTTTTGCCTTACAGTTGTTATAAAGCCTTTGATAATGTGCCAAGTAATATAAAACTTCACCCCGTAAAGAACATCAGGGAAACGTTAAATATTATAAAATAAAAAGCGGTGTTTGGGCTTTAGATATGGATTATCAGTCCAAAAACGCACATTTTGGCGAATTATTGCTTAAAAAATAACCGACATACGTCAGTATGCCGGTTTTTTTATTTATTGTTTTTTATCAAAAATCTCAAGTTTTTGGATGCAAGGCAGTTTTATATTTTATGCCTGAAAATATGGGAATACTCTTTGCTCAGCGCCATAGATACGTAGTCATCATTTACCACAATAACGTGGTCTAAAAGTTTAACGTTTACACCGCTAAGCGTTGTTTCTATTTGTTCGGTCAACGCCGCATCTTCAGGAGAGGGAAGCGCCAAACCGCTCGGGTGGTTATGAGCAAGGGCTATTATATTTGCGCCCTTTTCAAAACAAATCTTCATTATCTCTCTTATGGAAATGCCGACCGAGTCGATAGACCCCTCGGATATAATGACAAAATCTTTGAACTTGCCGTCAGCAGTCAATATCAGCATACCGACCTTTTCGTTTTCATAGGTACGCATACGCTCAAACAAATATCGGTCAATATCCTCAATTCCGCTAAAGGAACGTATGCGGTTGCTTTTGTCAAATGAGTAAATGTTTGATATAGGTACAATAAGTTTCAAAAGCGCCGCCGCTTTTACGCCAAGCCCTTTAATTGCGGAGAGTTCTTCTATAGGCGCATCCATAACACCGGCAAGAGTTTTGTACCTCTCTAATAGTTCTGCCGATATTATCTTTGCTTTCTCTTTTGGCACCGTGTACCTCAGCAACAACTCAAGCACCTGATCTTGCGGAGTATGTATATCAAAACCCCTGATTAGAAAACTTTCAAGTTCCCGGTCGCTTTTAGGTATAATATTCTTTTGCATTTACTCACCTGCCGTTCAACTATATTATATATTAGCCCGGTATTATTTACAAGGGATAATTAACACTTGTTAAAAAAAACAGTATGTGGTATACTCACTTTATAAATCAGTTCAAAAAGAAGGGCAAAATATGAAAAAGTTATTTTCACTTTTAGTTTGTTTAATTCTTATTCTCGGTTTGTCGCTAAACGTCGCTGCCGACAGCGTTAAGTTAGACGTCACCGGAAATGAAAAGACGGTAGAAAAAGGCGATACCGTCACCCTTACATTAAGTGTTAAAGAGAGTGTAAAAACCGCCTCGGTAGCATTGTCTATTGAGCACACTTCGGGACTTTCGGTTGCCTCTTGCGAAATAACCGCAAGTGATACCAAACTAAAAGCCTTTGATAAAGAAAAAAATAACGCCGTCGCCGCTTTTGAAGGTGAAAAGGATATAAAAGGCGAACTCGCCGTTATAAAAATAAAGGTTGATAAGTCTTCTTCCGGCAAACAAAGCGTTGACCTGCTTGTAAAAACTAATCCGAAAGAAACAGGAAGCGCTATAAACGTTCCGATAAAAATAAAGGGTGAAAACAGCGGTAACACCGATAGTCAAAGTTCATCTTCAAGCAGTTCAAAAAGTGAAGATACAAGTTCAAAATCTTCAAACAATACAAGCAGTAAAGATTCATCCTCTAAAACCGAAAAAAATGATGAGGGAATAAACAGTGACAGCAACTCAGATACTACCACAGTAGGCACCGCTAAAGCCAACCACACAAAAATACAACTTATGGTGGCAGTTTGTATTTGTATATTTGTTTTCCTTATTATCTTTATGATAATCCTTGTGAGCATAAAAAAGAAAGCCAAAAGCGAGAATAAAGAGAAAACAAAAGACGATAAAAAATAAAAAATTAAAAAAAGGAGTCAAACGACTCCTTTTTTTAGTCTGTATAATTTGCGTCAAAGTTTACAACTACGTTATAATCGGGACAAATCTCTTTTATCTCGCTTTGAAGTGTTTTGCAAAACTCCGCTTTGTTTTTTATCGAAAAATCTATTACAACGTCAAGTGATAAGAGTTTTTCCTCTTCGTCAAAATATATTCCGTGTGTGCCGAGAACTCCCTCGTGAGTTAAAGCCGTTTTGTTTATTTTGTCACGGTCTTCTTTGTGCGCCGAGTCCACCGCATAAACGCCGACAGTCAGAAATATTTTGAACTTATCGAGAATTGTGTTTTGTATATTTCTTGTCATCTTGTGTATTTCGGCGGCGCTTATTGTATCGTCTATCTCAATGTGTACCGAACCTATGGCATAGTCAGGACCGTAGTTGTGCAAAATCAGGTCATAAGAGCCTAAAACGTTCGGCATTTCGTTTATCGTTTGTTTTATGGCTTTGGTCGTTTCGCTGTCCGCCCTGCCGCCAAGCACGTTTCCTATGCCCTCTGTCAAAAGTTCGAATCCGGCTTTTATAATAAATACCGAAATAACCGCACCGAGTATTCCGTCAATGCTCAGGTCAAAGAACATAGCGGCTATAACTGAAATCAGGGTAGAAGCCGAAAGTATAGCGTCAAAACTTGCGTCGGTACCGGAGGCAATAAGAGCGTCTGAGTTTAGTTTTTTGCCCTGTCTTTTAACGTATGCGCCAAGCAAAATCTTAACTATTACCGCCGCAACAATTATGATAATCGCCGTATAATTGAAGTTCGGCAATTCGGGGTGGATAATCTTTTTTACCGACTCAATCATAGAGGATAAACCTGCGCCTAAAACGATAAGCGAAATGATTATCGTTGTAAAATACTCTATTCTTCCGTGACCGAAAGGATGTTTATCGTCAGGCTTTTTGCTTGCAAGTTTAACTCCTATAATCGTAATCACCGAGGATAAAGCGTCGGTCAGGTTGTTCACGGCGTCAAGTATAATAGCCACCGATCCCGAAAATATGCCGATAGCCGCTTTGAACGCCGATAAAAACACGTTTGCCGCAATACCTACGACACTCGTTTGCGTTATCTTCTTTTTTCTGTATATCGGATCCATAAAATCACCTCGATTTTATTATACGCTTAACTAAATAGTTTTTCAACTTTTTATTATCTTCTAAACATAATATGTCGAGTTTCTTGAAAAACAGGGTCAAAATGACGTCGTTTTCACAAAGATAGGTAAAAAATAATATAAATATAAAAAAGACACCGCTAAAGGCGGTGTCTTTTTATGTTGTCTTTATTCATCTCCAAGGGCTTCGGTCTGTTTAACAAGTACCTTTTTATCATAACAGGCGAAAGCGTCGTCTACAAGCGTTTTTTCGGGCTTTTTAGTGATTATGCTTACAAGCGGCACAATAATCAGTCCCGCTATCATACAAAACGCACCTGCGTTTATCGGCGACTGCAAAATTATCGGGAAGTAAGGTCTTATAAGCATATTAAGTATCATAACAACACTTGAGAAAATAAAACTTACAAAACAAGCGGCGGCGGTCGTCTTTTTCCAGTACAGTCCGTACATAAACGGCGCTAAAAACGCACCGGCAAGAGCGCCCCAGCTTACGCCCATAAGTTGCGCTATAAAGGTTACGTTGCTCTTATACTGCACTATGGCAATAACCACCGATATGGCGATAAATACGACTATCAGCGCTCTTATAATTCTCAGTTGCTTTTTTTCGCTCATATTCTTTACGAAATTATCTTTGATAAGGTCAAGGGTAAGCGTAGAAGAAGAGGTCAAAACAAGGGAAGACAAAGTGCTCATAGAAGCCGAAAGCACAAGTATAACCACAACGCCTATAAGCAGGTCGGGCAGGTCTTTAAGCATAGCGGGTATAACCGCATCAAAACCGCCGACGGGTATCCCGTTTTCAACACCTATACGGTCGGCAAAAAGTCTGCCGAAACCACCGAGGAAATAACATCCGCCTGCAACTATAACGGCAAACACGGTGGAGATTATCATACCTTTGTTGACCTGTTTTTCACTCTTTATGGAATAGTATTTTTGCACCATTTGAGGAAGCCCCCAAGTGCCAAGCGAGGTAAGAAGTATAACGCCCAATAGTCCTAGCGGATCAGGACCGAAGAAAGAATTGAAGGCGCCCGGCATATCAGTGGCGGTGCTGTCGGTCACTTCGGAAAGTCCCTTTAATGCGGCGGTAAATCCGCCCTCGCCGGAAAGCACGGCGGCAATAACCGCAATTATGCCGAAAATCATTATAATACCCTGTATAAAGTCGTTTATGGCGGTTGCCATATATCCGCCTGCTATAACGTATACACCGGTAAGAACCGCCATAACGATAACGCAAACGGTGTAATCTATATTGAACGCCATACCGAAAAGTCGGCTGAGTCCGTTATAAAGACTTGCGGTGTAGGGAATAAGGAAAACAAATATGATTATAGAGGCTACTGTTTTAAGCGATTTGCTGTTAAAACGTTTGCCGAAAAACTCCGGCATAGTAGCGCTCTTTAAGTGCTGCGTCATAACACGGGTTCTTCTGCCTAAAACACTCCAGGCGAGAAGCGAGCCTAAAAAAGCGTTTCCAAGTCCTATCCAGGTGGAAGCAATACCGAATTTCCAACCGAACTGTCCGGCATAGCCGACAAAAATAACGGCGGAAAAATAGGATGTTCCGTAGGCAAAAGCCGTGAGCCACGGACCTACGGATCTGCCACCCAAAACAAAACCGTTAACGTCGGTGGCGTGTTTTCGGCAGTATAGTCCTATACCAACCATAACGCCGAAGAAAATCACTAACATAAGAAGTTTTATAATCACAAAAATCGCCCCTTTGATAACAAACAAAAGTATACTCTTATAAAAGATACTTGTCAAGGGAAAGGGGAAAAGAATCACGAGGTTTTGTTTATTTAGAAACCATGGCTTATCATTGATAAGGACAAAACGCCTGATAAAAGGCTAAATTCGGTCTTTTTACGGCTTGTTGTCCTTGCAAGGCGTCAGCCTTGCGGCGTCCTTCGCGCTGAAAAATCCACGAATTTTTCTTTTTTTCAGGTGCGAAGCAGTTTTGTAGGAAACAAAAATTTTGTTTCCATGAAGCCGAGAAACGCCGATATACCGGCGTATATCAAGGCTTTGAGGCAAAAAGGAACGGAAGTTTTGCCCTCCAAAACCATTTTGTCCTTACCGATGATAAGCCATTAAAAATA
>JAFRLW010000043.1 GCA_017431035.1 Clostridia bacterium
AATAACTAAACAAAAGGTATATAGCATCCTGGTCGGTTATCACTTCGTCGCCGTTTGTATCGCCCTTGATATAATCAATGACTATAACATTAAAACTCGTTCTTGCCGAATATATAGTTATTGTTACTTTCTGTTCGCCCAGTTTTGTTTTATCATACCCACTAATCATATCTTCTGTTATTTCAAAATCCATTTCTTGACCGTTTAAATCTAAAATTGCCTTAATACCGCTTAGATCTAAATCATCGTTATATCTTTTTAAAACTGTTTTTTCAGGCAATCTTGACAATCTTGCTTTTTGCGAACAATAAATATTACCCGTGTTAGCATAATATATTTCCTTTAATTCGCCATCAAACAAATTAATACCTTTAATTGTTAAAACCGATGTTTCACCTATAGGAAGTATTTCCTTTGTATAATCAACACCTTCTCTTAATATTTGTCCATCGTACTCTACTTCACAAAAATCGTTCTCTGGAGAATAATTCAGTATTTTTCCTTTTTCAGATATGTTCAATGCTTCAACTTTTATTTTATACCGTGCAGTCTTTCCGTGAGAACGTGCTACAATATTTGTAGTACCCGGTGATATAAGTGATACTACACCCTTTTCTGTGTCAACTGTTGCAACACTATCATTAGACGAAGACCAAAGTTTCCCATCAAGATCGGCATTTTTATTATTAGCCTCGACACTTAATAGAAAACTTTTATAATCAATCTCCTTAAAAACAGGTGAAATACCGGTAGGAAGTTCAGTTGAAGCATATAAACTGGAATAATAAACCGTCACAGTATGTTTAACTGCTGACCCGGTATACTCATAATGTGCTGTTCCGTTAGCCGTCATATATAAGTATTTTGAATTTTGTGTGTAATATGTGACAAAATATGTTCCCGTACTCGGAAAAGTGAGTTTTTTATATGTACCCGGAGCAGGTGCGTAACTTAATGATTCGATTGTACTACCGCTACTATTACTCACCGTATAACTTTTAACTACCGGCAATTCTAATGTTCCGGCTACTATTGTTACTGAAGATTTATCACCATTTCTTACTGAATCTGATTTTGTATAATTGTTCACCAAAATATCAAAATGCTTTTCTACACTTCCACGATAATCACCTATACCAGTAATGATTACACTTGCTTGTCCATGATTTCCATTAAAATCAATTCCTTTTGTGTTATTTAGATAAGTTACACTATAGTCTTTATCTTTTATAAGAACCTTATTATCAATTACAACTGTCACATTCGGTGTGGTAGGTTTTCCTGTATAATCGCTATTTTCTACTGTTACAATTGCGTTTGATAAGTCTTTAACTTTTTTATCAATTTCATACTTGTATTGCAGATTGTCATATTCTTTATTGAAATAAAAATTTAATAAAACCTTTGTATCTTGATCGTCTATATTTAAAGAATAATCCACATTTTCTATTAATCTTTTATCTTTATATGATACACTTATTTTAGACTTATCAACTTTATCTCCGTATTCAATTAAGCAAGGATAATAAACATTAAAACATTCCGGTCTGATCCGTATATGCTGACATTTTTTACAAACATCATCGCTATTTACTCTTATATAATCATGTATATTGTTGCTTGAAAAGGTTTCATTAGATTTTTTTCCACAATTTGAACAACTCTTGTAATAAACAGCGGCATTAACACAATCGGCCGCAGATTTAAGGTACATTTTATCTTCATTCTCAATATAATTATGTGAAAGTTTTTCACCAACTTTATGAACGCTGCTTAAGGTTTTGCCACAGGTAGAACACAAAACCACTTCATCATAAGATGTTGGATTATCGCACGAATCTCCCACAAAATGCATTATTGCAGATGGAGATGGAGTATGTCCTAATTCTACACCGTAATAGAATGTTTCTTCTGAAATCTCATCACAAATAGAACAACTTTTGAAATATTCCGCCGGTTTTGTACATGTGGATTTGGCTTTTAGATATTTCTTCTCTACTTTATTTATATAATTATGAATATGCGTTGGAGTGATTTTTACAGTATCGCTTACTTTATTGTCTGGTCCGCCCAATCCGACTTCAGCGGTAATTGATTGTACATCAAGAGCATTTTCAAGTATTTTTACCTTGGCTTCTATAAACGTTCCATCTTGAATATGATCACCGGCAGTAAAGTCACACGCAACCAATCCTTCTAATGAATCTTTATAAAAACTTTTCATTACCGGTTCTCCTTTTAATATTCCTTTATCTGAACCAGATATTATATTAGCGGAAATTAATTCGAGATCATATGAAAGGTCAAGTGAAATAACAGCTGAGTAAATATTATTAGGAACTTCGGAAATATCCACTGCAATATTTATTATTTCACCTATGTTAACTTCTGTTTTTTCCGCTTTTACTTTAACAGTAAAGCCTGCTGCACTTACACAAAACGGCATAAATATAAATACCATCACTACAGTTAGTAATAATGCAAATATCTGTTTAATACTCTTTTTGGTTTGTTTTATCATTGTAATTTCTCCTTTATTAAAAAAATGTCGTGAACTATTACAAATCGAAACACTAATTATCCATAATCATATTGAATATTTTTTTAATAACCTTTTTATTATCTTTATAGTTCACCTTGCACACAAATACCTCTGATTTTGAGCATCTGAGTTTTCTTTCTATGTTAAACGGTTCTTTTTCAGTAACGATAATCAATTTTTTCCCGCTCTTTACAAAGTTGTGAAGAAAAGTGTTTATATGGTTATCGTCTTCATTTATATTAAAGCCTAATATCACAAGTATGTCTGCGCTGTTATTACCGTTTAACAATTTGTTAAGTCTATGAAACTCTTCTGTCTGAATTGAACTAACAATTGGTTTAACTAAAGATTGTCCAAAAATAAACGGAAATAAAATTTTGTCTTTGTATCCGCTTTTGTGACTCATATCTACAACTTCTAAAAGTTCAGGGTATTCAAAAAGTTTTAGTTGACCATTTAAGTATATTGTATTTGAAGATACAATCTCACAAAATCGATAATAGTTAGTTGTAATCACTCCAATACATTGTATTTCATTTTGATGTTCTTTAAGCATTTGATGTATGATTTGATAGTAAGAATTCTTTGGTGCAATATTACATATATCAACTTTATAGAGTTCTTTTGTGAGCTTGTCCATATTATTTAAAACTCGCTTATAGTCCAGAGTCTTTTCTTTTGTTATATATTCTTCAAATCCTTTTTGACCAGCTGTTATCAAAAATTTGATTACATCTAGGATAATAGAAAAATAACATGCCCAATAGTAGTTGAGTATTTTTGAGAATCGAATCGTACTATATTTAGGCGGATATATTATCGTGTGGAAATAAGAATCAAGCGTTCCGGCAATTCCTATATTCAAATCAAAACTGACTTCATCCTTATCTGTTTGTCCAAACAAATCTTTCAATATTAAGTTTTTAATCGTCGAGTATTTGTAATCCTTATTGGTTATGATATGCTTGAATTCTTCTTTAATACCGTCAATATCTTCATCGATTGAGTCTTTTGACTTGTGCTTAGGTGAATCACTAATACCAAGTTCACCGCATACACAGTTAATTTCATCCGTAGTTAAAATGGAAAGAATAACATTATTATATTTTTGAAAAAAATCTATAGAACCCGATGATTTTTGAAATATAAAATTCTTCAATGCGAAAGCAGAAACATTCAATTTTTCTTTTCGATACGTATATTTATCGTTAAAGAATTTCTTGCCATCAAAGAAAGAAGCCAAAGCTTTGTCAAACCCTTCAAGAGCTTCTGTGGGAAATAATGATGTCTTGAAATAGTTATATCCCATTCGAATATTAAAATTTTTGTCTCCTTCTGCTCCTGCTCCAAAAAAAAAGGCTACTTTTTTAATAATAATTCCCCTTCATTTCATAAAAAACTCTTAATTTTTTAATAGTATAATATAATTATAGGTGTATTGTTAGTTTGAGTCAATAGTTATCTAAAAAACGGCTCATTTTGAGCCGTTTTTCAGATATTCGAGCGCCATTTTATAGCCCTCAAATCCGTGACCTTTAATTGTTTTTTTACAGGCTAAGCGGACAAAGGATATTTTTCTGAAATCCTCACGTGTGTCGGGGTCTGAGAGGTGAACCTCTACTGTAGGGATATTTACCGCCTTTATAGCGTCTAAAATGGCGACGCTTGTATGGGTATAGGCGGCGGGGTTTATGACGATACCGTCTGTTTTGCCATACGCCGCTTGTATTTTATCGACTATATCGCCCTCACTGTTTGACTGAAAACACTCTAACGTGATACCGAGATTTTCCGCCGATTTTTCTATAAAGGCGACAAGGTCGCTATAGGTTTTTTCACCATAGATATCTTTTTCTCTGATACCGAGCATATTGATATTAGGTCCGTTGATAACTAAAATCTTCATTTTATCTTCTCCAAAATCGCCAAGGCGGTGTCCTTTGGCGTTTTATTATTATCAACCTCATAGTCGGCAAAAGCCTCATACATAGGTTTTCTCTCTTTATATAGTTTTTCCACATCACATGAAAGCGGTCTATCCTTTGTAGCAAGGTTTTTAATATCCCGTTTTATGTAAACTAAAACTCCGTTTTGTTTTAGAATATCTTTATTATCTTTTCTTGTGACAGCGCCGCCGCCGGTGGAAATGATAACGCCCGATTTTTTGGATAATTCACGCAGTATTTCGGTTTCGATAATTCTAAACCTTTCTTCGCCGTGTTTTTTGATATAATCGCCGGGGGTTATACCCTCTTTTTCAAAAAAGCAAATATCGCTATCAAAAAGCGGTTTTCCTGTTTTCTCTTTTAATATTTCGGCTATGGTTGTTTTGCCACAACCCGGCATACCGATAAGGACTGTATTTGTCATTTTATCCTTTACGGTTTTATAGATTTGCGCCCGGCAGGCGCTGTCAAAAGCAGTATCTAAAAACAGTTCCGCCGATTTTATACCCTGAGCTACCAGCATATAAAGTCCGTTTGCGGTCTTTATTCCCATATTTTCGGCTTCAAGTAAAAGGGCGGTTTTAAGCGGATTATAAATAATATCAATAACCGCTTCTAATCTATTAAAACCCGAAAGACCAAGCGGTTTTTCGCCGTTTTTAGGAAACATACCGACTGGGGTTGTATTGACGATAATATCGGCGTCAAAATGGCGGGAGATATTGTCATAATTGTTTTCACCCCTGCGGCTGATAACCGTGGCAAAGCCGCCGAGAGTTTTTATAACCTCGCAAACGGTGACCGAAGCGCCGCCTGAGCCTAACACCAAAACTTTTTTGTTTTTAAGTTTTATATTCTCGTGTTTTACAAGTTCCAAAAAGCCGTGATAATCGGTATTATCGCCAAAAAGCGTTCCGTCTTTTCGCTTGACTACAGTATTAACGCTTCCTAGTTTTTCTGCGACGGGGGAGAGTTCATCAAGAAAAGGTATAACCGCTTTTTTATAGGGGATAGTGACGTTTAGTCCGTCAAAACTTTTGCCCTCTAAAAAGGGTTTTAGTTCCCTTTCTTCTTTTGAAAAAAGGGTATAACTATAGTCGCCTATAAGGGAGTGAAGATAGGGGGAAAAACTATGGGTAAGCCCTCGCCCGAGGAGTCCGTAAACGCCCACTATATCACCTCGCTATAGGTGCCGAGATAGGTGAAACTATCACAAATATCGGGCAGGTCGTTTATAAGTTCTATAAACTTTTCGGAATATACCGGTATATCAAGGTCGAAATAGAACATAAACTCAAAATCACGCCCGGGGATAGGACGGCTCTCAAGTTTAAGCAGGTTGATACCGAGTGTGTAAAACCTTGAAAGCACGTTATAAAGCGCACCCGGTTTATGAGGAAGGGTCATCATAAGGCTTGTTTTTTCGGCGCCGGGATAAATCTCAAGTTGTTTTGAAATACAAATAAACCTTGTATAGTTATTATCGCTGTTTTGGATATTTTTTTCTATGGCGGTAAGTCCATAGTATTTTGTGCAGTCTATAGAGGCTATCGCCGCTACGTCACGCCTATCGGACTCTGATACCATTTTTGCCGCAGCAGCAGTATTCTCGCAGGCGATTACTTTAACGCCTTGAAGTGTTTGCAAAAAACGAGAGCACTGATTTATAGCCTGTTCGTGAGAATAAATCTCTTTTATTTCGGAAAGTTTAACCCCCGGTTTTACAAGCAGATTATGGTCGATTTTAAGCCTTATACTTTTAACCACATAAAAATTATGGCTCATCATAAGGTCATAGACCGAGTTTACACTTCCTGCGGTACTGTTTTCAACCGGTATCACGCCATATTTGCAAAGCCCTTTTTCAACGGCGGTGAAAACCGCTTCAAAAGAATTAAAAAACATAATATTGGCGTTTTTGAATATCCTGTCACAAGCGGTCTCGCTATTTGCGCCCTCTACCCCCTGACAAGCGACCATAGCCGTTTCGGGAAAGAGTTTTTCGGTATCTTCGACCGCTTTTTGTATTTTAAGCGATAATTCCGACGTCTCTTTTAACGTTTTGTTTTGATAACTTTTGCTAAGGTCGAACATAAGGCAGTATAGTTCTCTTATATAGTCTTTTAGTTCGTCTTTTGTAAGGGAGGCTATCTCGTTTAGTTTTGCCCTTTCTCTTTTAAGGTCAAGAACGGGCAAACCGTTTTCCTTTTTATATTCCGCTATTTTTTTGGCGGTTTCCATCCTTTTTTCAAAGGCTTCCGCTATTTTTTTATCGGAGGAGTCGATATCTTTTCTCAAATCTTCAATTCCCATTTATTTTTCTCCCTTAATCATATCGTATAAAACTATGGCAGCCGCCGCTTCTACCACCGGCACGGCACGGACTACTACGCAGGGGTCGTGTCTGCCTTTGACCGAAAACTTCACGTTTTCCATAGTTTTAAGGTTTACGCTTTCTTGCTCTTTTGCTATGGACGGAGTGGGCTTAAAAGCGACTTTGAAATTGATATTCTCGCCGTTTGATATACCGCCCAAAATACCGCCTGAATTATTGGTTTTAGTTCTGATTTTACCGTTTTGTACATAAAACGGGTCGTTATTCTTGCTGCCACGTATTTTTGTACCCGAAAAGCCCGAGCCGAAAGAAACGCCCTTTACGGCAGGTATGGCAAAAAGCGCATAGGAAAGTTTGCCCTCAATTCCCATAAACATAGGTCCGCCTATACCGGCAGGAAAGTTTTTGACGGAAACTTCCACTATTCCGCCGACAGAGTCGCCGTTTTCTTTTGCGTTTTCTATTTCCTTTATCATAAGAGGGGCTACGGTATCATCAACTACGGGAAAATCTTTTTTTGCGGTTGTAAAGAGCAGTTCTCCCCTATCTTTTACATTGCCTATTGAATAGACACGGGATATAATCTCAACACCCATTTCTTTAAGTAGTGAAATACATATAGCGCCTGCAATACAAAGGGGCGCCGTCATTCTTCCCGAAAAGGCTCCGCCACCCACGTTATCATAGGTCTCGCCGTATTTTATATAACCGGTATAATCGGCGTGACCGGGACGGGGTATAAAAGCATTGTCGGTGTAATCTTTGCTTTTTGTGTTGGTGTTATATATAGTGGCGGCAATTTCTCCGCCCGTTGTGATATAGTCTTTAACGCCTTTTGTGAATATGACCTCGTCAGGCTCTTTTCGAGGAGTGGAATAACTGTTTTTTCCCGGCGCTCTGCGAGCCATAAAGCAGGACAAAAACTCTTTGTCGATTTTAGTATCTTTAGGTATCCCGTTTATTATCGCTTCTATTTTTTCGGCGTGGGAACTACCCCTGATTTCAACTTTTATATTTTCACCGTTAAAAATCATTTTTCCACCTTCAAACTTTCAAAGTCTTTCCAAAAATCAACGTATGATTTTTTAACGCACTCAGCGTCATCTATCAAAACGTCCTCTTTTGAAAACAGGGCTGCAACCGCCGCCGCAAAGGCAATGCGGTGGTCGGAAAACACGGTTGTTTTGCCGCCGGTTATTTCTTCTTTTCCGTTTATAAAAATAGTATCTTCTGTTGATGTTATATCTGCGCCGAGATTTTCAAGCATAGATGTAGTAGAAAAAAGCCTATTTGACTCTTTATACTTTAGCCTTTTGCAGCCTGTGATTTCGCTCTTTCCTTTAACGCCGGATAAGAAAGCCGCAAGGGTAGGCACGGCGTCTATTATTTCGTCGGCGTTTAGTTTAACGGGGGCGAGTTTTCCCGATTTTATGGTTATATCATTGTCCTCTGCCGAAACTATGGCGCCCATATTCTCTAAAATATCTATAATTTTCTTATCACCCTGGCTGGACTTAAGGCTTAGACCTTTAAGCGTAACGCCCGATTTTGATACTGCGCCCATAAAGGCAAAGGCGCTCGCCGCCGACCAGTCCGCCTCGACCGAGAAAACTGCGGGGAAAGAATAATCACATTTGCCGTTTATTTTATATACGTTTTCTTTTTGTTTATAATCTATGCCGGAAAGCGACAGCGCTTCTTTTGTCATTTCGATATAACTTTTTGATTTTATATCGCCGATAATTTTAAGGGTGTTTTCACCCTCTATAAGAGGCAAAGAGAATAAAAGCGCCGAAATATACTGCGAGGAAATATCGCCTTTTATCTGATATTCTCCGCCAAGTAGTTTTCCGCCGACTTTAATCTTGTTTCCCTCTTTTATTATACTCATCCCATGTAAAACAAGTAATGAGGCGAGGTCATCTATCGGTCTTTCCTGCAGTCTGCCCTCTAAACAAAACACGGCTTTTATGCCGAAAACGCCGACAAGGGGTAACATAATGCGCAAGGTTGTTCCGCTTTCATTACAAAAAAGTTCTACTGTGTTTTCGGTGTTTATAACAGGGCTTGAAACCAAGAACCCGTCCTCAACCTCTTTTACATTATTAAAAAGTGCATTAAGGCAAGAGGCGGTAGCAAGAATATCTTTTGATATTCCTTTTACTACAACCTTGTTTTCGCCCTTTGTCAGCGCCGCACAAATAAGGGCTCTATGCGCCGCCGATTTTGATGAGGGGAGTATAACCTCACCGCATCTTTTACCCTTTTTAATAACCTTTTCCATTTTTATATCCAGTCTTTTATTTCTCTTTTTTTAATATTTTCTATTTTGCACTCGCCGATTTTCACGGGAACTATCAGGCTTAAAGTGTCGCCTTTGGTCTTTTTATCCTGTGAAACCGCCTCGGCGATTTTTTCCTTTTTTATATCGGTACTTACCGGCAAATCATATTTTTCTAACAAACTTATAATATCCGTTTTCACATATTCTTCGCAAAAACCTTTTTCTGCCGCTTTGCTTGAAATAATCGCCATACCCACCGCTATAGACTCGCCGTGAGTGAGTGAAAATCCCGCAAGACTTTCAACGGCGTGACCTATGGTGTGACCGAAATTGAGAAACATTCTATCCCCTAAATCAAACTCATCTTTAAGTACGTAATCTCTTTTTATCTTTATGCAGGTGGAAACTATATTTTCATAGTTTTCTTTTATCGGCGTTTCTTTTAGAGAGTAAAAAAGTTTGCTATCGCTTATTACCCCGTATTTTATAACCTCCGCCGCACCGCAAATATACTGCTTATAAGGCAGAGTATCAAAAGTTTTTGTATCGCAAATAACGGCTAACGGTTGACAAAAAGCGCCGACCTGATTTTTCAGTCCCGAAAAATCAACACCCGTTTTTCCGCCGACAGAGGAGTCTACTGCAGCAAGGAGGGTTGTCGGTATTTGAACATATTTTATTCCCCTTTTGAAGATAGAAGCGGTGAAACCTGCAAGGTCGCCGACAACACCGCCGCCAAGCGCCACAACAATATCAGTTCTGGTCATATTAAAATCTATCATTTTAGACAGAAGATTTCTGACTGTATCAAGATTTTTTTGCTTTTCGCCGTTTTTGAAAACAAAACTATCGGTTATAAAACCGCTCTTTTTAAGGCTGTCTTTTAACGTCTCGCCGTAAAGGGAAAAAACAACATCGTCGGAAACTATCATTATTTTTTCGGCTTTTGACAGGTCTTTTATTATTTCTCCGCTTATTTTAAGCAAATCTTCACCGACAAAACAGTCATAACTGTCCTTAAGCGGTATATTGATTTTTTGCATCAGCCATCAACCTTTTCTTTAATTCTTTTTCCCTCGTTAATCAGTTCTTTAAGTCGCTTTTGGTCGCCCTTTTGAAGCGTTTCTTTATACATATTAAGGTTTTTTATAATCGTATCTATTTCCTCAATCAAATAATCTTTAGTGTCAAGGAAGAGTTCCGACCACATATCAGCGTTCATCCAGGCAACTCTTGTCAAATCCCTGTAACTTCCTGCCGAAAAGCCTTTGTGAGAAAGGGCAGTAGGACTTTTGATATATGCGCTTGAAACTATGTGCGCAAGTTCAGAAGTAAAGGCTATCATTTTGTCGTGTTCTTCGGCAGTTGTGACCGTCAGGTGAGCAAACTTTGCAGGAGAAAGCAGTTGTTTCACCTTATCAAGCAAAACTATATCAAAGTCAGACGGCGGCACGATAACCATAGGCGCATTATAAAAAAGAGTTGCTTTTGAATACTTGAACCCTGAAAACTGTGTTCCCGCCATAGGGTGACCGCCAAGATAGGTAAAACCGTATTCACGAGCCGCCGAAAATCCCTCTTTACAAATATCTCTTTTTGTTCCGCAACAGTCTATCACAATAGCCTTTTTGCCTATGTGTTTTCCGAAATCGTCCAAAAACTCTATCGCCGCCGCAGGATAGGTGCAAAGAAGAACAATATCGCAGTTTGATATATTCTCTTTTGTGAGTTTATCATCAACGCTTCCTGCAAGCATAGCAAAAGAAAGGGTGCTTTTATCCGTATCAAGAGCCAAGACCGTATCATCTGCTTTTTTATACGCTTTTGCGAAAGAGCCGCCTATAAGGCCTAAACCTACAATTCCCGCTATCATTTTATCGCCTCACGTACAGCCTCTATTTTCTTTGAAAGGACGGCATATTCATCGGGTTTTAACGACTGCGCACCGTCACAAAGGGCGTGTATCGGGTCGTTATGCACCTCAATTATCAGTCCGTCGGCGCCTGCCGCTACCGCCGCCAAAGCCATAGGCGGCACCATACGGGCTATACCTGTGGCGTGACTCGGGTCAACTATTACGGGTAAATGGGACAGTTCTTTAAGCATCGGTACTGCGGCAAGGTCTAACGTGTTGCGCAGATAATCACTATATGTGCGAATACCCCTCTCGCAAAGAATAACGTTATCGTTTCCGCTTGCCATAATATACTCGGCGCTCATAAGCAGTTCTTTTAACGTGTTTGCAAGTCCTCTTTTCAAAAGAACGGGTTTGCCAAACGAGCCGAGTTCACGAAGCAAGTCAAAGTTTTGCATATTGCGAGCGCCTACCTGCAAAACATCAACGTCCTCAAAAAGAGGCAGGTCGGACACACTCATTATCTCGGTGACAATAGGAAGCCCGGTTTCTTTTCTTGCAATTTTAAGAAGTTCTATCCCCTCTTTGCCAAGACCTTGAAAATCATAGGGAGAAGTTCTCGGCTTGAAGGCTCCGCCACGCAGGAGATTTGCGCCGGCTGACTTTACCGCCCGTGCAACCTCTACTATTTGGTCGGGATTTTCAACCGAGCAGGGACCTGCTATCATACAAAAGTTTCCGCCGCCGATTTTCACGCCGTTTACGTCAATAACGGTATCATCGGGGTGAAACTTTCTGTTTACGCATTTGAAGGTCTCGCTCACCCTTTTTACCGAGTCTACTATATCAAGGCTCTCTATAAGTTCGGTATCTATTTTACTTGTATCACCGATAAGGCCTAAAATTGTTTGATACTGTCCTGCTGATACGTGTATATCAAGGCCAAGACTTTTAAGCCAGGATACAAGTCCCTCCTGTTTTTCTTTTTCTACTCCGGGTTTAAGTGCTACTATCATTTGTTCTCCTTGCTGATATTTATCATATTGGTATAGCCTTTTTTGTTTTTATGAACGGCTCTTCTTCCGTTTTCAATCGACTCTCTTAAAAGTTCGATATCGGGTTGAATATTTTTAGGGCATACAAGCCTTTTTGTGCTTTTATCCATTTCGTAGTTTTCAAGTATCATTTGCGCCGCCATCACCCTTGAACGAAGATCGGTATGACAATGGGCGGTAAACATCTGCAAAAGCGAATACCACGAACCGCCGTGAGAACCTGCCATTAAAAACAGCAGTTGTCTTTTTTCGGTCATGGTTGATTTTTTTATTAAGGACATAAGCGCATTTTCAAGTCTTTCGTCGCTATCCTCCGGCGCAATGTTTTCAAATAGTTCAGGGTATATAAACGACAAATAATATGGTAGAGGGTTAATGCCCAAAAGGTCAAACCACTCGCTGCTCATATAAAGATCGGGTGCGGTTATTCCTTTTTCCCAGTTTTGTACCGTTTTGGTTGAAACGGAAAGTCCGTTTGCCATATATTCCTGAGTTTTGCCTGCTTTTTTGCGTGAGTCTATCCATATTCTTGCGAGTCTTTTAGCTTTTTCCTGTTTGGTTTCCAATAATTCCTCCACCTTTCAAAATAGTTTATCATCTAAAGGGATAAACTATGGCTTATCATCGGTAAGGACAAGCCATTTTTCACGAAATATTTTTACCGTAGAAAATAAATAAAATAGGTACTATTTTTCCACTTTGTAATTATAATTCCATATAGAATTAAAGTCAAGAAAATATATGTAAAAAAAGCACCCGAAGGGTGCTTTTTTACTCTTTCATCAGGTCTTTTATGGTTACCCCTTTTAGATAATCGTTCAAAAGGGTGTTCAGTTTATCCCAAACAGGTCTTGTCCTACAATCTTTGCTTCTGCTACAGGGTTTTCCGCCGTTTTCAAGACAACCCATCGGGTTTAGGTCGCCGGTAAGTTTAAGTATCTCCTGCAAAGTGTACTCCGACGGATCTCTTGTAAGTTTATATCCGCCGCCTTTACCGTGAACGCCTGAGAGCAGTCCGTTTGTAACCAGTACGGGAAGAATTCTTTCGATATACTTAAGCGAAATCTCCTGCCTTGCGGCAACGTCTTTCATAGCGATATAACCCTCTTTTCCGTTTTCGGCTATATCCACCATAACTCTAAGCGCATATCTTCCCCTTGTGGAAATAAGCATAAACCTACACTCCCTTTAATGTCTATGACAAGCGGTGGCGTTGTCTAGCCCTTTGAAAATGCTGTTGTCATAGGCGACGTTATTTTTATCGTAATAATCTTTAACCGCCGATTTTATTGCCTCTTCCGCAAGGACGGAACAGTGTATTTTGTGGGCAGGTAATCCGTCAAGCGCCTCAGTTACCGCCTTGTTTGTGAGAAGAAGCGCTTCTTCTACCGTTTTGCCTTTTATCATTTCGGTTGCCATTGAACTTGAAGCGATTGCGCTTCCGCAACCGAAAGTTTCAAACTTAACGTCTTTAATAATCCCGTTATCAATCTTCAGATATATTTTCATTATATCACCGCAAACGGGATTTCCTACCTCGCCTATACCGTCGGCATTTTCTATTATACCAACATTTCTCGGATTTTTGAAGTGGTCCATTACTTTTTCACTATATAAAGCCATAATTTAATACTCCTCAAAAATATGTTTTCTTTTTCCGGTCACTAAATCTCGCCAAAGGGGTGACATATTACGAAGATATTCAACCGTATCTTTTACGGATTTTATAATATAATCCGCCTCTTCTTTAGTGAGGTTTTCGTCTATTGATAATCTAAGCGATCCGTGTGCAACCTCGTGCGGTCTGCCAATGGCAAGCAGTACGTGGCTCGGGTCAAGGGAACCCGAAGTACAAGCCGAACCTGACGAAGCGGATATGCCTTTATCGTCAAGCAAGAGAAGAAGCGACTCGCCCTCTATTCCCTCAAAGCAAAAATTGATATTAGACGGCGCACGTTTTATTCTATCGCCGTTTAGTTCTGCATAGGGTATTTTATTTAGTCCGTCTATTATATAATCCCTTACGGCAATTGTTTTTTCGGCGTTGCTTTCAAGTGCTTCTGTAGCCTCTTTCAGCGCTACAGCCATACCTGCTATAGCAGGCACGTTTTCGGTGCCGGCACGTTTTCCCCTCTCTTGTGCACCGCCGTCTATTATGGCGGTAAGGGGTATGCCTTTTCTGAAATAAAGCGCACCTATTCCCTTTGGTCCGTGAAACTTGTGGGCGGAGAGGGAGAGCATATCTATATTCATAGCCCCCACGTCAATTTTTATATGCCCTGTCGCTTGAACGGCGTCGGTGTGGAAAAGAACGCCTTTTTCTCTGCATATTTTCCCTATTTCCTCTATAGGCTCTATCACACCTATCTCGTTATTGACAAACATAACGCTCACAAGACAGGTATCATCAGTTATGGCGTTTTTCAGTTCTTCTAAATCAATAAGTCCATTATTATCAACCGGCAAAAGAGTAATGCTAAAGCCCTTGTTTTTCAGTTTGTTCAAAGTATGAAGCACGGCGTGGTGTTCTATTGCGGTGGAAACAATATGTTTCTTACCCTTCTTTTCGCCTATGGCGGCGGCGGTGATTATCGCCTGATTATCCGACTCGCTGCCACCTGATGTGAATATAATCTCACGGGGAGAAGCGCCCAGAGCCGCAGCCACCGTTTCCCTTGCTTCTTCTATAATGTTTTTTGCGTTTTGTCCTATTTCATAAAGGCTTGAGGGATTTCCGTATTTTTCCTCCATAACCTTTATCATTGTATCAAGCGCCGCTTTGCTTATTTTTGTTGTTGCGGCGTTGTCAGCATATATTTTCATATATCTTCCCTTTTTCATAATAATAGCCGGCATTTTACTGCCGGCATTTTTTTATTCTTCACTGAACATTGGAGTTGATAAATAGCGTTCGCCGGTATCGGGTAATAACACAACTATATTTTTTCCGCTGTTTTCCTCTTTTTTAGCCGTTTCAATAGCCGCAAAGAGCGCCGCACCTGAGGAAATACCTACAAGAACGCCCTCTTTTTTGGCGATTAGTCTTCCTGTGGCAAATGCTTCCTCATTTTCTACGGTGAAAATCTCGTCATAAATATCGGTGTTAAGTACATCCGGCACAAAGCCTGCGCCGATACCCTGTATTTTATGCGGTCCCGCAACACCGGTAGAGAGAACGGGAGAACCTTTCGGCTCAACGGCGATAATCTTAACGTCGCTTTTCTTTTCTTTTAAGTATTTGCCCGTACCGGTTACTGTACCGCCGGTGCCTACGCCGGAAATAAATATATCGACGTTGCCGTTTGTATCTTCATATATCTCAGGACCTGTAGTTTCATAATGTATCTTCGGGTTCGCCGGATTTACAAACTGACCTGCTATAATGCTGTTTTCAATTTCCGCATTTAGTTCTTCGGCTTTGGCGATAGCGCCTTTCATACCCTTTGCGCCATCGGTAAGCACAACCTTTGCACCATAAGCGGCACCGAGTTGACGTCTTTCTATGCTCATAGTTTCCGGCATAACAAGTATCATATTATATCCTCTTGCCGCCGCAACCGAAGCAAGACCTATACCGGTGTTGCCGGAAGTCGGCTCGATTATTGTAGCGCCCTTTTTGAGTTTTCCGCTTTTTTCCGCCTCGTCAACAATGGATTTTGCAACACGGTCTTTGACCGAACCCGCAGGGTTAAAGTATTCAAGTTTTGCAAAAATCTTTGCTTTGAGATTTAGTTCTTTTTCTATATTGGTTAGTTCCAAAAGCGGAGTTTTTCCGATTAGTTCAGTTACTGATGTGTATATTTTTGACATATAAATCATCCTTTCATTATCATTATAACTTAAAATACATCAAAATAAAACTATTATTTTATTTGTTCAAAGCCTTGCTTTAAGTCGTCTATAATATCGTCAATATGCTCGGTGCCTATAGAAAGCCTTACCGTTTGAGGTGTTATACCGCAACTAAGCAGTTCTTCTTCCGACAACTGACTGTGCGTAGTTGAAGCAGGGTGAATAACAAGCGATTTAACGTCCGCAACGTTTGCAAGAAGAGAGAAAAGTTTCAGGCTCTCGGTAAACTTTTTGGCGTCCTCGGCGGTGCCGTCTATATCAAAGGTGAATATAGGCGCCGCTCCGTTCGGGAAGTATTTATCATACAGTTCTTTGGCGTGGCCGGTTGCCAGTGACGGATGGTTGACGCTTTTAACCTTAGGGTGATTTTTAAGAAAATCAACAACTTTAAGCGCATTTTCTATATGGCGCTCAACACGAAGCGACAGCGTTTCAAGCCCCTGAAGCAGTAAAAATGAGTTAAAGGGTGAAATCGCTGCTCCCTCATCTCTCATTATGGTTGTGCGAAGTTTGATTATATAAGCGAGATTTCCCACCGCTTCAGTAAATACAACGCCGTGATATGAGGGGTTGGGTTTTGAGAGTCCCGGAAACTTATCGTTTGCCGCCCAGTCAAAACGCCCTGAATCGATAATAACGCCGCCCATCACCGTTCCGTGACCGCCTATAAACTTTGTGGCGCTGTGAACAACTATATCGGCGCCGTGTTCAATGGGTCTTATAAGATATGGGGTGGCAAAGGTACTGTCAATAACAAACGGTATTCCGTTTTCGTGTGCGATAGCGGACACAGCCTCAATATCGATAACGTCAGAGTTCGGATTTCCGAGTGTTTCGGCATAAAGCAGTTTTGTATTATCTTTTATGGCTTTTCTGAAGTTTTCGGGGTCGGTGCCGTCTACAAAGGTGACCTCTATCCCCTGGTCTTTAAGAGTATGGGAAAATAGGTTAAAGGTTCCGCCGTAGAGGTTAGAGGCGGAAACTATATGGTCACCGGCTCTTGTGATATTTTGAACGGCATAGGTTATTGCCGCCGCACCCGAAGCGGTAGCGAGTGCGCCTACGCCGCCTTCAAGCGCCGCTATGCGTTTTTCAAAAACGTCGGAGGTCGGGTTCATAAGGCGGGTATAGATGTTGCCGCCCTCAGAAAGACCAAATCGTGCCGCCGCCTGTTTTGAGTCCTTAAAAACATATGATGTGGTGGCGTATATCGGCACCGCACGTGAATCGGTGGAAAGGTCAGCTTGTTCCTGACCGTAGTGTACTTGTAATGTTTCAAATCTGTATTTTGACATATTATATAATTCCCTTCTTTATAAATGTGTATTTTAACAAAAACAACATCTACACATTCGTCCGAAGCGAAAATTAGCCCTTACAAGTCTTTCAAATAAATTGATTTTCATAGCATCATCCTTTTACCTACCTTTTTAGTAGGTAATTAGATTATAACATCGGTTTTTTTATATGTCAAGAGGTAAAAATAAAAAAACGTCCTGAAAACATTTTTAGGACGTTTACTGTTTATTTATTTGCCGTCGCTTTGGCTTCCATAACCGCACGTGCTAACTGGTCAGCGCAAGAGGTCGGTCTGCCGCCGCAGGTGTTCCCTTTCAGATACTGCTCTATCTTTTCGGGGCTCCACCCGTCTACAAGTTTTGAAATGGCTTTGAGATTTCCGTTGCAACCGCCCTCAAAATTGATGTTTTTAACCTTGTCATCCTCTAAATCAAAGGTGATTTTTCTTGAGCAGGTGCCAAAGGTATTGTATTCGTATTTCATTTTATTCACCCATTTCAACAATGGCTTATCAATGATAAGCCATAAATCAAGTTTTATATTATTATAACACAGGGCGTCATAAAATAAAAGCCCAAAAGGGCTTTTATTTTTTAATAATATGAGATTTTAATCGTGACGCTATCTGCTGACAGTAGTGCCGTAAGTTCCGCTTCCGTTTTGCTTCTTATCTTTCCAAGCGGAGTGTATTCCCACGTATTAGAGCCGTAAAACACTACAATTTTGTCACCGCTATAAAGCATAATGTCTCCGCTGTTTGTCGTAAGTCTTCTGTCGCTTGACGGAAGATTTTGCCCGATAGCCCCCACCTGTTCAAAGTTTCCGTACAAGTTTCCCTTTACTGTTATTTCATTTTTCTCTGCAAGGGAAATAAGGGCGCCGACTGAGGCGTTATCCTCCCAAGCGACGTCATATTCTTCGCCATTTATAAAAAGGTGAAGTTTTTTATTGTTCTCTTCAATATTTACTGCTGCCGGAAAACTATCGGTCTTGATATTCTCTTTTTCTTTGCAGGAAACAAGAAAAGAAAAAGGCAACACGACAAGAAGAAAAATCAAAAAAAGTTTTTTCATCATTTATCCTAAATACTTTTTGAAAAACTCATCTAACTTGTCAAAGGGGATAACGTCCGTTTTATCATAAAGGTCGGTATGAACGGCGCCCGGTATAATATAAAGTTCTTTATTGTCGGTATATTTATTGCCTTTTATCATATCTGCGTAAGCGTCACGGCTGAAATAGCAAGAGTGCGCCTTTTCGCCGTGTATCATAATTACGGCGGAACGTATTTCGTTTGAATATTTAAGTATCGGCTGGTTCATAAAGGACTCGCAACCAATCGTGTTCCAACCGCCGTTTGAATTGAGGGAACGGGGATGATAGCCACGCTCTGTCTTATAGTAGTCATGATAATCTTTCACAAAGAAAGGCATATCTTCCGTCACGGTTTCAACCACTCCGCCGCCGAGTTGATACTCGCCCGCTTTATAATCGGCTATACGCTGTGCGCACAGCGCCGCTTTTTTTTCGTATCTTTTTTCCTCACTGTCTTCACTGTCGAAATATCCGTTTGCATTTACACGGGTCATATCATACATAGTAGAAGCAACGGTAGCTTTTATTCTTGTATCAAGTGCGGCAACATTCAGCGCCATACCGCCCCATCCGCAAATGCCGATAATACCTATTTTCTCAGCGTCTACGTTCTCCTGTACGGAAAGAAAATCCACCGCCGCTTGAAAATCTTCGGTGTTGATATCGGGTGAAGCCATATATCTCGGCTTTCCGCCGCTCTCCCCCGTAAAAGACGGGTCAAAAGCAATTGTCAAAAAACCTCTTGTCGCCATACACATAGCATAAAGACCGGAAGACTGCTCCTTTACTGCGCCAAAAGGTCCCGAAACCGCTATGGCGGGAAGTTTCCCTTTTGCGTTTTTCGGTGTGTACATATCGGCGGCAAGGGTTATGCCGTAACGGTTTATAAAGGTCACTTTTTTGTGGTAAACACGTTCGTCTTTCTCGAAGGTTTTATCCCATTCGTTTGTCAGTTTAAGTTCTTCGCATTTCATCATAATAAAAATCTCCTTATACACTAAAATAGTTTAGTCGAAACATTTTGTTTTCGGCAAAAAAGTTTTTTGTTTTTCTAAACGGCTATGTTTTTTTCTAAACGGCTATGTTTTTTCTCAAAAACCCTCTTGATTTTCAAAGCCATTTACTGTATAATATATTATAACACCTAAACCTGACTTTAGGTCAAGATTTATTTTTAGCATAGTCTATTTTTTTAGTTATGTTTTTTTAGTTGTGTTCTTTTTTTAGACGTTGACCTGTTACTTACAAAGGCAATAAGTCCTGATAGGTCTACTCAAAATTTTGAAATCAGGTGAAATAATGGAAGAAAACAAAATTGAACTGAGATATACTATCGGTCAAGTGTCCGAGATGTTCGACCTGCCGATTTCCACACTTCGTTACTACGACAAAGAGGGGCTTTTCCCCTATCTTGAAAGGAAGTCGGGTGTACGCAAGTTCAGTGAAAGAGAACTTGAGGCAATAAGGGTAATTGAGTGTCTTAAAATCTCGGGGCTTGAGATAAAAGACATTAAGCAGTTTATGGCGTTGTGTACCGAGGGCAGTAAAACCTACAAAAACCGCAAAGCGCTTTTTGAAAAAAGGAAAGAAGCGGTGGAAAAGGAACTGAAAGGGCTTCAAAAAACACTTGATATGTTAAAGTTCAAATGTTGGTACTACGAAACCGCCATAAAAGACGGAAATGAAGATAATCTAAACCGTATGATACCCGATAATTTGCCAAAAGACATAAAAAAACTATACTACAATGCGCATAACTAAAAAACACCTGCCACCTATAAAGGTCGGCAGGTATTTTTTATAAATTATCAATTTCCTCTTCTGCTTTTTTCAGTATTCTCTCTTCGTCTTTCCCCTCTATATCAAGTCCCGTAGCCTTAACAAGTTTTATATCCTTTATGCCGAAAAGACTGACTGAGAGCGCTTTTACATATTCAAAGCCGAAGTCAAATGGCACATATTCTCCGCCTGCGGTGGTGATATAGATGAGTCGTTTTGCCTTGCAAAGCGAGATAGGAACTCCCGAAGAATTATATCTGAAAGTCACACCCACAACGCATATTTGTTCTAAATACTGTTTTAGCATAGCGGGAAAAGACAGGTCCCAGTATGGCGCCGCTATGACAATTTCCTCAGCCTTTGCAAAGTCTTTGGCGTAATCAAAAAGTTTATTATCAAAGTCGCCTTTTTCTAAAAGAGCGTCTCTAAGTGATAAAAACTCCTCGTTAGTTTTCGGAAAATCTGCGTTTTCGAGTTTTATCTCTTTAACCTCGCCGTTAAGTTTTGATAAAAGGCGGTCGGCAAGGCGTTTTGTCCTCGATTTTTCTCTGACACAAGCATTTATAAAAAGTATCATATTATCTTTTCTTTAATATCCCCAGGTCATAAGTTTCCATGACCCTTTTTCACTTCGTGCAAGCCACCATTGCCAGTCCTCATACTCTTTATCGGGTATAAAAGTGCCGGCGTTTTCTTTTGGCGAGTGAAAACTGCTCCTAAACATAATACACTCGGTAAAGGTTTCCGCATTATCGTTTGCAAGTTCAAGATCGTTCATCCACTCGATATTCTCGTCGTTGCATTTCTCGTCGCCGCCGTAGGTGATAGAGTGAAGTTCGCATCCGCCAAAGTTCTTGAACTGTTTTTTTATAAGTTTTATCGCCGCATCCATATCACTTTTTGAGTAAAGTTTTGATGTGCCGTAGTCAATTTTAACCTCCGTTTTACCCTTGCATCCGGCAATACCGATAACGCAAACAATCGCTAAAACCAAGGCAAATATCCTTCTCATAAAACCACCTCGTTTTATATAAGTTTATTATACCATATTGTAAGAAAATATAAAACTTAAAAAAAAGAGCAACACAAAACCACCCTGACGGGTGGTTTATCTGTTGACTTCACCTGATGGAATGATATTCCATGCAAAACGCATGAAACCGACTTTTGTATTACATAGATTTTAAAATCTCAATTCTGCCGCCAAATTTACATATTGCTGAAACATTAATTTTTGTAAAGCGATCATTTATTATAATCTCTTCTTGACTTTTCGAAAATGTGTTACGAATCTTAAACGCCAATATATGTTTCCCCACGGGCAGGGTAAAAGCTTGATGTGAACCAGAGGGCAAAACGGCTATTTTGTTATTGTCAATATAAACTATTACTTGTGCAGACTTGCTATATAAAGTTCCTGATGCAACCGAAACAAATAAATTTGGCTCTTTGACAATTTTATATAGTATGTCCATAGCCTTACGAGCAGTTTGATTATTATAATCGTAATCAAGAACACGATTGTAATATCTTTCTGCATCATCATATTGGCGCTTATTCATCATGTCCGCTGCTCGAAGCAACAGATTGTCGATTTCGTTTTTATGTTCGATTGCAATACTGCCTCTATGTTCAACAACAATTTTATCTTGCAACAATTTTGTGCCACAAAAGGAGCAGAAACCAAACTCCTTGCTTTCATCAAGTTGTATGTTTGCTCCACAATTTGGACAATTTAAAGTCACGAATCCCATAACAACAAATCCTTTCAACACAAATATCATCATTCTTTATTGTATACTGGTTCAAAAAACACTCTACATAAACATGAAAAACAGCATAACCTGTTAAAAATTTTGTCACTATCAATCTATCATTGTTTATCAAAAAATAATGGACTCATAAAAAACAAGCCACCATAAAGCCTGTGGCTATCTTAGCGGTAAAGATAGATATAAATATTATAGAGTCATAGTATCATACACAAGAGAATAATGCAATACATTTTTAAAAGTCGTAAGTTCGATTCTAACAAGTCCTTAAAGGGGTGTAGCAGTTAACATCCTCGTGCCACGCACTCGGCGGTTGACATAATCGGAAGATTAAAGTCTTATTAAAAAGAAACAAAGCAATAGCCACCCTAATGGGTGGCTATTGTTTTGTGTTTCTTAGGCAGATTTGAACCCCCTGCAAAGCACATAAAAGCGACCCTTTGCATTATACTCCTTGCACAATGCAAAGTTCTAAAAAAGGCAGGGTATATCCCTGCCAAAATATAATATTCCAACTTTAGTCACATCTTAAAATAATAATAATAACTAATCTTGCATAACTACACCCTCTCTATTAACATAATATCACTAAAATAGTAAAAAGTCAAGAATTTTTGTATTCCCACGATATTACATATTTCCAATTTGGTCTCGGAAAGTTGACAACACATTTAAATCCTTTTACAATATTATCATATGCCAACTCTTCGCTATGTAACTCTTTCGTCATACATTTTGGCGTGAAAACTTTAAAAGTAGCCACTGGAGAAACACTTTTATTCTCAAATTTAACATACATAACTAAGGTCTTCGTTTTTCTCTCAACCGTAGCCGACAAAAATGGTACCGCTTCTCCGTGTTCATCAATAAGATTTTCTATTGCCGAACCCGTTTCATATTCTTTATGTTTTTGGCATGTATGATTGAAATAGACCGAATAACAAGTCCATAATTCTTGCTGGCGTATATCTTTAATTTCATGTTCATTTTTCAACGGTATAATCTTTGCATTAGATGAACGAGCAGACCATGCAAATCTTTCTGATATACGATCAACATCATTCCTTGTTGGATATATTGTTATATGTTTTTTGCATTTGTACTCTTTATCATTAATACAGGTATAACTAAACTCTTTTGAAACAATATTGTATTCGCTGTCATTTCTTGAAAGATAATATATTATTCTATTTAGTTTTGTATTCCAAAAATAGCTTGCTTTACTCTGCACATAAAGACCTATTGAAAAAATTAAACTAGCAATGACACCAATGCAACACGAAAATATAACATCATTTTTAAACATATATGTAAAACCCGCCGTTGCAAAACCAAATGATATTATTGATACAAAACGATTCATACGCACAATCACCCAACAAGTATAATATAATGAAAAATGGCATCCTGTCAATAACTTTTTTATTAAATCTACAATTTATACACAAGGCTTGATAAAAAACTTCGTTTTTTATATAAAAACATGTCAAATGCAAAAATCGTTTCAAGCCAAGTACTACTTCCTTAAGAAAACACAAGGGGACGGTTCTCTTGTGCAGTTGATTTAATATGAACTATAAAAATTATATCATACGCCCAGAAAAAAGGAAAGCCCTGAGAATCAGGACTTATAAGATTCGTGGCGGAGCCACGCAAAAATTTTTCATTCTTAAATCTTAAGTATTCATTATTCATTTAGAAAATCCTATCACGCTTGACTTAATGAATACTTAAAAATGAATAATACAAAGCAAAAATCCTACCACTTTCGTGATAGGATTTTCTCTTTGGCGCCTCAAGTAGGACTCGAACCTACGACAACTCGGTTAACAGCCGAGTGCTCTACCGACTGAGCTATTAAGGCAAAGATGTTGGCACCTACTTATTTTCCCAGGCAGCTGCCCGCCAAGTATCGTAAGCGCAAGCGAGCTTAACTTCCGTGTTCGGTATGGGAACGGGTGGACCCTCGCCGCAATCA
>JAFRLW010000044.1 GCA_017431035.1 Clostridia bacterium
GCTAAGTTCCGCATTACATACCGTGCAATAAACCACATTATCATATCCGCCGTCAACAGTACAAGAAGCGGAAACTTCGTTTTCTTTAACGATAGCGCCCGGAGTATGACCGTTTGCTTTTATTGTTATATGTTCACGGCTTATCTCCGCATTACATACCGTGCAATAAACTACATTATCATATCCGCCGTCAACAGTACAAGAAGCGGAAACTTCGTTTTCTTTAACGGTAGCGCCCGGAGTATGACCGAGAGCCGTTCCGTTTGTAAAGGTCTCATCACTAACGGTTCCGCAAACCGAACAATGTTTATAATAAACTGCGGCATTTGTACAGTCGGCAGCTGTTTTGAGATACTCTGCCGAAGCGGTATTGACAAGAGTATGAGTGGCACAAAGCACCATTATTGAACGCTCGGTGGTATTTGTGATAAAGGCGTCCGGATCATCTTTATCATATCCGGCTTTCATAAACTTAACAAGAACGCTGACGGTTTGATTTCCCTGCGCTCCGGTTTTTGCCTTTAGAGTGAGGGTGATAAGCGTACCGTCAATAATTGTATCGCCTACAGACGTATCCGCAGCCAAAACGCCTGACATTGTGCTCCTTGAAAAAGAACTTGTAATCGGGTCGTTCTCGGTTACCTCGCCCCATTTAGTCTTTGTACATTCAAGTCCTGAGGGTAATGTAACCTCTAACGCAACGGATGAAAGATTAGCAGGAACATTTGCTATATCAATTTTGAGTGTTGTTTGTCCCTCGCTCGCAATTTGGTCATTCGCAGGGGTTAAATTAAGGTCAAACTCATCATTAGCTGCGGCAATAATGGACAGCCCGTAACAACAAGTAAAGACCGATATTGTCATAGCCAAAGCAAGACATAACGACAACATCTTTCTTGCGCTGTTTTTAATACGCATGCAGATACCTCCAAACATTATTTACAATGTTAAATAATAATAACATATTTACAACGTTATTGCAAGAACAAAAACTCGAGTTTATAACTTAAATAATTATATGCCAGATACAGCACAAAAGCGGTATAAATAATCCTTATTAAAAATGACAAAACAAATATCGCCGTTTTGTTTTTTATCCTCTTTTTCAAAAAGTTTACAGGACGAAGGAAAAAGAGTGTCGCAAAACCCTCATTATAGAACTGATTTATTATGCTTTGCATTACTTTTCCCTCCTCAAATCGTCTATTGTAACCTTACTGTTATGGGGAATAGGTTTCCAGGTCACTTTGGTAAAAAGTGCTATATATATAGTATATCTTCCGATAATATCGAATATAGGCCAGGTAAAGACGTAAAGTATTTTCTTAAAAATATTCATTTTTTTAATTCTTGCATATTCTACAAGGAAGAAATATACGGCATCCATCATACTTTTTATGTACTCTCCTACCCTGTATATTAGGCGGTAAAGCACAGCAAGCGATATACATATAAACATAGTTTTAAGCCCGGGCGGTAGTTTCCACTTGAGGTCGCAGTATTCTCTTAAAGTAGTGGCAAAATCGTTTCCTCCGCCGAAAAGATATTTTGTGGCGCCGTTTGTATAAGCATAACAACCATAGATTAAAACGTAAAGAATAAACCACCTTAAAAGATTTATAAATACAAGCGGTGTTAGTTGCACAAGCGTATCAAACGATGCAAAGCGGTGCCTTACAGACTCTAAAATCTTAAAGGCGAGATTTCTGTCCTCGGTTTGTTTTAGGTCACGCCAGTCTTTTTTAAGTATCAATTTTCCGAAAAAGATATTTATAAAAAGATACGGTCCCGACTCGGCAAATGCCTGAAGGTGACCCTTTGACCAACGAAGGCGCTGTCTTAAAGCAATTCTAAGGTTTACCGGTTGTTCATCATAAAACTCCGCCGCATCCTGATAGGATATTCTATACCCTGCCGCAACACAGTCGGCGGTGAGCGCTCTGTCTTCAGTAAGAGAGGTGTATTTCCAGCCGTTTCTAACTATCTCACTTGCAAAAAGGAAGCCTGTTCCCTGAATATTTGTAGCAAGTCTTAAAATACTGCGTGCCCTGTGATTTGTACGTGCTGAACGTATCCAGTGAAGAGCGTATGTAGAGGCTATCCAGTTTTCATCAAAGTTTTTGGTGTTTCGAAAAGATGTTATTATTTTCTCGCCGCTATCAAAAGCGTCGTTCATACGACTTATGTAATCTTCTTTGAGGAGGTTATCGGCGTCAAAGATGAAAAAGCCGTCAAAACTACTGCGCTTATAGTCTTGCTCTATCTTTTCAAACAAATACTGCAAAGCAAAACCCTTTGTTCTGTGTTTATCATCAAAGCGCTTGTAAACCGTAGCGCCCTTTTCTTTTGCAACTTTATAGGTGTTATCGGTGCAATTATCAGCTACAACAAAGACTTTATACAGGTCCTTAGGATAGTCCTGACGGTTAATACTGTCAAGCAAATTGCCTATAACCGCTTCCTCGTTTCTTGCGGCTATACATATCCCGTATTTATGTTTTGTTTTTGCGGGATTAAACTTTCTTGTAAAAAACATACCAAGCACAAAATAAACCGCTTTATACAAAAGAAGCAGTGCAAGTATATAACTGATTTCATTGTTTATTTCTATCCCTTGTTTATAAAAGTCGGCGATTGCTTTCACAAAAGCCACCATAAAACAACACCCCAAAATGTTATTTATTCGGCACGAATATCCTTTATAATGCCTCTAATCATTATAATAATCAAAATAACAAAGACCGCTATGCCGCAAACGACCAATATTTTTTGACGGGGAGAATAAATTGTCGCATTAAGTATTCTGATATTATTTACAAACTGATCTGCCAAGTTTTGTTCTGCATTTTCGGAAACGTAAACCGAGATTTGATAGACGTATCCGTTTTTAATGGTGACGTATTGATTAGATGTATAGTTTCCGCCACTGTCAACAAGGGTTTCGGTATTTTTTATAAAGGTGGTTTTTCCTATTGCGGTTTTTATATAGTTATCGTTTTCAAGTTCGGGAAAAATATCGGTTAAAAGTGTGTCCGATAAATAGGAAATGTCCTCAACTTTTTTTGATAGTTCGGTTTCATATCGGGAAAGTCTTACCTGTATTGAATTATCCCTGTTGACTGCTATAAAAAGAATATTTTCGTCGTTGATCTTTTTTTTGAGTTCACTTTTTGTCACGCCCATTATTTTGGCAACCGACTCAATATTTTTATCGCCATAGGTTACAACAAAACCGTCCTGCTCTTTTACGGTATAATCATCAGCGGCGGCAAAAACAGTAAAGGCGGGCAATAAACAAAGAAGGGACAATAAAGCCGTTATAACTATTTTTATTTTAAGTTTCATATCTTCATTCCATTCTGTATTTTAGCGGCTTTTACCGTATTGAACATCAGCGAAGCAATAGTCATAGGGCCGACACCTCCAGGTACGGGGGTGATATAACCGGCTACTTTGCTCACCTCATCAAAACAAACGTCACCGACAAGTCCTTTATCGGTGCGATTTATTCCTACATCTATAACCGTAGCGCCGCTCTTTACCATATCGGCTGAGATAAGCCCCTCTTTGCCTACGGCTGAGATAAGAATATCCGCCGTTTTTGTGATACTTTTAAGGTCAACTGTCTTTGAGTGGCAAAGAGTAACCGTGGCATTTCTCTTTGAAAGCATTACGGCAAGTGGTTTTCCGACAATGTCGGATCTGCCTATTACGACAGCATTTTTCCCCTCGATTTTTATATCATAATAATCTAAAAGTTTTATTATGCCACTAGGGGTACAGGGCAAAAGTTCGCCATATCCCGATAGCATTTTACCGGTGTTAACAGGATGAAATCCGTCAACGTCCTTTATAGGCGATATTGCCTCAATAACTGCTTTTTTATCAATAGTATAAGGCAGCGGCAACTGGCAAAGAATACCGTTTACCCTACTATCATTATTCAGTTTTTCAATAGAGGATAAAATCTCTTTTGTTGAAGCATTATTACTGAAATTATACTCAAAAGATTTTATGCCGAGCGTGTCACAGGTGGCGGCTTTATTCTTTACATAAATGTGCGACGCCGGGTCATCTCCCACCAAAATAACGGCAAGACCTACGTTTATACCCTCTTTATTTAGTTTTAAGACCTCGTCTTTTATTTCTTTTTTAAGGGATTGCGCAACTAATTTTCCGTCAATCAGTTTGCTCATCGGTTTCACCCTCTTCGCTTTTTACTTCAGAAAAAACATTTTTGTAATCGCTGTCTTTTTCCTTTTTATTATCGTTTTGTTTTTTTAATATCTTCACCATAATAGCCGCACAGGCAATACAAACGACAAAGGACAAAAGGCTTGAAACTTTTATATTTCCAAGCATCAGACTATCGGTGCGCAGCAGTTCGATAAATCCTCTTCCAAATCCGTACCAAATACCATAGCATAGGGCGATTTGTCCGCTGAACTTACGGTGTTTTGAAATATAATTCAAAACAAAAAATCCTGCTATACACCAAATTGACTCGTATAGGAAACAAGGGTGAACCAAACCCTCTCCCATTTCGGCTATTGTGCGCTCGCTCTGCATACCCCAAAAACTGCTGCCGGTAAAGGTACCGTATGCCTCTTGGTTTACAAAGTTGCCCCAGCGACCTATACCCTGACCGATCAAAAAAGCGGTGAGGGATAAATCATACATATCAAGCACGTTCACTTTTCTAAGTTTTGATGCAAGGGTGCCGAAAACTATAGCGCCGATAACTCCGCCGTAGATAGCGATACCCGAAACGCCGGAAGACGAACCGAAACCGAAAAAGTCTTTAATGCTGCTTATTGGTGTGCCGTCAAATATAATATAGTATATTCTTGCACAAAGCAGAGCAAGAGGAGTGGTTATCAGTATTATATCGGTCATACGGTCGGTGTTAATACTATAGTCTTTTGCTTTTTTATATCCGTAAAGGATAGCGAGTAAAAAGCCCGTTGCAATAATTATACCGTACCAATAAATATCCCAACCGCTGCCTATAGGCAGGGTAAAGGCTATCGGATTTATATGAAAACGTATACCGAAAAGGGTGATATTATAAGCCGTCATTTTTTATTCCTCCAACGGTTTTATAACAGATAAAACCGAGTTATCTTCTCTTAAAAGGTCAATATATCTGAAAACTTCATTGGCGCTGACCGATTTAATGGCTGATATTTTGTCAAAAAGTTCATATCCTGCAATATTGCTTTCGGCAAACTGCATACACATTTCTTCTACGCTGTCAAGTTTTCTGATTTCTTCACCAAAGAAACGGCATTTAACGGCGGAGAAAAGTCTTTTATCTATTCCGTTTTCACGGATATTTTCTATTTCTTTTAGTATTTCTTTTCTTACTTCTTCTGGCTTTTCGGACTCGCCCTCAAAAATAATACAAGCGGCGCCTTCGTATGACATAAGTTCAAAATCAAACGACTCGCCTATAAGTCCCGCTTTTGTAAGTCTTGCATACAAAGGAGAACTGTCGCCGGCAAGTGTTTCAAGCAAAAGATTTATACAAACTTTGGATTTTAGTTTTAATCTTTCGTCACATTTTTGCTTAAAACCAAAAGTAAAAATGGGCAACATAACCGACATTTTTTCTTCCACCAAATGCTCTTTTACACCCTCTGATTCAACCGGCATAAATCTCTCTACTTTGTAGCCTGTTTCGGCTTTTATAAGGTCTTTGGTCATTTCTATAACACGGTTTGTATCAACGTTACCGCAAACACAAACAAACATATTAGAGGGATTATAAAAGGCGTTATAGCATTTGTAAAGCGTATCGGCGGTAATTTGGGCTATAGACTCTGTCGTTCCGGCGATATCGTTCTTTACAGGATGACTGTAGTACATAGCGTGAAGCATATTAAAAAGCACACGCCAACCGGGACTGTCGTCATACATACGGATTTCCTGACCGATTATTCCCTGCTCTTTATTTATGGTCTCTGTGGTGAAATAGGGCGACTGAACGAAACTAAGCAGTATTTCATAATTATCATAAAAATTATCGCCGCAGGAGAAAAGGTAGCAGGTGCGGTCAAATGAGGTAAAGGCGTTTGCCGAAGCGCCGGTTACGGAAAACTTTGAAAAGGCGTCGCCGTCCTCACTCTCAAAAAGTTTATGTTCAAGAAAATGCGCCGTTCCCGCAGGGATATCAACTCTGTTTCCCTCTCTGTCGGAAAAGTTCATATCAATAGAACCGTACTTTGTGCCAAACATCGCATAAGAGGAGGAAAACTGCGGTTTTTCCATAACGTAAAGGGTAAGTCCGTTATCTAAAACACATTTTGTATATTCGGCGCCGAACGGACTTTCAAACAATTGCTTTTTCATTTTACTTCTCCCCTTTCGGCATGAGCATATATACGGTATTCAGTGCAACGTTTCTTGCCGCACGGGAAACCTCTTCCCTTGTGACCGACTGGATTTTGTCGGCTACCTCATCGGGTGAATAGTTTTGTCTTATAAATATGCGGTTTGCATACCAGGTATCAAGCGCCGACTGGCTGTCGTTTAAGGTCTTAAGGCTGTCGCAAATACCACGTATAACCGCTTTGAAGGTATCGTCATCAAAATCTCCGTCGCCGATTTTTGAGAGTTGATTTAGTATCTCTTTTTCGGCTTTTTCGGCATTTTGAGGCTCAATACCGCTTGAAACGGTCATAAAGCCTTTTTCTTTTACAAGCGAGGCGGCACAGTAATAACAAAGGCTCATCTTTTCTCTGACGTTGGTGAAAAGCAACGAATACGGTCCGCCGCCAAACAGGTTTGCCATTACCGACAACACGGTGTTATCCTCGCCCTGATTTGAGGTGACGTTAAAGCCCATAACGAGTTTGCCTTGTGCAACGTCCATTTTTTCCTCTACCCTTTTTACAAGCGCTCTGCGCCTTGCAGGTGTAGTTTTTGAACAGTCGGTAACATTCTTTCTTTCAAACTTTTCCAAGTTTTCTTTTACAACGTCCAAAATGCCTGCCGGCTCTTTTGAAGCCACAACGTTTATGCGCAAAAAGGCGTGGGTGAGCATATATTCCCACGCCGAATACAAACTCTCTCCCGTTATAGCCTCAACCTGTTTTACGGTTCCGCATTTTTTGACCGAATATATGTCGTCATCAAACATCTCTTCAATAAGTCTTGTTGCGGCGTATATTCTTTTTTCACTCATTTCGCTTTTGATACTCTCTATCGCCCTGCGTTTTTCACGAGCAAGATCTTCTGCACAAAAAGAGTCGTTTTCCGCTTTGGGATTAAAGATTAAATCAACAAGCATATCAACAGACATAGAAGAAATGCTCTCTTTGTCAAGAGCAAATCGATCATCAATGGTGGAAACGCCCATTTTAAGCAATAAATAGTCGCCTATTTTTTCACTGCTTGCAAATAAATCGGCGCCGTAAAGTTTGCTGAGCATAAAATTAAGGCGGGAAAAATCGGGATAATTCTTTCCGCAGGAGGTTAGTATAAAGGGCAAAAGCGCAAACTCCGCCACCCTTTCTCTATCAAGCGGAAGATAAAAGTTAAAGGAAATCTCACTTGTGTTAAAGCGGTCGGTTTTAACAAAAACTTCTTCCGCACCGTAACATATTTCATTTATTCTTTCAGGCATAATCTTCTCCTTAAAAAATACCCATTTCGTTAAGTGTTTGTTTTAGAGCACAAACGGGAAGCCCCACAACGCTCATATAATCGCCATCTATTTTTTGAACAAAGAGTGCAGCTTTTCCTTGTATTCCGTAGCCGCCGGCTTTATCATACGGCTCGGGCGAAGCGATATAGTCTTCTATCTCTTTCTCGGTCAGTTTTCTGAAAGTTACTTTTGTTTCAACACTTTTTGTAACCGTTTTTTCTCCGTTTATAACGGTAAATGCGGTGATAACGCTATGTGTTTTACCGGAAAGGGCGTTTAGCATATTCTTCGCCTCTTCTTTATTCTTCGGTTTTCCAAATTGTTTACCGAGAACAAAAACCGCTGTATCCGCCGAAATAATAACGGCATCTTTTCTGATTTTTTTAACGGCTTCCGCTTTTTTGAAGCTGATACTCTCAATTTTTTCCTTTGGTGAGAGGTTATCGTTTACACTCTCATCAACATTTGATACCAAAACCTCATAATCATTTGTTATAAGGGAGAGAAGTTCCCTCCTCCTCGGTGATTTTGAAGCAAGTACTATTTGTATTTTTCTCACCTCTAAATAATATTATATATATTTTAACATATTTATATTTGTATTTCAATAACAAAAGAAAAAGCCGACAAACAGTCGGCTTAAATAAACTTTTTACATCAACGGATAAATATCAGGGAAATAGATATAGAAAAGAAGATAAATGGCATCCTGATCGTTTACCTTTCCGTCATTATTAAAATCAACGGGTTGATTAAGGTCATAAGAATCGGGGAAATAAACCGCAAAGAGCAGATATATTGCGTCCTGGTCGTTTACCATATCGTTTCCGTCAAGGTCGCCTCTTATGTACTGACCGTCGTCTTCACAGTGAATATTAGCATTAAGCAGCGGCTCGTTCCCACTCTCAATAGTAACCTTTTTCCACTCTGCCCTTGTGCCACGGAAATAAACGTCGGTTATATTACAATCCGAAAAGGCGTTTGCTTTAATGGTTTTAAGGTCGGGGAAAAGTTTTACTGTATGAATAGCGGTTTGACCGTAGAAAGCATATTCTCCTATAACGGTGATTTTTTCCGATACAATAAGCGAATTGATATAACGGCTATCGGCTACGGGAGAGTCTATAAGGAACCAAGGCGCAGTGGAAATCCCGTCACTCAAAGCATAATCGCTCATAACACTGTTTTGAACATCAGAGTCAAAAGACGAGTCCTCCAAGGCGGAAACTATAAGTATGTTTTCGGTATTGCCATCATAAGTTTCAGAAGAGAGTTTCCAAGTAAGCATACCCTGCTCATTACAAGTACCGGTATCAACACGAACGGTGTTGCCGTCACCCGGAGTAAGCGCAGCCGAAACAGATATTATCGATAAGGCAATACAAAGGACTGCACAAAGGATTATTTTGAGCGATTTTTTCATTTATTACACGCCTTTCGCTTAAGACAAATTATAATTATATTTTATATTATCATAAATGAAAAAATATTTCAATAGAAACTTTAACCGATTATCCCGCAAGTTTCAGTTGTAAACGGAGTTTATCGGCTATCATAGCTATAAACTCGCTGTTTGTCGGTTTGCCTCTGTCATTTTGGATAGTATATCCAAAGTAGGAATTGAGTGTATCTACGTCACCCCTATCCCACGCAACTTCAATAGCGTGACGGATAGCCCGTTCAACACGGCTTGAAGTAGTATTGTACTTTTTGGCAATTGTAGGATAAAGCAATTTTGTTATGGCGCTTATTACCTCTCCGTCTTTTACCGACATCATTATTCCGTCACGAAGATAATGATACCCTTTTATATGCGCCGGAACTCCGATTTGATGAAGTATCTCGGTTATCATTACATAAAGTCCGCTATCGGTCACAACGTTATCTTTTATAACAACGGGTGATTTATCATTTCTCCACCCCGACATACTGATAATCCTTTGCGCCATGGTATTAAGGTCGAAAGGTTTTAGAAAATAATATCCGGCGCCGGCGTTTATTGTCTCTTTTTCAAGTCGGTCATTATCAAAACTTGACATAGCCATAACAAGAGGGCGCTCGCTTTCATCCATTTGTTTAATGCTTGCGAGAACGCCTAATATATCCAAGTTCGGCATAAATACATCGGCAAGCAATACGTCGGGTTTTACCCTTTTCGTAGTTTCAAGCGCCTTAAAGCCGTCTTTTTCGCAAAGAGTGACGTCCATACCGTAGGATTTAAGCGCTCCGGCGCATACTTCACCTACTCCGCTTGTGTTATCCGCAATTACTACTTTTAGTTTCTTTTCCATTGTAAGTTCTCCTTTTTGTGTTTTTTGTTTCCATATTTTACCACGCAAAGTTCCAAAATACAAGCCTTTTTTTCATTTTTTATTTCTAAAACTTACGGCAAAAAAACGCCCTTTTCGGCAACAAAAACAAAGGAATAACGATATGTTGCGATAAAGGAATACAGCGATATACAATATATTCTAAATTGCGACAAAAAAATTTTTGAAAAAATATTTACTTTTTTTATAAATATGGTACAATAAAACGAAAGGAGGATACAAAAAATGAAAAAGTTTTTGAAAGAATTCAAAGAATTTGCTATGCGTGGTAACGTTATGGATATGGCAATAGGCGTTATCATAGGCGGTGCTTTCGGCGCTATTGTTACGGCTTTGACCGAAAACTTTATCAACCCGCTTATAAACAGTATAGGCGGTGCAAGTGTTGCCGGTCTTATAAAACTGCCGTGGGTAAACTATGAGGGACTTGATGCAGAGGCAAAAGCCGCACTTTCCCTTAACTATGGCGCTTTTATAACCGCTATTATCAACTTTATAATTATTGCACTTGTACTTTTTATTCTTCTTAAAGTGATGAATAAAATGATGACTTTAGGCAAGAAAAAGGAAGAGGAGAAGGAAGCCGCTCCCACAACTAAGGTTTGTCCTTTCTGCAAGAGTGAAATCGCCATTGACGCTACCCGTTGTCCTCATTGTACTTCCGAAATTAAGGACGAAGAATAAATACAAACTTAAAAAAAGACACCCTTGGGGTGTCTTTTTTTATCCGTTTAACAAAATAATACTCAAATTAAGATATGCCGCAACTATAAGCCATATAATATACGGTATTTGGAGTAATCCCGCCGCTTTGCCTATATTATAATAAAGCGTTGTATAAACGGCAACGGAAATAAACAGCAGCACAAGAATTATAAACGCCGGCAAAAACTGTCTTAAAGAGAAGAAAACGGGCGACCAGATAAAGTTTAAGAACAAACTGATAAAGTAGACTGTAAATGCCCTTTTCTTTTCATCATAACTTGCCTTTTTCTCTTTCCAAACGAGGTAGAAAGAAATGCCCATAAGGATATAAAGCACAGACCAAACTATCGGGAAAACTATTCCGGGAGGGGCAAGAGGCGGCTTTTTTATTTTTTCGTACAGGTCCATATCACCTCTTGTTATAAGTGATGCAAGACCACCGACAAAAACAGGCGGCAAAAGGCTTAATATCAGTTTTTTGAAATCAATTTTTATTATCATTTTTTAACCCCCATATAAGATTATATGCTAAATGTTATGAGTTTATAATAAGTATTTCCTAAAATATGCGATTTATTGACAACGAACTATTTACTATGTATAATTATTTTGTAAAAAAATGACGGAGATATGCTATGAACAGTGATATAAAAGATCTTCTTTTAGGGGTTAAAAACGGTGATATTGAAATTGAAAAGGCGCTTTTGAAACTGAAAGAAAAGCCTTTTACCGATATTGATATAGCAAAAATAGATAATCACCGCAAGATTATGCAAGGCACCGCCGAAATAATATACGGCGAGGGCAAGACGTATGAGCAAATAAATAAAATTATTGCCGCTATGAAAAATGCCGGTCAAGAGAGAATACTTATAACCCGTCTGTCAAACGAAAAAGCCGAAAAAATAAAAGAGTCTTTTGATATAACCTATGACAAACTATCAAAAGTTGCATATTCAGGAGAACTGAAAAAACCGGACGGACTCGGCACCGTTATTGTAGCAAGTGCGGGAACAAGCGATTTGCCTGTGGCCCGTGAGGCTATGTTGACCTTAAAGTTTTTGGGGAACGAGGTTAAAGAACTAAACGACGTCGGAGTTTCGGGACTTCACCGTCTTTTATCCTATCTCGACGATATAGCAAGTGCAAAAGTTATAATAGCCATAGCCGGTATGGAGGGCGCTCTCGCAAGTGTTATCGCAGGACTTGCCGACTGCCCTGTCATAGCCGTTCCGACAAGCGTAGGCTACGGCGCTTCTTTTGAAGGGGTGACCGCCCTGCTTTCAATGATGAACAGTTGCGCAAGCGGTGTTAGCGTTGTGAATATCGATAACGGTTTTGGCGCCGGTTATACGGCAAGTATGATAAATCATATGGAGGCTTAATATGAAAACTCTGTATTTTAACTGTATGTCGGGTGCGTCGGGCGATATGCTGACGGCGGCTCTTTTGGGACTTTTTAGTTCACCTCTAAGCAAGGCAGAAGAATTAAACGCTATCGGTATCCCGGACGTCACCTATATATATGAGCAAAAAATCGACAAGTTCGGACTTGCCGGTTCTTCTGTCACTGTGGATATCGGCGGAGAAACCGAACACGAGCACCACTCTCACCACCATTTTCACAGAAACTTAAAAGAGATAGAAGAAATAATAAACGGACTAAATATCAAAGAAAATATAAAGAAAGACGTTATGGCGGTTTACGGTATAATCGCAAAAGCCGAAAGCGAGGCGCACAAAAAGGCGGTTAGTGATATTCATTTTCACGAACTCGGTATGCTTGACGCCATAGCCGATATAACCGCCGTTTGCTATTTGCTGGACTGTATAAAAGCAGAGAATATTATTTGTTCGCCTATAAACGTAGGTAGCGGAACGGTCAAATGCGCCCACGGGGTAGTATCGGTCCCCGCACCTGCCACCGCAAACATTTTAAGGGGCGTGCCTATTTATTCGGCTAAAGAAAAAAGCGAACTTTGCACACCGACCGGCGCCGCTTTGCTGAAATATTTTGCAAACCGCTTTGGCGATATGCCGATAATAACGCCCACCGCCACCGCTTCCGGTTTCGGCAAAAAAGAGTTCTCTCTTTTGTCAAATAAGTTAGACGTTATCTTAGGCGAAACCGAAGACCAAGACGACAAAGACAGTGTTATAGAACTGACCTTTTGCGTTGACGATATGACCGGAGAAGAAATAGGTTTTGCGACCGAAGTTTTAAGAGAAGGCGGCGCAATTGAAGTATATACAAAATCGGTGTATATGAAAAAATCACGCATAGGCACCGAGTTTACTCTGCTTTGCAAAGAAGAGGATAAGTCCTCTGTTATTTCCCTCGTTTTCAACCATACAAGTACTATCGGGCTTAGAGAAAAAGTCTGCAAACGGTATGTATTAAAAAGAAATATTAAAACGTATGATACTTCCCTTGGCAAAATGAGGGTTAAAACCTCTACGGGCTTTGGCGTTAAAAGAATAAAATTAGAATATGACGACATTATAAAAGCGGCAAAGGAACAAAACCTCACCTATAAAAAAACAAAACGTGCCGTTTTAAGAGAGATAAGGAAGAAAAGAGAAAATGGATAATCTTTATAAAAAAAAGGAAGACCTGCTTAAAAGAATAAAAGAATTAAAAAGCGTAGGGGTTGCCTTTTCGGGCGGAGTTGACTCGTCTTTACTTTTATACCTGTCAAGCAGGGTATTAAAAGACAAAGCAGAGGCTTTTATCGCCGTATCCCCCCTAAATCAAAGGTCGGAACTCGATTTTGCAAAAGATTTTTGCAAAAAACATAATATAAAACTTAATATAATAGAAATACCCGACGTATTATCTTTTATAGAGGATAATCCGATAGACCGCTGTTATATATGCAAAAAACATATAATGACAAAAATCATAAAAGCGGCAAAAGACAAAGGGTTAGAACACGTCATAGAGGGAAGCAACCTTGACGACGACGGCGACTTCAGGCCCGGTATGAAAGCGATAGAGGAATTAGGTATTCTAAGTCCGCTGAAAGAAGCCCTACTCACCAAAGATGAGATAAGAGCCCTTTCAAAAGAGGAAAATCTAACAACCTTTTGCAAACCGTCCTCCCCCTGCCTTGCGACAAGGTTTATGACAGGAGAAAAACTCACAACAAAAAAACTCTCCCTTGTTGAAAAATCGGAAGAGTATTTACACTCTTTAGGCTTTTTAGATGTTAGGGTACGCTATCACAACGAGATAGCACGAATTGAAATGCAAAGAGAGGACATTAAAAAAGCCACCGAAGAAAAAACGGCGGAGAAAATCAGCAAACACCTAAAAGATTTGGGGTTTAGGTTTGTTACAATTGACCTGTCAGGATATAAGACGGGAAATATGAATAAGAAATAATAAAAAAGCGGTCACTTTTGTGACCGCTTAATTTATATGCTAATTAGATTTCAGCAAAGTATTTAATGGTTCTAACCATCTGGCTTGTGTAGGAGTTCTCGTTATCATACCAAGAAACAACCTGTACCTGATAGGTATCGTCATCAATCTTTGTAACCATAGTCTGAGTAGCATCAAAGAGTGAACCAAACTTAATTCCGACAATATCGGAAGAAACGAGCGGCTCTTCGGTGTAACCAAATGACTGGTTAGCGGCAGCCTTCATAGCAGCATTGATGCCTTCAACGGTAACGTCCTTGCCCTTAACAACAGCAACAAGAATTGTTGTTGAACCGGTCGGAACGGGAACACGCTGAGCAGAACCGATAAGTTTGCCGTTGAGTTCCGGAATAACAAGACCGATAGCTTTAGCAGCGCCGGTTGAGTTAGGAACAATGTTAACAGCAGCGGCACGTGCACGACGAAGGTCGCCTTTTCTATGAGGACCGTCAAGAACCATCTGGTCGCCGGTATAAGCGTGAACGGTTGTCATAATACCGCTCTCGATAGCAGCATACTTATTAAGGTTAAACGCCATAGGAGCCAAGCAGTTAGTGGTGCAGGAAGCGGCAGAAATAATCTTGTCTTCCTTAGTCAAAGTACCCTCGTTAACGCCATAAACGATAGTGGGAAGGTCTTTGCCTGCAGGAGCAGAGATTACAACCTTTTTAGCGCCGGCGTCAATATGAGCCTGTGCCTTTTCCTTAGAAGTGTAAAAACCTGTGCACTCGAGAACTACGTCAACGTCAAGTTCGCCCCAAGGAAGATCTTTAGCATCTTTCTCAGCGTAAATCTTGATGTTCTTTCCGTCTACGGTGATGCTTGATTCATCAGCGGAAACGGTGTCGGCAAGAGCATATCTTCCCTGAGCAGAGTCATATTTGAGAAGATGAGCGAGCATTGCCGGGCTGGTAAGATCGTTAATAGCAACGATCTCGTAACGGCTATCGCCAAACATCTGACGGAAAGCCAAACGGCCGATACGGCCAAAGCCATTGATTGCAACTTTTACCATTATTATTACCTCCAAATAATGTTTACTTTATTATTGTAAACCTTTTATTGTCTTTTTTCAAGAGATAAAATGCTAAAAAGTTAAAAATTTATCAATTTTTTTGATTTGTCCTGCTAAAGCCTAATTGGTCAATTACCTTTTCGGCGGTTTTAATTCCGTCTACAGCGGCGGACATTATGCCCCCTGCATACCCTGCGCCCTCGCCTGCCGGATACAGACCGTTAAGGTTTGAAACGCCGTTTTCATCCCTTAAAATACGTACAGGTGAGGAACTTCTTGTTTCGGGGGCGGTGAGAATTGCGTCTTTGTCATCAAAGCCCTCTATCTTTTTAGCAAACTCGACAATTCCATTTTTCAGACTTTCAGTCACAAAGTGCGGGAATATATCTTCTAAATCACAAAATACGGTTTCGGGTTTTACGGTGGGTTTTATTTTTCCGATTTTTGCCGCACCGTTATAAACAAAATGGCCTACCGTATCAATAGGTACGGCGCCGTTTTTAACACTATACGCCGCTTTTTCTATCTTCTCCTGAAAATGTAGACCCGATAAAACGTCGCCCGAAAAATCTTCGGGCAGAACGCCTACAAGAAGCGCACTGTTGGCGTTTTCACCGTCTCTTTTTGAGTTGCTCATACCGTTTACTGCTATAGCGCCGTTTTCACTTGAAGAGTTTATGACCTCTCCGCCCGGGCACATACAAAAAGTATATACTCCCCTGCCGTTTTCAAGATGAACGGAAAGTTTATAATCGGCACTGCCAAGATATGGACTATCGGCAAAAGAGCCATATAGCGCCCTGTTTATATCCTTTTGTAAATGCTCTATTCTAACGCCTACCGAAAAAGGCTTTTTTTCCATACTAACGCCTATATCTTTTAGCATTTTGAAAGTATCCCTCGCCGAGTGGCCGGTAGACAGAATTACACAATCGGCAGGAATATCCTCTCCGTTTACCGTAACGGAAACCACTTTATTGTTCTTAGTGTTTATACTTTTAAGCAAACTGTCAAAACGGATTTCTCCGCCAAGGGAAATAATCTCATTTCGGATATTTTTTACCACCGTTTTAAGAACGTCTGTACCGATATGAGGTTTTGCGTCATAGGTAACCGAAATATCGGCGCCGTGAGTATAAAACTCCTTTAACACCGCACGACAACGAATATCTTTTATACCGGTTGTGAGTTTTCCGTCAGAAAAAGTTCCGGCTCCGCCCTCGCCGAACTGCACGTTTGAATCGGGATTAAGTTCACCCGTTTTGAAAAAGGCGGCAACGTCACTTGTTCTTTTGTCGACCTCGCTTCCCCGTTCTAAAACAAGGGGATTTAGTCCTGCTCTTGCAAGGGTGCGCTTCCTTGCTTCTTCGTCCACTTCTGCAATATACAAAGATTACCTGGTCAAGATCTGGAAGCTCCGTCGGCTGTTCTGCTCCAATATCC
>JAFRLW010000002.1 GCA_017431035.1 Clostridia bacterium
ATCTGTTAAGAGACAGAAAGGATGCTGTAGCGTGACCAAGGAGGAGATCAACAAGCTTGCATTTGTTGGCGGCTCGATTCCTGACAGTCTAAACTGTGTCCTCAAAAGAGTTTATCTCGCCGCATTCTTTGCGGAGTTTTGCAGCGCCTTTTATGCCGCTTAAATACCAGGCGGTATGCTTTCTTGCGTGTAAAACAGCGGTTTTTTGAGGTTTATATTCCATCATTAGTTTTATATGCTTTTGGCACATCAAAAGCCTTGTTTCAAGACTTGGAGGAGTGTATTTTTCACCCTTTAGATATGCGTTTATCTCTTCAAAAACAAAGGGGTTTCCGAGTGCCGCTCTACCCACTAAAAGCAGGTCGGCGCCGGTTTTATGAAGCATTTCTTCTGCGCTTTTTCCGTCTACGATATCGCCGTTAGCACAAACAGGAACGCTAACCGCCTCTTTGACACGTTTTATTGTATCAATATCAACCGGCGGGGCGTACATTTGCTCTCTTGTTCTACCGTGAACAGTGATAAGAGAAGCCCCCGCTTTTTCGCAGGACAAGGCGATTTCAGGGGCATTGATATGGTCTTTATCAAACCCTGTTCTCATTTTAACCGTGACGGGTATTTTGGCGGCTTCACGTACGGCGGAAACTATCTCTCCTGCGAGAACGCTATCACGCATTAGCGCGCTACCACCGCCATTTCCGGCAATTTTAGGCGCTGGGCAACCCATATTGATGTCGATAAAATCGGGCGAATACTCTTTTGCTATCAAAGCCGCTTTTGCCATAATTTCGGGGTCGTTTCCGAAAAGTTGAGGTCCGTTTACGCCAAACGTTTTATAGCACTCAAGATAACTCCTTGATTTTTTATCACCAAGCACAATTCCTTTGGCGCTGCAAAGTTCTCCGATAGTAAAAAATGCGCCCTTTTCGACACAAACCTCTCTCATTGCACGGTCGGTGGCACCAGCCATTGGGGAAAGTCCCACTATACCGGCAAGTTCTATATTTCCGATTTTCACATGGGTATTATATCAAAGTAAAAAAAATATGTCAAATATATAAAGTTTCGGGTGACAAAATAAAAATAATGTGTTATAGTATATATAATTATTATTTATAAAAGATTCGGGTGAAAGATTTGAAAATACTCGCTATAGACGGAAACAGTATAATTAACCGTGCTTTTTACGGTATCAGACTGCTTTCTAACCGTGACGGTGTTCACACCAACGCCATATACGGTTTTATAAACATACTCTTAAAACTTATAGAAGCCGAGTCACCTGACGGCGTTGCCGTTGCGTTTGACCTTAAAGCGCCTACCTTCCGCCATAAGATGTATAAAGAGTATAAAGCGGGCAGACGCCCTATGCCCGAAGAACTTGCCGAACAGTTCCCGTTGCTTAAAGAGTGGCTCACCCTTTACGGTTTTGTTTGCATAGAAAAAGAGGGATATGAAGCGGATGATATTTTAGGCACCCTCTCTTATGCCGCCGAAAACAGCGGTAACGAATGCGTTATTGCTACAGGCGACAGAGACTCGCTTCAACTGATTTCCGATAAAACAAGAGTTCTTCTTGCCTCAACCAAGGCAGGAAGTCCCGAACTAAAAAACTACACCATAGAAAAACTAAAAGAAGATTACGGACTGACGCCCCGTGAAATGATAGAACTCAAATCCCTTATGGGTGACAGTTCGGATAACATACCGGGTGTAGCCGGCGTCGGACCGAAAACGGCTACCGAACTTATTCAAAAATACGACAATATTGATTATATCTATGAAAACATTGACACTTTAGACATAAAAGAAAATCTCAAAAACAAATTGATATCAAGTAAAGAGTCGGCGTTTTTAAGCAGGACACTCGGCACAATCAACCGCTCTGTTCCGATATCGACCGATATTGAAAATTATAAAAAAACGGCGCCTGATATAAACGGATTATCTCTTCTTATGACCAGACTTGAACTGTTTAGCCTTATGAAAAGGCTTGATATTCCCGCCGCAAAAGAAGAAGTGATAAACGACACAAAAACGCCAAGTGTTAAATATCAACTTTCCGATGTATCCTCTATCGATAAAACCGCTATACTTGATATTTACGGAAATATAATCGTTTCAGGCAACAATGTAATAAAAACCGATGAAGAAAATATAATCAAAATACTAAAAGACGAAAACATCAAAAAGAGGGTTTACGACTACAAATCGCTTTTGCATAAATACGGCGAGTTTTCAGGGGTTGTTTTTGACCTCACCCTTGCCGCTTATGTTTGCGACCCGGCGGCAAAAGATTATTCGGTTGAAAAATTATCGCTTAAATACTCGGTTTCAAACGACAGTTTTGAAGAGGGTGAACTAATAAATGCCGTTTTGTTTTCTGTTCTTTGCGATAAACTCACAAAAGAACTTGAAGATACAAAACAACTAAACCTGCTTCTAAATATAGAAGTGCCTTTGGCTAAAGTTCTGTACCAAATGGAAGACTACGGTTTTCTTGTAGACCGTGAGGGAATAAAAAACGAGGGTGAAGAACTATCAAGCAGAATAAGTGAACTTGAAAAAGAAATACACCTTTTGGCAGGAGAGCAGTTTAATATCAACTCACCGAAACAACTCGGCGAAATACTTTTTGTAAAACTCAAACTCCCTGCCGGCAAAAAGACCAAAACCGGATACAGCACAAACGCCGATATACTTGAAAACCTGCGATTCGATTATCCGATAGTTGACAGTATACTGAAATACCGCCAACTTGCTAAATTAAAATCCACCTATTGTGACGGTTTGCTTGCCGCCATATCGGAAGACGGCAGAATACACACCACCTTTAATCAGACCGAAACGAGAACGGGGCGGATAAGCTCGCTTGAGCCTAATCTTCAAAATATTCCCGTAAAGACCGACGAGGGCAAAAAACTGCGTGAGTTTTTTGTTGCCAAAGAGGGATATACACTTTGTGATGCCGACTATTCTCAAATTGAACTGAGAGTCCTAGCCTCTATTGCTGATGACAAAATTATGATTGATGCATTTGAAAGAGGCGCCGATATTCACACAATAACCGCTTCAGAGGTTTTCGGTATTCCTGAAGATATGGTGCTTCCCATTATGCGAAGCCGTGCAAAAGCCGTCAATTTCGGAATTGTTTACGGCATTGGCGCCTTTTCCCTTTCAAAAGATATAGGAGTTACAAGAGCCGAGGCGGACAGATATATCAAAGGTTATCTTGATACGTATAAGGGGGTTGCCTCTTATATGGATGACGTTATTAAAAAAGCCAAAGAAGACGGTTTTGTAACAACGCTGTTCGGCAGAAGAAGATATTTACCAGAACTGAAAGAGAAAAACGGAATGCTCCGTGCTTTTGGTGAACGTGTTGCAAGAAACGCTCCGATACAAGGCACGGCGGCGGATATCATTAAAATCGCCATGATAAAGGTAAACGACCGCCTCAAAAAAGAACTGCCGAGCGCTCACCTGATTTTACAGGTGCACGACGAACTGATTGTTGAATGCAAAACGGGCGACGAAAAAACCGCCTGTGCTATTCTTGAAGAAGAGATGACAAACGCCGCAAAACTAAAGGTTAAACTTTTGGTTGAGGCGCACTCGGGCGATAATTGGCTTATAGCGAAAGGATGAATTGTTTGTGGTAAAACCGCTTTACAAATACGGAAAAAAAAGAGTTATTACATTTAGTTTTGATGACGGCAGAGAGCAGGACGAAAAACTGATACCTCTTTTGAACAAGTATTCTCTTAAAGCCACCTTTAATTTGAACGGCGGCAGATGCCGTAATGACAGGTTTGCAAAGGTAACCGAAAACGGCAAGTTTTGGGTTGGGTCAAGTGAATTAAGGGATTTATACCGTGGCCACGAAATTGCATCACACTCATATTTACACAAAAAGATAAACGAACTGTCTGATGAGGAATTAGAAGAAGACACTATAAAAGATATAGAAACGCTCAAAAAGGCTTTTGGTGTTGAAATACGAGGCTATGCCACACCGAATGGTATAAGGGACAAACGTATGCCCGCTATACTAAAAAAGCACGGTATATGCTATGAGCGTTTTACCTGCAGAGAGGATACCGATATGCCCTTTGCCCTGCCAAAAGACTTTTTATGGTGGCAACCTAATCCGCATTTCAGTTATTATGCCAAAGACGAAGGCAAAAAAATGATAGAAGATTTCTTCCGCACTAATGAAGATTTGCCCTGTCTATATATATGGGGTCATAGTTATGAACTTGAACTTTTAGACTGTAAAGGCAGCGAAAGGTGGAACGGAATAACTGACCGATATGCATATTTAGAAGGTCTGTTTGAAAATATCGCCAAACGAGATGACGTATGGTATGCGACAAACATTGAGATATATGACTACATCACAAATCTACGTCGCACCCGTTATGACGATACTTATATAGATAACCCGACCGATATACCGATATATTTTGAAATAAACGGCAAAGTTATTGCCGCACCTCCCCACTCTCGATTTGGAGTTTAGTATGAAAGTTATTTTTGTTTGTACGGGTAATACCTGCCGAAGTCCCATGGCGGAAGGATATCTCAAATCCTTAAACCTTAAAGGCGTTACGGTTACAAGTCGTGGACTTTACCCCGGCGGCGATACAGTAAGCGAACAGTCTGCTGTTTCAATGAAAAAAATAGGGATTGATATAAAAAATCATATTTCAAAACAAATAAATCCTTTTGATTTAGAAGCAGACCTGTTCTTTTGTATGACCTCTTCTCACGCAGCGGCGCTTAAAAGCATTGGAATAGACGAGGATAAAATATACCTGCCCGAAACGGAAATACCCGACCCTTATATGAAAGGTCAGGCAGAATACGACTTTTGCAGGGATATGATAATAAAGGCCATAAACGAGGCGTTGTTTTGCGGAGTCTTCACCCCTTTTAATATCTCTTTTGCAAAACAAAGCGATATAAAAGATATAGCCTATATCGAAAAAGAGTGTTTTTCTGACCCCTGGAGTGAAAAAGCGATAGAAGAGTCTATGAACGCCGCAACTTCTTTTTTCATAGCAAAAAAGAAGGAACAGACCGTAGGCTATGTAGGTCTATCTATTGTGGCGGACGAGGCATATATTACAAATATTGCAGTTCTAAAAGATTTCAGAGAAAACAGCGTTGCTACTATACTGCTTTTAAGAGCAATAGAAGAAGCTAAAAAGAAATGCGCTTTTATCTCGCTTGAAGTAAGAGCCTCAAACGAAAAAGCGATAAATCTATATAATAAACTGCTCTTTACAAAAGAGGGGCAAAGAAAAGGGTTTTACGATAATCCTAAAGAAGATGCTATTATTATGACAAGAAGGTTTTAAGATGTTGATACTTGCTATTGAGTCGTCTTGTGACGAAACCGCCGCCGCCGTTTGTAACGGAAGAATGGTTTTATCAAACATAATAGCGACACAAATAGAAGAACACAAAATATACGGCGGTGTTGTGCCTGAAGTGGCATCAAGAAGGCATACCGAGGCGATAAGCGGAGTATGTGAAAGCGCGTTAAAAACAGCAGGTATAACCTACAAAGATATAGACGCCATAGCCGTCACCTTTGCACCGGGACTTATAGGCGCTTTGCTTGTAGGTGTAAACTTTGCAAAAGGGCTTGCTATGAAACTCGGTGTTCCGCTTATTCCCGTACATCATTTACGTTCACATATTGCGGCAAATTATATAGAAAACGAAACTTTAGAGCCGCCGTTTTTATGCCTGACCGTTTCGGGCGGAAACACTATTCTTTGCGAGGTAAAGGACTACAATACATTTAACCGTATTGGAAACACCTGCGACGATGCGGCGGGAGAGTGTTTTGACAAAGTGGCAAGGACTATCGGTCTTGACTATCCGGGCGGTGTAAACCTTGATAAAATAGCAACTGTCCCCGATAGTAAGCGTTATCCCCTACCCACGCCTAAAACCGATAATGAATACGATTTTAGTTTTTCGGGGCTTAAAACCGCAGCGATAAATCTTATACATAACGCAAATCAAAAGGGCGAGGAAATAGACGTTCCCGTCTTTGCCGCAACAATAAGACAAAAGGTTTGCGATATTTTACTTTCAAAAACTTTTAGTGCGGCGGAAAACCTCGGTTATAAAAAAATCGCCCTCGCCGGCGGTGTATCGGCTAACAGCGAACTGAGAGCGATATTAAAAGAAGAGTGTAAAAAAAGAAACATAGAGTTTTTCTACCCCTCGCTTAAATACTGCGGTGATAACGCCGCTATGGTCGGCGTGCAGGCTTTTTACGAATATCAAAGCGGCAACACGGCAGGAGTAAATCTCAACGCTGTTGCCACACTTCCTATAGATTACAGGTGATTATATGAAAAAAGCATTACTTATTGTCAACCCGAAATCGGGCAAAGCAAAAATGAAAACCTACCTTATGAGCGTTGTTGAAAAAATAAGCGATAAAGGTTATGACGTCACGGTATATCCTACCAAAGCGCCTGAAGACGCCACCAAAAAGGCATCTACTCTAAAAAACGGAGAATATGACCGCATTATCGTGGCAGGCGGTGACGGAACGCTAAACGAGGTTATTACCGGTTTGCAAAAAGCGAGAATTGACGTCAGCATAGGTTATATCCCTGCCGGCACGTTAAACGAGTGGTCAATGGGACTTGGTATTTCAAGAAACATTGTAACCGCCGCTTCTGACGCCGCAGGCGATAACATAATAAAAATTGATATTGGGCGATTTAACGAGAAATCGTTTTCATATACCGCTTCTTTCGGTGCGTTTACTGAGGCTTCCTATTCAACACCGCAGGACGTAAAAAACGTTCTCGGTCAAGCGGCGTATTTCTTTGAGGGGATAAAAAGTCTCGGCAATATAAAACCCGTTCACCTCAAATATGAATATGACGACGGCAGCGGAGAGGGCGATTACCTATTCGGTGCAGTATCAAACTCATTTTCAGTCGGCGGAATAGTCAAGTTTGACGACACCGTTGTTAATTTGAACGACGGAATGTTTGAGGTTATTCTAATAAAAAGCCCGACTAATATTATCCAGTTACAAGATACAATAGACGGTATTCTCAAAAAAGATTTCACGAGAGAGAATATTGAGTTTTTCCACACCAAAAAAATCACCGTGACAGGCGGAGACGGAATGTCCTGGACGCTGGACGGTGAATATGCAAGGGGCGAAGAAACGGTAGTGATAGAAAACGTTCACTCCGCTTTAACCCTTTCGATACCAAAAAAGAAAACAGCTTCAACTAAAACAAATAAAGGAGACATCATCTAATGTTTACAACTGATATTGGCATTGATCTCGGAACGTCAAACACAACTGTATTTGTAAAAGGAAAAGGAATTATAATGCGTGAGCCTTCGGTTGTAGCGTATGATGTCAGACTTGATGCAGTTCGTGCCGTTGGTACTGAGGCTAAAGAAATGATAGGCAGAACTCCCGGCTCTATAGTTGCCGTAAGTCCTCTTAAAGGCGGAGTTATCGCCGATTTTGACGTTACTGCCGCAATGCTTAAAAGATTTGTAAGACAGGCTATAAAAGGGTCCTTCTTTTCCCGTGTGAGAATGGTTATCTCTATTCCCTGCGGTGTTACCGAAGTTGAGAGCCACGCCGTTTTTGACGCCGCAAAACAGGCAGGCGCAACCGATGTTGATTTGGTTGAAGAACCTATTGCCGCCGCAGTAGGCGCCAATCTTCCCGTTTGGAACGCCTCGGGCAATATGATAGTAGATATAGGCGGCGGCACAAGCGAAATTGCCGTTATATCACTTGGTGATATTGTTACTTCCCGCTCGGTAAGAACGGCAGGAAACGATCTTGACGAGGCAATTATAAACTACATACGTAAAAAGCATAATCTCTTGATAGGTGAGCGAACTGCCGAACAAATAAAAATTGATATCGGCTCGGCTAAACCCTATGATGACGAAGGCTCTATGGAAATACGAGGCAGAAACCTTGTTGACGGTTTGCCGAAAAACATTATTGTTACTTCAAAAGAGGTCAGAGACGCTATGGCTGACTCTATTATGCAAATCATAGAAGCGATAAGAGATACCCTCGAGCGCACACCTCCGGAACTTTCCGCCGATATTATTGACTCGGGTATCACTCTTTCGGGCGGTACGGCATTACTAAGAGGTCTTGCCGAACTTATTGCCGAGGAAACCGGTATGCCGGTTACGGTTGCGGCAAATCCGCTTGACTGCGTAGCACTCGGCACAGGCAAAAGGCTTGAGTCAGACAACGGATTTGAAAATTATGTTTTCCGCAAAGGAAAACGTTTCCGCTGATAATTAACAATCAGACTACATCCAAGGAGAAAAAAGATGCGATTTTTCTTTCGCTCAAGACAATTCAAAATTATATTATCTGTTGTTTCAGGTGTCTTGATATTATCCATAATTCTCGGAATTATGGGCTCAGGTATGGCGCCGGGAGCGAGTTTAATAAGCGCTGTCACCGCACCTGTACGCAGGGCGGCTTCTGAGATATTCGGCTCGGTAGGTGACTTTTTTGACTCTATGAAAGAGAACAATAAATTAGTTTCAAAAAACGCCGAACTTGAAGCCGAGATAGAAGCCCTGCGAAAAGAGGTTGCCGATACACAAAGTCTAAAGGAAGAAAACGAACTATATAAAAGCTTTTTGGGTCTTAAAGAAGACCACACCGATTTTACTATGGTAGACGCTTTTCTCGTATCAAGGGACAGTGATGATATTTTCGGCTCTTTTGTTATAAACAAAGGTTCCCTTTCGGGTATAAAAAAACACGACCCCGTAATAACCGGTGCCGGTCTTATCGGATATGTTTCAGAGGTTGGTATTACCACTTCAAAGGTCACTACAATACTCAGTCCCGATATAACGCTCGGTGCTTTAGACGTAAGAACATCCGACTCGGGAATAGTAAACGGCGACTATGAACTTGCAAAACGTGAACTATGCAAAATTACAAACCTTTCAAGAAACTGTTCCGTATCGGTAGGCGACTATATCAAAACATCCGGCGAGGGCATATTCCCCGAAGGCATTTTAATAGGCTCGGTTGAAAAAATAGGAAGCGATAAGTACAACTCCTCCATTTTTGCCGAAGTAAAACCCTTTGTAGATATTGACTCGGTAAAAGGGGTTATGGTTATAACCGATTTTGCCGGAAAAGGCGGTATCACCGTTAAAAGCGAAGGTAATAAAAAATGAGCAATAGAAAAAACACAATACTTTTTTATTTGTATTTAGGTCTTATTGCTCTAGTACTTTTTATACTGCAGTACAATTCGGCTTTCAGTATATCTATCGGCTCTGCAAACGCTATGCTTATGCTGTCTCTTTGCGTTTGTTTTTCGATGTTTGCCGATGAGTTGCACTCGGTTTGTTTTGCATTAGTCATAGGCAGTATAACCGACGGCGCCGCTTCGGGTACAAACTTTATATTCAATACCGTTACCTTTCTTTTGATATCCCTTGCGGTATCGCTTATCGTGAAGTTTTTATTCAATAACAACTACCGTTCTTCCCTGGCGCTTGGCATTATTATGAGCGGTATATATTATATTTTAAGATTTACATTTTGCGCACCTAAAACAGGGCTTGCGAACTCAACAAGACTCTTTTTAGGCAGTTATTTGCCGTCTATTATCTATACCGCAATAACTGTTATTCTTCTCTATTTCCCCATAAAACATCTTTTTATAAAGTATAAGCAATAAATAAAAGCGAGGTGAAACCTTTTGCCGTTTAAGAAGAAAAACAATATCCCTTACATAATACTTGCAGTACTGTTAGCGCTGCTTATCATCTTTTATTCAATAAGGCTTTATTCCATACAAATTGCCAACCGTACAAAGTATTCGACTATGGCAAAAGGAAGCGTTTCAACAAGGACCGCAATACTTAAAGCCCCTCGTGGAGAGATACTTGACCGCTATGGCAGACAAATTGCCATAAACCGTGACGGTTATAACGTTGTGTTCAGTAAAGCGTATGTAAAAGATGACCTTAATGACGTTATATTATCTCTTATAGACCTGTTTAATAAAAGCGGAGTAAAGTATATAGATAAACTCCCCATTTCAAACACGGCTCCGTATACTTTTACCGACAACGACGATTCTAAAAAAGTTATCAGCACACTCGGTCTTGCAAAATATGCAACGGCTGAAAACTGCTATAATCAACTTGTTAAAAAGTTTAAGATAGAAAATTACAACGAAACCGAACAAAGAGCGATTATGGGAGTCAGATACGGAATGCTTATTTCCGATTTCTCTATTTCCTACCCGTATACTTTTGCCGAAGATATACCGGCTGACCTAATGAGAAAAATATGCGAGTCAGGTTTTGCCCTTTCGGGTGTTACGGTTGACGTTGTACCTTTCAGGCAATATGTTGATACCACCCTTGCGGTAAACCTTATAGGTACAGTGGCTCCTATATTTGAAGAAGACTGGGAAACGGGTGCAAAGTATAAAGAAAAAGGTTATCAGTATAACGACAAGGTAGGCAAAGGCGGTATTGAAGAATATGCCGAAGAGTATTTGCACGGTACCGACGGCGAGATAACCTATTATCTTGACTCAAACGGCGCCATTATTGAAAGCAAAGTTACAAAAGAGCCTATACCCGGAAAAACGGTTATGCTCACCCTTGATAAAAGAATACAAAAAACTGCGCAGGACTCACTCTCAAATACAATCAGACAAATACGCTCTGAAGGCTCACCTGTTGTAGCCGGTGCGGCGGTTGTGACTGATGTTAAAACCGGCGGTGTTATCTGCGGCGCAAACTACCCTACATATGATGTTTCAACCTTTTCGGAGAATTATGAGGAATTAAGCAAAGACCCCTCTCTCCCCCTGACAAACCGTGCTTTTCAGGGAGTTTACCCCGTAGGCTCTTCCATTAAACCGGCAGTTGCTACGGCGGCTATGGAAAACGGCAAATACACCATAGGCGAAACAATCACCTGTGTCAGAACGTATAGATATTTTAATGATTATCAGCCTAACTGTATGCATACACACGGGCCGCTTGACCTTAAACACGCTCTTTCCTATAGTTGTAACTACTTCTTTTTTGAACTCGGAAAAAGGGTCGGCGCTACCACCCTTACAAAATATTTCAAGGATTACGGACTAGGTGTAAAAACCGGAGTTGAGGTGGATGACAGTTCCGGTATACTTGTCGAGCCTGACGGCGACGGTCTCGGCGGTGATACGCTTCAAATGTCTATAGGTCAGTTAAACGCCTTTACTCCCCTGCAACTTTCTAATTATATAGGCACATTTTCAAACGGCGGAACGCATTATAAAGTTACGCTTGTTGATAAAATTGTATCATACGACCTTAAAAAAACCGAAAAGGATAACAAGCCTACCGTTCTTAATACAATAAAAATGAGCGAAGAAACCAAAAACGCCATAAAAGAAGGTATGTTATCGGTTACGGAAGACGGTACCGGCAGTCGAATGTTCTCTACTTACGGTATAAAACTCGGCGGTAAAACAGGTACTTCACAAAGTGATAAAGGCGCCGACCACAGTATATTTGTAGCCTTTGCGCCTTATGATAATCCGCAAATTGCCGTTTCGGTTGTTCTTGAACACGGAGACAACGGTGCGGCGGCTATGCTTATAGCAAGAAATATTTTTGACGAGTATTTCTTCTCTACTGCAAACGACACTTCGGAAACACAGCCTACTACGGTTATTAAATAGTTCTAAGGGGGATAATATGCTTAAAACGTTTGGTATTGTTTCGGGAAAAGGCGGTACGGGAAAATCCACCGTTTCATACGGACTATCCGTTGCTTTTTCCAAAATGAATAAAAGCGTTTTGCTTGTCGATTTGGACGAGGGACTTCGTTGCCTTGACACAATTATGGGGCTTGATAAAAAGGTCACAAACGATTTATCGGATTTGCTTTTCGGCGCACCTATCGAAAACGCCGTTTATAAAAGCGAAATCTATGAAAACCTGAACCTTGTTCCCGCCCCTTGCGACACAGGTGTTATAAACTATGTAAATCTATCGGATTTTCATAAAAGAGTAAGCAAAATATATGATATTATTATTTATGATTTTCCTGCGGGAATTGACGTTGATAAACTAACCGCCATCGGAGATGAGGCTAAGTTTATTATCGTATCTAACAGCGACGGTATATCTCTAAAGGACGCTGCCGCAGTAAAAAACAATTTACCTAAAACTAAGGAAGAACCGAGAATCATAATAAACCGTTTCTTTAATGAGTTTATAAAGGACGGTATATGGGGCTCGATAGACGATATGATAGACGCTTCCGGGTTAAGACTTATCGGTATTGTACCCTCAAGTTTAGAAGCGGCAACGCTATCAGTATCACATAAATTCGCCAAAAACAGCCGTGTTTTTTCCGCTTTTCAAAGAATAGCGAAAAGGCTTTGCGGCGAGGAAGTTTTACTACCGAAAATAAACAAAATATAATATAAAGGAGATTATTTATGAATATTGCGATAATGGCGCATGACAGCAAAAAAGAACTTATGATACAATTTTGTATCGCATACTGCGGTATTTTATCAAGACATAACCTCATCGCCACCGGTACAACGGGCAAAGCGGTTGAGGAAGCGACAGGTCTTGCTGTTACAAAGTTTTTAGCAGGAAAACAGGGCGGCGCTCAGCAAATTGCTTCAAGAATAGGTTGTGATGAAATTGACCTTTTGCTCTTTTTCAGAGACCCGCTCAACAGAAAACCCGACGAGCCTGACGAAACCTCACTATTAAGACTTTGCGACGTTTACAGTATCCCCGTTGCAACAAATATTGCTACGGCGGAGGTGCTTATCCACGGTCTTGAGCGTGGCGACCTCGATTGGCGAGATATTATAAGAAAATAAAGAAGGAATAAAAAATGGCAGAGATTAACCGTGCCGTCAAAGGTACAAACGATATTTTGCCCGACTCTTCGGCAAAGTACACTTTTATAGAATCAAAAATGCTTGAAACCGCTTCACTTTACGGTTTCAGGGAAATAAGGGTCCCCACCTTTGAACATACCGAAGTTTTTGTCAAAAACGTAGGAGACACTACCGATATTGTTCAAAAAGAGATGTATACCTTTACTGATAAAGGCGGTAGGAGTATAACACTTCGCCCCGAACTCACCGCAGGAACGGTCAGGAGTGTAATAGAACACGGACTTGTAAACGGCGCTTTACCCGTAAAGGTATGTTATCTGGGCGGTTGCTACAGGTATGAAAAACCGCAGGCAGGCAGACTTCGTGAGTTTCACCAGTTCGGTGTTGAGTGTTTCGGCGCCGCCTCCCCTGCCGCTGATGCGGAAATTATCTGTCTTGCAAAGCAGTCGCTAAACGAAATAGGTATAAATGATATTTCCCTTGAAATAAACTCAATAGGTTGCCCTGACTGCCGAAATGAATACGGCAAGGCGCTAAAAAGATATTTTGAAAAAAACATCGATAAACTATGCGATACTTGTAAGGACAGGCTAAACCGCAACCCAATGCGTATTCTCGACTGTAAAAACCCCGAATGCAAAGAGATTGCAAAAGATGCGCCGACTGTTCTTGATTATTTATGTGATGACTGTGCAGAACACTTTGACGGCGTTAAAAAACATCTTGACGCCGCAGGGGTTAAATATACGGTTAATCCTCGAATTGTAAGAGGTCTTGACTACTACACAAAGACCGTGTTTGAGTTCGTTTCCGGTGATATAGGTGCGCAAAGCACCGTTTGCGGCGGCGGCAGATATGACGGACTTGTAAAGAGTATGGGCGGTCCGGATATACCGGCTCTCGGTTTTGCTATGGGTATAGAAAGGCTGATGCTCACCCTGCAAAACACAAACGCCCCCTTCCCCGAGGAAGACAAGTGTGATTTGTATATTGCCACCCTTGGCGATAACGCTCAAAAAGAGGCGACAAAGATTTGTACCGCTCTTCGTTCTGACGGCTATGAGGCGGGATTTGATATTTGCAACCGTGGTCTTAAAGCGCAAATGAAATATGCTGATAAAATAGGCGCTTTATATACTATGGTGCTTGGCGATAATGAGATAGCGTCGGGCGAAGCTAAACTTAAATGTATGGAAAACGGAGAAGAAACTACTGTTAAACTATCCGAACTTTCCGATACGTTGTTTGAACTGAAATGCAAATCCGTTTTTTAATAAAGGATACAATAATAGAGGTGTAAAAATTGATACTTGACAGAATGAATGGAATGAAACGCACAAACTACTGCGGAACCCTCCGTGCAGACGATATAGGCAAAGAGGTTGTCGTTTGCGGCTGGATTCAACGTCAGCGTGACCTTGGCGGTCTTATATTTGCCGATTTGCGTGACCGCACGGGTATTGTGCAACTTGCGTTTGATGAAAAAACCGAAAAAGAGGTTTTCTCTAAAGCGTCAATATTAAAAAGCGAGTATGTTTGTATGGCTAAAGGTGTTATCAGGAAACGTTCTTCCGTAAACACCGAAATACCCACAGGCGAAATAGAGGTTGAGGTTAATACCCTTAAAATACTCGGAGAGGCGGAAACGCCTCCCTTTGAGATTACGCCCGACACGGCGGCAAAAGAGGAATTGCGCCTAAAATACCGCTATTTAGACCTTAGAAGAAGCAACCTTCAAAACAATATTCTTATGCGCCATAAGATAGCAAAGGTTACAAGGGACTATTTTGACGAAAACGGCTTTATAGAGATAGAAACGCCGACCCTTATAAAATCGACGCCTGAGGGCGCCAGGGACTATGTTGTTCCCTCCAGAATACATAAAGGCAGTTTCTTTGCTCTTCCGCAAAGTCCTCAAATGTATAAACAGTTGCTTATGCTTTCGGGCTTTGACCGTTATATGCAACTTGCCCGTTGCTATCGTGACGAGGATTTACGTGCCGACAGACAACCCGAGTTTACGCAAATCGACCTTGAAATGTCTTTTGTTGAGCGTGACGACGTTTTTGCCATAGCAGAGGGCTATGTAAAACGTCTTTTCAAAGAGGTTTTAGACGTTGATATCAAAACTCCGCTTCCCCGTATGAAATATGACGACGCTATGAATAACTACGGCAGCGATAAACCCGATACCCGTTTTGAAATGAAAATCAAGGATATTTCGGATATCGTGGAAAACTGCGGTTTCTCGGTCTTTGCCGATACGGTTAAATCGGGCGGAACTGTCAGAGCCATAACCGCAAAAGGCGGTGCCGCAGTTTATACAAGAAAAGAGATAGACGCCCTCACCGAAGAGGCAAAGGGTATCGGCGCAAAGGGGCTTGCATTTATCCGTTTTGTTGAAGATACGCCCACCTGTTCTTTTGCAAAGTTCTTAACAGAAGAAGAGTTCAGCGCTATACTAAATCGCACGGGAGCCGAAAAAGGCGACGTTGTATTTATTGTAGCCGACCGTAAAAAAATTGCTTTGTCGGTGCTTGGCGCTATACGTCTTACCGTTGCTAAAAAACTTGATATTATCCCGGATGGATATAATTTCCTATGGATAACCGAGTTCCCGTTCTTTGAGTATAACGAGGACACTAAACAATATGAGGCTATGCACCACCCCTTTACCGCTCCGCTTGACGAGTGTATCCCCTATCTTGACAGCGACCCCGAAAAAGTTTATGCCAACGCATATGACCTTGTACTTAACGGAATTGAACTTTCAAGCGGTTCTATCCGTATAACCGACCCGAAACTCCAGGCACATATGTTTAAGGCTTTGGGGCTTAGTGACAAGGAAGCAGAAGAAAAGTTCGGCTTCTTAACCGGCGCTTTCCGCTACGGTGCGCCTCCGCACGGCGGTATGGGACTTGGTCTTGACAGGCTTTGTATGCTTATGTGTGATGCAAAATCACTTCGTGACGTAATCGCTTTCCCGAAGGTACAAACAAGCGCCGAACTTATGTCGGGCGCCCCCGCCGAGATTAGCGAGCAGCAAATGGCGGAACTCGCTATTGCTTCAACAGTAGAAGAAAAAAAAGAATAATTTAAGAAGGTCTTTTAATGAAAAACAGGCAGTATAAATCAGAATCCAAAAAACTTTTGGATATGATGATTAACTCAATTTATACAAATAAAGAAATATTTTTAAGAGAGATTATTTCAAACGCTTCCGACGCTATCGATAAACTCTATTTCCGTTCCCTTACCGATAGCAGCGTGGGTCTTAAGAAAAAGGATTTCAAAATCCGTATTTCTATAGATAAAGAAAACAGGACAATATCCGTTTCGGATAACGGATGCGGTATGACTGAAGAAGAACTCGATAAAAACCTCGGCGTTATCGCCAAAAGCGGCTCTCTTGATTTTAAGAGTGAAAACGAGCCTAAGCGTGATGTCAGCGTAATAGGTCAGTTCGGCGTAGGCTTTTATTCGGCGTTTATGGTCAGCGATAAAGTCACCGTTATTTCAAAGGCTTTTGGTAGTGACAGTGCGTTTTGTTTTGAGTCGAGCGGTCCTGACGGCTATACCATAACCCCGGCTGAAAGAGACGGCTTCGGCACAACGGTTATTATGCACGTAAAAGCAGATACCGAAAATGAAAACTACAGCGAGTTTTTAGAGCAGTATAAAATCAGCGGTCTTATAAAGCAGTATTCCGATTATATCCACCACCCGATAGTGATGTCCTTTACCGAGAAAAAAGCCGTAGAGGGCAAAGACGGAGAGTTTGAGGATATTACTGAGGATAGAGTGCTCAACAGTATGGTACCCCTTTGGAAAAAGGCTAAATCACAGGTTAAACCCGAGCAGTATAATGAGTTTTATAAAGAAAAGTTCTTCGATTTTGAAGACCCTCTACACGTTATACATACTTCGACTGAGGGTACCGCCACCTTTAAGGCTTTGCTCTTTATTCCACGCCACGCTCCTTTTGATTACTATACAAAAGATTTTGAAAAAGGGCTTGCCCTTTATTCAAGAGGCGTTTTGATTACCGAGAAATGTGCCGACCTTTTGCCCGATTATTTTAGTTTCATAAAAGGTCTTGTCGATAGCGAGGATATTTCTCTTAACATATCAAGAGAAACCCTGCAACAAGACGCCGAACTGAAACTCATAGCCCGTACAATTGAGAAAAAGATTAAAAGCGAACTTGAAAAAATGCTCAAAAACGAGCGTGAAAAATACGAGCAGTTCTTTAGCGTATTCGGCGTTCAGTTAAAATACGGCGCATATGATAAATACGGCGCCAACAAAGACGCCCTTAAGGACCTTTTGCTCTTTGTTTCTTCCTTTGAGAAAAGGCCCGTTACCCTTAAAGAATATGTTAGCCGTATGGATAAAAACCAAGAGGCAATATACTATGCCTGCGGAGAAACTGCCGACAAAATCGCTATGCTTCCTCAATGCGAAACGGTTTCATCAAAAGGTTATGAAATACTATACCTTACCGATAACGTTGATGAGTTCACTATTAAAGTGCTAAATGAATATGATGGTAAAAAGTTTGTAAATGTTTGCGACCAAAACTTAGACCTTGATACCGAAGAAGAAAAAGCGGCGCTTAGTGAAAAGAACAAAGACAACGAGGAAATGCTGAAAGCGGCAAAAGAAGCCATTGGCGAGGCGGTACATTCGGTACGCTTTACCAATAAACTCAAAAATCACCCCGTTTGCCTTAACACTGAGGGCGATATTTCTCTTGAAATGGAAAGAACGCTAAACTCAATGCCCGGCAGCGACGGCAAAATCAAGGCGCAAATTGTGCTCGAAATAAACGAAAACCACGAAATCGCAAACAAACTGTCATCCCTTTACAAAAGCGATAAAGATACTTTTAATAAGTATTCTAAATTGCTATTTGACGAGGCGTGTCTTATTTCCGGCAGAGATATTAAAGACCCTGCCGCCCATAGCGCCCTTGTTTGCGAATTGATGACAAAATAATACCTTTAGAATTAAAAAGAGCCATCCGTTTGGATGGCTCTTAATTTTATAAACCGCTAAAGAAATCTTCAAAGGAACAATTATATATCTTTTTTAATTCAACAAGAACACTAATACGTATGTTGAGTTCACCAAGTTCATATTTTTCATAGGTTGTTCTGCCAATATCGCAACCCCTTCTTTGAAGTTCGGCACATAGTTTCTCCTGTGAAAAATTGTTTTGTTCCCTTAACAAACGCAAATTATGACCAATATTCAAATCTCGACGAAGTTTTTGATCCATTAGTTCCTCCCAAAATGACCTGTATTGGTTGCATTCTGTAGTTATTGTATGATATAATCAATATAATTATTGACCGCTATATTGGTCATTTGGAGGTTTTTAAGTGATTTGTACTTTTATTGGACATAGAAACATATTTTATGATATAGAAGAAATTTTAATTGAAACATTAAGAAAAGTTATTATAGAAAAAAACATTAAAACATTTTATTTAGGTAATAATGGACAATTTGATAAAATGGTTTTACGTATTCTTACTTCTTTGTCAAAAGAATATGATATTAAGTATTATGTAGTTTATGCTTATATACCAACTGTTAAAAAAATGGAAACCTTATCCGGTAATGTAACAATTGTTCCGGACGGTATTGAAAAAGTACCAAAAAAATTCGCAATAAATTATAGAAATATGTGGATGATCGAAAAATCTGATTATTTAATAACTTATATTGATCACACTATTGGATCTTGTGCGGCTAATTATGTTGAAATTGCAAAGAAAAAAGGTAAAAGAATAATATATATAACAGCAAAATAATAATAATAATAATTAAAACCGCCTCTTTAGAAATCTAAATGGGCGGTTTTATTGTAATTATTACAGTTACTTTATTTCACAGTATTATTTCTTTCTTTTTGGACTACGTCGTGGGCGCCGCCCTCTACTATACTTGTTGCGGAAACAAGGGTGAGTTTTGCTTTTTGTTGAAGTTCGGGAATAGTGAGCGCACCGCAGTTACACATAGTGGATTTTACCTTTGTAAGCGTCATTTGGACGTTATCTTCAAGGCTGCCGGCATAGGGCACGTAGGAATCTACACCCTCTTCAAAAGAGAGTTTATTATCTCCGCCGAGGTCGTATCTTTGCCAGTTTCTCGCTCTGGCTGAACCTTCGCCCCAATACTCTTTATAATATGTACCGCCTATTGTAACTTTGGCGGAGGGGCTTTCATCAAAGCGGGCGAAATATCTGCCGAGCATTACAAAATCGGCGCCCATAGCGAGAGCGAGGGTCACGTGGTGGTCATAAACTATACCGCCGTCGGAGCAAACGGGGATATAAATACCTGTTTCTTTATAGTATTTATTCCTCTCTTCACAAACGTCGATAAGGGCTGAGGCTTGTCCTCTGCCGATACCTTTTGTTTCTCTTGTGATACAAATAGAGCCGCCGCCTATACCGACCTTTATAAAGTCGGCGCCGCACTCTGCCAAAAATCTGAATCCGGCGGCATCAACAACGTTGCCCGCACCGACTTTGACCTTATCGCCATAGTTTTCTCTTATCCAGGCGATAGTGAACTTTTGCCAGTCGGAAAATCCCTCTGACGAGTCTATACAAAGAACGTCGGCACCTGCCGCAAGAAGTGCGGGAACACGCTCTTTATAATCTCTTGTGTTGATACCGGCGCCGACAACATACTGTTTATTGCCGTCAAGCAGTTCATCGGGGTGCTTTTTGTGGGTTTCGTAGTCTTTTCTGAAAACAAAGGAACAAAGTTTTCCATCTTTATCAATTATCGGAAGACTGTTGAGTTTATTCTCCCAAATAATATCGTTAGCCTCTTTAAGAGTTATGCCGTCTTTTGCTACAACGAGTTTTTCAAACGGGGTCATAAAATCTTTGACCTTCATATCGGGCGACATACGGCTGACTCTGTAGTCTCTGCCGGTAATAATGCCGAGCAGTTTTCCCTTTTCGGTGCCGTCGCTTGTAACGGCAACGGTTGAGTGACCGGTACTCTCTTTTAGTTTTATAACATCTGAAAGGGTATTATCGGGGGCGAGATTTGAATCGCTTGCAACAAAACCTGCCTTATGTTTTTTTGCCTTGCGGACCATTTCCGCCTCATTTTCTATAGACTGAGAGCCGTATATAAACGAAACACCGCCTTGCATAGCAAGAGCGACCGCAAGTCTATCCCCCGACACCGACTGCATAATAGCCGAAGTCATAGGAATATTCATAACAATATCGGGAGTCTCCCCTTTTTTGAACTTTACAAGGGGTGTTTTAAGGCTGACGTTTGCGGGAACGCAGTTACTGTCGGAATAGCCCGGAATAAGTAAATATTCATTAAAAGTATGAGACGGTTCGTTTATAAATTGCGGCATATTTCTCTCTCCTAGGACTTATTGTCCTTATCGACAATAAGTCAAGTATTATAATAAAAGAGCGCACCTAAAAAGTATAAGTGTGCCCGTATTTAATGATTTGAAATGGCTTATCATTGATAAGGACAAAACGCCTGATAAAAGGCTAAATTCGGTCTTTTTACGGCTTGTTGTCCTTGCAAGGCGTCAGCCTTGCGGCGTCCTCCGCACCGAAAAATCCACGAATTTTTCTCTTTTTCAGGTGCG
>JAFRLW010000003.1 GCA_017431035.1 Clostridia bacterium
CAACAGCAACAGCAACAGCAAAGTGAGTCGACATCTACTTCAACTGAGCCGTCCACACCCGAAACCCCACCGGAAACTCCGCCTGAGTCGGGTTCAACCGAGTCGGGATCGTCAGGATCTTCAGGCTCTGAAGAAAACAACGATAATTCAGAAAATAACCTTGAACAAGGATAGATCAAAAAAATCACTTCCAAAAGGACTTTGGAAGTGATTTTTTTATGTGTTAGTATAATGTATATCAATATATATGGTAATAAATTAGCATTCCCCTTGAGGGGAAGGGGAACCGCTTGCGGTGGATGAGGTGTTTATACACCTTAAAATATCTTCACAGACCCCCGAAAAATTATGGTTTATTTCATTGTTCGGGTATCTTAAAACCTGCAAACCAAGACTCGCAAAGTATTCATCACGCTTATTATCCGAAATTACGCCTTTTTCTTCAAAATGTTGTGAGCCGTCAAGTTCTATTATTGTTTTTGCAGAAGCAATATAAAAATCGACGATATAATCGCCGATCACTTTTTGGCGGTTAACGGTAACTGATAAAGTTCTTAAAAAATCATACCATAAATGACGTTCTTCCTTTGTCATATCACAACGGAGTTTTTGTGAAAACGGTTTAAGTCTTGGGTTGTAGATATCGTTCATTGTATTACCTCGTTGTCTTTAATTATATAAACACCTCATCCGTCTTGCCTTCGGCAATCCACCTTTGCTTGGAGCGCACGCCAGACCCTCTGTCACTTTGTGACACCTCCCTAACAGGGAGAACCTCAAGGGGAAGGCTAATATACTGTTGCCTCAATATTAAACAACATTTGTCGGTGTTCCGTTTATAAAGTTTTCAAGGTTTTTAACCGTTATATCAATAAGTCTTTTTCTTGTTTGAAGTGGCGCCCAGGCAACGTGTGGCGTGATTATTATATTAGGTGCGCCAAATAAAAGGTTGTCCTTTTCCATAGGCTCTTTGTCTAAAACGTCTATTGCGGCATATATCTTTTTGCTGTTTAGTACGTCTAAAAGGTCGCTTTCGTTCACTATGGGTCCTCTTGCCGTGTTTATAAAGAGGGCGTCTTTTTTCATCAAAGAAAAGGCGTTTTTATCAAACATACCTTTGCTTTGTTCGTTTAGCGGACAATGAACAGTAACAATATCGCTTTTTTTAAGCAGGGTGCTCAAATCGGTAAATGTGACACGGTTGTCCTCTTTTTTACTCCTGCTATACACTAATACGTTCATATCAAAAGCGAGGGCGATATCGGCAACTTTTTTGCCTATGTTTCCGTATCCTATAATACCTATGGTTTTGCCTGAAAGTTCTTCGGTTTTTTCACCGAGTATTGTAAATGTTTTTGAAGTTTTCCACTCGCCCAATTTTACCCTTTTGTCATATTCTGCTATCTTGTTTGTATGATAGAGTATATAGGCGAAAGTTTGTTGCGCTACCGAGTTTGTCGAGTAGGTACCGGCGTTGCAAACCGTAATGCCTTTTTTTGTTGCCTCTTTTATATCAATATTATTATATCCCGTTGCGAAAACGCCGATATATGATAGTTTTTGTGCGGCGTCGATTACGGCTTTGTTTATATTTGTTTTGTTACAAAGAACGGCGTCGTACTCGCCTATAACAGACAACAGTTCATCCTCTTTTATGTTATCTTTATAGGTGACAAATCCGTACTTTTCAAAAACACTTAAATCAATATCGCCGTCTTTTGTTAAGGTCAGGCAATCACTTAGAAGTATTTTCATTTCTTTTGCCGAGTTTATGCTTTGTGCCGTCAGGCTCTACTATGCGTATGTTCTCAAGTTGTCCGACAAGACTTGCTTTGAAAGCGGCAACATACTCCGCACGCAGTTTCGCCTGTTCGGCGGCTTCGCTCTCGGTCAACCCCTCTTTCTTTTTCTTTCGGGCTAAAAAGTTTATTCTGTCAATTTGTTCTTTGGTCATATTATATCTCGTTTCTGCCCCTTATTGCACGGGTGAGGGTGTACTCATCGGCGTATTCAAGGTCGCTTCCCACGGGTATTCCGTAGGCAAGACGGGTCACCTTTATATTCATAGGCTTTACAAGTCTTGAAATATAACTTGCAGTTGCCTCGCCCTCAACGGTCGGGTTGGTCGCCATTATTATTTCTTTGACTGTTCCGTCGCCAAGACGTGCCATAAGTTCTTTGATTTTAAGTTTTTCGGGACCAACGTTGTCAAGAGGGGAGATAACTCCGTGAAGCACGTGATAAAGGCCGTTATACTCTCTTGTTTTTTCAAAAACGTATATATCACGTGGCTCTTCCACAACGCAAATGGTTGACCTGTCACGCAACATATCGTCGCAAACATAACAGGTTTCGCTATCGGTAAGCGCACCGCATATTTTACAAAAGTGTATTTTCTCTTTGGCGTTAATCAGCGCATCGGCAAAGGCTTTCGCATTTTCAGGCGGTTGCTCTAAAATACTGTAGGCAAGGCGCTGTGCGGTTTTAACACCGATGCCGGGCAACTTTGCAAACTGATTTACAAGTTCGTTTAACGGAACGATAGATTTATTCATACTCTCTTAAAAACCGGGGATATTCAGTCCGCCGGTTATTGCTCCCATCTCTTCTTCCGCAGTTTTAGCGGCGTTTTCTATAGCCTCGTTTACGGCTACGGTTATAAGATCTTCAAGCATCTCAGCATCCTCAGGGTCAATGGCATCGGGGTTTATTTTGAGTTTTTTAATAAGGTGCTTTCCGTCAACGGTCGCCTCTATCAGTCCGCCGCCTGAGGTTGCGGTGTATTCTCTTGTCTCAAGGTCGGCCTGTAAAACCGCCATATCCTCCTGCATTTTTTGTGCCTGGCGAAGCATCTGATTCATATTTCCGCCGCCACCGGAATTGGGTATCCTGACTTTCATATTTTTACCTCTTTTAGTTATAGTTTTTTATTTTTCAAAGTTTTTGAGTTTTTCGGCAAAGGCTTTAAGCGGGTCGTTAGTATCCTTAACCTCTTTTTTATAAGGGCCTAGTTTATATGATTTGCCGAGTATTTTTTGCGCCGCTTTTCTTATTGACTCTCTGTATACGGGGTTTTTACCGCCATAGAGTGAGCGGAACTGACTGTTGTCGGTATCAATAAGCAAATATTCTCCCGAAAGATAGGCGTCAGAGCCTTTAAGCACGCCTGCCATTATAGGACAGGTGGTTTCGAGTACGGCAACAATATCTTCCCACTCGTCAAGTTTTGTGTCGGCGCCGTCGGTTTTATCGGTTTTTGGCAAGTTTTCTTCGGGTTTTATTTCTTCACTCGGTTTTTCTTTTTCTTCTGTTTTTATAACTTCGGTTTTTATATCTTCCGCTGTGTCTTGCGGCTTTTTTTCTTCTCTCGGTTCTTCTGTTACCTTTGTGATTTCCTTTGTGTCTTTTTTGGAAGAAACCTTAAAATTGCCTTCCTTTATAAGACTTTCAAGGGCGCTTATACGCATTTCAAGAGAAGCGGTATCGTTTCTCAGTTCCGGATTACAAAGGCGCATAATAGTCATCTCGGCGGATATTCTTCCGTTCTCGCCCTGACTTGACTTTGAGCACTCTCGCAAAAGGTCGATGATAGTCACAACCTCCGATAGACTAAAGACCTCCGCCTGCTTTTTAAGTTCGCTTAAATGTGCACTCGAGCAAACTATAGGCAAACGCCCGTTTTTAATGGTTTTAACTATCATAATATCCCTGAAATGTCTTGTCAGTTCATCTATAAGCCTGTGCATATCAACCGATTTTCCGTGCAACTCGTCAATAAGGGATAATCCTGTTTCGGTATCTTTTTCCTTTATAGCATAAGCAAGGCGGATAAGATAGTCGTTACTCGCCATAGAGCAAACGTCAAAAACAACATCTTCGGTTATATCGGTATTTGCCGCAGCGCAAAGGTCAAGGATAGAGAGGGCGTCTCTTAACGCCCCGTCCGCAATACCTGCTATAAGTCTTGCGCTCTCTTCGGTGAGGGACAATCCCTCGCACTTTGCAACGTAGAAAAGGCGTGATACTATATCAGTATCGTCTATTCTCTTAAAATCAAAACGCTGACAACGGGAGAGTATGGTAGCGGGGAGTTTGTGTATCTCGGTTGTAGCAAGAATAAATATAACGTGTTCGGGCGGCTCTTCAAGGGTTTTAAGCAGGGCGTTAAAGGTGCCTTGAGAGAGCATATGTACCTCGTCTATGATATAAACTCTGTACTTTGCCGATACGGGTGGAAAATTGACCTGTTCTCTCAGTTCTCTGACATTGTCAACGCCGTTGTTCGAAGCGGCGTCTATCTCAACAATATCGGTGAGCGTTCCGTCCGTCGCCGCACGACAAATCTCACACTCGCCGCAGGGGTCGCCGTCTTTGGGGTTAAGACAGTTTACTGCACGGGCAAGTATTTTGGCGCAGGTGGTTTTGCCGGTACCTCTTGTACCGGTAAAAATATAAGCATGAACCGTTTTGTTATCCCTCACGCTGTTTTTAAGCGTTTTGGTAATATGGTCTTGTCCGACAACGTCGGAAAACTCAAGCGGTCTGTATTTTCTGTATAATGCCTGATAAGCCATTTTTTCACCCCTATAAAAAAATTGCGTACTGTGTCGTACGAATGAACCGATTTACTGCGCGCACGGGAAGACCTGTTTAATGCTGCTCGGTTCCCCGCCTGACATGGTTCGCAGTTTCCCATCGCGCAGGACCCGCCCATTCGCACGACATAGTACGCAAGATTGATGTTTTCTATATTATAATATATTCTTATCTGTTTTACAAGTAATTTATAATAAAAACTTTCAGTAAAAAATATAATTTGCTCTATTTTACTAAAGTGTTGAAAAAAATATAATAGTTTGATATAATATAATACAGTAATTATAAGAAGCAGAAGGTGTGAATTGTGCAAAGTATTTTGATTAAAGATTTGTTTGACCTTGAACATACTATCGCCGCCGGCGTTTTTGACGGCGCAAAGTATCCTTTTGAGGTTTTGCCTAAAATAAGTGAATATATAGAGGAACTCATAAAAAAACTCGATAAAGATAAGTTCTATATGGTAAAGCCGGGCGTGTATGCCGCAAAAAGCGCAAAGATAGCCGAAACGGCGTTTATCAATCCTCCTTGTATTATAGATGAGGGCGCCGAGATACGCCATTGCGCTTTTATAAGAGGCAACGCCATAATCGGAAAAAATGCGGTTGTCGGCAATTCTACCGAACTTAAAAACGTTATTTTGTTTGATAACGTTCAGGTGCCTCACTACAACTACGTAGGCGACTCGATTTTAGGTTATAAATCCCATATGGGCGCAGGGTCTATCACCTCTAACGTTAAATCAGATAAAACAAACGTTGTTATAAAATCGGGCGAGGGCGTCAAAACAAACCTCAAAAAAGTCGGCGCATTTCTCGGCGATTTTGTTGAGGTCGGTTGCGGCAGCGTATTAAATCCCGGCACCGTCATCGGCAGAAACAGCAATATATATCCGCTTTCTTCGGTTCGTGGCGTTGTAGAGGAGAACAGTATCTACAAAAAACAAGGCGAGGTTGCTTCTAAAAAATGAGTAGAGAACTGTGGGATATATATTCGGCAAACGGTGAAAAACTCGGAAAAAAAGCCGTTCGTGGAAAAAGTGTTTTGAAAAACGGTGAGTATCACCTTGTCGTTCATATCTGGGTGGTATCGTCAAAGGGTGACTATTTGATACAAAAGCGCTCGGAAAGTAAAAAACTAATGCCGGGCGAGTGGGCGGCAACAGGCGGAGCCGCTATTGCGGGAGAAAATGACTTTGCTGCCGCAAAGCGAGAATTAAAAGAAGAACTCGGCATAGAATCGGATGAACAAACACTCAAAAAAATATTTGAACTAAAACGCAGAAACTCCTTTTTATCGGTTTTTTGTATCAAAAAGGACGTTGATGAAAACAAACTCACCCTCCAAAAAAGCGAGGTTGACAGGGTAAAATGGGTTGACGAAGATACCCTTAAAGATATGATAAAAAACGGAAAATATCATAATTACGGGGAAGAATATTTTAATAACCTCTTCTCAGCGGTCAAGGACTTTTCCGCCGCTTATGCAAAATAACTTTATTGGAGAACTGTATGGCATTTGAAGATAAAAAGATAAAATGCGCCTATTGCGGCGCCTACCTCTTTGAAGATGATGATATTGTCTTTTGTCCCGATTGCGGAGCGCCTCATCATAGAGAGTGTTATAATGAAAAGGGCAGCTGCGCCCTTAGTGACTCACACGGCACAAATGAGCAGTATGACGCTGATAATAACGGGGCTTTTATAAAACCCGACAATTCAAATACCAACCGCAAAGAGCAGGTCAAATGTATGATGTGCGGCACCGTTTATGATAAGGATGACAGGACTTGTCCTACTTGCGGAACGCCCCGGGGCGCAGGGTTTAACCGTGGTCCTTTTGCTTTTGACTTTTTGGGCGGGGTTCCTGCCGATATGGATTTGGGAGAGGGCGTCACCGCTGACGAGGCAAAGCGTTTTGTCTTCTCAAACACACCAAGATATATTCCTAAGTTTGCCGCCAATAAAATGGGTAAAAAGTCTTCTTTCAACTGGTTTGCCTTTTTATTTCCGGGCGCTTGGATGCTGTCACGCAAAATGTATATATGGGGTGCTGTTTTAACCGCTTTACAAGTTGCGTTTGCCCTTCTTTTATTACCGTTTATGATGTCGGTCAATTCTTTTTTGCCCGACGATATATCGAGTTATAACGAGATTTACAGTATCGTAAGTCAAAACTTTGATAAAATCGGCTTTGCCGTAACGGTAGTGGCGTTTATAAGCACTATTCTTAATTTTGCCACGCATATTGTTTTCGGCATTTTAGGGGACTATATCTACCGGAACCACGTTATAAAAACGGTAAGTCGGATAAAGAACGAGAGCGAAGATATCGACGAAGATATGAGAAGAAAAGGCGGAGTGAGTTTTTTCCTCTTTATAATAGGTATTTTAGCGGTAGAGTTTTTACCGAATATTATTTATTCTTTTATATAAAAGGAGTGAGCCGTTATGGCGGATAAAAATGTTTTTTGCGGAGAGTGCGGCGAGGAAAACGAGCCGGCATTTGAGTATTGCAAGAACTGCGGTGCGCCGCTTAAAAGGGAAGAGCCGATAAACTCGGAATATGTCGGCGCAGAATATCAAAATAACAACGGTTACGGTTATTCTGCCCCGATAGAGAGTATAGACGGCATAAAGTCCGACGAGATAGCCCTCTTTGTCGGCAGAAAAGCGCCGGTTATATTACCTAAACTAACGAATATGGAGATGTCCGGCAGTAAAATCAGCTGGTGTTGGCCTGTGGCGGTACTTAGTTTCTTTTTCGGACCTCTCGGTGCGGCGCTTTGGTTTTTCTACAGAAAAATGTATAAATGGGCGTGGTGCCTTGTGGCGTTTGGATTTTTGACAACGCTTTTTGTCACTGTTCTTCGTGGCGATACGGTTTCTTTAGGGCAGATGATAGAGTCCTTTACTGACGGCAAAATCGCCCTTAACGAACTTTATACCATAACTTCTGATTGGCGGTTTTTATTGTCCGAAACAATAGATGACGTTGTAAATCTCGCATCGGCTATACTGCTTGGTATGTTTTCTTTTAGCATTTATAAAAACTTTGCAACAAGCAAAATCAGAGAATACAGGGAGAAAAACAGCGACCCGAGGTACTATAGAATGGGTCTTTCGGTTGTAGGCGGAACTTCAAGCGGTATGGTATGGGTAGGCATACTTTGTATGACCCTTTCGGATATAGTTATATCAAATATAGTTTCACTAATAAAACTCTTTTAAGGAGGAGTAAAATATGAAAGTCACAAAAGCAATTATCCCGGCGGCGGGACTCGGAACAAGGGTTCTTCCCGCATCAAAATCAGTTCCGAAAGAAATGCTCAACATTGTTGACAAACCGGCGATACAATATATCGTTGAGGAGGCTGCGGCGGCAGGTATTAAAGATATACTTATAATCACCAACCGTGGCAAAGGTGTTATCGAGGACCATTTTGACCATTCTTTTGAACTCGAATACAACCTTAAAGCAAAAGGAAAAGACGAGATTTTAGAGGCGGTCAGCAAATCTACCAATCTTGCTAACATTTATTTTATACGCCAAAAAGAGACTAGGGGTCTTGGCGATGCGGTGCTTCGTGCACGTGGCTTTGTAGGTGATGAGCCTTTTGCCGTGCTTTACGGTGATGACGTTATTTTGGGCGAAACACCAGCCACTAAAGAACTTTGTGATGCTTATGAAAAATACGGCAAAAACGTTGTCGGCATAAAAGAAGTGTCCGATGAGTTTATCGTAAAATACAGTTCACTTAAAATTGAGCCGCTCTCCGCTACCGAGTATGATGTCAGCGATATGATAGAAAAACCGACTCTTGAAACCAAGTTTTCAAACTTCTCGGTACTCGGCAGATGTGTGCTTAAACCCGAAATATTTGATATTCTCGAAAAAACCCCGCTCGGTGCCGGCGGTGAACTTCAACTCACCGACGCTATGGCGGACTTTGCGAGAAAAGGCGATATGGTCGGCGTAGATTTCAGCGGCACCCGTTATGATATGGGTAACAAACTCGGCATTATGAAAGCCAACGTTGAAGTAGCCCTTAATCATAAAGAGATAGGCGAGGACTTTAAGGCATACATAAAGGATCTTGCAAACAAAATATGAAAAAGTACACCTCGCTCTTTTTAGACGTTGATAATACCCTGCTTGATTTTTATGCGGCGGAAAGTTACGCTATCAAAAAACTTTTTGCCAAATACGGTATAGATAATTCTGAAAAATCCGTTTCCCTTTATTCTGCTGTCAATAAAAAATATTGGCAAAAGTATGAAAGGGGAGAGATGAAAAAGGAAGAGATACTTATTGAGCGTTTTCGTGAAACCCTCCTTCTGCTCGGGGAGAAAAGGGACGCAAAGAGTATGAACGGCGATTATTTTAATTTGCTGTCTTCCTCGTCCTTTTTGCTTGACGGCGCAAAAGAACTGCTATACTCCCTAAAACAAAAAGGATATCTTTTATACGCCACGACAAACGGCGTTGCAAAAACGCAGTACAGGCGGATAAAGGAGTCGGGCATAGAAAGGTTTTTAGACGGAATATTTGTCAGCGAAACGGCTAAAGCCTGCAAACCTGAAAAAGAGTATTTTGATTATGCGATAGAGCATTCAAAGGAGAAAGACCGCTCAAAAATATTAGTCATCGGCGACTCGATGACCTCTGATATTAAAGGCGGTATAAACTCAGGGCTCGACACCTGCTGGTTTGACGGGTTTGGTGAGGAAAAACTTTTTGAGCCCACCTATACCGCAAAAACGCTTAAAGAGATAGATGAACTATTATAAACAAAACGCCTTGGCAAAATGATGCCGGGGCGTTTTTGCATAAGTTGAACACCTTTTGAATATAGTATAAAAAGAGTACCATTAAAGGAGTGTTCACCTATGGACGAAAAAACAACAAAAGCCGAAATATACGAAAACGCCCTTATACTTGACGAGTCCGCCGAACAGGCAATAGACGTCGATTTCCTGCTGCCCGAATATTATCCCGATATTGAAAAAATACTCAAATGTTTTATAACACCGTATATATCTGCAAAAGGCACAAACGGAAACACCCTTCTTGCAGAGGGGGTTGCCGTGATAACCGTTCTTTATACCGATAACGATAATATGCTCAATTCTTATGAATATCGCTACAGTTTTTCAAAGAGTTTTGATGTTTCTCAAAGCGGGGAACTTTGCACCTATATTGAAGCCCGTCCCGATTACATAAACTGCCGTGCGGTAGGACCTCGAAAAATAGACGTTCACGGCGCCATAACCGTTAAAGCGACGGGAAGAAAAAGGGTAGCACGTGAGATTTTGACCGATACAGGCTTTGATGACGTCGAAGTATTAAGGGAAACAGTCAGCGCCAATGCGCCTCTCTCTTGCGGAGAAAAGACGGTCGATATAAACGAGGATATAGAGATAGGCAACGCCAAGTTTGATATAAACTGCATTATAAGATACAGCGGCCACGTGAATATCAAAGAGAGCAGGTCAGTTGCAGGAAAAGTTATGGTCAAAGGCGACCTTGCTCTTAATATCCTCTACTGCAACGACGAGGGAAAAATTGACCTTATAAAAGAAACTATCCCCTTTGGTCAAATGGTTGAAACCGCCACCGTGACCGAAGACTGTATGAGTGATACAAAAGCCTCTCTTTCCGGTTTTGAAATAAAACCGAAAGCCGATAATGACGGAAAACTCAGAAGTTTTTCAGTTGACGCAAAAATACTGCTCAGCGTTTTCACCTATTGCGTTGAGGATGTTTCGGTGCTGATTGACGCTTATTCAAGAAAATATGAAATAAAGACCGAAAAAACCGAAATAGAACTCAGAAAAATTGCCGAAAACGTGAACGATACGTTCACTGTTAAAGGAACGGTGGAACTTGCAGGCATTAAAAAAATGATAGACCTTTGGTGCAAGAGCGTAAAAGGGGAAGAAACTTTAGAAAACGGCAAACTAAATGCAAAAGGAACGCTGCTTGTAGGTGCGCTGTACTTTGACGAAAACGACCTGCCCCTTTTCACCGAAAGGGAACTGCCCTATAGTTTTGAAAGGGATATAAACCTTTTAGGTGAAAACTACGAAGAGGATATAACTGTTTCGGTTTCAAGTTGTTCATATCTTATATCAAACGAAAACAGCGTTGATATAAGCGCCGAAATGGCGGCGGTAGGCTCCGTTTATGAAGTGACAAAGAAAAATGTTTTAAGCGAACTTAATGTAGACAAAGATAAAAAAGCGCAGAAAAAAAGCGAGTGCGCCCTGCTTGTCTATTTTGCGGAAAAAGGGGAAAGGCTGTGGGATATCGCCGCTTCGCACCTTGCCGATTTAGAGGAACTAAAAGAGATAAACGATATAAGCGATGATATAATAAAAGAAGATAAAACTTTGCTTATACCAATGATATAAACAAAACCGCCTCGTTTAATACGAGGCGGTTTTTATTGCCTAAATGACAACTTTATGTTAAAATAAAAGAAATATGGAAATATTTATCGGAGAGAATATGATGGATTTCAGAAAAGTTACAATTAAAGACAAGGATACAGTGGAAAAATACACTAAAAAGCCCTATGAACTTTCCTGCGAAAATACCTTTTTGAATTTGCTTTTGTGGCAGGATGAATACGGCGCCACTGCACTTTTTTGCGATAACAATTTTTTAGTAAAAAGCAGTTACCTGGGCGAAGATATATATGCTATTCCCTTTGGTGACATAAAGGAAGGAATGGATATTATACTCGAAAAAACGGGTGGAAAGTATCCTGTTTTTCGCGCGCCGGAGGGCGAAAGGCTTGAAACGTTCAAAAAACTATACGGCGATAAATATGATATAAAAGAGTTGGACGGAGAAGTAGATTATATTTATTTGAGAGAGGATTTAGCCGAACTTAAAGGAAAAAAATATCACTCAAAGCGCAACCATATTTCCTCTTTTTCAAAACAGTTTGATTTTACCTATGAGGAGATTACAAAGGACAACCTATCAGATGTTAAAAAATGCGCTGACAGGTGGTATAAAGAACACGCCGACCGCTTCACCGAAGAACTCTATGCCGAAAAAGACGGCGTAGATATGCTAATAAACAATTTTGAAACTTTAGGAATTAAAGGCGGCGCAATAAGGGTCTCTGAAGATATAATTGCTTTCACCTTTGCTTCCCTTATAAACGATACTACCGTTGATACGCATATAGAAAAAGCGCTATATGATTATCAAACCGCCTATTCGGTTATCAATAATCAATTTGCAAAACATTTGAGCCTTGATATAAAGTATATAAATAGGGAGGACGATTTAGGCCTTGAGGGACTGAGAAAAGCCAAACTTTCCTACCACCCGTCAATAATGCTTAAAAAGTTCTCCTGCACACCGAAATGATATGAAAACGACAGAAGAAATAAAAGAAATAAAAGAAATATATAAAACTGCTTTCGGCTCATATCCGCAGTTTGACGAGCCGTTTTTCGAGGCGTTTTCTGACTGTGCCAAAACCTATAAAGAAAACGGAAAAACGGTATCGGTACTTTTTCTTTTGCCCTGCACGATAAAAGGTGAGCGCATATACTATCTTTTTGCCGCCGCAACAAAACGGGGCGAGGAGAATAAAGGGTATATGACAAAACTGCTACTTAGTGTGCTTAATGGAACAAAAGAACCGATATTCCTAAAACCTGCGACCGACAGCCTGGTTGAGTTTTATAAAAAAAGAGGGTTTGTAAAAACCATAGGCAAAGCAGCAGGCGGCGAAATTAAAATAGAAGTTTCAAAAGAAATAGAACACCTGTCGGCGTTGTGCGACCGGTGTCCTTGTGAGTTTGTTCTTATGACAAGCAAAAAACTGCCCTATAGTAGTTTAGAGTTTCCGTATATTATGCAGTAGTTCTTATATAGTAAAAAATGTATTGTTGCGCTATTCCGGCATATTCTTTTGCGCAGTCGGGAAGCGTTCCGTCAAAGTATTCGAGCAACGCTCTTTTAATCCAAACGTCTTTAGGAAAAGCGTTTATAAATCCCATACCGTAAAGCATAGCGCAGTCGGCAACCTTAGGACCCACGCCCTTTATGGTCATCAAAGCATCTCTCGCTTTGTCTATATTAAGGGTTTTTATATGTTCAAGGTTAATCTCGCCGCTTGATACTTTTCTTGCGGCGTCTATTATGTATTTTGCACGAAAACCGCTTCTCAGCGCCGCCAGATCCTCTATTTCCAAAGAGGCAAGGGTTGAGGGTGAGGGAAAGGTGTATCCGCCCTCTGTTTTCTCGCCGAAGTTTTCGCAAAGGCGTTTTATAATACCCTTTATTCTCGGTATATTGTTGTTTTGTGAGATTATAAAGGAAATAAGCGCCTCAAACGGCTCTTGGTTTAATATCCTGATGCCGTGTCCCGCTTTTCTTGCGGCGTTTATTTTTTCATTTACGGACATATCGCTTAGTATTTTGTCATAGTCTCTTTCAAGGTCAAAGTAGTTTAAGAAAAAATCTTCAAAATCCCTTTTGTCTACGTTTTCTATAACTATTTTGCCGTTCTCGTTATAAAGGGTGGCGTATTTCCCGCCGGCTATACCGTGCCAACGTCCGTTTTCGTCCTCCTCCCACCTGAAAGCCTGACCGCAGTCAAGGGTTTTTGCCAAATCAAAGCAGGAGACGTTTTCTATATATATTTTATCATTTTTATAAACTATATCGTTCACCATATCACCCGATATCATTATACATAAAAAAAGACTTATTGTCCATAACCATTTACAAGCAGGAGGTTTTCAATGCGACAAGATATTTGTACTATTCCCGTTTCGGAAGTGTTTGAGGTAAAAGACGGTTGCCCCCTTTGCCGTATGCATAAAACGGTTGAAGAACATATCATAACCTATATAATGGGCGACGCTATGATGGAAAGCGACGTTCGCATAGAAACAAACAAAATAGGTTTTTGCCCTGATCACTATGAAAAAATGCTTGGTCATAACGGCAGACTTCAACTCTCTTTAATGCTTGGTACGCATATTGATGAAATTGTAAATAACCTGCTTAAAGAGGGGTTAAGCCCTCAAAAACTTTCGCAAAAGTGTGAAGAGGTAAAAAACCGCTGTTTTATTTGCGAAAAAATAAATTGGGGCGAAGAACGTATGATAAATACCATACTGCGCCTTTATGAAAACGAGGAAGATTTCAGAAACCTTTTTAACTCTCAACCACACTTTTGTTTTGACCATTTCACCGCCCTTGTTGGTAAAATAAACAAAAAAACACTAAAGCACCACGGCGAAGAGATGAAGAAAAAACTAATAGCCGCCACAAAAGAATATGCCGCTACGCTTTCGGGAAAACTCAACCGCTACAGTTATATGTATGACTATAGAAAAGCAGGAAGCAAAGATTTCGGAGACAGCAGATACTCGGTTGAAGAAAGCATTTCTTTTTTAACGGCAGGGGAAAAGGGAAAAACCGAATAATAAAAAGTTTTGAGAACGCATACTGTATGCGTTCTCTTTTTTGTATATAAAATCCTTTTTATGCCAAAAATATTATCAAATAATAAAAAGGCGGTGCCGATATGGTAAAAGGAGTAAATAAAAACGTTATTGAGATAAACGATACCGGAAGCGATGTTTTTGAGCGCATAGTCTTTTACGTTTCGCCAAACTTCTCTTCGCTTGGTCAAAAAAGACTGCTTAAAGAAACCGATAAGTTCACTTTTAATTATAAACAAAACGCAAAAAACACTTTAAGAGCCAGGTGCATAAGGCGAAGAAGACGTTTTTTGTGCCTTGCGGCGCTATCTGTTTTAGCGCTGGCGGCGGCTATTACGGCGATAATTATATACTAAACCATACTGCTTTGTTCATATATTCTAAAGAGGTGTTTTTATATGATTTGCAGAATAGATGAAATGAAGCAAAAACAGGTTGTAGACGTAGGAAGCGGCACGGTTATCGGCTTTTTGTCTGATATAGAGTTCGATACGGATAGCGGCTCGCTTACTTCTATTGTCATCTTCGGCCGCCCTAAAGCGCTTGGTCTTTTCGGTAAAGAGGATGATATAATTATCCCGTTTAGCAGTATTGAAGTTATAGGTGAAGAAACAATTCTTGTAAAATATAACAAAAATATATAAACTATTTATGCTTTTATTGTTGAAATAGCGTAAAGTAATTGGTATAATATAATAAATATACTTTATAATTACTGTAAAGGAATAAAAAATGAACGACTATTTTAACAATTTCGGCAGAGAAGTTCACAACGATATTTATAAAATACTCGGGTCGCACATAAAGGGCGATACCGTGACTTTTCGTGTTTGGGCGCCAAACGCAAAAGAAGTATCGGTAGTTGGAGATTTTAATAACTGGGATATTTATAAAAACCCTATGTACCGCAAGGGCGGCGGAATATGGGAAACTGAAGTCAAGGGGCTTAAAATCTTTGATAATTATAAATACGCCGTCACTTCAAACACAGGCAGAACGGTGCTTAAAAGCGACCCGGTTGCAGCCCACTATGAAACAAATGGCGGTAACAGTTCTAAAATATACGCTTCAAACTATAAATGGAACGACGCCGCCTGGTATGAGGAAAAACATAAACGTGGAGTTTATAACGTTCCGATAAATATCTATGAGGTGCATCTCGCTTCGTGGAGACGCTATGCCGACGGCAACTGTTTTGACTATATTACCGCGGCAAAAGAGTTGTCAAAGTATATTAAAAATATGGGCTACACTCACGTAGAACTTATGCCCATAACCGAGCATCCGTTTGACGGCTCTTGGGGGTATCAGGTAACGGGCTATTTCGCCCCGACCTCCCGTTTCGGTACACCCGATGATTTCAGGGCGTTTGTAGATATTATGCACGAAAACGGTATCGGCGTTATACTCGACTGGGTACCTGCCCATTTCCCGAAAGATGAGTTCGGGCTCTACCGTTTTGACGGCGGACCGACCTATGAATATTCGGATGTAAGACGTGGCGAGCATAAAGAGTGGGGCACCTGCATTTTTGACTATTCAAAACCGGAGGTTATGAGTTTTCTTATCTCCAGCGCCACCTGCCTTATAAAAGAGTTCCACGCCGACGGGCTTCGTGTTGACGCCGTGGCTTCTATGCTATACCTCGATTACGGAAGACGTGACGGCGAGTGGTTGCCGAACTCCTACGGAGGACGTGAAAATCTTGATGCGGTGGAACTGCTCAGAGAAGTAAATGCCGCCGCTTTTACCGCTGACCCCGACGTGCTTATGATAGCCGAGGAGTCAACCGCCTGGCCTATGGTTACAAAACCTGCCTATGACGGCGGACTCGGGTTTAATTTCAAATGGAATATGGGTTGGATGAACGATATGCTCCGCTATATATCCCTTGACCCGTTTTTCAGGAAAGATAATCACGACTGTATAACCTTTTCCTTTTTCTACGCTTTTTCGGAGAACTTTATACTCCCCATATCTCATGACGAAGTAGTTCACGGAAAAGGCTCTATGATAAATAAAGCATTTGGCAGTTATGAAGAAAAGTTTATGACGCTTCGCACCTTTTACGGCTATATGATGGCGCACCCCGGTAAAAAACTGCTCTTTATGGGTCAGGAGTTTGCCCAGTTTATCGAGTGGGATTATAAAAAAGAACTCGATTGGCTTCTCCTTGACTATCCTGCCCATAATGATATGAAAAACTACGTTCGCTCGCTTAATAAGTTTTATCTCAAAAACAGTCCGTTTTGGGAAAACGACTTCTCGTGGGAGGGTTTTTCCTGGATAGCGAGTGACGATAATAACGGCAGCGTTGTATCCTTTATCCGCACCGATAAATCGGGTCATAGTATTGTTGTAGTATGCAATTTTATTATGAAGGAACACGGCGACTATAGAATAGGTGTTCCGCATAGAGGCGTCTACCGTGAGGTTTTCACAAGTGATGACGTTGCTTTTGGCGGAAAAACAAAAGATAAGAGTGAGTATCAAGCAGAGAATATCCCGCTTCACGGATATGATTATTCAATAAGTATAAAGATTGCGCCTATGTCGGTAAGTTACATAAAAGTACCGGCGTTGCGTGGAAGAAAAATAAAATCAAAACAGGGGATGAAATCGCATGAGTAAAAAATGTGTGGCTATGCTTCTTGCCGGCGGACAGGGAAGCAGGCTCGGTGTTCTCACCTCTAAAATCGCCAAACCTGCGGTACCCTATGGCGGAAAGTACAGAATAATAGATTTCCCGCTTTCAAACTGTTCAAACTCGGGTATTGATACCGTGGGTATTCTGACCCAGTATAAACCGCTTGAACTAAACGATTATGTCGGCTCGGGCAAACCGTGGGACCTTGACAGAATGTCGGGCGGCGTTCATATTTTGCCACCTTATCAAGGACAAAAAGGCGGCGACTGGTACAAAGGCACCGCAAACGCCATTTATCAAAATATAGAGTTTATAGAGCGTTATTCCCCTGAGTACGTTCTCGTCCTTTCGGGCGACCATATCTATAAAATGGACTATACCGAAATGATAAATCTTCACGAGGAAACAAAGGCGGCTTGTACAATAGGCGTTATGGAAGTTCCGCTTGATGAGGCGTCACGTTTCGGAATTATGAACACAAACAGCGACGGCACCGTCTATGAGTTTGAAGAAAAACCGAAACACCCGAAAAGCCAACTCGCTTCAATGGGTATATATGTTTTTACGTGGGAAAAACTCAAAAAATATCTTACCCTTGATAACGATAATCCCGACTCGGATAACGATTTCGGAAAAAACGTCATCCCCCTTATGTTAAACAACAATGAAAAACTGATGACCTTCAGGTTTAAGGGATATTGGAAAGACGTTGGCACAGTCGACTCCCTTTGGGATGCAAACCTTGATCTTTTGAATCCTAAAATCAATTTTGACCTGTCCGATAAAAATTGGCGTATTTATTCCCGTTCAAACGCCGCTCCGCCGCAGTATATAGGTGATAGCGCCAAGGTTGAAAACTCGCTTATAACCGACGGTTGCGTGGTAAACGGCAAACTCGATTTTTCAATACTTTTTGAAAATGTAACGGTAGAGCCGGGCGCTATAGTAGAATATTCCCTTGTAATGCCGGGGGCAATAATAAAATCCGGTGCCCACGTCAAATATTCAATAATAGCCGAAAACGCCGTTATAGAAGAGGGCGCTACAGTAGGCAAAGATCCTACGGAAGTACCTTTAGGCGAGTTCGGAATAACCGTAGTCGGCGGAAACGTCACTATAGGCAAAGGCGCCGTTATAGGTGCGGCTAAAACAATAAGTGAGGATGTAAAAGGCGGTGAGAAGATATGAGAACACAAGCGGTTGCAGGCATAGTATTTGCCAACTCTCATGATGAGTGTCTTGAGCCTTTGACCCGTGTGCGTTCAATGGCTTCTTTGCCCTTTGGCGGAAGATTTCGACTTATAGATTTTGCTCTATCTTCTTTTGTAAACGCCAATATCACAAACGTCGGTATTCTTGTAAAATCAAACTATCGTTCCCTTATGGACCATATCGAGAACGGCGTTTCGTGGGACCTTGACCGAAAAATCGGCGGTATCAGACTTATGCCCCCTTATAACGAAAAGAGTATGAGGCGTTATGACGGATATATCGAGGCGCTTTACGGCGCAGTCGAGTTTATAAAGAGGTGCAATTCCGATAACGTTGTTTTGTATGACGGATGTGTTGTCGGTAATATTGATCTCGGATCGGCTCTTGATTTCCATAATGAAAAGGACGCCGACATCACCGTTCTTTATAAAAAGATTGATAACTATAAAAACGATATAGGCGCTATGACCTTTTCATACGACCTTTCAGGCAGGATAAAGGACGCCGCATTTCCGAAAACTTTCAGCGGTACTGCGGCAACCTCTTTCGGCGTAATTATTTTCAAACGCTCGGTGCTTTTACCCCTGCTTACTAAGGCTTATCAAGAGGGCAAAAAACATATTGAGCGTGATATTATCGCCGAAAATCTAAACTGCCTTAAGGTCTATGCCGTAGAGCATAAAGGTTTTGCGGCGGTTATGGACTCCCGTGATGCATATTATAAGGCGAATATGGCGTTGCTTAACGATAGGATAAGAAATGATATTTTTGTTCCATCTCGCCCTGTTTTCACTAAAATCCGTGACGATATGCCGACAAGGTTTGGTATAAACTCAAAGGTTTCAAACAGTCTTTTTGCCGACGGTTGCGTTGTTGAGGGTACTGTTAAAAACAGTATTCTCTTTAGAGGCGTAAAAGTGGAAAAAGGCGCCGTGGTTGAAAACTCTATTCTTATGCAGGGCGTAACGGTAGGGAAAAACGCAAAAATATCCTATGTTGTGTCCGATAAAAACGTAGAGTTTGAAGATAATAAAAACGTTATAGGTACGGAAGATAAAGTTATCTTTACCGAAAAAAATCACAGTTAAAAAGGTATAATTATGAAAGTTTTGTTTGTTTCAAGTGAGGCGTGTCCCTTTGCAAAATCGGGCGGTCTTGCCGATGTTGCCGGTGCGCTTCCGAAAGCGCTTCGAAAAAGAATGGTGGGTTGCAGGGTCGTTATGCCGCTTTATTCCTCTATAAAACAGGAGTTAAGGGACAATATGACCTTTATAGGCTATACCACCGTTCCGGTTTCCTGGAGAAATCAGTATTGCGGAGTTTTTGAGGCGAAAAGCGACGGCGTTATATACTATCTTCTTGATAACGAGTATTATTTTAAGCGTGATGGACTTTACGGTCACTATGATGACGCTGAGCGTTTTGCGTTCTTCTCCCGTGCCGTGCTTCACGCTTTGCCGCTTATGTCGTATAAACCCGATATAATACACTGCAACGACTGGCAGTCGGCGGCGCTTCCCGTTTATCTTAACGCCTTTTACAGAGGCGACCCGCTCTACTCAAATATCAAAGTAGTTTACACGATACATAATATTCAGTATCAGGGTAAGTTTGGTATGGAAATTGCGGAGGATGTTTACGGTTTCCCCGAAAGTATGAATAATATAATAGAGTTTGACAGGTGCCTTAATCTTACAAAGGCCGCTATACAAAGCGCCGACCGTGTCACCACCGTTTCTCCTACTTATTCAATGGAGATATTAACCCCTTACTATTCCTATGGACTTGACAGAATACTCAAAAAATGTCAGGATAAACTAAGAGGTATAGTAAACGGTATTGATTACGATATTTATAATCCCGAAACCGATTCTTTTATTCCGTCAAACTTTTCTGCCGAAAACTTAAAAGGTAAAGAAGTTTGCAAAAAGAAACTAAGAGAAGAACTCGGTCTTGAAGAAAGTAGCACAGCGCCCATAATCAGTATGGTTTCCCGCCTTGTTGAGCATAAAGGCTTTGACCTTGTAAAAGCGGCGTTTGATGATATTATGTCGCAGGACGTTCAAATAGTCGTGCTCGGTACAGGAGAGTACGAACTTGAGCGTTTCTTTAGCGAAATGGCAAACAGGTATAGAGGAAAAGTTGCCGTGAAACTTACTTTTGACGAGGCGCTCGCCCATAGAATATATGCAGGCTCCGATATCTTTTTAATGCCGAGCCGAAGCGAGCCTTGCGGACTTTCGCAACTAATCGCTCTTCGCTACGGCACAATACCGATAGTCAGAAAAACCGGCGGTCTTAATGACACCGTAAGGGATAGCGGAGATAAAGTGGGCAACGGTTTCACCTTTGGCGATTATAATGCCTATGAACTTGCCCGTGCCGTTTCCCGTGCGAGAGAGGGCTATGGCGATAAATCAGGCTGGAGGATACTCACAACCCGTGCTATGACAGAGGATAACTCCTGGAAAAAATCCGCCGGTGAATATGTAAAAATGTATAGGGAAATGATGCTATGATAGATGCTTTAAGGTCAATTTTTTTAGGAATAATTCAGGGACTAACCGAGTTTTTGCCGGTATCAAGTTCGGCGCATCTCAATATTTTTCCCTGGCTTTTTAAGTGGGATAATATTAGTGAGTCGTTTGATTTGGCGCTTCACGCCGGCACTCTACTTGCGATACTTGTCTATTTTTTCAAAGACTGGATAAACCTTATAAAAGGCGGTGTCAGTTCGGTTTTCAAAAAAGAGCGAAGCGTAGACGGCAGGCTCTTTTGGTACATAGTTATCGCAACAATTCCGGCAGGCCTTCTCGGCAAAGCGCTTGAAAAACTAATAGAGTCGGCGGTAGGGGACAATATGAATATAGAGATGATTATTATTTCTCTTGCCCTTATTATTATGGGTATTGTGCTTTACTATGTTGATAAAAACGCCAAAAGCGATATAAGTCTTAGTCGATTAAAGTTTTTGCCTGCGTTTTTTATCGGCCTTTCCCAAGCGATAGCCGGCGCCATTCCCGGTGTTTCAAGGTCGGGTATCACAATGACCGTTGGCCGTGCCTACGGTCTTGACAGAGAGTCGGCGGCAAAATATTCATTTTTGCTTTCCGCCCCTATGATAGCCGGTGCGGTGTTGCTTTCGATTAGTGAGTTCAAGTTTTCTCTCGCCTTCTTTTTAGGCGTGCTTGCGAGTTTTATCGTAGGGCTTTTTGTAATAAAGTTTTTAATGAACTTCCTAAAACGCGGCTCTTTCAAAATCTTTGCTATATACCGTGTGGTATTCGGCGCAGTAATTCTTTTAATCTCAATAATCCGTTTGGCGTAAAATGAAACAAACCGGAAGAAAAAAACAACTACTTGGTTTATAATTACATAAAGGACTGTGCTTTGTAGCACAGTCCTTTATTATTCTGCATAATACTTATCTTCAGCCCATTTGTCAGGGTTTGTATCAATATAATTCCATATTTTCAAATAATCGTTTTCGTTACGGATAATATGGTCGTAAAATGATGTTTGCCAAATATCACCGTCGTAAAACTTTCTGCATTCTTTTGTTGTAATTGACTTATATGCACGAATTATATTTGATACTGTAGGGCGGCCGCTTGCTGCCGCCGTGTTATTGATCTTTAGTATTAAATGAATATGATTAGGCATAATTACATATTTTTCAATTTGAATATTTTTATAACGCTTTTCCAAATTGAATAATTGAGTTTCGGCGTTTTTTCCGATTTTCGTTAATTTTATTTCGGCAGCGGCAAGCGGCTGCCCTACAACAAAAGAAAATAATTTTTTTCTATTCGCCGTGCAAATGGTTATAAAATAATATCCACTTGCCGAATAATCATAATTCTTTAATCGGTTTGATTTTCGCTTTGGTAAATCGGTATTTAACATTATTTATCCCGGAATAAGACCGCTAATGAGAATTGCGAGGATAATAAGGGGCAAAACGTATTTGAAATAATACTTAAATCCGTTTGCAAACTTAATGCCTTTGCCCTCGTTTGTTTCTTTGAGGAAATTATCAAATCCCCAACCGAACTTGGTTGAGCAGAAAACTACGAAAATGAGGGCGCCGATAGGCAATAGCAGGTTGCTTACGATATAGTCCTCAATATCAAGTATAGAGCCGAGTTTTCCGATATGAACGCCGCTTAAAACGTTGAAACCGAGCAGACACGGAATACTTGCAACAAACATAAAAATACAGTTTATAATAGTGGACTTTTTCCTTGACCAGTTCCAGTTATCCATAGCGTTTGAAACTATGTTTTCAAACACTGCGGTAACGGTGGAGAAGGAGGCAAAACTCATAAAGAGGAAGAACAGCGTTCCCCATATTCTACCGCCCGACATATTTATAAATATACGTGGCAGGGTCTGGAATATAAGCGGAGGTCCGGCATTTGGCTCAACACCGAAACTGAAACAAGCAGGGAATATGATAAGACCGCTCATAAAAGCGACAAAGGTATCGAGTGCGGTGATTTGTATCGACTCATTTACAAGTGTATGGTCTTTTTTCATATAACTGCCGAAAATCTCCATAGAACCGATACCAAGACTAAGCGTAAAGAACGCCTGGTTCATTGCGCTTCTGATAACGTTCCACCAGCCGACCTGTTTTGCGTTTTCTATATTTGGTTTAAGATAAAACGCAAGTCCCATTTCGGCGCCGTTAAGGGTCAGGCTATGTACCGCCAAAATAACGATAAGCGCCAAAAGGGCTATCATCATAACCTTTGTTATACGCTCAACACCGTTTTTAAGTCCGCCGCTGCAAACAAGAAAACCGAGCACAACGGTTATTCCCATAAAAATAAGCATTTCGACAGGGTTATCAAGCATACCGCTAAACACGGCGTCGGATGTTTCGTTAGTAACGTTTGAAAACTTGCCCGTGGCAAACTTGTAGAAGTAGTCAAGCATCCAGCCGGAAACGGTGGTATAGTACATCATAAGCAAATAACATCCTATAACACTAACCCAACCGTGAATATGCCATTTTGACCTTTTCGGCTCTAAGGTTTTGTATGCGTTTACAAGGCTTTGCCCGCTCGCTCTACCGAGGGATAGTTCCATACTGAGTACCGGAATACCGAGTATGGCAAGGAAAATAAGATAGATAATTACGAAAATACCGCCGCCGCTTTGTCCGGCTATGTACGGAAACTTCCATACGTTACCTATACCTATGGCGCACCCGGCGCTTACAAGCAGAAAACCGAGTCTTGATTTGAAACTTTCTCTCTCCATATCTTTCTCCTCTTTATAAAATAACATATATATAATAAAACTTTTTTCGGCTTTGGTCAATACCCCGACTTTCACTTTATGGATTTTGCCGCATAGAATAAAGCAGGAAAGAAAAAATTTTTTGTATTAAAAAACTTTAATATGGCAAAAATAATAACAAGAAACAAACCGGAGTGTGAAAAAAGTGGATATAAAACGTGGTGAAATATATTATGCCGATTTAAGTCCCGTTGTCGGCTCGGAACAAGGCGGTATAAGACCGGTACTTATTCTTCAAAACGACGTAGGCAACAAGTTTAGCCCTACTGTTATAGCGGCGGCTATAACCAGTCAGCAGGAAAAGTCAAGACTGCCGACCCACATAAACTTAAACAGCGCCGACTCGGGTCTTGCAAAGGACTCGATAGTCCTGCTTGAACAAATGCGTACTCTTGATAAACGGCGATTAAAGGAAAAAACGGGGTCGCTTTCCAAAACGTCTATGAATATGGTGGACAAGGCGATTTCGGTCAGTCTGGGACTAATGTAGAAAAGTCAAAAAAATAAACCCGACAGTCAGTGCATAGACTGTCGGGCTTTATGTTTTTTACTGGATTATAACATTTCCGATATTTTCTTATATATATTCTTTGAAAACTCAACGTGGCCGAAATCGTTAGGATGAACGCAGTCACGTGAATAGTATTTTATGTCGTGGGGGACAAAATCAATACCGTCTATAAGGGTTATATTGTCATATTCCGCCACAACGTCGGCTATCAGTTTTCCGATATCGGCAAACTCTTTGAAGTTCGGTTTTTCCTTGTAGTCATTTCTCCAAATGGGTGTTATGGCAAAAATCTTTGCGTTTTTATAGTGTTTTACGATATTGCCGAAAAACTCTTTTGCCCGCTCTTTTGTCATATCGTATGTCATACCCGGTTTAGCCCAGTGGTTTGTACCGTATGCAACGGTTATATAATCGGGCTTTATGGGCAATTTTTCTTCGGTAAGCCAGGGGCAGAACTTTTCTCCGCCTATTGCCTGACAGTATTCTTCGGCACTAAATAAATCGGCTAACTTTGCGCCGTATCTGTTTTGCGGATGAACGGCGTCATACCCTTGTGTGATAGAGTCGCCGTATACAAGAATAGTCTTTTGGCGTCTTATCGGAGTAAAACTGCTGCCGTCTTCAAGTTCTATTTCTTTTATCATAGAACCGCAAAGTGGGGGAAGATATACCGTAACGGTCTTTTCGCCCTCGGGCAAAATATAGGTTTCGTCATAAATATACTCATCCACCTTTAATCTGCCCTGCAAGGAGTCTATAAACTTATCGTCGCAAAAAATGTCCTGAGCAAAATAGTCACGGCTGCCGCCCGGTATCATTTTGCCTTTTATATTAAAGGTTTTACTGTTTGTTTTAAATACAATTCTCATACCGGATGAGGAATCCTGCCTTGGATGATAGGTTGACTCTTTGTAGGTTTTAGCCTGAGTTTTACTAAAGCGGGAAAATCTTAAATACCCGTTTTCATCCTCTATGGTGATTGCGCCCCAAACCGCAGATTTTATTTGCTCTTTTGTAAGTTTCATTTTTTCCCCTCCAAATTATGGCTTATCATTGATAAGGACAAAACGCCTGATAAAAGGCTAAATTCGGTCTTTTTACGGCTTGTTGTCCTTGCAAGGCGTCAGCCTTGCGGCGTCCTCCGCACCGAAAAATCCACGAATTTTTCTCTTTTTCAGGTGCG
>JAFRLW010000004.1 GCA_017431035.1 Clostridia bacterium
CAGGTGCGAAGCAGTTTTGTAGAAGACAAAACTTTTGCTTCCTTGAAGCCGAGAAACGCCGATATACCGGCGTATATCAAGGCTTTGAGGCAAAAAGGAACGGAAGTTTTGCCCTCCAAAACCATTTTGTCCTTACCGATGTTAAGCCACATTTTATCATCTATAATTATTTTTGTCAAGAAAATATTTATAAAAAACTTGACAAATGTATTTTTGAGGTATATAATGCAAACAAATAAATAAACCGTTGATGCGGAGATAAAGGCAATTATGACTTGATAGAGAGCCGGCGATGGTGTAAATCCGGTAAGATACAGATTGTCAAATGGACCGCTGAGGGCGCAGTCAAACGATTATTTCGGAGTATTCTGCGACGTATTGCACACGTTAGTTGCAAGGGGTATGTCAGTACCCTTAAAGTGCATAAGGTTTTCCTTATGAATCAAGGTGGCACCACGGATAAAGATTTTGTTTATTCGTCCTTGACAGAAGTATTATTCTGTCAAGGATTTTTATTTTTTCAGGGAGGAATAAATATGTTATACAGACGATGGCGACTCTTGAAATAATCTTATTAAAAAATACATACTATTATTTTTAGAAAGAAGTGTTTATTATGTCAAAAATACCTTATAAAATATTTTTAACCGAAGATGAGATGCCTAAAAATTGGTATAACCTCAGAGCCGATATGAAAAACAAGCCGGCTCCCCTACTAAACCCTGCAACCCTGAAGCCTATGACGGCAGAGGACCTCGCACCCGTTTTTTGCGAAGATCTTATAAAGCAGGAACTTGATGATACAACCGCATATTTCCCCATTCCTCAGGAAATATTTGATTTTTATAAAATGTTCCGTCCCTCTCCGCTTATAAGAGCCTATTGCCTTGAGAAAAAACTCGGCACGCCGGCTAAAATCTACTACAAGTTTGAGGGCAACAACACAAGCGGATCTCACAAACTGAACTCGGCTATAGCCCAGGCATACTATGCTAAAAAGCAGGGCCTTAAAGGTGTTACTACCGAAACAGGCGCCGGTCAATGGGGCACTGCGCTATCAATGGCGTGTTCATATTTTGACCTTGACTGCAAGGTATATATGGTTAAAGTATCATACGAGCAAAAGCCGTTCAGAAGAGAGGTTATGCGTACCTACGGTGCAAATGTTACCCCCTCTCCTTCCGAAACAACAAATATAGGCAAAGCAATTCTCAAAGAACATCCCGGAACTACCGGCAGCCTTGGTTGCGCTATTTCAGAGGCGGTAGAGGTTGCAACCTCTACACCGGGTTATCGCTATGTACTCGGAAGCGTGCTTAATCAGGTACTTCTTCACCAGAGCATTATCGGTCTTGAAACCGAAGCGGCGCTTAAAAAATACGATATAAAACCCGATATAATAATCGGTTGCGCCGGCGGCGGAAGCAACCTCGGCGGTCTTATTGCACCTTTTGCGCGTGACAAGATACAGGGCAAAGCCGACTATAAAATTATAGCCGTTGAGCCTGCCTCCTGCCCGAGCCTTACAAGAGGCGTTTATGCATACGACTTCTGCGACACGGGTAAAGTTTGTCCTCTTGCTAAAATGTATACTTTAGGCAGCGGATACATCCCCGCACCTAACCACGCAGGCGGACTGAGATACCACGGTATGAGTTCTACCCTTTCACAACTGTATGACGATAAAATTATCGAAGCCGTTTCGGTTAAACAGACTGATGTCTTTGCCGCAGCGGAACAGTTCGCAAGGGTTGAGGGCATTCTCCCCGCACCTGAAAGTTCTCACGCTATCAAGGTCGCTATTGACGAGGCGTTAAAGTGCAAAGAAACCGGAGAAGAAAAGACCATAGTATTCGGTCTTACGGGTACGGGCTATTTCGATATGGTGGCATACGAAAAGTTCCACAACGGCGAGATGACCGACTATATTCCGACCGATGAAGAACTTAAAGAAAGTTTTTCATCTCTACCAAAAGTATAAAACACAAAAGACCATTACCCTTTCGGTAATGGTCTTTTTATATTCCCTCAAAGTCAAAAGGCGGAATATACGATTTATCGGCGCTGTTTGTTTCCTGTATAAAACAGTTATTAAAGCCGGCGTTTATTATATAGTCGGTCACCTTTTCGTATTCTCTTTTTGTTATCTTTCGGTTTATTACATCGTCGTTTAGCGCCTTATTCATCGGAACGTACTGACTCATAAGGCTGAAATATGCGCCTTTATAATTTTCCTTTACATAATCAAAGATTTTTATTGCCTCGCCTGTTGCACGGGGGAGTAACAAATGACGAATAATAACTCCCCTTTTCATAAGCCCGTTTTCTATAACCGCCTCGCCCGTTTGTTTGTATGCAAGGTCTATTGCCCGTTTTACAACAAAAGGATAATCAGGCGTAAAAGAATATCTTTTTGCCCTCTCGGTATCAAGATACTTAAAATCGAAGAGATAAATATCTATATATTTTTTAAGTTTATTTATTTGTTCTTCGCTGTCATAACCGCTACTGTTATACACTATAGGAATAGAGGGTTTATAAATATCAAGCGCCCGAGTTATGGCGTCGGTGTAGTGAGTAGGGGTGACAAGGTTTATATTATGGGCGCCTTTTTGCTCTAATTCGAAGAATATTTCGGCAAGTCTTTTATGAGTTATTGTTTTTCCTTTATTTTTTTGGCTGATTTCAGCGTTTTGACAATAAACACAACCGAGATTACACCCTGAAAAGAAAACCGTTCCGGAGCCGTTTTTTCCGCTTATAATCGGCTCCTCCCAAAAATGGAGAGCCGCCCGGGCTATACGCAGGGCGGTCGGTTGTTTACAATATCCATAAGTATTAGAACTTTCCGTTCTTTCGGCATTACACTTTCTCGGGCAAAGGTTGCACTTCATCTTTTTCCTCTTGTGTTTTCTTTAGTGTCAGTTTTTTTCTGAGTTTCACGTCGTCATAGGTTTTTCTGGCGCTTATTCTTGCAATATATTCTTTATCACAGTTTTCACAGTACATTGTCGCAAAAAGCGAGTTGTTGTGAAAATTAAAAGACGTTTTTCTAACAAGCGGTTTTTTACAGTCTAAACAGGTGAAGTTTAGATATTCACGAGGTATAAAAGGACTGTTTATATCTTTTATATAATAGGCTCTAAAAGTCAGTTTTTTATAAAACTCAGGGTCTGTAGCATCTTTAATATAGGCGCTAAACCGCTCTTTATTATAACATTTTTTAAGAAGCAGGGCGCAAATAATACTATCATCCTTTGCTGTATGCAAATCAAAATCATCCGTCTTTATCGAGAAAAGTTCCGCCGCACCGGACAAGGCGATTTGCGACTTTATTTCCTCTCCTTTAAGACGAAGTTCATTTTGAATGTATTTTTGCAGATCAACATATTTTCTTATATCAAAACGCAGGTCTTTAAGTATTGTCTTTTCATTATCGACTATTGTATAAAGGTCCGAATCACTCCAGGTCATTATAATAGGCTCATTTTTTACAAACTCGTTAAAAGCCTTTACACCCTCTTCAAGTGAAACGCCTGAAAGCATCATTTGTTTGGTAATGCCGGTCAAAGTTGTAAAACGTTTTGAAACCCGTTTTGAAAAAGAGGAGTGAACGGTTACGTCAAGCGTGTCGATAATATTAAACCGCTCGTCAAGTTTTACGGCGCCGATTTGAATAATTTGGTTTATAAACCGCTTTTCAGGCGGAAAAAAGGCGCTGTCCCACTCCATATCAAGAATAACGTATTCCATTATTTATGCCTTGCCTCGTATTTCATTCTTTGTTCTTTACCGAGTATCTTTTTGCGGAGTCTGATATTATTCGGGGTGATTTCAACAAGTTCATCATCCTTTATAAACTCAAGCGACTGTTCAAGGCTGAGTATTGAGGGCGGTACAAGGCGAAGCGCCTCATCAGAGCCTGAAGAACGGGTGTTTGTGAGATGTTTGCCTTTACAAACATTGCAAACTATATCTTCATTTTTCGGGTTTTCTCCGACAATCATACCCTCATAAACGGGTGTTCCGGCACCGATAAACAAGCGACCTCTGTTTTGGGTGTTAAAAAGTCCGTATCCCGAAGCCTCGCCCGTTTCGTGAGCGATAATAGAACCGGTGTTGCGCTGTTCAATATCGCCCTTATACTCCTCATAATCGTGGAAAACGTGGTTCATAATTCCGTTGCCGTTGGTATCGGTCATAAACTGTGAACGGTAACCGAGCAGTCCACGTGCGGGGATTAAAAACTCGAGGTGGGTGTTTCCGCCCTCTCTTGTTCCCATATTCTTGATTTCGGCTTTTCTTGTGCCGAGTCTTTCCATAACCGCACCTACGTACTGTTCGGGAACTTCTATCATAAGCAGTTCGATAGGCTCAAGCAGTTTGCCGTTTTCGTCGTGCTTATAAATAACCTCAGGTCTTGAAACCTGGAACTCATAACCCTGACGGCGCATAGTTTCTATAAGAATTGACAGGTGGAGTTCTCCCCTGCCCGAAACCTTAAAAGTATCGGCGCTGTCGGTTTCTTCAACACGAAGACTGACGTTGGTCATAAGTTCTCTCATAAGGCGGTCACGAAGATTTCTCGAAGTGACGTACTTACCGTCTTGACCTGCAAAGGGTGAGTTATTAACCATAAAGTTCATTGAAAGGGTCGGCTCATCTATCTTTACAAAAGGCAAAGGCTCTATATTGTTTATATCACAGGCGGTCTCGCCTATTTCAAGTTCGGAAAGACCTGATACCTGAATAATATCTCCGACCTTTGCGGAAGAAACCTCAACACGCTTTAATCCCTCAAACATAAAGATTTTGGCAATTTTTACGTTTGTGTGTGTGCCGTCTTTATGGCAAAGAGCAACCGTTTCACCGGTATTAAGCGTTCCCCTGATAACTCTGCCTACGCCTATTCTGCCGATATACTCGTCATATTCAATATTGGTAAACAGCACTTGAACGGGTGCGTCGGGGTCTCCTTCAGGGCAGTCTATTTCATTTACGATAAGGTCAAAAAGCGGCCTCATATCAGTGCCCTTTTTATCGGGTGAAAAGGTGGCTATACCCTCTCTTGCCGAAGCAAAAACAACCGGAAACTCTATTTGGTCATCATCAGCGCCAAGTTCTATAAACAGGTCTAAAACCTCGTCTACAACCTCATAGGGTCTGGCTGTTGGTCTATCTATTTTGTTTATTACAACAAGCACCTTTTTTCCAAGCGCCAAGGCTTTTTTAAGCACAAAACGGGTTTGGGGCATACAACCCTCAAAGGCGTCGACAAGAAGCAGTACGCCGTCCACCATTTGCAGAATACGCTCAACCTCGCCGCCGAAATCGGCATGTCCCGGGGTGTCTATTATGTTTATTTTTATACCTTTATAGTTTATACTTGTGTTTTTAGAAAGTATGGTTATTCCACGCTCACGCTCTAAATCGTTAGAGTCCATTACCCTATCGTTTACCGCCTCGTTTTGACGGAAAGTTCCGCTTTGTTTAAGCATTTGGTCAACAAGGGTGGTTTTTCCGTGGTCAACGTGGGCAATTATTGCGACATTTCTTACATTTTGCATTTTAGTGACTGACATTACATTATCTCCTAATGACTAACTTAACGAAAATAAGTTTTGATTCATAACTAATAAATTATAAAATACTAATTAAATATTGTCAAATAAAATGTTGAAAAATACAGTAATTAGTAATATAATACATAAAATGAACAGGAGATAGTTATGACAGTCAAGTTTTATACTCTCGGATGCAAAGTTAATCAGTATGAAACCGAGGCGATGAAAGAGGCGTTTTCCCTTTACGGTATAAAAACCACCGAAAACGGCGCCGATATCATCGTCATTAACTCCTGCTCGGTAACGGCGGAGAGCGACCGCAAAACAAGGCAACTTGTAAACAGGGCGAAAAGAGAAAATGACACGGCAGTTGTTGTGCTTACCGGTTGTATGGTGCAGGCTTTTCCCGAAGCGGCGAAAAACACAAAAGCCGATATTGTTATCGGGAACAGCGACGTTTTAGCCGTTGTTGAAAAAGCGGTAAAATATGCAAAAAGCAAAAGTGATGATTTCTATTTTTCTCCGCATTTTACTGGAGAAAAGTATAACACACCCGGCATTGCCTCTTTTGACGAACGCACCCGTGCTTTTATGAAAATTGAGGACGGCTGCGATAGATTTTGCACCTATTGTATTATTCCCTATGCCAGAGGCAGAGTGCGTTCAAGGGCGCTAAGTGATATAAAAGCGGAAGCGGAAAAATTAGCGAAGAACGGATATAAAGAGATAGTGCTTGTCGGTATAAACCTTTCCGCCTACGGCAAGGGTGAAAACTTTGATTTGTGCGACGCCGTTGACTCCGTATGTTCTGTCAGTGGTATCAAGCGTGTGCGACTTGGCTCAATTGAGCCCGACCATATCACCGACGATATGCTAAAGCGGTTTTCACACCAAGAAAAGTTTTGTCCGCAATTTCACCTTTCTTTGCAGTCCGGCTCTGATAACACCCTTAAGACTATGAACCGCCACTATGATACCGCCTTTTATCTTGACCTTGTAAACAGGATTAGAAAGGTGTTTGAATGTAGCGCTATCACTACAGATATTATGGTGGGTTTTTCGGGTGAAACGGAAGAAGATTTTCTTGACAGTATGTCCTTTGTAAATAAGGTCGGATTTGCAAGAGTGCACGTTTTCCCCTATTCAGTGCGTCCGGGCACCAAAGCCGAAAGTTTTTCTTTGCAAGTTCCCGCCGAGATTAAAAAAGACAGAGCAAAAAGAATGCAAGAGGCTGCAAAAACTTCCGAAAAAGAGTTTTTAAGCCGTATGGTCGGCAAAACATTTTCTGTTCTTTTTGAAAAAAACAACGAGGGTTATACCGAGAATTACAGTAAAGTTATTGTAGAAAATGAAGATATAAAAGAGGGCGAAATCAAAAAGGTTAAAATAGTAAAAAGCCTTGATACATACCTTTTGGGTACTATAGAAAAATAATCATTTATATCTTGACAAAACCGCCCTTTTACATTAAAATTATCTATGCTGCATATAAATAGATAATATGCCGATGTGGCGGAATAGGCAGACGCAAGGGACTTAAAATCCCTCGGTAGCAATACCGTACCGGTTCAAGTCCGGTCATCGGCACCAAAAAAAAAGCACCCTTTCGGGTGCTTTTTCTTTATCCGAACAATCCGTGCTTTTTATATTCCTCAGAAGATAGGGATACAAAGGTATAGCCTGTATCGGTAATGGCTTTTTTAAGTGTTTCTTCGTCAGGGGCTGTTTCACGCAAAAAAGTTGCCTCCCCTGTTTTTCTTGACGCTTTAACCTTTTTTGCATCGGGATAAGCTTTTACTATAGTGTCTACAATATGCGCCTCACACATTCCGCACATCATACCGTCTATTTTTACCGTTGATTTTATCATAATAACCTCCGTATAAATGTAATTTTGGTTAGTATAGGCTAACTACAATTTAATTATACAGTTGAAATTATTCTTTGTCAACTTTATTTATAAAAAAACCGCCGAGATTTCTCGGCGGTTTAATTAGGTTTTTTATTTTACCATACCGGCAACTTCGGAAGCGAAGTCGTCAACTCTTTTTTCAAGACCCTCGCCCTTTTCGAAACGAACAAACTCGGTAATCTTAATCTGTTTGCCCATTTCTTTGGCGGTCTTTTCAATATATTTACCAACGGTAAGTTCACCGTCGATAACAAACTGCTGGTCAACAAGGCAGTTCTCTTTGAAATACTTGCCCATTTTACCCTCAACAATTTTAGCAAGAACCTGTTCGGGCTTGTTAGCCATTTTGGGATCTTCCTTCATTTGAGCGATAAGGATATCTTTCTCTTTAGCAAGAACTTCAGCCGGAACGGAAGCCTCATCAAGATAGCCGGGGTTCATAGCGGCTATCTGCATAGCAACGTTTTTACCCATAGTGATGAACTGTTCATCATTAGCGTCAACATCGCCCTCAAAGTTAACCATAACGCCGATTTTGCCGCCTGCGTGAATATAGGTTACAACCTTACCCTCAAAGCGAGCGAAACGACGAACTTTGATATTCTCACGGATTTTAAGGAATACTTCCTGAACCATTTCTTCAACGGTCTGACCGTCGTCAGTGCATTTAAGCAAAGCGTCGAGGTCGGCAGGGTTCTCTTTAGCAACAACTTTGGCAATTTTGTCGGCAAGTTCCTTAAACTCAGCGGTACCGGCAACGAAGTCGGTCTCGGAGTTTACTTCAACAACTGCGCCAACACCGTTTTCAACAACGGCGGCAACAACGCCCTCGGCTGCAATTCTACCTGCTTTTTTAGCCTGGGAAGCAAGTCCCTTTTCTCTTAAATAATCAACAGCGGCATCCATATCACCGTTTGTCTCGGTAAGGGCTTTTTTACAGTCCATCATACCGCAACCGGTCTTTTCACGGAGCGCTTGTACGTCTTTAGCGGTAAAATCCATTTTCATTTCCTCCTATAAAGATTAAAATAGAAATTATTCAGCGGTTTCTTCAGCAGGAGTTTCCTCAGCGGTCTCCTCGGCAGCCTCTTCGGCTTCCTCAGCCTCGTCTTTAGCGGCTGCGCCGTACTCAACACCGTCTCTACCCTCTATAACGGCGGCGGCTATGGTCTCGGCGATAAGTTTTACCGCACGGATAGCGTCATCGTTTCCGGGGATAACGGCGTCAATTTCATCAGGATCACAGTTAGTATCAACGATAGCAATTATCGGGATACCGAGTTTTTTAGCCTCTTGAACTGCAATTCTTTCTTTTCTCGGGTCAACTATAAAGAGAGCGCCCGGAAGTTTGTTCATCTTTTCAATTCCGCCGATGAATTTTTCAAGTTTTTCGATCTCAAGCTCGAACTTTACAACTTCCTTTTTGGGAAGAAGGTCAAAGGTGCCGTCTTCACGCATAGCACGAAGTTGCTCAAGACGGTGAATTCTTGTCTTAATAGTAGCAAAGTTTGTAAGCATACCGCCGAGCCAACGAGCGTTGACATAAGGCATACCGCAATGCTCTGCCTCCTCTTTGATAGAATCCTGAGCCTGCTTTTTAGTACCTACGAAAAGGATGTCTCCGCCGTTTTTAGCAATCTCACAAGCGAAAAGATACGCTTCGTTGAGTTTCTTAACGGTTTTCTGAAGGTCGATAATGTAGATACCGTTTCTTTCTGTGAAAATGTACTCAGCCATTTTCGGATTCCAACGCCTTGTCTGATGTCCGAAATGAACACCTGCTTCAAGGAGTTGTTTCATTGATACAACTGCCATAATTTTTTCCTCCTGAGGTTTTACCTCCATCCCGCCTATGTTACGGAAATCACCTTGTATCTTAGTGACACCAACCGAATACGACGGAATGTGTGTATTATTTACTGCACTTTCGCAGCCAAAGTATTATATCACAGCGCATTATTTAATGCAAGTATTTTTTATTATATATATAGATTATTTTTCTTTTTCTGCCCACTTTTGTTCCCTTTTTGTTATTATTCGGTAGTAAATAAGCCCTAAAAGGCTGATGATAACAGTTGAAACGACAAATATAACGGCGAGTTTGTAGTTCTTAAATCCCAGCGCATCACCTGCGGCGGTAGATGTTATAATAGACGGCAATCTCGCAAGGGCTACCACAAACATCCAATAAGAAAACTTTATTTCGGTAAGTCCCATAAAATAGGAAATAAGGTCTTTCGGAGTTCCCGGCAAAAGCATAATAACAAAGGACAAAATGTTCATTTTTTTACTGTCTTTGAGGAACTTCAACGACCTGATTTTTTCTATCGGAAAAAATATTTCCACAACCTTTACACCAAGAGTGCGAACAAGGGCGAAAATCACGGCGCTGCCGATTAGTATACCGATAAGGGTAAGCAGGGTTCCCTCAAACGTGCCAAAAGCGTATCCTCCGCCCATTTCAAACGGCTCGCCCGGGATAACGGCGATAATCACCTGAAAAACAATCATACCGACAAAGGCGAGTTTGCCTAAAAATCCGTTAGAATCGACCCAAAGTCTGAACTGTTCGGGTTTTGTAACAAACTTTATAAGCGGACGGCCTATAAAAACACAAATCAGCACAGTGAAAGCAAGTACCGCCGCCATAATAAGCACAGTTATTATTTTTTTCTTTTTCTCGTTCATAGTCTTCGCCTCTTTTTTATCGGTACTTTCATAATATATTATTTGCCTTTATAAATCAAGATTATATCTTGAATAATTAAAAACATTGTGTTACAATGCGAGAGAAAGGAGTCTTTATTATGAAAGAAAGTTATGATTATCTTGTAGGTTTTGCAAGGGTTGATATCACCCCTACCGAGTCTGTACCGCTTGGAGGTTACGGCAGTACCCTTAAAAGAATGTCAAGGGTTATAAGGGACAGGATATTTGCCGACTGTATCGCTATTACCGACAAACTAGACAACACCGTACTTTTAATCAGTATGGACCTTGTAAATACAAATGCGGTGATAGTTGAAAAAGCGAGAGAAACTATTGAGAAAATGTGCGGTATAAAGGGCGATAAGGTTATGATTTCCGCCACCCATACTCACGCCTCGGTTGATACCTTTGCCAAAATACCGGCTATTGATAAATATATAGACGATATGGGAGAAAAACTACTCCCCGCCGCAGCGGCTATCGCCCTTGCCGACAGAAGACCGGCTAAAATGTATGTCGGCGAGTTTACTCCGCACGGTTTTAACTTTATTCGTCACTATAAGGCTATGCCGACCGACGGCAGAGAGCCGTTCTATTTTGGCGATAATCATATTGACGGCAAACTTGACGATAATCTTGTTCAAAACGAGAGTGTTCACGCCACCGATATTTATGAAAAGGCGCATCTTGTAAAGTTTAATAGAGAAAACGGCAAAGATTTGCTTCTTATGAACTGGAGAGCCCACGCCACCCTTTGCAGCGGTATGAACGTGTATGACCTATCCGCCGACTTTGTAGGGGACCTTAGACGCCAAGTTGAAGACAGGACCGACTTCCTTTTCACCTATTTCCAAGGCGCCGCAGGAAACGTCAACCCGAAAACGAGAATAAAGAAAGAGGAACGCTCGCTTGAAAGCGTTTCCTATTCGGTAATGTTAGCAGACGAATTGATAAAAGGACTTGACTCTTTAGAATACGTCAAGCCCGGCGAGATAAAAACCTTGCACGAGGAGTTTGCGGTTAATATCAACCATACAAAAGATGCCCTCAAAGACGAGGCGAAGAAGATTTCCGACTTCTATAAAGAAACGGGCGACCGCAAAACCGCCAACAAAATGGCGAAAGATATAGGACTTTTCAGCGTTTATGAGTGCAACGCCGTTGTAGGTCACGCAAACTGTCAAAGAACGACCGAAATTGAACTGAACGCTATTAGTTTAGGTGACGTGGCGCTTATCACCGCACCTTGTGAACTGTTTGATAATTTATCGGTTTACGTTGAGGAAAAAGCGCCCTATAAAAAGGTTTTGACTATCGGCTATTGCAACGGAAAACGTGGATATATGCCCTCTCTTGCGGCGTATGAGTACGGTTGCTACGAGGCGGATATTTCCCTTTTTGAACCGGGAACGCTTGAAAAGACGGCTGATAAGTTTTTGGATATGCTAAACCAAGTACAATAAAGAATTAAAATATAACGGGAGGGGCATTTATGAAACACGAGATTTTGCAGAGTACCCCTCCCGTTATTCGTGACTTTTTAACCTATAGCGAAACTATCAAGGGCAAATCTTCTTTGACGGTTGAGGAGTATTATCACGATCTTCAAACCTTTTTCAGATATCTTTTGCTTATTAGAGGAAAGGTCTCTCCCGATACGGAGTTTGAAAAAATAGATATCTCCCCTGTCGACGCCGAACTTATCGCTTCGGTCACGGTGTCAGACCTTTATGCTTTTATTGTTTTTTGCAAGGAAGAAAGAGGAAACAACGCCGCCACCAGAGCGAGAAAAACCTCTACTTTGCGGATTTTCTTTAAGTATCTCTCCACCCATATTCACCTGATTGAAACCAACCCTGCCGAGATGCTTGAGTCACCCAAAATAAAACAGGCGTTGCCTAAACACCTCACCCTTGAAGACTCTATAGAACTGTTAAACAGTATAGAGGGTCCTAATAAAGAGCGTGATTATGCGATAATCACCCTTTTCCTCAACTGCGGAATGCGGCTTTCCGAACTATGCGGACTGAACCTGTCGGATATCAGGGACGACGGAACTTTAAGACTGCTCGGAAAAGGCAATAAAGAGCGCATAGTTTATATGAACACGGCGTGTAGCGACGCAGTAAAGCGGTATATCGCCGTTCGCCCAAATGACGGGGTAAAATATAATGATAAAAACGCCCTTTTTATCAGCCGAAATAAACGCCGAATAAGTAATAAAACGGTGCAACATATCGTTAAAACCTATCTCGAAAAAGCGGGACTCGGCGACCGGGGGCTATCGACCCATAAGCTTCGCCACACCGCCGCAACGCTTATGTATCAGCACGGAAACGTCGATATAAGGGTGCTAAAAGATATTTTAGGCCACGCTAATCTCGGCACAACGCAAATATACACCCACATTTCCGATACACAGGTTAAACGTGCCATTGACTCAAACCCCTTAGCCAACGTAAAACAAAAGAAAAACGATAAAGGTAACGATAACGAAAGTGAATAATAATAGATTAAGGGACGATGTAAAAATCGTCCCTTACGATTTGTAAATATTGTATTTTTGTAGGGGCTGGCGGTTTCCGACAGCCCGTTGTTGTAGACGGCAGGAGCAGAGCGCCTGCCCTACAAAATATCAATAATGCCTGTTTTATATTTGTCAGGCACCGCCTGACACCTGCCGTCTGAAAAAAGCACCCTTTCGGGTGCTTTTATCTTTTTTCCTCATAAAAAAGCGAGTAGTTGCCGGATTTTACTATATTTATAAAATCTTCTACGCTATTTATCGGTATTTCGGTTTTGATACCGGCAAGTTTTTTCAGTTCTTCGCCGTTATCATAGAGTTTTTTCTGACCGCCTCTATGATTATCGGAGCCGGCAAGTTTTATAAGATTATACTCTGTAGCATAGATATCTGCCAATTTATTTTCACTTTCTTTTCTTGCGGCGTTTATGACCTCTACGCCGTCTATTAGTCTTGGGAAAAGGCGGATATGGTCGATATACTTTGCCTCTCTAAAGGGGTGCGCCTGGACTATGAAAGCACCCGCCGAACGCAGAAGCGTTAGTTTTTCGCTCATTTTAAGGTCTATGTACTCAGGGTGCTCTGAAAACCACTCTTTATCTATATTATAGATTAAAAAATCGGTACCTTTATATGAAATCTCGATACCGAGAAAAACCTTTATTCCGATACTATTTGAGAGTTCTTTTGCTTTTTCATAATCGGAGAAATAAAAGTTTATGCGCTCTAAGTAGGGCGCATCTTTTGGCATATTGAGATTTCCGTCTAAAAAATGGTTGGTAAGGAATATGCCGTCATACCCCTCTTTTTTATAAAAATTGAGGGTTTCCTCTACCTCGGCTCTACCGCATTTACTGACAGGAAATGTGTGAAGATGTGTTTCGTATTTATACATATATTTATTTCGCCTCTTTTTAACAACACAAAAAAGTATAGCACCAAACTATAGTTTTTTCAAATATAATTATTGACAAACAACCTACCCTAGAGTATAATGATAATAGAACATTTGAACAGTTGTTCAAATATAATAAAAATGAGAGGTTTATTTATGAGCGAACAGGAAAAGAACGTTCCACTTTGCGAAGAAAATATTATACACGAAAACCTTATAGATACGGTCAACAGGAATATGCCTGATATAGACACGCTATATGACCTTGCGGAACTTTACCGCATATTTGCCGACAGTACAAGGATAAGGATACTTTACGTACTTTTTGAAAGCGAAGTATGCGTTTGCGATATTGCCGCTGTGCTTAATATGAGCGTTTCGGCAATTTCTCATCAACTAAGACTACTGAAAGCGGCAAGGCTTGTAAAGTTTCGCCGTGACGGGAAAACGCTATACTACTCCCTTGCTGATAATCACGTTAAAACCATTATCGCACAAGGTATCGAGCATATAAAGGAGTGATATTATGAGCAAACACTGCGATTGCTGTGAACACGAGCATAGCCACGAACATGAACACGAAGAAAACCACAAGTTAAAAATTATTTGCCTTATAATATCGGCTATACTGCTTATTTGCGCCGTAGTTATAACAAAGGTGTTCTCTATTCCAAAATGGGCGACTGTTCTAATCTTTGCCATCCCCTATTTAGTAGCGGGATTTGACGTAATAAAAGAGGCGATAGAGAATATCATAAACGGAGAAATATTTGACGAAAACTTTTTGATGTGTGTTGCCTCTATCGGCGCATTTGCCGTGGGCGAATACCCCGAAGCCGTATTTGTTATGATATTTTTCGGCATAGGCGAGCTGTTTGAGCATATAGCGACCGAGAAGAGCCGTCACTCCATAAAAGCGCTGCTTGATATAAGACCCGACAAAGCATTACTTATAAAGGACGGCACCGAGGCCGAGATTTTATCAAAAGAGGTCAAAGTAGGCGATATATTAAAGGTTTTGCCCGGAAAGAGAATACCGCTTGACGGCGTTATAGTAAAGGGCACAACCTCTACCGACAACTCTTCCATAACGGGAGAATCTATCCCGATAGAAGTAAAAAAGGGAGATGCCGTTTTCGGCGGATGTATAAACCTATCGGGTGAAATAGAAATAAGGGTTATAAAAGATTATGAGGAGTCGACGGCGACAAAGATATTAAAACTTGTTGAAGACTCCGCCGAAAAGAAATCGAAGAGCGAGCGTTTTATAAAGCGATTTGCAAAATACTACACTCCTGCCGTTTGTATAGCGGCGTTGCTTCTCGCAACAGTTCCCTCTCTTATTTTCGGACATTTTGGCGATTATTTGTATAGGGCGCTGATGTTTCTTGTTGTTTCCTGCCCCTGCGCTTTGGTGTTATCCGTTCCGCTTACCTATTTTGCAGGTATAGCATCAGCGGCTAAAAAAGGCATTCTTATAAAAGGCGGCGGATATCTTGAAACATTGTCCCGAATTAAAACCGCTGTTTTTGATAAAACGGGAACGCTCACAAAAGGAGAGTTCAAGGTTATTGCAATACATCCGGACAAAGTAGACGAGCGGGAACTTTTACGCCTTGCCGCAGCAGGAAGCGGAAAAACCCACCCTATTTCCCTATCGCTTCGTGCGGCATATGGCAAAATGGAGCCGTTAAAAATTGAGGACTATACCGAAATTGCCGGCGAAGGAACACACTCTAAAATCGAGGGTGAAGAGGTCTATGTCGGAAACCGAAAACTAATGGAAAGATACGGCGTGGAGTTTCATGACTGTCACTCGGCGGGAACTATAGTACACGTGGCAAGAAAAGGCGAATATTTAGGACACGTGGTTATCGGCGATACCCTTAAAAGCGACGCAAAATCGACTATAGATAAACTAAAATCCGCCGGAATAAAGACCGTTATGCTGACAGGCGACAGGGATAGCGCCGCAAAATCCATAGCCCGAAAATTATCTATTGACGAATACAAAAGCGAACTAAAGCCGGAAGACAAGGTGAACATTTTAGAAGGCTATTTAGACGAGCATAACGCCACGCTTTTTGTCGGCGACGGTATAAACGACGCACCTGTACTTACAAGAGCGGACGTAGGAATAGCGATGTCGGCGCTCGGAAGCGACGCCGCAATAGAGGCGGCAGACGCCGTGCTTATGGATGATAGCGTAGGTTCTGTAAATACTGCAATAGAAACTTCTAAAAAGACCCAAAAGATAGTTATCGAAAACATTGTTTTCTCGCTTTTTATAAAGTTTTTTGTGCTTATTCTTTGCGGAGTGGGCGCCCCATTTATGAATATGTGGATAGCGTCATTTGCCGATGTAGGCGTTATGGTTATAGCCGTCCTCAATTCGCTGAGAGCACTAAAATAAAAGCAAAGCAATACCGCCAAGGTTACACACCTTGGCGGTATTTTTTATGCATTATAGTGGATACTTATCCGGGAAATACACATAGAACAAGAGGTAAATTGCATCCTGGTCATTGACTACTTCGTCCTTATTTATATCTCCTGGCTGGGTTATCGGATAGGTACTGTCAAAATAAACGTGGAACAAAAGATATATTGCGTCCTGGTCGTTGACTATGCCGTTATTATCCATATCGCCTTTGATATACGTGGGGGCGTTATTTATCTTGACTGTGCCGTCAGACTCGAGGTCGTGTTCGTAGCGGTAAATCGGGTATTTTCCGTCTGTAGCCTCTATTATACCGCTCATAACGAGCGAGGCGTTTTGACCCGTACTGATTTTGTAGATAGGCTCCATCATAGTTCCGAGTATCACGCTTCCCTCTTGAGCTGAGGTAGCAACAATGGCGCCGTTTTCAAAAACCACCTCTTTTTCGGTGTCAAGATTTGCAATATCGCCGTTGTTATAAAGGAACTGTACCGCATTTACGGCACTGCCGGGCGCTACCGTATAATACTTAATACCGTTTTTCTCGAGTTGTTCTATGACCTTATCGCTGAAAGTTTCACCGAGAGGAACTATATATGCCGTTGGCGCCTCACGGGATTCGTTTATCTTAAGCCAGGCGTTATATTTAACCTGCTCGGTTTTTGACACCTCGCCCGTAGACATATTGTAGAAATAACGTGTAAAGTAATCTATATATCTTGACGTATCGGCAGGACTGTCTAATATAACCTTTTCGCCGTCGCCGTAAATCTTACCGCCGTCTATAAACTCCTGCCTTGTGGTATTTACGGCGTTTATTATTTCTTGCGGATTAGAGGCGATATAGTCAAGATAACCCTCAACTGCGATATACTGACCTACAACACGCCTTTCATAGAAGCCAAGACCTACGCCTATTCCCCTTGTTTCGATAAGGAACGAAATTGTGCCGTAGTTACCGTAATACGACCTTCCCGTAGTTGTAGAGGGTCCTGTTTCGGTATAGTAAAATCCTCTTAGTCCGTTTGATAAAACCTTATCAATAACACTGTGGGAAGCTGCGTCAACTATTGCATTATTGCGGTCGCTGGTGTTGGGGTTTTGGTTAAAACCTACGTAAACGTCATCAAGAGAGTTACTGTTTGAAGTGGTGTTTGCAACGTATTCGTGCTGGTCTATAATAACGTGGGGCTTAAAGATGTTAAATACGTTATGAACAAGTTGCGCTTCATAAGTTTCCTGCAACAAATTATCACGGTTCATATCTATATCGTCGCTGTTTCTACGTGAGTAAATGCGTGTTCCCTCTGGGTTTACACGAGGAACATAGAGAATATTGATATAATCGAGAATATTCTCGCCGTATTCACCCTGAAGCGAGGTCATCATAGCAAGTGCGCCCTCAGTGGCGGCAACCTCGTTTCCGTGTATTTGCGCCGTGATATATACAAGAGGTTTATTAGTATCGGTTTTGATTATGCTTTCCGCCTCTTCTATTGTTGTGGCGGCAGATAAATCAAGTTTTGTGAAAATACAAAGCGGTATTTCATAGTTATTTTTTGCGGTATTACCCAAATTATAGGTATACATATCGTCGCCTATATTATCAAGCGAGTCAATATAATCTAACATTTCCTCTTGGGTGGTTGCCTGGTGATTTGCTCTGTTTGTGTTAGTGAAAACAGGGGTTGTGAATATTTTATTATACTCGCCGAACATATCTTTAGACGATGCGAGAGGACCTGCCAACACCTCGTCGGTGTATTCAACAAGTTCAATAGCGGTGCTCGGGTCAAAACGGGCAGTGCCTGAGTTCTTGCCGTGATCGGCGTCCATTTCTTTTCTTGTAGAAGCTAAATAGTTTATTTGTTTTGTAACGGTGTAATAACCCGCACCTTTTACGGTATATCTATATTGTCCGCTTGTGAGATTTCTGAAAATGTAGGTTGTTTTGTTACCTACGGTTGTTTGTTCGGTGGGGGCGATTTCAGTTCCGCCGGAAAACCCTGTTTTAAGAGTGAGTGTTACGGCGCTTGGCGCTGTTATAACAAGCGCCGGGTCTTCTACCGGCTCACCTATTCCCCAAACCCGTTTATTATCTTTAATATAAGTATTAAAGCCTGCGGCATTTGAAGTAAATGCGTTTTCAGCTGAAGAACTACCTGCCTTTAGTTGCGCACCGTCTACAAGTTCACCGGTAAACTCTACGGCAGTAGAGCCTGAAACGGTCTTGAAAGTATAGGTAGATGACGCAGGAATAGAAAGAGTTCCGCCGCCTGTAAAGGTGTTGCAGTCGAGAGCATTTGCGGCTAGACTTAATATTTTTCCGCTATCGGCATACAAATCGGCGTTAAAACTTCCGCCGCAGTCGATAGAGGTTATATCCCCTATTGTGCAGTTGCCTGCGGTAAAGTTGATATCGCCGCTTACGGCTCTTTTAGTCGTTGAGACATATTTACCGAGACCAAATCTTATTCCGCCTATTGTACCGCCGTTTATGGCTATATTTAGGTTTCCGTTCACATAACTTGAGTAGGATGCCGTTACGTTTCCGGTAACTTCACCGCCGTTTATTACAAGGGTTGCATTTCCGCTTGTTATTGATGAACTGCTTGAGTTATAACTGCCGGCGCAAACCGTTCTCCATGTTCCCGAATTAACGGTGAGGTTAGTATCTCCCGTTTGTACACTTGAGAAGTTACCTCCGGCAAGAGAGTAATAAGCGCTTTTTGAATTTGGAACTGTAGTTACATTTTCCCCTATTGTAAGCGGATAACCGCCGCCGCATAAATAAGCAGAAGTTGACGTACCCGTATAGGTTAGTGTTATATCCTCAAAAACGGTAGGTCCGGGCATGGTTATGCTGCTTGTGGGAAAGGTAAATCCCTCGCCGCCTGTTTTAGAAGTGATATGAAGAGTAAATCCGTGTTTATCGGTCAGTTTCCAGTTGGCAGTAGTTATAGCGGTATTGCCTGAAACTACTATTTTGCCTTTTGCTTCAATGTTATTAAGGTCGCTGCCCATTTTTGTATAGAGTATTTCATACGCCTTTTCTATGGATTTTACGGCAGCCGCTTCGGTAAGACCTGTGTTTGAGTCACTACCTGATACACCGTTAAGATATACGGTAGCCGCAAAGTCGTCAAACGTTTCCGCCGAAAGCATGGCGGTAACGCTTAGAAGCATTATTATTGACAAGATAACGGACAAAATCTTTTTTAAGACCTTTTTCCTCATATCTTACCCTCCCTTTCAATAATTACAACGTTATCATAACATTATAATACATTATATGGCTCTATTAAAAATATCAAAATCTTATCTTATTTTTTAGAAATATTACTTTAGTGATAAGCAATTATTGTATAAAAAATCATTTATTTCCATTATAAAATATAATATATGCCTAATATACTGATAGGGGGTTGCAAAACGGGGAAAAATAATGTAATATAATATAGTTAAAATATATAACTAGAGGTAACTATATGAAAAATTATAGCGAAGCGGAATTAAAATCTCAAATAGAGAAAAAACTTTCTCATAATTTCGGTGTGACACCGCAACTTGCTTCAGATGAACTCTTTTATAAAGCAAGTGCGGCGGTACTGCTTGATATAATGAACGAGCGCAGAAGCGAGTTCAAAAAAACGGCGGAAGAAAAGGATGCTAAAACCGTTTATTATCTCAGTATGGAGTTTTTAACAGGCAGAAACTTCAAGAACACCCTTTTTAACCTTGACCTGACCGAAAAGTTTGAAAAGGTGTTAAAAGGTTTTGGTGTTAAACTTTCAAACCTATATGAGTTTGAGCCTGATGCAGGACTCGGCAACGGCGGACTCGGACGACTTGCCGCTTGTTTTTTGGATGCGCTATCATCTAACTCATATAACGCTATGGGTTATTGCATAAAATACGAACTCGGTATATTCCGCCAAAAATTAGCTGACGGTTGGCAAACAGAGATGCCTGATTTTTGGCTTCCCGGCGGAGAAGTTTGGCTTAGCGCAAAACCGGCCTTGTCGGTGGACGTTCATTTTGACGGATACGTTGAAGAGTGGTGGGATAACGGAAAGCATTATTCTGAACACCGCAATTTTAACAATGTACACGCAGTCCCCTACGACCTTTATATTGCCGGAAAAGACGGAAAAACCGTCAACACATTAAGGCTTTGGAGTGCCGAGTGCGACGATTTTGATATGGTAGCCTTTAACGAAGGTGACTATGTTCGTGCTATGGAGCATAGGGCTATGGCTGAATCCATTTCAAAGGTTTTATATCCGAGCGACCATCATATTGAGGGCAAGTCTTTAAGGCTACGTCAACAGTATTTCCTCGTTTCAGCATCTATTCAGGACATTTTGCGCCGCTATATGCAAAAGCACAAAACCCTTGACGATTTTCCGAAAAAAGTTGCTATTCATATAAATGATACTCATCCCACCCTTGCCATACCGGAACTTATGCGTATTTTGCTTGACGAATGCGACTTCTCTTGGGAAAAGGCTTGGGATATAGTTACAAGAACGGTTGCCTACACAAACCACACCATTATGACTGAGGCGCTTGAATGTTGGCAGGTTGAACTTTTCAAAATGCGCCTACCACGTATCTATCAAATTGTATGCGAGATAGACCGCAGGTACAGAGAGCAAATAATTGCCGAAACGGGTGACTATGCTCTTGCTGAACGCACCGCAGTTATTCAAAACGGAGTTGTTCGTATGGCTAACCTTTGTGTTGTTGCAAGTCATACCGTAAACGGCGTTTCAAAATTGCACAGCGATATTATTAAAAACGTTTTATTTAACGATTATTATAAACTAACGCCCGAAAAGTTTACAAACGTGACAAACGGTATAGCACACAGGCGTTGGCTTTGTCAGGCAAATCCCCTGCTCACCGACTACCTGACCGAACTTATCGGCAACGGATTTATAAAAGATGCCGCAGAGCTTAAAAATCTTGAAAAATATGCCGATGATGAAACCGTTCTTAAAAAACTTGCCGAAATAAAAAGAGCAAACAAAGAGAGATTATCAAATTATCTTATCAAAAACACGGGTGACGGTTTCTCACCTGACTCGGTTGTGGATATGCAGGTAAAACGTCTTCACGAATACAAGCGTCAACATCTGAACGCTTTGCATATCATAAAAGACTACTTGTATCTTAAAGACAATAAAAACGCCGACTTTTTACCCAAGACCTATATATTCGGCGCTAAAGCGGCGAGCGGATACCATTTTGCAAAAGACGTTATCCAAATGATTTATAAACTCGGAGAAATGATAAACCGTGACGAATCGGTTAGGGATAAACTAAAGGTTATCTTTATGGAAGATTACCGTGTTACTCTTGCCGAACTTATGATTCCTGCCGCCGAAATCAGCGAGCAAATATCCCTTGCCTCAACAGAAGCGAGCGGCACCGGTAATATGAAGTTTATGATGAACGGTGCGATAACACTCGGCACTGAGGACGGCGCAAACGTTGAGATACACGAGGCGGTGGGCGACGATAATATAATTATTTTCGGTATGCAAACGCCTGAGGTTTTGCGACTGCAACAGTCGGGCTATAATCCGGCAGGCTATATATCAAACAACGAAGACCTACGCCGTGCGCTTAACTTTATGGCAAGAGGAATTGAGGGCAAGACCTTTGAGGGAATATATAACACCCTTAAAAACAACGATAATTATATGGCGCTTGCTGATTTTTCCGATTATTGCGCCGCAGAGGAAAAGGCTTCCGCTTTGTATAAGGATACAAAGACGTGGAACCGTATGTCGCTTATGAATATTGCCAATTCAGGTATATTTGCCGCCGACAGAGCGGTTAAAGATTATGCCGAAAACATTTGGAAAATCAAGCCGGTAAAATAATGAATTATTATCCATTTGATTCTCAAAACAAACTTTATAAAGAAAAAGCAGGAGCCTTGGCGTGTGGTGAAAACTTTACGCCACGGCTTTTGCTGCATAAAGACGCATTAGTATATGACGCCTACCTTTTTATTACCAAAGACGGCGAAGATACTATGGAATACAAAATGTCAAGAAAAGGACAGGTTGATGACTACGAGGTCTTTGAGTTCAGTATTGCGCTTGACACCGGTATTTATCACTACGGTTTCAGATACGATAGCGAGTACGGACACTTTTTTGTGGTAAGAGAAAATGCGACAAGAGGTATTGTTTCAAGAGAAAAAGGCAAAACCTGGCAACAAACCGTATACAACACCACAAGCGACAACCTCAATTGGCTTAAAGGCGGTATAATATATCAAATATTCCCCGACCGCTTTTATAATTCCGGTGAAGAAAAGAAAAACGTTCCAAATGACAGGTTTATAAGAGATGACTGGGGCGGCACCCCCCTATACCGACAAACTGATACGAAAGAAACCCTCTGCAACGATTATTTTGGCGGAGACTTAAAAGGTGTATGCGAAAAACTACCCTATATAAAATCGCTTGGCGTAAACCTTATATATCTAAACCCTATTTTTGAAGCACATTCAAACCACCGATATAACACCGCCGACTATTTTAATGTTGACAGTTTGCTCGGCACTAATGAAGATTTCAAAAATCTATGCAAGTGTGCCGATAAAATGGGTATAAAAATAATACTTGACGGCGTTTTCTCTCATACGGGAGACGACAGCATTTATTTTAATAAAAAGGGCAGATACAAAAGTATCGGCGCTTATGAGAGCGAAAACTCACCTTATTACAGTTGGTACAAGTTCGGGAAAACTAGGGACGAGTACGACTCCTGGTGGGGAGTTAAAACGTTGCCTGAAGTAAACGAAGAAAACGATAGTTATATTGACTTTATTTGCGGCAAAAACGGCGTTGTGCGCCACTGGATGAAAATGGGCGCTAAAGGTTTCAGACTTGACGTTGCCGACGAACTGCCTGACATATTTTTAGACGCTCTTAACAAAACTGTAAAAGAGACCGACAAAGAGGCATTTATTTTAGGGGAAGTTTGGGAAAACGCAACAAACAAGGTAAGTTACGGCAAGAGAAGAAGATATTTGCTTGGAAATCAACTTGACTCGGTAATGAACTATCCTTTTGCAAACGGGATTGTAGACTATGTAAGAAGCGGAAATGCTCTCGCTTTACTTGATACGGTAAAGGAAATATGCGACGAATATCCGCCATTATCGTTAAATCTTCTTATGAACCACCTTTCAACCCATGATACCGCAAGAATACTGACACGCCTTGCATATAATAGTGATGATTTAGGCGACCGTGAAACGCAGGCAAAACTCACGCTAAACAAAAAACAGTATGAGTTTGGCAAAAAAAGACTATTTACGGCAGCGGTACTACAGTATACATTACCCGGTATACCCTCCGTATTCTACGGTGACGAGGCAGGACTGTCCGGCGGCTTTGACCCGTTTTGCAGAGGTTGTTATCCCTGGGGAAAAGAAGATAACGAACTGCTCTTATTCTACAGAGAACTCGGGAAAGCCAGAAACAGCCTTTCTCCGCTTAAAGAGGGCGTGTTCAGCGAGTATATTGTATCAGGCGGATTGTTCTCGTTTTTAAGAAGTGACAAAGAAAATGTTCTTGTTGCGACAAATGTCGCCGAAAGCAGCGTGTATTTTGAAGTTCCAAACGGATATAAAACGGTTTTTTCGAACTATAACGAAAAGGAAAAACTACTACCCTCTTACGGATATTTAATAGCAATAAAAAAAGAGCCTTAGGCTCTTTTTTTTTAGAAGTTATCTGTTATTTCTTCGTCCGTTTCTTCCGCTATTTCTACGTCTGATAAGTCATTTTCCAAAGACTCATTTTCCTTACCTTTTTGCTTTATCTTTTTATAAACGGAAAAGGATATTAAAGCGACAATAAAAACAACGCTTAAGGCAATTAACACAACGACAAGTTTTGCCGCCTTGCTCAAGGCGTTAAATCGGGCGATTATACCTTTATCCTTTATATTGCCCTCTAAACTATAATATTTCATAGCAAACTCAGGCGCACGGGAAAGTGTCTTTTCGGTTTTATCATACCTATAATACTCTAACTCCTCGCCGTTATAACAATATAGAATAAACATATCTTTTGCCCCGCTTTGCTTAAACTGTAAGGCGGGAATATTTATGCCGTCAATTTTAAGGGTTGTTTTAATATAATCTTCGGAATAATCAATATTATCAGGTATTTCATTTGCTATATAAATCTTATTATCTTTTATTATGTAGCCTATCTCCTCAAAATTGCCAAGCTCGGTTTGATTTATGTATCTTTCTTTGCCGGAGGCGTTTTCGGCAAGATACAAATTATATTTTCCGTTTGTATCAGACAAGTAAGTGACGTTTACATCTTTTCTGATTGCATTTTTAACAATATAGTTTTCAAATATACCTTTATTTGTAAGGTCGGGCAACAAGGAGTATCCTTCGCCTGAAATATTTACGCTAAGCGGATTTTCATTTCTTTCAGCCGCTTCAAACGCCGCCGTTTCCTTTTTGGTCATTCGGTGGATGTTGACATTATAGGTCTTTTTGGTTTTTCCATCCCGAGAAGTTACCGTTATCGGTCG
>JAFRLW010000005.1 GCA_017431035.1 Clostridia bacterium
GGTGTTATAGAGGTAGACGGAAAGCGACTCGAACGCTATGCCGTTCATACCCATTTTATCGGCAGGGGGGAAGACCTCTGCGCCATTATAGAAAAGTATGTAAAACCTCTCATAAAACCCGGAGATATTTTGGCAACGGGCGAAAAGGTAGTTTCGATGTGTCAGGATAACACCGTTGAAAAAGACAAGGTGAAATTAGGCCTTTTAGCCAAGACCCTTTCAAAGTTTGCAAAGCCTAACAGTGACGCCGGTATAGGTATGGGCGAGCCGTATAAACTTCAACTCGCCATAAATATGAAAGGCGCACCGCGGGTTCTCTTTGCGGCATTTTGCGGCGGTGTCGGAAAACTTTTCGGCAAACGAGGGGTGTTTTATGAAATCGTCGGTCAGGATGTTGCCGGTATAGACGGATTTTATGACCATTCCGCCTTTGATACCTATCATAATCTTGCCGTTCTTAACCCTAAAGACCCCGATAAAGTTTGTGCTGAGATAAAGGAAAAAACCGGTATTGACGCTATGATTATCGACGCTAATGATATCGCTGTCGAAATACTCGGAAAATCCGAAGGACTAAAGGCTTATAGCGATAAGTTCTTGGCGGACTCTGTAAGGGATAACCCAGCCGGTCAGGATGATGAACTCACACCGTTTATAATTATAAGAGATATAAAAGACGCCGAAGCGGAACCTTATGTGCCGATGAAAGCGAGAGAAAATCAGTAAAGGACTGAGAGATATATGTCAATACTGCAAAAAAAGGAAATAGAAAACGGCGAGGAGTTTGCCGTAATAAAAACAAATCACGGGGATATAACCGTAAAACTCTTTAGAAACGAGGCGCCAAAGGCGGTAGAAAACTTTGTGACCCACGCTAAAGAGGGATATTATGACGGACTTATTTTCCACCGTGTTATAAATGATTTTATGATACAGGGCGGCGACCCCACCGGCACCGGTATGGGCGGCGAGTCTATTTGGGGCGAGCCTTTTGAGGACGAGTTCACGCCGGAACTTCACAACCTGCGTGGTGCGCTTTGTATGGCAAACGCCGGTCCTCATACAAACGGCAGTCAGTTCTTTATTGTTCAGGCAAAAGAGTGTCCTGCTTCTATGCTCTCTCAAATGGAGGGGTTATCCGACCGTGGTTTTCCCACCGAGATAGCCGACGCTTATAAAGAGATGGGCGGAACCCCTTGGCTTGATTTTCATCACACCGTTTTCGGTCAGGTGACAAACGGTATGGAAACGGTAGACGATATAGCAAAAGTTGCCGTTGATAACAACAGCAAACCTCTTAGTGAAGTAGTAATAAGTAAAATTGAAATAAAACAAAAATAAAGGAAAAGGTGATAATATGAAAGGCATTATTTTAGCAGGCGGAAGCGGAACAAGACTTTATCCGCTGACTATGGTAACTTCAAAGCAACTTCTTCCGGTTTACGATAAACCTATGATTTATTATCCGCTTTCAACCCTGATGCTTGCAGGTATCAGAGATATACTTATTATTTCAACCCCTACCGATTTGCCGAACTTTGAGCGACTTCTCGGCGACGGCTCTCGCTACGGAATAAATCTTTCTTACGCCGAACAACCCTCACCCGACGGTCTTGCTCAAGCATTTCTTATAGGTGAAAAGTTTATCAACGGCGATAGTTGCGCTATGGTGCTTGGCGATAATATTTTCTACGGAAGCGGACTTAAAGCCCATCTTCGTGAGGCGGCGGCAAGAGAAAACGGCGCTACCGTTTTCGGATACTATGTTGACGACCCCGAGAGATTTGGTATAGTTGAGTTTGATGAAGACGGAAAAGCCGTTTCAATAGAGGAAAAACCCGCTCATCCTAAATCAAACTATTGTGTAACGGGACTTTATTTCTATGATAACCGTGTCGTTGATTTTGCAAAACGAGTAAAACCCTCGCAAAGAGGCGAACTTGAAATCACCGACCTCAACCGTATGTACCTTGAGGACGGCTCGCTGAACGTTGTAACACTCGGCAGAGGCTTTGCATGGCTCGATACCGGAACAATGGATGCATTAAGTGAGGCGACCGAGTTTGTAAAGGTTATTGAAAACCGTCAGGGAATACAGATTTCCGCAGTTGAGGAAATAGCATACATAAACGGCTGGATAAGTAAAGAAAGACTAATCGAGTCGGCGGAAAAATACGGCAAATCACCCTACGGTGAACACCTTAAAAAAGTCGCCGAAGGCAAGTTCAAGTATAAATAATAAAACAAAAAAACGAACCTTTCTTATAAGGTTCGTTTTTTTATGCGAGTCGGTCTGTAAGCCGAGTTCTGTCGTGTACGGTCATCTATCTTGGCATAGAGTCGCCTCTATGCTCCAGCCGCTTTTTGCAACACGCCGGGCAAGCGTATAGTTGCGGTCAGCGTTGCTCCGAATAGGGTTTACAGACCCTTTGAGTCTCCTCAAAGGGTGGTGAGCTCTTACCTCGCCTTTCCACCCTTACCGAATAAATCGGCGGTATATCTCTGTTGCACTTTCCCTAAGGTCGCCCTCGGCAGTCGTTAACTGCTATTCTGCCCTGCGGGGCTCGGACTTTCCTCACGCAAATGCGCGCAACCGTAAAACCAACTCGCATATTGATTTTACCATAAAAAATCTTTCGTGTCAAAACCTCATTTTTTGAATAATATGTACTGAAAAACTTATTAAAGTGGGGAAAAGTATGAAAAACAATCTTAAAAGTATTTTTTTGGCGGCAAACTCGGCGGAGGGTTTTGTATCTTTCTTCGGGGAAAGTTATGATGTAAAAGACGGCTGGCACGCTTATATTATTAAAGGAGGACCCGGCACCGGAAAATCAACCATAATGAAAACCGTTGCAAAATCGGCGGCGGCAGTGGGCTTTGACCCCGTCCTCGTTTATTGCAGCAGCGACCCCGACTCGCTTGACGGTGTTATCATAAAAGAGAAAAAGGCGGTTATTCTTGACGGCACCTCGCCGCATATTGTCGAGCCATCATTATACGGGGCAGGAGAGATAATTGTCAATCCGGGCGACCTGCTTGATACGGCGCTTCTTGAGGAAAGCAGGGAAGAACTTATAAATCTCGGCGCAAAAAACAAACTATATCACGAAACATCAAGCAGATACGTTGCGGCGGCAGGAGAGGTCTTTAAAGATAATTTGCGGCTTTCCGCTTCTGCGCTTGATATTTATAAAATAAAAAGATTTGTTACAAAAACAATAGATAAATATTTCAAACAAAGTCCCAAAGGCAAAAGGGTAAAAAGAGCATTTCTTAGCGGTATTACTTCAAAAGGAATTGTAAGTCATACCGATAAAGCGGAACTTTGGTGTGATAATATAATTGTACTTGAAGATAAAACACGAGCCGCCGCTTATGAGATAATCAGAAGAATATCCGCAGCGGCAAAAAATGCCGGTTATTCGGTTATAGAGTTCAAAAACCCGCTTTATACCGAAATAAACGAGCATATAGTGATAGAAGAACTTTCTCTCGGTATTTTTACCGAAAGCGAAAATATTAAACTGCCAAAGGGTATAAAAAGAGTTCACGTAAGAAGATTTTATCAATCTGAAAAACTCTTTAGAATAAAACAAAAGATAAAGTTCAATAACAGAATATACAATTCTCTTATAAAAACCGCCACCGATAATCTATCTCTTGCAAAAGCAACGCACGATGAAATCGAGGCTGTTTACATCCGGGCGATGAACTTTAAGGGTACAAGACAGATTACTGATAAGTTATTAAAAAACATTTTTGATAGAAAAAACAAATAATTTGTTGTTTTTTTAACAATTTGTGATATAATGAGTTTACTAAAACAAAATGGGGTACTTTGGATGTATATCCCGTTTTATAATAGGAGGACAAAAAAATGGAAGAACTAAAGGCTATTTCTTTAGGAATTGCTGGAAATGGTAAAGTCAATCGCAATCTTTCGGTTCCGGCTCTTGTACAAAAAGCTCTCGCTAGGGGAGAAGGTCGCCTTTCCGACACAGGCGCTCTTGTTGTTGAAACAGGTAAGTACACAGGCAGAAGCCCTGACGATAAGTTTATCGTTGATACCAAAGAGGTACACGATGAAATCGCTTGGGGTAAGGTTAACATTCCGATTGAGGAAGCAAAGTTCAACGCCATAAAGGCAAAGGTACTTGCATACCTTCAAAACAGAGAACTATTTGTATTTGACGGTTTCGCAGGCGCTGACCCGAAATACAGACAAAGTTTCCGTATTATAAATGAACTTGCAAGTCAAAACCTCTTTATTCACCAGTTGCTTATTCGTCCCACTGAAGAGGAACTTAAAACCTATGCTCCCGATTATACCGTAATTGCGGCTCCCGGCTTTAAGTGCGTGCCCGAAATTGACGGCGTTCACAGTGAAGCTGCTATAATTATAAACTACACAACTCACGAAGTAGTAATAGTAGGCAGCGGCTATGCAGGAGAAATCAAGAAGAGCGTATTCTCGGTTATGAACTACGTATTACCTAAAAAAGGTATACTTTCAATGCACTGCTCGGCTAATACCGATGATGAGGGAACAAGCGCAATCTTCTTCGGACTCTCAGGTACGGGCAAAACCACCCTTTCCGCCGATCCGGCAAGAAACCTTATCGGCGATGATGAACACGGCTGGTCAAAAGACGGCGTTTTCAATATCGAGGGCGGTTGCTATGCTAAATGTATAGGTCTTAAACACGAAAATGAGCCTGATATTTATGAGGCTATCAAGTTCGGTACTTTGCTTGAAAACGTTGTGGTTGATGAAAACGGAAAACCCGATTATGAGGACGGAAGCCTTACCGAGAACACCCGTGCAGGTTATCCCGTTGACTACATCAAAAATGCAAAAATACCGGGCGTAGGCGGAAAACCCAATACTATCATATTCCTTACAGCAGATGCTTTCGGCGTTCTTCCTCCTATCTCAAAACTTGATGAGAATATGGCAATGTATCACTTTGTATCGGGTTATACAAGTAAACTTGCCGGTACCGAACGTGGTATTACCACCCCTGTTACCACCTTCTCAACCCTCTTTGGTGAGCCGTTCTTCCCGCTTAAACCTTCGGTTTATGCTGAAATGCTCGGTAAAAAACTCAAAGAGACCGGCGCTAACGTATTTCTTGTAAACACCGGTTGGTGCGGTGGAGCCGCAGGCACAGTTCCCCGTATGAAACTTAAATATACTCGTGCTATGGTAACTGCCGCTCTTGCAGGCAAACTTGACGACGTAGAGTATGACCTTGATCCTATCTTCAACGTTTATATTCCGAAGTCCTGCCCTGAAGTTCCGTCAGATATCCTTGATCCTCGCTCAATGTGGAAGGATAAAGCAGAATATGAGAAATCTGCAAAAGCACTTGCCAAAGCATTTAATGATAACTTTGCCAAAAAGTATCCCGATATGCCGGAAGCTATTGTTAAAGCAGGTCCTAAAGCCTAGTTTATAACTTAATTCCGTGAAGATTTTTCTTCACGGAATTATTTTTTGCTGTTTTTTATTATTTGCTTGATATTTTTTGAAAAAAGGATATAATTTTATTAGTTTACTTTTGGGGATGTTTATTTTGAAAAAGAGATTAGAAGGATATATTGTTATGCTGGTTATGGCGCTGCTTATGGCGTTAAACTATGAGATTTTTGTTTTTCCGAACAGTTTTGCGCCTGCCGGTGTAAACGGTATCGCAACTATGATACAGTATAAACTTAATTTTTCCATAGGCTATATGAACCTGCTACTTAACGTTCCGCTTTGTATAATTTCGTTCTTTGTTCTCAAATCGGATTACGCTTTTAAGAGTCTGACCTTTTGTCTTTCCTTTTCGGCGTTTGCCCTTATTTTCAAATACGGGATTATTGATATTTCGCCCTATAGATTTATCACCGAAACGGGAACAAGTATCTGCCTTGCACCTATTGCGGCAGGTGTGGTAAACGGTATAATATACGGCTATTCGATAAAATATAACGGCTCAACCGGCGGAACAAATATTGTCGGTTCGATTATACATCACAACCACCCGGAAAAGAATATTACAACCATTATATTCTTGCTAAACGCCTCGGTTGCAATATCTTCATATTTTGTATACGGATACAAAATGGAACCGGTTATTTGTTGCCTTATATACAGTTTTCTTACTTCAATGCTCAGCGATAAAATACTTCGTGGCGGCAAAAGTCAGGTCAAGTTTGAAATTGTTACAAATGAGTATGAGAAAATGTCAAAGGATATTATAGAGCAAACCCACCATACCGCTACCGTAACTCCGGCAAAGGGTATGTATTCGGGAAAAGAAACCGACCTTATGATATGCGTTGTCAATAAACATCAGGTTGTTAAACTTCAAAAAATAATAGAAAAATATCCCGGCTCATTTGCTTATTTAAGTAACGTTAATGAAATATACGGAAACTATAATAAAACGGGAAAACTAAAGATAAAGAAAAAATCATAAAAATACATAAAAACAAGAACCGTCTTGCAGTTGCAAGACGGTTCTTTATTTATTTTTCTTTTACCGAGCCTCTGTCCGAGAGCAGGGGTTTTAGTTTATATATATATTCGTCAAGACTCTTGTTTCTCATATGGGTTGTTACAAACTCAAGACAATGCTCGGCGATAAAATCTTTCGGCATACGAACGGTGGTAAGCGGTGGGTCGGTAAACTCATTTGCCGGTCCGTCGTCATAACCTATTACGCTTATATCCTGAGGTATTTTAATACCGAGTTCCCTTGCGGCACGGTAAACGCCGTAAGCCATTGAGTCACAAAAACAAATAACGCCGTCGGCAGTATAGGGCGACTCGTTCCAGAAATCCGTAAAAATACGAAAAGCCGTTTGTTTATCAGGCTTGAAACGGAAAATGTTTTCGTTTGAAAAAGGAAGGTCATAGTCCTTGTATGCCTTTTTTATTCCTGCAAGGTACAAATCGCTTGAACTGTATCCTTCAGGACCTGCAAAAACAAGGCAGGAATTAACTCCGCATTTTATCATCTTTTCGGCGCTCATATATCCTGCGTGGTGGTGGTCTATGGATACAGAATTATAGGATTTGTCCATAGGGTCGCCGAGGATAAGGGTGCTTTTGCGTACGTTTGCCAAAAGGTCCATATTTTTGCCCATAGGGTCTGCAGGCGCTATGATAATGGCTTCAGGTTTCCAGGCAAGCATAGCCTTTATGCTGTTGCGCTCAAACTCCTCGCTGTATTTAGAGTCGGATATAAGGGTGGTATAACCGTATTCGGCGAGTTTTCCCGAAATAAAAGAAATCATTTCGCCATATGCCGGTATATCAAGGTCGTTTATGATTATTGCAACCGTACGGCTCGCTTTTTGCCTTAGTCCCGATGCAAAAGCGTTTCTTGTATAGTTCATTTCTTTTGCGGTTTTTTCAACAAGTTCTCTTGTTTGCGCACTTATAAGAGGGTCGCCGTTTAACGCCTTTGCAACTGTGGAAAATGACACACCAAGTCGCTCGGCTATAGATTTTATAGTTACGTTTGATCCTGCCATCCTTTTATCCCCTTCCTACAGTCTATAATAATATAGATATATTATAAAATAAATAACCTCTTTTGTCAAATGGGCGAAAATCAAACATATATATTCTTAAAAATATTCTTAAAATGCTTGACATAAAATAAAAACTACCCTATAATTAAATTGTGATTACAACGATGTAATTTATCTATTACAACGTTGCACCAAGTATTTTTTAAGGAGAGAGATTTATGAAAAGAAAGTATTCAGTTGAACTCAGCAACCTCGGTCAGTTTACCGACCGTTATATGGCGTGCGGTTATAATGACGATTATACCGTAGAAGAACTCTTGAAAAGAGCAGTTTCGGTTAAAAAAATTACCGGATGTGAACTTTGCGGAACTTGGCACATCACCGAGTCTTCCGCCGATAAAATGAAAAAACTTATTGAGGACAGCGGTCTTCAACTCGTTTCTATTATCCCCGACTATTTTGCACAGCGCAAATGGGGACACGGCGCATTTTCTTCCTCCGATCCCGAACTTCGCCGTCAGGCAGTAAGAGATACAAAAATTATGATGGATATATGCGCTGACCTCGGCGGTGAGATAGTTACCATTTGGAACGGACAGGACGGTTATGACTATCCTTTCACTACCGATTACGTTGAACGCAGAACATGGATCCAAGAGGGAATAAAAGAGTGCTGCGATCATCGCAAAGATATTAAACTTTCCATTGAGTATAAACCTCGTGAGCCTAAAATGCGCTCCTTTATGACCGATGCCGCCACCACACTTTTGATGGTTAACGAAATCGGCGCTGACAACCTCGGTGTTACGCTTGACTTCGGTCACTCGCTTATGGGTATTGAGAACCCTGCCGAAGCGGCGGCGGTACTTAAAATGTACGGCGACAAACTTTTCCATTGTCACGTAAACGATAACTACGGATATTGGGATGACGACTGCATAGCAGGTGTTATACATCCTATTGAAACCTGCGAATATCTATACTGGGTAAAAAGACTCGGTTATGACAGTTGGTTCTCCTTTGACCAGTATCCTTACAGAGAAGACGGCAGAGATGCTCTTGAAGAGGGTATTGAGTGGATTGAAATGCTTGGTGCTATTGCCGATAGCCTTGACGATAAAAAGGTTGATGAAATAATGAAGTCCGGCAGCGGCGTAGATTTTGCAAGAATGATCAGAGAAGAAATGTTTCAAAAGAAATACTAATTAAAAAAACAGGGCGACATTTTTTGATGCCGCTCTGTTGTTACAAATAAAAATATGCTATAATAAAGGAGTAAGGATATGAAACTCTCTTGCACAGCCAATATGGTACCCGGAAAAACACTCACCGAAAAGGCGGAACTTCTTCACAAGTTCGGCTATGACGGTATGGCTATATTTGTTGATTATCCCGACTGGGATGACGCTTTGCTTGACGAGATGTTAAACCTTGAAGAAAAAACAGGTGTTAAACCCTGCGAGTTTGTATTCACAGGTCCCATATACGGTCATCTTATGGATAAAGACAAAAAAATCCAACGTGATACAATAGAACTTTATAAACGTTCTATTAAAGTTGCAAATAAACTCGGCGCTATAACCGAGATGGAATATGAATATCGCACTCAGGACCCGCTTCCGCTTTTTGACCCTTACAAAAAAATGCCGGAAGATGAGCAAAAAGAGTTTGTTTCCATTATAAATGAACTCGGCGCCACTGTAGAGGACGGCGCTTATATGCTTATAGAGTCCTGCAACAGATATGAAACAAAATACTTAACACGTCTTATGGACTGTAGAGAAATGCTTGAAAAAGCCGATGAGAAAAACACAAAAAATATGGGACTTTTAGCCGATTTCTTCCATATGGCTATTGAGGAAACCGACCTTAAAGGCAGTGTTCTTGAAAACGGCAAATGGATAAAACACGTTCATCTCGGCGACAGCAACCGTTTGGCTCCCGGATACGGACGTACAAACTGGAAAGAGTGTTTCGGCGCACTGAAAGAGATAGGCTTTAACGGATATATGAACCTTGAGTGCGGAATACCGGGCGCTTATGACAAGGTGCTTCCCGAAGTTGCAGAGTATCTTCGTCGTGTTATTGCGGAGGCTTAAAATATGCGAAAAGCAAATACGCTTATACTCCCTTTCTTTTGTGAGGGGTATTCTATAAATGACGCAACAAATCAACTAAAAAGCGTCACCGCTCTAATAGAAAAAGCGGACATCAGCACTGAGGTATCGCCCTTTATCACAAACGTTAAAGAGGCAACAGAGGCATCTCTTAAATACAACCCTTTTTGTTATGATTTTGTTGTGCTCTATATTTCCACGTGGGTAGAGCCTCGCCTTGCGGCAATAGCCGCGCGTCAGTTCTTCGGCAAACCTATTGCAATATGGTGTGTTGACGAGTTCAAAGTTATGGATAGAAGAATTGAAATGTCCGCCGCTCCTGCCGCAGCCGCCTTGCACGGTTGTTTGCAGGAAATGGGAGTTTTGTCCGAAATGTTTGTCGGTCAAAATGAGGACGGTAAAAGGGATAATCGTCTAAAGGCGTTTTCTTCTGCGGCAAGGGCAATTACTATGCTTCGTGAGGCTAAGTTCGGGTTTTACGGTCAAAACTTTAACGGCATTACCGCCGCCGACTTTGATTTATCACTTTTGCGCTTCAAGTTCGGCACAGAGGTTTATACCTTTGACGGCACCGAACTTGTAAGCCGTATGGAAAACATTGATACTTCCTCAAAAGAATATGCCGATATGGCTGAAAGAGCCGAAAAACTGATAAAAGGGGACACGGGTGAGCATTTTGTGCGCATAGTTAAAATGTGCCTTGCTCTTCAAAACACAGTAAAAGATTATGACCTTGCGGCGCTTGATATCCGTTGTCATACCGAGTTCAGTCAAAACTACGGGCTATCCGCCTGCGTTCCGCTTTCAATACTCGGAAACAGTTTGCCCTGTTCTTGCGAAGCGGATTTGCCGGTAATGTTGACACAGTATATTTTGTATGCGCTGTCCGGCGGAAAAACTTCGGCTTATGTTGATCTTAGAACTTTCGGCGGTGATACTATTGATGCCGGCGCTTGCGGATATGCGCCCTCTGCTCTAACGGGGGACAAAATAGAGATAAGCGGCAGTGAGGCTCCCGGCAACCAAAATCCGCCGGGCTATATTGCCAACCGTTCAGCCTTTAACGAGGGCAGAATAACCCTTGCCCGTGTACTTAAAATGCCGGGCGGAAAACTTGCTCTTCATATTTGCGGCGCTGACGCTTCAAAGATAGACTCACCGCTGCAGGAAATGGGTTGCCCTTATTACCCTATGGTCAGAATAAAGCCCGATATTAACATAGATAGATTTCTCTCTTTAGTCGGTGCTAATCACTATGCGCTAATATACGATGAGATTATGCCGGCTGTAGAGTATTTTTGCCGTTATACAGGTATAGATTTAATAAAATAATAAAATCAAAAAAACATATATATCAAAAGAAGGTACAAAAATGTCAAACTTCATACCAACCTATGCCCACCCCGACCGTATGCCTATTGATATTTCGTTTGTTTTTGAGGACGAAAAACCCGCAGGCAAACACGGCTTTTGTCAGGTGAAGGGCGACCACTTTTATTTTGAGGACGGCACAAAGGCTAATTTTTACGGCGTTATTTGTAACGGCGCCGCAAACTTTCCCTCACACGAGTATGCCGAAAAGTGCGCAAAAAGACTTGCCGAAACGGGTATCAACTATGTTCGTTTCCACCAGCTTGACGCCGAGTGGGCAACGCCCAATATATTCCGTTTTAAGACAGGACGTACTCTCCACGACACAAGACATCTTGACAAAGACAGTATGGAAAGGCTTGACTACTGGATAAAATGCCTTAAAGAAAACGGTATTTATTCTTGTGTAGATATGACCACCTATAGAAAGTTTAAGACCGGCGACGGTGTAAAATATGCCGATCTTATGATGGATAATATGAAGTGCTACGCCCATTATGATCCCGTTATGATAGAACTTCAAAAAGAGTTTTGCACAAACTTTTGGAACCATAAAAACCCCTATACTAATCTTTGTTATAAAGACGACCCGTTTTTCCTCGGTATAATCATTTCAAATGAGAACGAGGTTTTCAAAAACCAAAAGGCAAGGGGCGATTATAACTTTATCCCTTATTATGACGATATGTTCCGTGATATGTTCGATAAATGGCTAAAGGAAAAGGGCGTTGATTATGACGCCTACTCCTGCGAACTTATGAACCTTGACGATAAACTGCAGGTTGAGTTCCGCATTGAACTTGAGAAACGTTATGCCGGCACAATGTATGAGCATATCCGCTCGCTCGGTGTAAAAATCCCGATTTGTGACACAAACTGGTGTGCCTGTGGCGGACTTGTCAAAGCGCAGGAGAATATGGACTTTCAGGACGGTCACGAGTATTACTATGACTGGCGCTGGAGTGAATGGGAAAAACGTTCTTGGCATAAACATATTCTTGAGCACCCGTTTTCACCGCTTCGTGGACTTGCAACCTCACGTATATACGGTCAACCTATGTATATGACCGAGTGGGGTATGCCGTGGCCTAACTCTTTCAGAGCCGAAGGACCGCTTTGGTTTGCCGCCTCGGCAGCGTTTCAGGGCTTTAGCGGAATGAGTGTTCATACCTATGCTTACGGCACAAACCTCAGCGAAGATATGCCGCTTGGCAAAGAGGCAACCTCTAACGCTATCGGCAGCGTTCCTTTCAGAGAGGGACTTTTCTCCGTTTGGAACGACCCGTCGATATACGGACTGTTTTATCATGCGGCGTTGCTTTTCCGCAGAGGAGACGTCAGCGAGGCGAAGAAAACCGTCGGCTCGCTTATAACTCCCGATGACTACGGCAAAAAACTCGGTAAATATAACAAGTTTGCCGGCACCGCTATGGAACAACATAAAGTTGCTTCGGTGCTTGACACTACCGATAGAACGGGACTTGACGGTGTTTATCCTTGCGACAGCACCTATCCTGAGTTTGACGAAAAGTTTGTAAAATCCGACACGGGCGAACTTTGGCGTGATAAGGTAAAAGGCATAGCCGCCATAGATACCAAAATGACCAAGGCTATCTACGGAAAGATAGGCGACGCTATCCGTGCCACCCAAAAACCGGTTGACAACACGATAAGCGTTGAGGGTATGTCGGTAAAAGCCAATACCGATTTCGGTGTTGTGGCTTTATCTTCACTCACTAAAGAGCCTATAGAAACGTCCGACAATATGCTGCTTACCGCAGTTGGTCGTTCCTGCAATACAAATATGCAGTTTGACGGTGAAAAACTAATAAAACTAGGCGAAACACCGGTTGAAATTGAGGTTATCGACGCTTTAATACGTATCAAAACCGATAAGAAAACTTTGCGTGTTTGGAGTGTAAACTCCGACGGATACTACCACGGCAGAGTGCCTGCCGTTTGGGAAGACGGATGGCTCTCTTTCCATATAGGCCCCAATTTCCCGAGTCAGTATTATCTGCTTATGACCGAATAAAATAAAAAACCCTCCGAAAAATGCCACGGGTAGATAAGGAAGTAATTCCAAAACAATACCGTAGCGGCAAAGGCATAGAATAACGCTCAGAAAGGCGAAATGCTTTTCCGAGCGTTTTTTCTACTATTATAAATCACATATTCGATGACGGGAAATCCCCGCCGCCCATTTGCTTACTTGGATTTTATTTCTTCTGTACGATAGATGAATTTGACTTGACCTCCCATATCATCGCTGATGCCGGAGAAGTTTCGGTAATTCTTTGATACGTCTATCGTTGCCTTCAAGCGAGTAACAGTACCTTTCATATCGTTGTCCACAAGCTCAATAATCTTTTGAACGCCTTTCTCGTTGAACATCTTCAGTCCGTCACTTAACTGCATTGTTCCGTTTTTCAGCTGAGATACGCCGTCAACTAAAGCAGGGGCTCCGTTTTTGAACTGCAGGATACCATCGAAAAGTTTAGCGGCTCCGGCTTTGAGCTGAGCCGTGCCATCCTTAAGATCGGAGGCACCTGAAGCAAGAGAAGAGGCTCCGTCTGCGGCAGAGGCAACACCTTTTGTATAAGTCAAAAGTCCGAGATAGAATGCATTGTAGCTGTCAAGAGAAGTCTTCAGAGAAATGATTGATTTTGCACCTTCAGATGCAGCCGCAAGCTCTGCTTTGACTTTATCGGAAGCCATGCTTTCGGAAATTGCCTGTTTTACCTGCAAATGAGCATTATCCGCAATCGTTTTCTGAATTGCTTCTGTTTGCATCTGCGTGTCGGTGTTTGCTTTTACGGTCGCCTTGATTTCGTCACTTTCCATTTTTGCCGTGATATTGGATTCAATCAGTGCTTTAACTTCATTTGTCTGCATCTGCGTTTTAATTGCAGCGGAAATGGAATTTTGCGTTTCTGCGGGAATCATTCCTGCAAAAACGGCTGCTTCGTAATTGGATTTGCTCATTCCGGTAGCGGCAACGATCACTTGCTCAGAAACCTGCTCACGCACGGCGGCGGTCACACCTGCCGCAACCTGTTCACGAACGGTGGCGGTTACTCCGGCAGCCACTTGTTCACGAACGGCAGCCGTAACCTTTTCTACGATAAGCGGTCTGTTGCTCTCCACGGCGGCAGTGACCTGTGCGAGTGCCTGGTTATATACAGAGGTTTCGTCAAGAGAATTGATCACACCGTTAAGCACTTGATCGTAATTATCAATGGTAAGAGTGGGAACCGAAATGCCGCCGGCTTTGATCTGCGTTTCTGCGGTAGAAAGCAAGGTTTCAAAAACTTGCTTGGCTCCGCCGTTGAGCGTGTCATTGTTACCTTTCAAAGTATTAAGACCGTCGGCTAGTTCTGCAATGCCTGCCTTCAACTGTCCTGCACCGTCATCAACCGAAACAGCACCGTCTTTCAAAACTTTCGCACCGTCAGCAAGTTGGTTGATCCCGGATACAAGTTCTTTCGATTTGTCAAGCAGTGTAGTAAGTCCACCATAGAGTGCTGACGATCCGTCAAGCAACTGCTTCATTCCGTCGGAAAGTTCTCCTATGGAACCTGTCAGGTCGTTGACAGAATCAAGCTTTGATGTATTAAAGTTATTGAACAGTTCATTGGTGGCAAACGTAACGGTCATTCCAAAACTGAAGTCGGAAGCGTCCGCAGTGATTTCCACGTAATCGGGAATGTTAAGTTTGTCTTTGCTGATGCCGAGATTTTCCTGTAATCCGGGAAGTGCAATTCCCACGACTGCCGTGCGATCGCCGTCGTTGATAATCTTACCGTTTGTTACTTCAACATTGCGGAAATGCTCGTTATCAAGAAGCATACCCGTGAGCATCGCAAAAGGAACATAAATCTTTTCTTCTTTACCGTCGATTTTTACCATTTCATACTGTCTGTTATCGTAATCAAATCGAATGCCTACTTTGCCGGTCTTACCCGCAATTTCATCGGCGGAAACTTTCTTGCCATCGAGCGTGTAGGTGACAGTCATACCTACGGGCAGTTCTTTTTCAATATTGCCCTGATAGTAAATATCGTTGCCTTGTGCATCCCAAACCTTGGCGTTTCCGCTGATTGTGTAGGACTCATCGCCCTTTACGTTTTCAATATCGGAAAGCCCGGTGGAATCGGTAATGGAAGCAGCGCCTAAAGCATTTTTTATCCAGTCGCTTACAATAATTTTCTGAACAGAACCGTCGGCTCCTGCCAAGACATACACAGTTTCATCTTTCATTGAGTCTTTATCTGTATTGGCGGTGGTTGTTGCTGTAAGTGCATCTTTTTTTTGCTCTTTGGTTTTATCGTTTACGAGGGCAAACACCGTAATGACACTCGAAAGACATAAAACGGCGCATAAGATAATTGCCGTTATTTTGAATGATGGTTTATTCATTGATAGAGACCTCCGTTTTTATAGGTTTTATTTTAGTCATACCGAGAGTTGTTTTACAGATGATTTTATCAAACAACATAAACAACGCCGGCAGAACGAAGATGACAAGGAGCATACTGATAATAGCTCCTCTTGCCATGAGCATACACATTGAACTGATGATTTCGATGTCCGAATAAAGTGCAACACCGAATGTTGCTGCAAACAGGCCCATACCGGAAACGATGATGGACGGAATGGACGTATAGAGGGCCGTCCAAACGGCATTTTTCTTATCTCTGCCCGCAATTCGTTCTGCTTTGTAACGTGTCGTCATCAGAATTGCATAGTCGACGGTAGCGCCGAGCTGGATCGTGCTGATACATATTGGGGTGATAAACGCCATACTCTGACCGAGATAATGCGGCAGACCGAGATTGATGAATATGCCGACTTCGATCACGGCAATCAGGATGAACGGGAGAGAGATACTCTTTTCCACGAGCAGAATGATGAGGAATATTGCGATAACCGATACAGCGGTAACGACGGTAAAATCGTGTCCCGTCGTTTCAATCATATCCTTCATACACGGGGCTTCGCCAATCAGCATGCCGTTTTCATCGTATTTTTTAAGGACAGTGTTAAGTTTGTCAATCTGCTCATTTACTTCATCACTTGCTGCTCTGTATTCGGAGTTAATAAGCAACAGTTCCCACCGATCGCTTTCAAGAACGGATTTTACGCTGTCGGGCAGAATTTCTTCCGGCACACGGGAGCCGACTACTGACTCAAGGCCTAAAACGTATTTCACGCCGTCAACGTCTTCCATTTCGGACATCATATTCTTGACGGATTTTGCCGGGAGTTTGCTGTCAACAAGAACCATATGCGTGGAGGCAATATTGAAGTCCTCACGAAGTTTGGAATTGGATATTACATAGTTCATATCCTCCGGCAGGCACTCTCCCATATCGTAATACACTTCATCGTTTGCTTTGTTATATCCGTAGTAGGCAGGGGCTACGAGAATTGCAAATATGATAAGAAACACCTGGAACACCTTAACAATACCCTTTGCGAATTTCCCCATATGTGGGATAATCGAGCGGTGTTTCGTTTTCTGAAGCGGTTTGTCAAGTACAAGGATCAGTGATGGCAGCACCGTTACACAGCCGATAACGCCGAGTAGGACGCCCTTTGCCATTACGATTCCGAGGTCGCGACCTAAGGTGAAACTCATAAAGCATAGAGCTACAAAGCCGGCAATTGTTGTAATGGAGCTTCCGACCACACTCGTAAGAGTTTCCTTGATGGCAACCGCCATTGCCTCATTGTTGTCAGAATACTTTTCTCGCTGTTCATTATAACTGTGCCAAAGGAAGATGGAATAGTCCATCGTCACGGCAAGCTGGAGAACGGCGGAAAGCGCCTTGGTTATGTAAGAAATCTCACCGAAGAAAATATTCGTTCCGAGGTTGAGAAGTATCATCGCACCGATAGAGGTAAGGAACACAAAAGGAATAAGCCAACCGTCAAGGAAAGCGACCATAGCAACGCAGGCAAGAACCACGGCAAGACCTACATATATCGGTTCCTCTTTTTCACAAAGGTCACGGAGATCCACAACAAGCGCTGTCATACCGGAAACGAAACACTGTTTTCCGCAGACCGACCGGATCTCCTCCACGGCATCCATTGTAAGGTCATCCGATGTTCCCGTATCGAAGAACACTGCCATCATTGTAGAATGATCGGTATTAAACTCCTTGAAAACCGAATCCGGCAGCAGTTCCATCGGGATGGATAAATCTGCAAGAGAATCGTACCAAAGAACAGTATCGACGTGGTCAATGGCTTCAACCTTTTCTTTCAGCTTCGCTACGTCTTTGTTTGGCATATCCTCGAATATCAGGAACGTAAAAGCACCCTTATCGAAGTCCTTTAGCAGTTCTTTCTGACCGACAACCGTTTCCATATCCGATGGCAGATACGTCAGCATATCGTAGTTTACTCGGGTATTAACCATGCCGATAACCGATGGTATCATAAGAATAACCGTCAGTATCAGTATCGGGATGCGGTACTTTACTACCGCTTTTGAAAAATGCATAATCTTCACCTATCTTTTTCGAAAAAATCAATTGTATCTGTTTCAACAAAATCGGGCACTTGGTTTTTGACAATTAAAACCGTTCTGATGACGGTATAGAGATTAAGTATCCCTTCGGAAAGAAATGAAACGCCCATTAGA
>JAFRLW010000006.1 GCA_017431035.1 Clostridia bacterium
AATACCGCCGTTGATGATGATTGTGCTTTCGCAGTCTGAATATTTGCCGCCGCCGATACCTGCGCCGCCTTCATTACCGTGGGTTTCAATATAACCACCATTGATAGTAAGTCTGGTATCGCTGTATTTGATATCGATACCTGCGTTAGAGAAGGTTTCGTTCTTAATGATAAGTTTACCCATTGTTGCTTCATCCTGAGATTGGGCATAAATGGTCAGGCTGCCACTGCCGACATATATATGATTTGGAATGGTAATGGTTACGCCGTCTTTAATAATCAGGTGAATATTACCATAAACATTTATATCATCATACTGCTCGTAGGTAACATCCTGATCGGCATAGAGCCAAACCGGATCATTATAACGCTCGTCATCCCAATCGTATTCGCTTCTCCACTCTCTCAAATCTTTTGAAATAGTTCTGTAATTTGTAGCATATTCTTCTGTGAAAGATCTGGTTTCGGAATCATATTTAAGATAGGAAGTGCCGTCTTTCGAATAAACAGTAACTTCGCAGGTGGTTGTTTTATCATCGGAAGTATCTTCTGTGCCGTTGGTTGCGGTTGCTGTGATAACAGCGTTGCCCACGCCAACGGGTACTACTTCGCCATTCCGGTCAACAGTTGCAACACTCTCGTCGCTGGAAGACCAAGTTACATTATCGCGTGAATCATAGGGGGCAACAGTCGGAATAAGATTTACATGATCAACACCGAGAGCGAGTTCCACCGATGCTTTATCTAATGTTACTCCGGTTACATCAGAGGGTACGCCGATATGAGCTCTGGCTACCTGGAAAACTCTTGTTGCTTCTTCAATTTTGGTAACATCAATACGCGTATTATCACGGAATCCGTTACCGCTTACTACCATAATGTAATCTTCTCTTACGGTAAGTTTGCCTGTGTATGCCACGAACTGAGCGCTTACATCAAGTGTACCGCCGTTTACGGTGATAGTCTCACTTGCTGCAATACCCTTGCCGGGATCCCAAGTGCCGCCCTGGGCGTTTACATAACCACCGTTTATTACAAATGCGGTGCAGACAATACCGCTGGTTCCGTGGAACTCATTGTCGCCTTTGGCTGAAAGCTTACCGCCGTTTACGGTAACCGTATTTGCTGTTATAGCATCTTTACCACTCGGGGCAGATACTGTTACCGAACCGCTATGGATGGTTAAATCACCATTTCCGCTGATGGTCGGAGTAATCAGTTTAATGGTATCATCAAGCGAGGTACCGTAAACAGAAAGACTGCTGCCGCTCTTTATCTCGATTTCGTTCAAAACGTTTAAGGTTACACCATCGGCGATAACAAGATGAACATTACCGTTTACGGTGAGGCGATTATAATAGCTATTGTTGATCGTTATATCAGAATCAACATAATACCATTTATCTGTACCGATAGCACCCCAACTATAATCATCGGCATAAACCGGTGAATATGCGGTGGTCTTTTCGTTTACGAGTGTTTTGCTTTGTGCATCGTAAACATAATAGGAAATCTCATTCGGAATGAATACATTTACCGCACAGGTTGCCTCTTTGTCATCGGATGTATCTTCACTTCCGTTTGTTGCAATATAGCGGATGGTAGTTTTACCTACCGAAACAGGTGAAACTCTGCCATACTGGTCAACGGTTGCTATTTCCGGATTATCGGATACCCATTTATAGGTTTTGTAGGAAGCATTATCGGGGCCCAAAGTGCCTGTAAGAACTACGGGCTTACGATAAAGGTTTACATCAATATCGGTTTGATCAAGCTGTGCTTCGCTTACATGAACCTGGGTTACGGTAACCACACAGGTGGCTGTTTTATCATCGGAAGGATCATCGGGTGTGCCGTTTATCGCAGTAGCGGTAATTGTCGCCGTACCTTCCCAAATACCCCTTACGGTGCCGTCTTGGTCAACAGTGGCAACCGCCGGGTTATCGGAAGTCCAAACAACATCGTCGGCATATCTGTATGAGGTATATTCCGGAACCGTGGTGTAAGAAAGTTTTTCTGAATTGCCGTTTGCCGCAAGTTCCATGCTTTCTTTATTAAGTGTTATCTTTTCAATGTCAAGAACCGTTACATTGACTGTGCAGGTTGCGGTTTTATCATCGGACGTATCGTCCGGTGTGCCGTTAGTGGCGGTTACGGTAATGGTTGCCGTGCCGAGATTAACGGGAGTTACTACACCTTTCTGATTAACCTTTACAATATTTTCGTCACTTGATGACCAAACTATCGTTTTATCGGAAGCGTCATCCTCCAAAACAGTTGCTTTAAGCGTATCGGAAGGACCGTTATAAGTCAAGCCAAGTGTTTCGTGGTCAAGTGTTACGCCCGAAATATTGACATATCTTACCGTTACAACGCAGACAGTGGTTTTATCATCGGCAGTAGTTTCCGTTCCGTTGGTAGCAGTGATGGTAATGTTTGCCGTACCTGCCACACCGGGAGTTACTACGCCTTTGTTATCAACTGTTGCGACATCTGTGTTGTCGGATTCAAATTTAAGCCAATCAAATGTGTTGTAGGAAGCTTCAGCAGGTGCAAATACTGTATTGATTGTACCTGTAGGTCCGTTTACTTTAAGCTCCATCGGCTCTGCCGTGATATCTGCCACGGAAACAGCTTCGCGAATAATAACATTCCAACAGCCTCCAGGATTTCTTACAGGATTGGTGGGATTTTCGTTATTTCCGCAAGAACAACCAGCTTATCGGCAGTGTTCAGCGTGCCGGAAATCGCTGGGTAAACATTAACACGGTCGTGATAACCTTGTGCGGAAACCGTACCATTGTTTACAGTTATGGTGCCAGACATTCCAACAGCCCAATAGTCACCGGGCGTTGCCGTAACATCGCCGCCGTTGATGGTAATATTACCATCCAAACCACGGCCGCCGAAACCACCTGATGCAGAAATTTTTCCGCCGTTAATGGTAATGTTACCTCCTGTGCCAAGAGAGTAATGATAACCATCACGATAATGACCAAATCCTGTGGTTAGTTTACCGGCAGTTTCTGCATTTTCAGACTGCGAATAAACCGTCAGACTATTGCCGGAATTAATGGTAATGCCGACATTTGCTTTCATTGTAACGCCGTTCTTGAGGATTAAATGGACGTCACCGAGAACAGTCATTCTGCCTGCAAAGGCTAAATCGTGGTCAACATAGTACCAGTGTTCCTCGCCCGCCTCGCCGAGAACAGCAATGTTGTTTGAAAAAGCCGTGTAGCCTGTAATGGTATCTAAACTGTCAATAAGAGTTGTGTAATCCTCGGTTGATTTTTGAGTAAAGCTGTCTGTATCTATATTATATTCAAGATATGAAACCGCAGCGGGTTTAGTTACCGTAACCGTGCAGGATGCAGTCTTGTCGTCTGACGGGTCGTCAGGCGAGCCGTTATCAGCTGTGTAAGTGATGACAGCAGTACCTACCTGACCCGGAGTTACGATACCGTTTTGGTCAACTGTTGCAACGCTTTCGTTGTTGCTTGACCAAACTGTTGATTTATATGATGCGTTATTCGGTCCGAGATCCGGGACGAGTTTTGCCGGATAACCGTTTGTTTTCATCTCAATGTTTGAATAGTCAACTGTTACGCCGGAAACATCAACAACGCTCAGCGTTACCGTGCAAGTAGCTTTTTTGTCGTCAGATTTATCGTCAGGTGTACCGTTATTTGCAGTGGCAGTGATAGTCGCAGTGGCTACCTGACCGGGAGGTATAGCTCCTGGAGTCACCTTGCCGTTTGCATCAACTGTTGCAATGCTCTCATCGCTTGATTCCCATGTTACATAGCGTCCGTCGTTAAACGTAGCGTCGCTCGGTGTAAATACGGGAGTAAGGGTTGATGAATCTCCGCTGACATTCAAATTAAGCGTTGAGGCAATGGATAATCCTGTAACAGGAACAAGGTTGCGAATACGAACCTTTGCCTGATCGCCGTAGCCTCCAACAAGTTTCATCTCTTCGACAATGTTGCCCGCTTTCATATACAAATCATCGGCAACTTTAAGGCTTCCGCCGAATGCTTTACCGTGATTTTGAATGGCATAAGCTTCAAGATCGCCGCCATTGACGGTGATATTACCATAGCCGTAATTCGGTGCACAACCGATGCAATAGCCCCAGTTGTCATTATCGCCGTTTTGGGCATAAACATGGCCGCCGTTTAATACGAAGTTACTGTTTACACCGCCGATAGCTTCGGGCTGACCGGGGCCGGTGTATAGGTTGCCCATACGGGAATATGCATAAACTTCGCCGCCGTTTACGGTAAGCAAACCGCCGCCGCCACAGTCAATACCTACTCTGTTTCTTCCGGCTTGACCTGTAACTCTACCGCCGTTAATGGTAAGGCTGGCGCCGTTAACATCAATGCCGGGCTGGCCTGTTCTGCGGCCGAAATATTCACCTTCGCCGCAAGTACCGTTAGAGTAAAGCTCACCCATATTAGAACCGGTGGACTGAGCATAAATGGTAAGACTGCCGCCGCCGTAAACCTTGATACCGAAAGCACCAAAACTTACTTTAACGCCATCCTTAAGAACAAGGCGAACATCACCGCGGCAATTCATATAATAATAATCATCGCCCCAAGTGCTCGGTGTGTTGAAAATATGGTTTTTTTCAGCAACATACCACTTGGTTTCGCCTTCTGTGCCCAAATTCCTCTGGCCGGTGTATGATTCATACTCTGTACATGTCGCTTCGGTGAACTCACCGGTTTCGGCATTGTAATCAAGGTATGAAACTGCATCTGCCGCATTTGCGGTAAGTGTCAAACTATAAAATAGTGACACAAACATCGCAAGGCAAAGAACAAGGCTTGTAAGTCTTTTTGCTGTTTTTTGCTTCATTAAAAGTTTCTCCTTTCACGCTCGTTTTAAAAGGGCTGATTATATGTTTTTTAATTGGTTTGTAACTTATGACACAAATAAAACAGAGATCCCGTTTGCGGAATCAGACCCGGTCAGCTAACGGGTTTCACCATCGCGCATCGAATAGGTGTTCATCAGCGTATCACCGCTCCATTGAATGACCAAACAAATGAAACAAACCGTTCCCTTTTAATAATATTTCAACCGCCTTAATTTTCCCATATTTTAAACCTCTTTTCAAGTGCGGTTGCCGGATTGGAAACCTCCGCGATATCAAAAATTTTAAAAATCTGTTGACAATTCCTTGCGTTTGCTCAATTTATCAGGTAAACTTATAACAGTAGATTTACAGGGAGCGATAGTATATATGATTATGCTTTTTGCAGAAGTCCTTAAAAAATTGCGAAGAAAAAAAGGGCTCTCACAGAGTGATATCGCAAAGCAAATGTATGTTACCAAATCCACGGTATCCCGGTGGGAAAACGGTACACGCTTACCCGACGCCACTATGATATCTCGCCTTGCTGAAATCTTGGATGTGGACGTCAATTATTTGCTCTACGCCACCACCGAGAGAGACGAATCCCCCAACATCATTATGGTGGATGATAATGCCGTCATCTTAAACGGCGGTCTGCCTGTCATAAAAAAGGTTCTGCCGAACGCTAGAGTCACAGGCTTTACAAAACCGTCTGAGGCGATAGATTTTGCAAAACAAAACCGTGTAGCCCTCGCTTTTTTGGACATTGAGATGGGAGCGGTCAGCGGTTTAGACGTTTGCAGAGAACTTCTTGAAATCAATCAACATACCAACGTCGTGTATCTGACCGCATACAGCAATTATTCTCTTGACGCATGGGAGACCGGAGCATGCGGATTTATGCTTAAACCCATAACAGTCGAAGCGATCAAAACCCGACTTGACAAATTGCGCTTTCCTTTTCTTTTAGGAGGCGAGAAATAATGACGAATTTGACATATATCATTGATTCCCTCGTAGCAGGCGCTTTGCTTACGATGATGTTGATCGGAATTGCATTTTCGGCTTTTATGCCGGCGCTTGATAAGTGGAACAGGCGATTTTTTATCACCTTATTTTCTCTGCTGTTTTTATGCGCCGTAACTTGCTTACTGTCTATGATTTTCTACGACGATCCCGGAAAAGCAACATTAGAAAAATTTATTTATGTCTTTGAATCGTTGTTTATGTCGGTGCTGATTTTTATGCCGACGATCTTTCTTTTGCATTGCTCGCACGAAGAATTAAAACACAGTGCGCTCTTCTTTGCGATGACAATACTGTTGGGCATATACATAGCAATTCTTATAATTGCGCAGTTCACCGATGTTTTCTACTATGTTTCGCCTGATAACCGCTTTTCTACGGACCACTTTACAAATTGTCTTTGGTTCCGCTTGTCTTAATCATGATTTTGAACATCGCAGGCGTAATCACAAGGCGAAAAAAACTATTCAAAAAGCATTTTTCTGCGCTCCTTATCTATCTTTTTCCGATGACGGCTGCGATCATCATTCATATGTTCATCCCGGTTGAATTATTTGTTGTATTCGGTATGGCGCTCCTTGTGATGATTATGTTTGGTCTGATTCTTTTAGATAATATGGAACAGTACGCAAAACAGCAACAGGAGATTGTCAATCAACGTGCCAGCGTTATGATGCTCAAGATGCGTCCCCATTTTATTTACAACACAATGACAACCATCTACTACCTGTGTAAACAGGATGCGGATAAGGCGCAACAGGTCATCATGGATTTCACTAATTATCTGCGACAGAACTTCAATGCTATTGCAAGCGAGGACGCCGTTCCTTTTGCCGACGAGCTGAAACATACGCAATCATATCTCGCCGTAGAAAAGGCACAACATGAGAACAACCTTTTCGTGAAGTATGATACGCCGTTTACGCATTTTCGCTTGCCGCCGCTAACCCTGCAACCGCTTGTTGAAAATGCCGTCAAACACGCTATGGACCCAAACGCAGGACCTCTTACCGTTTTTATCCGGACACAGCAAACGGACAAGGGTGTCTTTATTACCGTAGAGGACAATGGCAAGGGCTTTGACCCCGACGATAAACATAAGCCACATCCCGCCCTTGATAACATCGAAAGCAGACTCAAACAACAATGCGACGGAGAATTGAAAATCGAGTCTGCACCCGGAAAAACAACCGTTACGTTATTTATCCCGCAAAAATCATAAAAAAGATTATCAAATACACAGTTCTGCACCAAATGCATTTTCTTTCTATGCAAAATGCTGACTTCGCCACACGACAAAACCGTTTTCTTAATAAGGGACGAAGCATATTAAATCTATAAAAAAGCACAGGCAATTATTAAAATTGCCCGTGCTTTTATTATTTGATATTTGTCTAAAAACTATTTTTGTTTCGGCAGGAGTAACCACCTGCCCTATCTTATGATAGATATTATATTATAGACAAGCGGACGGTCAAAAACCGCCCGCCATCTACTATCTGTTTATCTGATATCTATAATCCGGCTTAGTACATTCCGCCCTGTGCGGCTGCTGCGGCAGCGGCTGCCGTTGCTGCGGCTTTATCCTCAGGCTTTTCGGCTACAAGGCTCTCGGTTGTGAGAACCATAGCGGCAACGCTTGCCGCATTTTCAAGTGCCGAACGGGTAACCTTTGTAGGATCGATAATACCTGCCTCGATCATATCGCCGTAGGTTTCGTCATAGGCGTTGAAACCGTAATTGAGTTTTCCGCTTGACATAATCTTATCAACGATAACCGAGCCTTCAATACCGGCATTAAGAGCTATTTGACGGATAGGCGCCTCAAGTGACTTGAGAATAATATTAACGCCTGTCTTTTCATCACCTGATGTCTTATCGGCAAGTTTTTTAACCTCACTTGCGGCGTTAAGCAGTGCGACACCGCCGCCGGCAACAATACCCTCTTCAACTGCCGCTTTGGTAGCGGAGAGAGCGTCTTCTATACGAAGTTTCTTTTCCTTCATTTCTATTTCGGTAGCGGCGCCGACTTTAATAACGGCAACACCGCCCGAAAGTTTGGCAAGGCGCTCCTCAAGTTTTTCTTTATCATAATCAGAGGTAGAAGCCTTGATTTCGTTCTTTATTTGAGCAATACGGTCTTTTATTGCGTCTTTATCGCCTGCGCCGTCAACAATAATGGTATTCTCTTTTGTAACCTTTATTTGTTTAGCGGTACCGAGCATATCGGGTGTGGCGTCTTTGAGTTCAAGACCGAGTTCTTCGGATATAACCTGACCGCCGGTGAGAATAGCGATATCACGAAGCATTTCTTTTCTTCTGTCGCCAAAGCCGGGGGCTTTAACGGCAACGCACATAAAGGTGCCACGCAGACGGTTTACAATAAGGGTGGAGAGAGCCTCACCCTCGATATCCTCAGCAATTATGAGAAGTTTTTTGCCCGATTTAACGATATTTTCAAGAAGGGGTAAAATCTCCTGAATATTTGAAATCTTTTTATCGGTTATAAGGATAAGGGCGTCGTCAAGAACAGCCTCCATTTTATCCGAGTCGGTAACCATATAGGGAGTGATGTAGCCTCTGTCAAACTGCATACCCTCGACAACCTCTGAATAGGTGTCGGCGGTCTTTGACTCCTCAACGGTGATAACGCCGTCGTTTGTAACCTTTTCCATAGCCTCGGCTATGAGTTTGCCTATGGTTTCATCTCCTGAAGAAACGGTTGCAACACGTGCAATATCATCACTGCCGGTAATCTTTTTAGAGTTTTTGATAACGGTTTTGATAGCCTCATCAGCGGCGGCTTTAATACCCTTTTTAACTATCATGGGGTTAGCGCCGGCGGCTACGTTTTTCATACCCTCGGCAATAATAGCCTGTGCGAGAACGGTGGCGGTTGTGGTACCGTCGCCTGCGGCGTCGTTTGTCTTGACCGAAACCTCTTTTACAAGTTGAGCGCCCATATTCTCAAACGGGTCTTCAAGTTCTATTTCCTTTGCTATTGTAACTCCGTCGTTAGTAATAAGCGGAGAGCCGAACTTTTTATCAAGGACAACGTTTCTGCCCTTGGGGCCGAGCGTAACCTTTACGGCGTCGGCAAGTTTATCAACGCCGTTTTGAAGCGCTTTTCGTGCTTCTTCTCCGAAAACAATATTTTTTGCCATATCAATTATCTCCTTATTCTACTATCGCTAGTATATCCGACTGGCGAAGAATTGTATATTCAGTATTATCAATTTTTATTTCGGTGCCCGAATACTTAGAGGCAACCACTTTATCTCCCGCTTTCACGGTCATTTTGATTTCTTTGCCGTCTACCATACCACCGGGTCCTACGGCTACAACCTCAAATATTTGAGGTTTCTCTTTTGAAGCGGAAGTTAAAACAATACCGCTTTCGGTTGTTTCTTCGGACTTTGTCGCCTTGATGACAACGTTATCCGCTAACGGTTTTAATGTCATAAAAAACATCTCCTTAAAAATCTTACTATATAAAATTATACTACTAAAAAATTAAAAGTCAAGTAAAGTCAAAAAAGTTAATTTTTTATTAACAAATTAAGGCAACTTAATGCCTGCCGGAAGTATAAAGTTTACGGCATCTTTTACAATGGAAAACTTCATATTTGCGGTTTCGATAATCTCGCCGTCAAGGTTGACCGGTATAGGCTTATCAGACCAAAACTCCATACTGCCGCACTGCTTCAGGTGGCAAAACGGAAGTGAGGCGTGTTCACCCTTTTCATAAAGGGATAAAAAGGACGGAACTTTCAGTTTGCTTATAGTATCAACGAGGGTAAAATCAAGTACTTTGTCATAGGGTACAGCCTTTGGCGCACTCATATATCCACCGCCGTAATACGGGGCGTTTGAGAGGGCGGCGAAAAGGCAGTCGGCTTCTACGGGGTTTTCACCGTCGACCGACACTTTTATCTTGACACCGAGCCTTTTAACAAGATTTTTTACTATGGCGAGTTTATAGGCTATAGGTCCTGTAACAAGGGGCCACTTTTTGAAAATAATCATATCCCTTGCGACCATGGCGTCCATACCGACCGAGGCTCCGTTAAGGCAATAGGTATCCCCCGCCTTTATAACGTCCATACGTACGATTTGTCCGTTTGTTTGAGCGCCTATATCAAAAAACTTTTGCTTGTTTTCGTTTCCGAAAAACTTGAGAAAATCGTTTGCCGAGCCACAGGGTATAACGCCGAGGTTCACGTTATCGTGTCCGATAATTCCGTTTAGAACTTCAAGCACGGTCCCCTCTCCGCCGCAGGCAAAAATATTGACCGCATCATTTGTCTTAGCACTCTTTTTTGCGATTTTTGTTGCGTGACCTTTGGAGTTTGTATAGATTATTTCATAATTATCGCTGAGGCCAAAATAATCTTTGACGCTTTGCTCGGCCTTTTTTTGAAAAATATTTTTTCCTGCCGTGGGGTTTAGAATAAATATGTTTTTCATTCCGCTTTATCTCCCGTATTCTTAAAATACATATAAAGTTGGCATTTTATCATTCCGTTATATAGTTTTCTACGCTTGTCCGCTTCTCTTCCGAAACACTTTTCAAAATCATCATCAGGGCTTATAATAAAGTATTTTTTGCCGTTTTGACGGATAAACTTTTCGCCCATAACTTTATAGAGTTCCTCAGCCTGTTTTACGTCAAGCAACCGTTCGCCATAGGGCGGATTTGTGATGAGAAGCATTCTCTCTTCCGGCAATTTGAAATCACGAATATCGGATACGGCGGCTTTGACATATTTTTCGACGCCGGCTTTTTTAGCGTTATGAAGGGTTAGTTCCACCGCCGATTTATCTATATCAAAACCAAATCCCATAAAATCAACGTTTTGTATGATATTATCTCTTGCTCTCGCCCTTTCCTCCTGCCAGACTTTAGGCGGTATAAAGCCGAACTTTTCGGCTGTAAAACTGCGGGACAGTCCCGGCGCCCTTTTAGTCGCCATAAGCGCCGCTTCTATAAGTATTGTACCGCTTCCGCAAAACGGGTCATAGATGGTAGTATCGGGGAAAATACGGGCGGTATCGCACATAGCCGCCGCAAGAGTTTCTTTAAGGGGCGCTTCGTTGCTGTTTCTTCTGTAACCCCTTTTATGCAGTCCCTCTCCGCTTGTATCAATACCTATTGTGACGGTATCGTTAAGTATTGAAAAGCGGATTTTGACGGTGCTTCCCGTTTCACTAAACCAGGAAATGTTATATTTTTTTGAAAGCCTGTTTACAATGGCTTTTTTAATAATAGACTGACAGTCGGGAACACTTTGAAGTTTAGATTTAAGCGAAGAGCCTACAACCGGAAAGGCGTCATCTCTTGCAATAAAGTTTTCAAAAGGTATCTCGGTCACGTTATCAAAAAGTTCCGTGAAACTTATAGCCCTAAAGGTTTTAAGGTTTATGAGTATTCTCTCTGTAAAACGGGAGTTTATATTCGCACGGGCAAGGATATTAAGGTCGCCGCTAAAAAGCACCCTGCCGTTTTCGGCACGGACGTTATCTGCGCCCATTCTCTTTAATTCTCCTGCCGCAATACCCTCAACGCCGAAGACAGTCGGCGCAAAATATTCATAACTGCTCATTTTTTATCCACCTGAAAAAAGCGGTCACAAAGACCGCTTAATATTTATTTTGAACCGCCACGCCTTGGGCGCTTGGTTTCAACATTTTTTCTTTTTAAGTCAGAAAACTTTTCATCACTCGTTGCTTTGAAGCGGTTCATCATCTCTTCAAAACTTTGTGACTCACTCTTTTGAGGGGTCCAGACATAAGAACTGTCGATAGTTTGAGTCTTTGGCTGAAACTTTGCTTTTTTCTCACGAGGTTTCTTTTCGTTATTATCCTTTTCCCCATCAGGATTGGCTTTTTTTATACTGAGTGATATTTTTCCGTCGTCCATAATGGACAATATCTTCATTTTGAAAGTGTCGCCCACTTTACAAAACTCATTTATATTATTTACAAAAGTATTGGCAACCTCGGATATATGAACCATACCGGACTTACCCTCTCCGATATCTGCAAAAACACCGTATTCTTTAATACCGGTGATTTTTCCTTCCACTATATCCCCAACGTTAAACTGCATAAACGGTAATTATCCTCCAAAGACTTTATTTTATTTCCTTATATATCTCTTCTCCCGGATAGGCGTATCCAAACCTCTCCCTTGCGGCTTTTTCAATAATCGCCTTTTGCGAACCGTCAGCGAGGAGAGCTTTGTATTCTTCTATCTGGGCTTCGGTAGTTTCCTTTTTGAGTTCTAATTCTTTAAGGGTTGCGTAACTCTCGTCAAGGTCGTTCCAAAGGCCTATAAGGGTAAAAATCATATAAACAGAAAGTGCAATAACCATTAGTCTTAAAAAAATACTGGCTTTTCTTTTTTTAACCGACATTTGCCTTTTCACCCTTCTTTTCACATTTTTCCCTATTATACAACACTGTGTGCCCTTTTTTCAAGAGTTTTTTATACACCTTACTAAAATAAGTTTTTATAAAGTTTATTCCCGATATTATTTTTCGGCAAAGTGCGGCGTTCAACTTTGAAACAAACGATAAAAGTTTCAAAATAAACGACCAAAGTTTTATAAATAGCCAAAGGGTTATTTTTGAAAAGATTATTCTGAAAAGCACAAAGCCTAAAAGTATGCCGAGTATTACATATCCCCTTATTTCACCATAGGTGAGCGCCAAAAGCAGCAAAAACGTGACTACTCCGCTAAGCGCAAAAAAAAGAAGGTCAGAGAAAAAATAAAAGAGTGTTTTTGAACGAAAGCAGTAGCGAAAAGCCCTTAAAAAATCATAGCAAAGACAAAAAATACCGCCAAGCGATAAAGAATACAAAAGGTTTATTATTTGCCCTTTATTGCTTATTTCCCACATATTATTTCAGTATCCTCGAAATAAAGCCGCCGCCGCTTTTATCTCCCATATAAACTGCGGCGTGGATTTTGCCTTCAGCGGTCAGGTCGCCTGTTTCGGTATTAAAGGAAGAAATACGCATATTATCCCCTTTTATCGTGATTTTACCGAGTGCGGAACTCAAAAGAACGGTCTCTTCATCAAAGGACAAAACCTCTTTAACTCCCGAAACGTGTATTTTTGACCTGTTTTCGATTATAATGTTTTGCAAAGTATTGTTTTCATATTTTTCCGCCATAAAAAAACACCTCACTAATAAATATTAGCAAGATGCGTTTTTTATACTGAAATTAGTTTATAAAGCAGGTCGGCATCATCTTTTTTTACCGTTTCTTTTACTGCGGTAACCTCAAGACTTACCGCTTTTTCACCAAAAGAAATGGTGATTTTATCCCCTACTTTAACATCGTATGAGGCACGTGCCTTTTTCCCGTTTACCGAGACCCTGCCCGCATCGCAAGCCTCGTTAGCAACGGTGCGCCTTTTTATAAGGCGGGATACTTTAAGATATTTATCAAGTCTCATAACACTTAAAACATAGCCGCCCTTGCGGGCGGCTCCATTTTTTAATTATTTACCAACAGCGTCTTTGAAAGCTTTACCTGCTTTGAATACAGGGTTCTTAGAAGCCGGGATTTTGATGGTCTGTTTGGTCTGCGGGTTGATACCGGTGCGAGCTTTACGTGCACGAGTTTCAAATGTACCAAAACCTACGAGCTGAACTTTCTTGCCTTTTTTAAGAGTCTCAACTACAGAGTCGATAACTGCGGCAACAGCTTTTTCAGCCTCTTTTTTCTTAAGACCTGCTTTTTCTGCAACTGCTAATACTAATTCTGATTTGTTCATAATTGAACCTCCTGTTTTTTTGTGTGAAAACACACTTGGTTTTAAGCAAGTTGAACACTCACGAAACCTTTGTATGTGTTCTTTAACTTACTATCTATTTTTACCATACTTTAGCAAAAAAATCAATAGTTTTATAGCAATTTTATCAAAAAAAGTTCATTTTTTTGACGTTTTTTAACTTTATTTGACAATTTTCAGCTTTTTTAGCGCCCCATAAACCTTTTCACCTTTAGGAAGCGTCATAACATCTTCTTTATTTATAACCTTGAAAACGGCTATTGCAAGAAGATACATAACGCCTGCAACGGCTATTGAAAGAAGCGTTTGAAGTTTTAACGGCAGCGCCGTATAGGCTAACAGTTTTTCACTTGCTACCGCCGAAAATCCGCAAACAAGCGCCGCCATAAACGGTTTTAAAAGCATTGATACAATATCGAGTTTTACTCCCGAATATTTTACAAGGCAAATAAAGTTTGCAAGACAAATATAAACGTAGAAAGCGCCTGTACTTATCGGAACGCCTTTTATATTTATATAAGGATTACCTACAAGTATAACGTTGAAAACAATTTTTACAACTGCGCCTATGGCTATGTTTATAAGGGGTACACGCTCTTTGCCTATAGCCTGAAGCATATTGACAAGCGGAACACTTATTCCCCCTAAAATAGCGCTGATGCCGAGTATTCTAAGATTAGGCGCCGCTATATCTATGGAAACGGGGTCGCTATAAAGCAGAGAAAGTATCCCTTTAGGTATCGCCATAATTCCTATTCCGCAGGGCATGGCGATAATAGACACCGTTCTGAACATAGTTTGTATATTTGACTTTATTTCGGCTTTATCTTTTTTGGTAAATGCGGTGGCAAGTACCGGAATAGCGCTGACGCCAAGCGAAGAAGTCAAAACGGGGATAAGATTAAAAATTGAGAAAGCGTATCCCCTATGGCAACCGTATAATGCGTTTGGCAAATCCTTTGTAAGCGAGAACTTTGCGCCCGACTTTGCCGCCATGGCGGTTTCGGAAGTGATAAGCGCTTTATAGGTCGTTTCAAAATAGCCCGGATGCTTTACAATTGCGCTGGTGAGCCTTTTTTGCACCATCATAACGTCAATAAGGCTTGTAACGTTTGTAACAAGTGCGCCGAGCACTATAGGTATTGCAATGACAATAAGGCTCTTTAATATTCTTTTTCCGCTTTCCGCCTCAGGCGAGGTTTCGATATAACTTTTCGGCAGGGTCTTTTTTGAAAAGAACTTGTATTTTAAGAAAAGATAGAGCGTACCCATAGCACTGCTGATAGATATACCAAGCAGCGACGCCGCAGCAGAAAGTGAATAACTGCCTGTTTTTGCAAGGGTGATATAGGCAAAAGAAAGACCGAAAGCGAGTTTTCCAAAGGCTTCTATAACCTCGCTGACTCCTGTGGGAGTCATATCGCCCATACCCTCAAAATATCCCCTATATGCCGACATAATACAGCAAAAGACAAGCGAGGGGGATACGGCGATTATTCCCGGCAAAACGCCTTTGTTAAAGAAATGAAGACTTATCTCTTTTCCAAATACCGTAATAGCGTAATCGCCCGTGAATAAAAAGGCGAGTCCGAACATTATTATAAAACCGACCGAGCCGGTCACAAGAAAGACCTTAAAAGAGACGTTAAGTATCTTTTTTACGTCTTTATATCTTCCCACCGCCGCTTTTTCGGCGACAAGTCTTGAAATGGCTACAGGCAGTCCCGCAAGGGCTATTGTATAAATGGGAACGTACAAATCATATGCGGTGGCATAATAGCCCATTCCCCGAGAGGATAGCAGGTTTGTAAGCGGTATTCGGTAAACGGCGCTTATCACCTTTGCAATAGCAGTAGCAACAAGTAGAACAAAAGTACCCTCAAGGAAAGTTTGTCTTTTCCGTTTAGTTTCGCTCATAGCCGACCTCGCTTTCAACAATGGCTTCAAGCGCCTTTACAAAAGATGCGACAAGGGTTTCGCCCTCGTTATTGTTCAGCTCTCTGTAATCGGTGCCTGCGTCTTCTCCGGCGTTATCGGAGATACGGCGCAAAGTGGCAAAAGGTATATTCGCCCTATGACAAACCGAGGCTATAGCGGCGGTTTCCATATCGCAAGAGTTAGCCTTAAAGTTTTCTCTTAGATGTCTTCTTGTTTCATCGTCACATATAAAACTATCTCCGCAAACCGCAGTAGAGCCTACTTTAGCGGATAATGTATGCCCTATAATATTAGACAGTTTTTCATCGGCTTTATAGATATAATCCTGCCACGGTTTTTCTGAGGGTTTATAGCCTATACCGGTGAGGTCAAAATCGTGTTCTATAAAGGTGGTGGGAACTATAAGTTCTCCCTTTTTTACACCGGATATACCGCCTGAAAGGCCGTAGTTCAATATAATCTCGGCGCCGTAGCTTACAAGAAAAGCGGCAGCTGTGGCGGCGTTGACCTTTCCTATGCCGCAAAACGCAGCATAGACATCGCTATCGCCCACCTTAAACTCTACGCCTTTTATACCGAAAATAAAGCGGTCTTTTATTTCCCTCGCTATTTTTGTAAGAGGGGTATATTCCTCAATATCGGCTATGACAACGCCGATTTTTTTATAACTCATAATATATCCTTAAAAGTCTATTTTCTCACCGCAAACATTGCAGAAGTTTGCGCTTTTATCCTGAGCGGCACCGCATTTAGGACAAACAACGCAGTCTTTAAGGCTGCCGAGAGCGGTGTTGAGTTCCGCCTCTTTATCTTTTTTCTCTTTAATATCGGCTATGATTTCTTTAACCTCTTCGGGTATATCCTCACCGTCTTTTATTTGGTTATAATAGATTTCTCCGAGTTTTTCATAATCTTTTTTAACCTTTGAACGAACAGAGGCTATCTCATACTTTAATTTTCCGGCGTTTATTACCTCGCCTGTTTTCTTTGAAACAACGTCAAATACTTCTTTGGTTTTATTAACCGCATCATCAAAAAATTCCATAATAATACCTCGCTTTTTATTTCGTTATATTAAACACTTACCGTGTTTTTTTATAAAAATCTTTTATCTCTTTTTTTCTTTCCATCAAAACGGAAAAATCTTTTATATATTCGTATGGGTATTTATAGTTAAATATCCGCTTTATCTCGTCCTTGCTCTTTAGTTTAGTCACAGCCGAAGCACCGGCGGCAAGAATAGTATGAGTTTCGTCCATAATAAATACGTTATAAAGTCCCTCATATCCTCGCTTTGCATAACCTACGTTTTCAAGGTTGCCGAGCGTTTTGCTTTGCCTATATGTATAATAAGGCAAAAACGAATATTTAGCAAGATAATTTCGGGCAAGTTTTACTGCCTGTTCACAAAAGGCTTTATCAAAGTTGTCTGTTTTTTCGCCTTTTATACTTATGTCAGACGCTCTTTTTTGCGAGAGAGCGTGCACCGTGACGCTTTCGGGAGAAAGGCGGCATATTTTACTAAGAGTATTAGAAAAACTTTCTATATCGTCTCCGGGCAGTCCTGCTATAAGGTCGCAGTTTATATTATCAAAGCCTACTTCTCTTGCAAGTAAAAAGGCATCGGTGAACTGTTTTGCGGTGTGCCGTCTGCCGATATTTTTGAGAACTTTGTCAGACAGCGTTTGCGGATTTATACTGATTCTGTTCACCCTGTGTTTTTTTATAACCTTAAGTTTTTCTATATCTATTGTATCGGGGCGCCCCGCCTCAACGGTAAACTCTAAAAGATTATCTAAATCAAAGTTTTCTTCTATCGTGGTAAGAAGTAAATCAAGTTCGGCAGGCGATAAGGTTGTAGGCGTTCCGCCGCCTATATATACGGTTTTAAGTTTAAGCCCCGCTTCATCTGCCGTTTTTGAAATGATAAGCAGTTCTTTTATAAGATAACCTATATACTGCGGTATAAGTTTTTTTGCGCTTTCAACCGAGTGGGAAACAAAAGAGCAATAAGAACACCGAGAGGGGCAAAACGGAATAGAAACGTATAGGCTGTATTCCGTAAGGTTTGTGGAAGCAATAATACTCTCTTCCCTACTTGCAACCTCATCGGAGAGGTTTATTTTTTCATCGCTTACAAGGAGTTTGTTTCTAAAATACTCCTGTGCGTTTTCTTTGCCCATTTCCCTCACTTTTGAAAGATACAGCCTTGCCGGTCTGACACCTGTCAGTATCCCCCACGGCGGAGAAAAGCCGGTTAGCACCGATAACGCCTTATATAGCATAACGGCAGCGTTTCGCTCTATCTCGTTCGGGCTTTCGGTTTTATTGGCGATGACCTTATCCACAATAGAACTGCCTAAATAAGAAAGCGCCATTTTAAGTATCGTTTTTTCTTCTTCTTTCTCTTCCGAAAAAACTATGTCGGCTTCCTCTTCTGAGTTTGTAACGGTTATCCTATCAAACGGAAAAAAGAGCCTTGCCGTTTTTTCAAACTCGTAATTAAACTTTTTATTTAGCAAATTGACTATTTTCATAATTCTCTAAGATATGGATTTATTATCTTTTCTCGTCCTATAGTTGTACTCTCATCATGACCGGGGTAAACCACGATATTATCGTCAAGGCTTTTTAGTTTTTTAAGCGATTTTTCCATATCGGCAAAAGAAGCGGTCGGCAAATCGGTACGCCCTATTGAACCGCAAAAAAGGGTATCGCCGGTAAAGAGTGCATTATCAAACAAAAAGCAGGTGCAACCGCTTGTATGCCCCGGTGTAAATATGGCTTTAACCTTTTGTTTGCCTACATAAAAGGTACTGTCATTTTCTAAAATAATATCGGTCGTTACGGTAAAAGGATTTCCGTATGAAGCGGAAAGGTTGATATTTGTATCTATCAGTCCCTTTGCGGTATTAGAACTTGCGGCTATTTTAACGCCCGTCTTTTCTCTAAGCATATCAGCACCCATAATATGATCGATATGCGGATGAGTAATGAGGATGAGTTTTTGTTTTTCGGCGTTTTTATGGAAAAAGTCGATTAGCGAATTATCAAAAACTCCGGGGTCGATAACAACGGCAAAATCCTCACCTGAAACTCCGTAACAGTTTGAATCATACATTGTTTTGCCCTTTAAGAGTATTTCTATATTCATACCTGTTTTCCCTTGTTCCACGTATTGGTATCGAGGATTATAGTCACCGGACCGTCATTTATAAGGCTTACTTTCATATCGGCGCCGAAAACGCCTTTTTCAACACGTTTTACACCGTATTCTCTCAGTTTTTCCATATACTTTTCATAAAAAGCGTTTGCCTTTTCACTTTCCATAGCCTTTACAAACGAGGGGCGGTTGCCTTTTTTGGTATCGGCGGCAAGGGTGAACTGCGAAATACAAAGCACCTCACCTAAAGTATCGAGAATAGAAAGGTTCATCTTTTCGTTTTCATCCTCCATAATACGAAGACTAACCGTCTTTTTTGCAAGGAGGTCTATTTCTTTTTCGCTGTCGCCCTCAACTGCGCAAAAAAGTATCATATAACCGTTTTCGCATTTCCCGACAACCTTTCCGTCCACCGAAACGGACGCCTTAATAACACGCTGAATAACCGCTTTCACTGCAAAACCCTCTCTACGTTTATAACGCCGTCAATCTTTTCAAAACGAGATATTATATTCTTTAGGTGCTCAACACTCTCGGCGTTTATGGTTAAAACTATAATGCTGTTTCCGCCTTTTATATTTCTCGCATTAAGCGAATGAACGGCAAGACGCATATTATACGCTACGTTCATAACATCGCCTAAAAGTCCCTCTCTGTCTATAGCGGCGATTTGTATAGTTGAAGCAAAGCCCGACCCCTCTTTGTTAATCCAATGCGCCGGTATCCAGCGTCCGGGATCTTCGGCAAGGGATATATCACGAGGTACGTTTTTGCAATCTCTTTTGTGGATGGAAACTCCGTGTCCCCTGGTGATAAAGCCTATTATATCGTCACCGGGAAGCGGAGCGCAGCATTTTGATAGTTTGATAAGGCAGTTATCAATACCCTCTACAACAACGCCCTCACTTGAAGCAGCGGTTTGCTTGGCTTTAATATCCTCAAAGGTGTGAAGTTTATCATCGCTATGCATTTTTTGATAATCTTCACGGAGTCTCGGCATAATCTTTGAAAGCAGTATTCCGCCGTAACCGATAGCGGCGTAAAACTCCTCAATGTCATTAAAGTGGTATCTTTTTACGCTCTCGTCAAGCAGTGCTTCCATTTCTTCATCGTTTTCAAAATGCATATTCTCTCTACGCATTTCTCTATCGATTTCACTCTTGCCGGTTTCAATATTCTCGGCTCTCTTTTCCTTTTTGAACCACTGTTTGATTTTTGCTTTTGCCGAACTTGTGACGGCGATATTAAGCCAGTCTCGGCTCGGTCCTCTGCCGGCGGCGTTGCTGGTCAAAATCTCAATAACTTCACCGGTTTTAATCTGGTGGTTAATGGGTACGATTTTTCCGTCCGCTTTGGCGCCTATCATCTTTATACCGACGGCGGAGTGTATCGCAAAAGCGAAGTCAACCACCGTAGAGCCTACGGGCAGGTTGATAATATCTCCCCTTGGTGTAACGGCAAATACATCCTCTTCCGAAAGGTCGATTTTTATACTTCTGACAAGGTCGGTTGCATCCTCTACCGACTCGTTATCCTCAAGTATTTGTCTTATCCAGGCAAGACGCTTTTCCATTTTTTCGTCATTTCGGCTGATGTTTTCTTTATATTTCCAGTGCGCCGCAATACCGTATTCAGCCGTGTGGTGCATTTCAAAGGTTCTGATTTGTATCTCAAAGGGAAGCCCCTCTCTGCTTATAACGGTGGTATGAAGCGACTGATACATATTGGGCTTTGGCGTTGAGATGTAGTCTTTGAACCTATTGGGTATCGGTCTGAAAAGGTCGTGCATAATACCGAGAACGTTATAACAGTCGGAAACGGTATCGGTTATTATACGAATAGCGTATACGTCATATATCTCGTCAAAGTCACGCCCTTGAAGATACATTTTTCTATATATGCCATAGACCGATTTTACACGGCTTTGGAAGGTCATATGAGTATTCGGCATCTCTTTTCTGACGCGTTCCTCAGTGCGCTCTTTAAGTTCTTTCATTATTATATCTCTTTGCGGTTTTTGAACTTTAAGGAGGCTTTCTATCTCGTCATAGGCTACGGGGTCAAGGTGTTTTATGGATATATCTTCAAGTTCTTCCTTGACCGGTCTGATACCGAGTCTGTGGGCGATAGGCGCATATATTTCAAGGGTTTCAAGTGATTTTTCCCTCTGTTTAGCCTTTGGCACGGCGTCAATGGTGCGCATATTGTGGAGTCTATCGGCAAGTTTTATGATAATAACCCTTATATCCTTACCCATAGCAATGAGCATTTTTCTAAGGGATTCCGCCCTCTCCTCTTCCTTTGAAACGATGTTATTGAGCATTCCTATTCTCGTAACACCGTCAACAAGAAGCGCCACGTCATCTCCGAACATTTTTTTGATGTCGTCTACACTCGCCTTTGTATCTTCGACAACGTCGTGCAACAAAGCGGCGGCAACCGACTGTGAGTCCATACCGAGAGATATGATTATTTTGGCAACGTTAAAGGGGTGAATATAATAGTCTTCATTTGTCCAGCGCTTTTGTCCTTCGTGCGACTGTACGCAGTAATAAAACGCCTTTTTTATAAGGTCCAAATCGTACTTTCCGCCCTGTTCTTTGAGGCAGGTTAGCAGTTCGTTATAATCTCTGTCCCAGACTTCGTTCAAAAATCATATCCCCCTTTCGTGAGTTTTTTGTATGTAGAAGACAAATTAAGGTCGGTTTTAGCGCTGTTTTCGGCAACACATAACACGCCGTCATTTTCTTCTATAAGATTTAGTTCTTTTAACACGGTTACGGCTATAACGGTTTTGGCATAGCCCATATCCGACAGATGTTTGTTATATATACGCTCTTTAAGGCTGTTATCGCTTTTTATCTCTTTGAAGATAACGCCTATTTCCTCCCTCGAGGGCAGCAAAAGCGTTTTGTTTATACTGATATCTTTGAAAAAGTCCTCAAGAGCGGTTTTTTCCGTAAAATATGCTTCTTCATAGTCACCCGACATCCTGATAGCCTTTATAAATACAGACAAAGTGTACCTATCACGGAACAAATTAGCGTCGAGGCTGACGGCTATATCAACCGTATCGCCTAAAGAGAACGGGAACTTCGCCCTTGTTTTGTTAAAGAGAAGCGCATCAAAAGAAGTGTCCCCTTTTATAAAATGAAGTTTCAGGTGTTTTCCGCCGGACAGTTCACTTATTCCCTTTAGTGTCACGCCCATAAGGGCAAAAAGCGGAACGGTATTACTGTTTCCGAAGGGTTCAAGTGTTTTTATGGCGTGAGCCATATCTACCGAAAGCGCCGACGGATTAAGTTTGAAATCTATATTAAGCGTGGGATAGGTGACCTCTGTTTTGTAGGCATAATCGTTTATGGCTTTTCTGAAATCAGACACCTTGCCGTCTTCAAGGGTTATTCCCGCCGCTTGAGAATGTCCGCCATAGCGCACAAGATGTTCTTTTGCCGCAACTATTGCGTCAAAGAGGTTAAATCCCTCGTAACTTCTACCCGAGCCGTGAACCATATCACCGCTGTTTGAGAGTACGATAGCCGGTTTTCCGTAGCGCTCGCATATTCTCGAAGCGACAATTCCCGTAACGCCTAAATGCCAGTTTTCGCCCTTTACAACAATAACTCTATCGTTTTGGTAGCCGTTATTTTCTATAATGCCAAACGCCTCTTCGCTAATCTCACGCTCGGTAGTTTGACGGGCGGTATTATCGGCGTCTATATCGTTAGCGAGGTTTAGTGCGGTTAACATATCGGTGCATAGCAGCAGTTTCAGCGCCTTATTAGCGGAACTCATTCTGCCGGCGGCGTTTATTCTCGGTGTGACTGCAAAAGAGAGGCGATTAGAGGTTATGGTCTTGCGGTCAACTCCGGCGGCGTTAAGTATAGCCGAAACGCCGACAGAGGGGTTATGCATAATCTTTTTTATTCCCTCTCTGACTATGGCACGGTTTTCGTGTACAAGAGGCATAACGTCGCCTATAACCGCTATCGCCAAAAGGTCGGCATATCTGCCTATCATTTCTTCGGGTTCTTTATCGTCAAGCACGGCGCAAAGCTTAAAAGCAACCTCAGCGCCGCAAATATCCTTAAAACTGCTCATACAGTCTATACGTTTCGGGTCCACTATCGCCGCCGCAGGAGGCAAAATCTCCGGCGGAATATGGTGGTCGGTCACAACAACGGTAAGACCCAAACCGTTTGCATACTCTATCTCTTCATAGGATGAAATACCGTTATCAACAGTTATGATAACCTTGACGCCCTCACTGTTTAGTTTGTCAATAGCCGCCTTATTCATACCGTAACCCTCGTTTAAGCGGTCGGGTATGTAGGTGGTGACTATGGCGCCCCTGCCTGACAGGTAGTCATACATAATGGCGGTGGATGTCACACCGTCGCAATCATAGTCGCCATACACGGCTATTTTGTCGCCCGCTTCTATGGCGGCGTTTATAATATCGGCGGCAAGGGTGATATCGGCAAGTTCTCTCGGGTCGGTAATGTAGCACTCACGTGAAAGATACTCTTCAAGTTCGTATGAGTCTTCTATTCCACGTGCAACCGAAATAAGCGCAACAAAGGGATCAACGTCGCACTCTGCTGCAATATTTTTTGCCAATTCTCTATCGGGTTTTCCTATTACCCACTTTTTTATTGCCACTTTTTATCATCCTTACATAGTAACCCATTTTATCATTTACATTATACCACTACTATATAAATTTTACAATATTTTATTATAAAATAAAGAGGGGTCGAGTGTTTATCGACCCCTCTTTGATATTTTGCTGTTACTTGTCGTCATCGGCATCAAAATAAATGACGTCGGGTTGACGGTTTTTCATCCGTTCAACTATTTTAAGAATTGAATAAACGGCGATAAGAGCCGTAGAAATGGCGCTTATTGTCTTAAAAAAGTTTTTCATAGCGTTTCCTTTCTCACATAAAGGGGGCAAACAAATTAAGCAGCCAACACTTAAATCGATAAGCCGCCGGTTTTTTATGCCATCCTTTTGCGGTTATTTCTTCACAATTTTCAAGTATTTCGAGTATATGATCTCTTGCATCTTTTACGGCATCATTTTTATACATCCAAGCGCCGCATTCAAAGTGCAACGCAAAACTTCTGTAATCCATATTGACGGTGCCGATAGTGGCAACCGAGTCATCCGACACAAATATTTTCGAGTGGATAAAGCCGGGTTTGTATTCAAAGATACGAACGCCGTTTTCAAGCAGTTCGAGATAATTATACTGAGTAACGGGATGAACGTACCATTTATCAGGATGAGAGGGTGTAATTATTCTGATATCAACGCCTGATTTCGCCGCCATTTTAAGCACCTCTCTCATAGTATCGTCTATGATGAGGTATGGAGTGCAAATATATACATATCTTCCGGCGCCGCTGATAATACGGACATATATACCTTTGCCGGGATTTCTCAAATCAAGGGGGCTGTCGCTATAAGGTTGTATATACCCCGAGGCGCCCTCAACCTTTTCGTTTTTTATAAGTTTTGCTATATCGGTGCGTATGCCTGTTGTAAACTCCCACATAGTGCAAAACATAACGAGAAAGCTTGTCACCGCCGGTCCTTTTATTATCGTAGCGGCATCCATCCAATAGCCGAAACGCTCTATTTGGTTTATATACTCATCGGCGAGATTAAGTCCGCCGGTAACGGCGGTTTTTCCGTCTATAACAGCAATTTTTCTATGGTCACGGTTATTCATAAACAAATTAAACGACGGTCCTATTTTATTGAATATGGCCACCTTTATACCGTGTCTTTTAAGCCGTCTTATAAAATCTTTGCGTTGCCGCTTTATAGAGCCGAAATCGTCAAAGATTATTCGAACATCTATCCCTCTTTCCGCTTTCTTTACAAGTATATCGTAAATACTGTCCCACATAACGCCGTCGGCAATTATAAAGAACTCCAAAAAGATATATTCTGTTGCGGCATTTAACTCCTCTAAAAAGCGGGGTAAAAAGACTTCGCCGGGTGAAAGATACTCCGCCGTAGAGTCTTTATAAAGCGGATAGTTAGACTCCCTTGTAAGATAGTCCGCCTCAGTGGCTTTTTGGGGCTCTATGACGTGTAATTCCTCGTGAACGGCACGGTCGTCCGGAAGCGCAAATCTATAGTGACTCTCACACTCGTTCATCTTTTTCCTGAAAAAAGGAGTAATCCTCGCCCCGCCCCAAAACAGATAGGCGCAAATGCCGAAAATCGGGAAAATAAGGATAAGTATTATCCAAGCGGTGTTATATATCCTATACCCTCGCCTGTTTACAAGAAAAATAACAAGTATTATACCGGCTATCTCCTGCAAAGTATATATCACGGCATAATCATAAATATTATAAAGCAGAGTGAAAAGAAAGATAATCTGAAACAAAATAAGAATTGCCGAAACTATAATTCTTGTTTGTATCGGAATACCACGTTTGTTTTTAACGGCAGTTTTTGAAGTGTTTTTCAAACTATCCCCTCCTTTTCATATTTATTATTATACCATATTTTAGCAAAATATCAACATAAGAGAAAAACCGCAAGCGGAAACTTGCGGTTTTAAGACTAAATAATTATTTCGGAACTTTTTCCCAGTCTTTAAGGAAACCTGCAACTGCACGGTCGGTATTGGGATTTGCTATCATCTGGTTAATAACCTTAAACGGCATAGTCGCAATATCAATACCCATACGGGCAAGTTCGGTAACGTGAACGGGATGACGAACAGAAGCGGCAACGATTTTGGTATCAATACCCTGAGCGTCAAAGATTTCTCTGATGTCGGCGCAAAGGTTAAGTCCGTTTTCACCGATATCGTCAAGTCTGCCTACAAAGGGGGCTACGAAAGAAGCGCCCGCATTGGCGGCAAGAATAGCCTGAGTAGCGGCAAAGCATACGGTTACGCAAACTTTAATTCCTTTTTCGGACAATGCTTTAACGGCTTTAAGTCCCTCCGGTAAAGCAGGGATTTTTACAACAATGTTGGGGCTTTTTGCCGCAAGGGCAAGTCCCTCTTTAATCATACCCTCAGCATCAAGGGCTAAAACCTCGGCAAATACAAGGGTCTCTTCCCCCATAACGTCAAGGATTTCACCGAGAACGTCATCAAACTTTTTGTTCTCACGGGAGATGATAGAGGGGTTGGTGGTAACGCCGGTAATGGCGCCCATTTCGTAGGCTTTCTTGACTTCGTCAATATTAGCGCTATCAAGGAAAATACGCATTATAATTTACTCCTTATACAAATAATTTTATTAAATCGGATATACTGCATCCTTTAATAAACAAATCTACATCGGTTTCCTTTAATGCGGCATTGATTTTCTCGCCGCTATGCTCAACACCGATTAGTTTTTCTTCCAGAAGTTCTATCGGCATACTGCCGAAAAAATCACCGTGGATTTTAATATCGCAAATACAACCGTTCTTAACGTTAAATGCGACGTTTACTATTCCAAACGGGAACTTTTCTTTATTGTGATATGTATATTCAGGCGAAGTGCCGTAGTTCCAGGAAAATGTGGAATATTTATTGCTTTTAAGTTCGTTTATGGCGGCAATTTCTGCGCTTTTGAACTCTCTTACTTTACAATTATACCTTTTTATCATAAAAGTTTCAAGACCTTTTATAAAGGTTTCTACCGGCATTTTGTCTTTTATATGTTCGGCAATATTTGTCACCCGTCCCGAAACCGATTTTATACCTTTGCCGCTGATTTTGGCTTTGTCTACTTTAAGGGCTTTTTGAAGCACAGTTAAATCGGTTGAATAGAGTATGCACCCGTGGTGCATAATGTTATCACCTTTAACACACTGGGCGTTGCCCATAATCTTTTTGCCGAAAAGCAAAACGTCGTTTCTGCCGGAGAGTTCCGCCTTTAGACCAAAAGTAGCGAGATAGTCGATAATATCTTTTGTAAAGCGTTTATAGTTTGCGAACTTATCGCCCTCGTTTTTTTCTATATAGGTATAGTTCACGTTTCCGAGGTCGTGGTAAACCGCACCTCCGCCGGTCAGCCTTCTTATAACGGAAATACCGTTTTTCTCGCAATATTCACGGGAAATCTCGGCAGGAGTAGACTGATTTACACCCACTATCACGGCAGGACTGTTGCGCCAAAGCATAAAAATACTCTCTTTGGCGTTTTTTATAAGATATTCTTCCGCCGCTAAATTAAAAGCGGGGTTATGGTTTTCGTTAATTATAATAATCATAATTTCAAAAAAAGGATACGCAGTCAAAAGGCTGCGTATCCTGAAGTTTTATACGCCTTTTTTAGCTTTGCGAATTTGTTCGGTGGGCGTGTAGTTTTTGGTAGAAACGTGTCCCTTTAAGGGGATAAGTTTCTCGTTTATTGCGTCAAGTATCCAGGATACCTGCGGGAAGAACTCAGCATCATACTCGAAGGGAGGTGTGATCCAGTTTTCAGCGCCGACAATTGCCGGAGGTGCATCGAGGTAGTCGAAGCAGAGTTCGGAAATGTTGTGTGAGAAGTCATTAAGAACAGAGCCACGTGTTACCGCATCACTTGCAAGGAGGATCTTGCCGGTCTTCTTAACCGACTCAATAACCTTTTCATAGTTGAACGGGGTAACGCTTCTTGCGTCAATAACTTCAGCGGAAATACCGTATTTCTCTTCCAAAACTTTAACGGCATCCATTACACGATAAAGGGTTGCGCCTATAGTAAGGATAGTGATGTCTTTACCCTCTTTCTTGATATCAGGCTCGCCGAAGGGTATCTCATAGCTACCGGTCGGAACGCCTTCTTTATGGAAACGCTCGCCCATATCGTATATTCTCTGGCTCTCGAAGAATACAACCGGGTCAGTACCGTTAAGAGCGGTGGTCATAAGACCCTTTGCATCATAAGGAGTAGCCGGGAAGCAAACTTTAAGTCCGGGGATATGGTTACAAAGTGCGGTCCAGTCTTGTGAGTGCTGAGCGCCGTATTTAGAACCAACCGAAACACGAAGAACAACCGGCATTTTAAGGCCGCCTGCAGACATTGCCTGCCATTTAGCGAGCTGGTTGAATATTTCGTCACCGGCACATCCGATAAAGTCGGCATACATAAGTTCAACAAGCGCACGACCGCCTGCCATACCGTAACCAACGGCAGAGCCTACGATAGCGGACTCTGAAATCGGAGCGTTGAAGAGTCTGTGATAAGGAATAGCCTCAGTAAGACCACGATATACGGAGAATGCACCGTTCCAATAACGAACGTCCTCGCCGTATGCTACGAGGGTAGGGTCCTCATAGAACTTATCAAGGATAGGCTCAAAGAGTGCATCACGGATAGAGAATACTTTAGCCTTTGAATACTCTTTGCCTTTTTCATCATAAGCATAACGAGCCTTGTTCTTTATCTGCTGAACACGGGGGTTCTCCTCTTTGGTGAGCCATACGTCAGGCTTATCATCGGAAAGTTTTTCAGCCTTTTCGTTAGAGAACATAAAGTTCTCGATAAAGTCGGGATGCTCATTATAATCGGTATAAGGAGAGATCTCGAGGTCGGAAGCGAGTTCAAACATAGCACGGTTGCGCTCTGCGGCAACTTTTTGTGCTTTTTCTATATCCTTCTTGGTTGCAGCGCCTGCTTTGATAAGGTCAGCAGGATAAGCAACGATAGGATCGTGTGCCTGCCACTCTTCAAGTTCCTCTTTTGTTCTGTAGGACATAACGTCAGAGGTGGAGTGACCTGAAAGTCTGTAGGTAACAACGTCGAGAAGTACCGGACCCTCGCCGCTCTCGGCAATAGGTTTAACACGGCGATAAGCGTCGATTAAAGCAAGCGGGTTCCAACCGTCAACACGTTCAGCGTGCATCTGGTTTTTAGCCATAGCGCCAAGACGGGCAAGTTCACCATAAGCCATGGTCTCGCCTTTTGTCTGACCGCCCATACCGTAACTGTTGTTGTTGAAGTTATAGATTATCGGCAAGCCGCCTTTGTAGCCGTCTTCCCAAAGTTCTCTATACTGGTCCATATTAGCAAAGTTCATTGACTCATAAACAGGACCACGAGCAGCCGCACCGTCACCGGCATTGGCTACGATAACACCTTTTTTCTTATTGCACTTTTTGAAGAGTGCAACACCGGTACCAACAGGTGCCGAGCCGCCAACGATAGCGTTGTTCGGATATATACCGAAAGGCAGGAAGAAAGCGTGCATTGAGCCGCCGAGACCACGTGAGAAACCGTTGTCTTTAGCAAAAAGTTCAGCCATAAGACCATAGAGGAAGAAGTCTCTTGCAAGGTCTTTAGTGTTTTTTGCGGTAGATTTTTCTTTGATAAGTTTGTATATTCTTCCGCCCTGAACGCTTTCCATAATCTCGGTAAGTTTCTTATCAGACATCTTACGGATGCAGGAAAGACCCTTTGCGATAACTTCATGGTGACTACGGTGAGTACCGAAGATAAAGTCGTTCTCGTCAAGCAAATAAGCCTGACCTACGGCGGTAGCCTCCTCACCTATTGCAAGGTGGGACGGACCGGGATAAGTAAAGTCTTTTCCGTTGTAGTTTGCTTCAAGTTTGATAGTTTGAAGCATGGTTTCAAACTCACGGATAGCGAGCATATCTTCATAGATACCTAAAAGGTCTTTTTTAGTGAAGTTGCCCTCTTCGAGTTCCTGTTTGATGGTTTTTTTGTACTGATTTACGGGAATGTCGGTAAACTTGATTTTGCCGGCTTTTCTCATTTCGTCATGATGTACAAATTGATTTTTTGGCATAATTATCTCTCCTTTATAACCTTATATCATAAATAGTGCTTCACGGATTATCTCACAAACGCTGGGATGCGGGAAAACAAGTTCCTTGATATCTTCAATGCGAAGTTCCGTTTCTATCATAAGACCTGCGCCGTAGATAATCTCGGAAGAATAATTTCCTATCATATGAACGCCTAAAAGACGGTTGTGAGCGGTATCAACTACGAGTTTGCATATTCCGTCTCCGCCCTCGTTCTCGGCAACGTAACGGCCGGAGAACATCATAGAGGTGGTAACGGTTTTAACCTCATAGCCTTTTGCTTTGGCTGCTTCTTCGGTAAGACCTACCGACGCAACCTCAGGGTTGGTATAGATAACCGACGGAATAGCGTTATAACGCATAACGTCCTTTTTGCCGGTTATGTTATTAACGGCAACTTCACTCTCACGGTAAGCGGTATGAGCAAGCATAAGCACACCGTTAACGTCGCCGGTAGCATAAAGGCCGGAAATATTGGTTCTTCCCTGTTCGTCGGTCTTTATTGCCGCACGGTCCATCTCAACGTGAAGGTTTTCAAGACCAAAGCCCTTGGTAACGGGGCGACGGCCTATTGAAATAAGCACCTTGTCGGCAGGGGCTTTATTTAACTTGCCGTTTTCTTCATACTCAACGTAATCGGTGCCGACAGAGGTAACCTTGCAACCGAGTTTGAAAGTAACGCCTTTTTTCTCGTAATTCTTTTTGAGTATTTCGGAAATCTCACGGTCGGTATTTCCTGCGATATGGTCAAGCATTTCGATAACGGTAACTTTACTGCCTACCGAATTGAAATATGAAGCCATTTCAAGACCGATAACACCGCCGCCGATAACAACTAATTTTTCGGGGATTTCCTCAAGGTCAAGTATCTCACGGTTGGTAAGACCGAAACCGCTTTCAACCGACTCTCTAAGTCCCGGTATCGGGGGAACTACAGCCTCAGAGCCGGTAGCGATTATAAGTTTTTTACCTATGTATTCTTTACCGTCAGCCTCAAGTTTGAAGCCCTCTTCGGTTTTGCCGATTATATTGCCGTGTGCCATAACTACGTCAACTTTATTCTTTTTTAGTTGCATACCTACGCCTGAAACAAGGGTTTTTACAACCTTGTTTTTACGGGCAACAACTTTTTTCTGGTCGATAGAAGCGCCGGTGGTTGTTACACCGTAAGCCTCTCCGCCGCCGTTGGCGTGTTCAAATATTTTAGCGCTGTTCAAAAATGTTTTTGAGGGAACGCAACCTTCGTTAAGACAAACGCCGCCAAGCGCACGCTCTTCTATAACAAGGGTTTTAAGTCCGGCATGTCCGGCACGTTCACCTGCAAGATATCCGGCGGGGCCGCCGCCGAGTACGATTAAATCATAAGTTTCCATATATTTTTACTCCTTATTTCGCAAGAAGAAGATCTATGTTCTCAAGGTTTGTGCAAAGTTCTTTAAGGAACAATGAAGCCGGTGCGCCGTCAACCGCCCTGTGATCGTAAGTAAGGGAGAGTCCCATAGCGGGATAGGTGGTTATCTGACCGTCAACCGTACGAACACGCTCAACCGTAGCGCAAAGACCCAAAATACCGGTCTGAGGCGGGTTAATAACGGGGGTAAAGCTCTCAATGCCCATTGTGCCGAGGTTAGAAACGGTGAAGGAAGCGCCATGAAGAAGATCGGGAGAAACCTTACCTGCTTTAGTGTCGGCTATTATCTCTTTAGACTTTTTGGAGATTTCGAGCAAAGACATCTTGTCAGCGTTAAAGAGGGTCGGAACTAAAAGACCTCTGTCGGTATCACAAGCAATACCGATATGAACGCCGTTGAAAAATCTCATTTTATCATCTAAAAGATGTGCGTTAAGCGATCTATGGTTTTTGAGTGTACGGGACACCGCATAAATGATGATATCCGAAATGGTAATACCGTTTACGCCGAGCGCCTCGCCCTTTGTTTTGAGAAGTTTTCTGTAGTTAATAAGCGCAGTAGCGTCAAACGAAGTGTTGTTTGTAAGCTGAGCCATAGTAGAAAGTGAAGTGGTCATTGAACGGGCAATAACCTTTCTTACGTTTGAAAGCGGCTCGTCAACATATTCAGGCTCGGCTACGCCGGACTCTGCTGTCGCACCGTTTGCAAGGTCGCCTACAGTTACTCTGCCGCCGATACCCGTACCGGTAGCGTTTGCGGCACCTGCCTCACCGAGAGCGGCTTTTGTAAATACCTTGCCCGATTTAGCGGCTGCCTCTATATCTTCGGAAACTATTCTGCCATAAGGACCGGTTCCTGCAACCAAAGCGGGATCCACGCCGAGTTTCGCAGCAAGGCTACGTGCACGGGGAGAAATCTTTATCATTTCGCCCTCGGCTCTTTTAACCTCAACTACGGGAGCCTCAACCTTTTCCTCTGCCTTTTCTTCTGCCTTGGCGGGCTCTTCGGGAGTTTCCTCTTCTTCCTCGTTTTTCGGAGCGAACTCACTATAATCTTCGCCCTCTTTGCCGATTACGGCAACATTTGTAAGACAGGGTACGTCATCGCCTTCACCGGCGAAGATTTTGATAAGTGTACCGTCTACCTTTGCTTCTTCTTCAACCGACGCTTTATCGGTCTCATAAGCAAAGAGTACATCGCCCTGCTTTACGGCATCGCCTTCTTTTTTATACCATTTTGTGATAACACAGCTTTCAACCGTGATACCTACTTTAGGCATAAGAACACCAACAGCCATTTATATCAATCCTTTCAAAAAAATTGTTTATCTAAAGCCTTTCGGCTTTTATACGGATATAACCTCTACCCCGGCGTTTTTTGCCGCCTTCAAAAACTCTTCGTCAAACTTGGCGTCGGAAATTAAAACGTCTATCTCTTTAAGAAGAGCAAAGGTAAAAGGCAAACTGTGACTGAGTTTTGAAGAGTCCATCAAAACTATAACCTTATTCGCCTTTTTCACAACGGCACGTTTAACCTCATACTCGGTATAATTACCGCAGGAAAAACCGTCATACGCCGAGCCGCCTACCGGCGCCATAAACGCAACGTCTATGTTCACGTTTTTGACAAAGTTCAGTGCGTGGGCTCCCGAAACGGATAGATTGTTGCGGTTGATTATTCCGCCGATAAGGTTTACGGTGGGGTTGTATTTTTTAAGTATCTCAATAGCGATATTAGGTCCGCTGGTCAAAATACTCAAATTGACGTCGGGAAGTATTTTTGCAAGTTCCATAACGGTGGTGCCGCTATCAAGAAAAACGCTTCTCCCCGTTTCAATAAAAGAAAGTGCTTTAAGGGCAATTTTTCTTTTCGCCTCAAGATTTTGGGTCGCACGGCGACTGTAAATCTGTTCGGTAGCAGTAAAATCAACGCCCGAAAACCTCGCACCGCCACGTATCTTTATGGCGTAGCCGTCTTTTTCAAGACTGTCAAGGTCACGGCGAAGAGTCATAGAAGAGAGGTTTGGGAATTGCGCTTCTAAATCTTTCAAATATACAACACCGTTTTCACGGAGTATTTTCTTTATAATTTCACGACGCTCGTCTCCCACTCTTCTCACCCTTTCCACCTTTTATATTATTATTATAGTTTAATAGTACACTACCCCGTGATTTTTGTCAAGAAAAAATTAACATTTTTTTGTTATTTTTCACATAAATTAACATTTTGTAACAAAAATTAACATTATAACAAAAAAATGTCCGATGTCATATACTGACATCGGACACGGATTATTTGAACAAGGCTTCTATATCTTCTAAGGAACAATAGCCCACACGCTGAGCGAAAACCTCGCCGTCACGCAGAGCAAAAAGAGCCGGAATGCTTGAAACACTGAACGTATCGGCAAGTTCGGGTTGCTCATCAACGTTTACCTTGCCAACTTTAATATCGTCATGAGTATCTGCAAACTCCTCAACAACGGGAGAAAGCATACTGCACGGTCCGCACCATTCAGCCCAAAAATCCAAAAGCACCGGTGTGCCGGATTTTAATACCTCGTCTACAAAATTATCCTTTGTGATTACTACCTCGGTCATAACAACTTATCCTTTCGTTTTATAATAAAGCATACAATGACAATAACCCTCAAAGTCGGGGTCGGCTATTTGTTCCCTGAACTCTTTGCACATACATTTGGTCTCAGGTATTCTCTCACGCCTGCAAGGGCAATATCCGCCGGTTTTTTTAAGACCCTCTTTAATAACGTTTACAACCTTTTCGTCACTATTAAGTGTTACTGCCATATTTTTCACCTTATCTTTCAATAATTTATACTAAGCGGCAGTGCCGGTATAAAGGGCTATTGCCAAAATACCGATAACCAGTGCCGCTACAAGTACTATACTGCAAACACGAACAAATAACTTCATTTTCTCACCTGAAATATATTATATACGTATATTATCATATTTTTCACATTTTTGCAAGTCTTGATAAGTTTTGTTGCATTTTTGTGTGATAATCGTTATAATTGATGAAAGATGGCTTATCATCGGTAAGGACAAAATGGTTTTGGAGGGCAAAACTTCCGTTCCTTTTTGCCTCAAAGCCTTGATATACGCCGGTATATCGGCGTTTCTCGGCTTCAAGGAAGCAAAAGTTTTGTCTTCTACAAAACTGCTTCGCACCTG
>JAFRLW010000007.1 GCA_017431035.1 Clostridia bacterium
AGACCTTATCAAATGAATAATCGCTCTAAAGAATTGAGGACAATTATTTATATTAAAAATAAAAGAATTAAAATGATAAGGATAAAAAACGGGTGTGCAAGAATAATATTTTGCGCACCCGTTATTATAGGTAAATGCGGTTTAACCTATAATAAGACAGAGGGGGATATGAAAACTCCTGCGGGTGTTTTTTCGCCACGCCTTGTCCTTTCACGCCATAAGATAAAGACCAAATTGCCGACAGTCAAGATAAACAAACATCACTATTTTGTAGACGACGTAAACAGTCCTTTTTATAATAAACTCGTAGACAAAAGAACAAGGGATAACTTCTCTTCTGCGGAACACCTGATAGATTATAAAAAAGAATACGAATACGCTATAGATATAGGCTATAATAAATATGGGAAAAAGGGAAAAGGCTCGGCTGTTTTTCTTCATTGTATAGGGGATAAAAACTATACGGCGGGTTGCATAGCGGCGAAAAGTGAAACGGTTAAATATATTATAAGTAAAATAGATAAAAACTCTCTTTTTGTCATTTCAAAATAAAAAAGACTCAAGGATTTTCCTTGAGTCTTTTTGCGTTTTAAGGATTAGTCTTTAGCAGACGGAACAGACTGCTTAAGTGCCGCACGGGTTTTTCTAATCTCAGCGAGGTTAGAAGTAAGACCCTCATCGGCACGACGCATAATATCGTCTACAAACTCCTGAGCGGCCTTTCTCATCTCACGGCTCTTGGTCTGAGCGTTAGAGATAATCTCGGTGGCCTTTTCCTGAGCCTTTTTAACGATTTCTTCCTGAGAAATCATAGATTTAGCACGGTCTTCGGCGTTTTTGATAATGCCGTCAGCCTCACGCTTGGCGGTTGTGATTATGTCAGCACGGTCGGCGACAATACCACGAGCCTGCTTAATCTCGCTCGGAATGTTAAGACGGATATCGTCAACAACAGCACGCAATTTTTCAATGTCAACAATAGTCTTTTTGCCCGGAATTTTGACACCGCTGTCAAGGGCGGCATCAAACTGCTCTAAAAGTTCATCAAGTGTCATGGTTATTCATCCTCCATTTTAACTTTCTTTTTTATTTTTTAATCTTAGTCGCTCAAGTATATCGCCTAAAATCTCCGGCGGAACAAAATCACTTACATCTCCACCCATTCCGGCAATCTGTTTTACCATACTTGAACTCAAATACATATTTTCCGCACTGGTTGTTAAAAACAACGTTTCAACCTTGGGGTTCAGTTTGCGGTTGGTAAGCGCCATTTGAAACTCATATTCAAAGTCTGACATGGCACGTAGACCCTTAACAATAACAAATGCGTTGTTTTTAGCGGCATAATCCGCAAGTAAACCGTCGTATGTATCAACCTTGACGTTTTTAAGACCTTTAACGCATTTTTCAATGAGTTCTTTTCTCTCATCAAGTGAAAAAGAACAACTTTTGTTTTCGTTATTAAGCAGTAGAACCACGACGTTGTCAAACATTGCCGCAGTACGACTTATTATATCCAAATGCCCCTTTGTTATAGGATCAAAACTGCCGGGACAAATTGCAATTTGTTTCATTTATTATTCCTCTTTTTATACGCCGTGACAACAATTTTGCCAAAACGGTAATCCTTGTGTTTTTGCAGACTTCCGACCCGCTCAGGCAAATCTTTGTCTATAGGGTGTTCACAAAAAACAGTTCCCCCTACGTTCATTTGTTTTTCTAAAATCGGCAGGGCAAGGCTTAAATAATCTGTCATATAAGGCGGATCTAAAAAAGCGATATCAAAGGTTTCTTCGTTGTTTTGCAAAAAACGGTCGTACTCTTTTTTTACAAGTTTCGCTTTGCCGTCAAAAACCGTTCCCTCAAGGTTTTTTCTCACAACCGATAGGGAAACATCCGAACTGTCAACAAACACGCAACGCTCAGCCCCACGGCTTAACGCCTCAATACCGAGTTGTCCGCAACCGGCAAATAGGTCAAGCACCGACCTGCCCTCTATATCAAACTGGATAGAGGAAAAAAGCGACTCTTTAACCTTTTGGGAAGTAGGGCGGACAAGATCGCTGCCCGGAACTGTTGATAAAACCTTACCTCGAGCAAGACCTGTAATAACTCGCATTGACAAAAACTCCCGAATAACAGATAATATATATAGTATTATCCCACTAAACACCACGTTTTGTCAATAGTTATTTTTTTGATAAAAAACACTTGATTTTTTTTAATGTTTATGTTAATATATTTTAGCATTTTATTTCACCTTGCCTTATAGGTGGGTTTAATGCCGAGATATCGACATTGAAGCGGATGGTCCTCTGGCCCTTATGGTGTATGAACTTCTGAAATAATTAAGGAGGAAAAATCGATGGATATTTTGAAAGAACTTGTTGAAGATCAGTTAAAGACTGAAGTACCCGAAATTCTTATCGGTAGCACCGTTAAGGTTCACGTAAGAATTAAAGAGGGCGAGAAAGAGAGAATACAGGTATTTGAGGGTACCGTTATTGCTAAAAACAATTCCGGCATTTCCGAGACCTTTACCGTTCGTCGTGTTTCATATGGCGTAGGTGTAGAGCGTGTATTCCCCTTGCATTCACCCAACGTTGCAAAGGTTGAACTTGTAAGAAAGGGTAAAGTTCGCAGATCTAAACTTTACTATCTCCGTGATAGAGTTGGTAAGGCTGCTAAGGTTAAAGAACTTATCGGTTAATAGTCTTATAAAAGCAGGGGAGATGAGCGTGGCTCAACTCCCCGTTTTTAGATGTTTTGAAAGGTAGGTGGGTGTTTTGAGTAACGAATATAAAGGCGGATTTGACGTAGACGTTGAAGTTTTTGAAAAGAAAGAGCCTGATAGCAGCGAAAAGGTCAAACGTGAGATACTTGACTGGCTTCGTATTTTTGCTATGGTGATAGTTGTTATTGTCTTTATTTTCACCTTTGTTTTCAAACCTGCCACTATTGAGGGAAGTTCTATGGAGAGCACCCTTTTTGAAAATCAAAAGGTTATCATCACAAACCTTTTTTACACGCCTAAATACGGCGACGTTGTCGTTATTTCAAGAAATATTGAAAACTCTTTTGAAAACAGCGCCTCTAAAAGCAACCTGCCTATAATAAAGAGGGTAATAGCCACCGAGTATCAAACGGTGGATATAGATTTTGAAAAGGGAATTGTTTATGTTGACGGCGTTGCTCTCGACGAGCCTTATGTCAACACCCCGACAAATCTTAAATACGATATTGATTTTCCCGTTATGGTGGAAAAAGGCTGTGTATTTGTGCTTGGCGATAACCGAAACGTTTCGCTTGACAGCCGTTCCTCTCAAATAGGAAATAACGGTATGGTCGATACGAGGTATATTTTAGGACGTGTCATTTGCCGTGTTTTTCCGCTAAATGAGTTCGGACCGCTTGAAAAAGTCAATAAAAAATGATAAAATACAGGATAGATGGTTCTATTCGGTATTTTTGTTTTTTCAATTTATTTTCAATAATTAAAATATAATATAATCCAAGAGGTGATAATAGTGAATATTCTGATAGTTGAAGATGAGTTCAGCCTAGCCGACGCAGTGAGTGCCGCTCTGAAAAAAGAGGGATTTTCTTCTACAATAAAAACTGATGGCGAAGAGGGTGAATATGGGGCGCTGACAGGTTCTTATGATCTTATTTTGCTTGACGTTATGTTGCCTAAAAAAGACGGATTTGAGATTTTACACTCCATAAAAGAGGAAAAAATCAAAACACCGGTTATAATGCTTACGGCAAAGTCTGCAATGACCGATAAACTTGCCGGGCTTGAAAACGGCGCTGATGACTATATCACAAAACCTTTCTCAATAAGAGAACTTTTGGCGAGGGTAAAAATAGTACTTAAACGGAATAACAATATTGAGGATACCGCATCCCTTTCCTTTGGCGATATAACCCTTGATACCAAAACCGCAAAACTTACCTGCGGTGAGAACGAGGTTAAAATAAGCGGAAAAGAAATGAACCTGCTTGAATATTTGCTTATAAACCAAAATCAAATATCCGCAAGAGAAACACTTGCCGAGCGTATTTGGGGATTTGACAGTGAAGCCGAGTATAACAACGTAGAAGTATATGTAACTTTTCTCAGAAGAAAACTCGGACTTATCGGCTCAAACGTAAAAATCAAGGCGGTAAGAGGTCTCGGATACAGGTTGGAGAGTTAATATGATAAATAATCTAAAAAGAAAAATAATACTTATAGTCACCCTTTCTCTCTCGGTGATAATGATAGGCGTCACGGTGTTTTTTGCCGTTAACAGTTATAGAGAAACAGTAAATCAAGCCGGTATTATGGTTGATAGATTTATCGGAGATAAAGGTCCCGATAATAATGATAATAGAATGCCAATAGAGGAAAATGCCGAAAATGCCACCCCTCGCACTTTTGATTTAGAAGAGGATATAGAGGGCGTATATAGATTTTCGGTATCAAACGGCGAAGCGGCAGCTGTATCCGGTAATGCAGAGAGCGATATTAAAGAACTTGCACAACAAGCGGCGGAAAAAAGCGCCGATAACGGAATTATAAAAAATTATATATTCCGCAAAAGAGTTATGGGCGATAAAACCGATATAACCCTTATCGAGAGCGCCGACTCTATTAAAAATCTAAATATCAACATTATAGTTATCTTTACCGTGTGCGTTTTCTCGGTACTGCTTATATTTTTTATTTCAAAAAAGATTACAAATACCATAGTTAAACCTGTGGAGGAAACCTTTTCAAAACAAAAACAGTTTATTTCCGACGCCTCGCACGAACTGAAAACTCCTCTCGCAGTTATTGAGGCAAACGCAGGAGTGCTTGAAACCGAGATAGGCGAAAACAAGTGGATAAATTATATTCATAACGAAATTGAGAGTATGAATAAACTTGTAAACGACCTGCTGTTACTTGCAAAAAGTGAGGATATAAAGCAAGGCTCAAAGGATATTTTTGACCTCTCAAAAACTGTTGAACTCACCGCAGCGGGATTTGAGGGCCTCGCCTTTGAAAAGGGAGTAAAGATTCAGTTTGAAATCGAAAAAGATCTTAAAATGCAGGGCGACGGCGAGGATATAAAACACATTGTTTCCACCCTTACCGATAACGCCATAAAACACACCGAAAAAGACGGTAGTGTCAGCGTAATGCTTAAAAAACACAAAAACGAATATATAATTGAAGTGAAAAACGAAGGCGAAGAAATAAAAGAAGAAGATAGAGAGCGGATATTTGAGCGCTTTTATAGGGTTGATAAAGCGAGAAACCGTGCTGAAAAAAGATACGGGCTCGGTCTTTCCATAGCAAAACAATGTGCGCAAAAATATAACGGAGATATAAAGGTATATTGTAAAGACGGCGTTACAACCTTCAGAGTTACACTTATTTCAAAATAAAGTAATCGGCATATTTCTAAAATATGCCGATTATTATTTGTTGCAAATGGTCGTTTTTTGTTATATAATATAAAATGTATAATATAAACATATATAGGAGGGATTACGGTGAATCGCACTATTAAAGCAGTAAAAAAGAGTCTTGCGTCATTTTTGGCGGTTTTGATATCTATTGCAGTATGCTTTGCTTTCTTGCCTTTAGTGTCTTTTGCGGAAACACCCTCCACTTCCGGAACATGCGGAGATAACCTTGCCTGGTCTTTTGATACGTCCACCGGTAAACTCTCCTTTACAGGCTCCGGTCAGATGAATAATTATGACGCAAAACTTGATGATGAACTCGGCATCAGGATAACAACTGCACCTTGGGGTTGTTTTTATAATGATGTAAAAGAGATAGATTTGTACACCTCGGTTGCAAACGTCGGCAATTATGCTTTTTACGGTATGACCGCCGTTGAAGAGGTGGGGATGACGGCTGGTATGTCGATTATAGGAAAAGGTGCGTTTGAAAACTGCACATCCCTTAAAAGTATTGTTCTGCCTCGAATGCTATCTACTCTTTCGGATAATGCTTTTCTCGGTTGCACCTCGGCTACTGAACTTAATATAGGTATGAATTTAAGTTCGATAGGCGACTCGGCTCTGTTTAACCTGCCGTCCCTTACTACCATAAAGGTTGATACAGCAAACACAACCTATAGCGCAGTTCATGATTGCCTTATTGAGAAATCTACAAATACAGTACTTCTTGGCTCTAATACAGCCGTTATACCTTATACCGTTACAAAAATTGCCCCCGGCGCCTTTTATATGTGTAAGGATTATGTTATAAGCGAGTTGCCGGTAAATATAACAGAGGTTGGGTTTGCCGCATTTTACGGATGCAGCGGTATTGCTGAGATTACTATAAAGAGCAAAACCGTGACCCTTGGCAGTTTTGCTTTTGATGATGATGTTATTATATATTGCTATTCCGACTCGGCGGCTAAAACTTTTGCCGAGAATAGCGGTATCAAATCTTTTAACCTGGACTATTGCGAGAACCATATCTTTGGCGAGTGGACTGTACTTAAAGAAGCAACCTGTCAAACTACAGGCGAGAGAGAACACTATTGCACGGTTTGTGTTTATAAGGAAAAAAGTTCAATTCCGAGATCTTCCCATACTTTCGGCGAGTGGACTGTAAGAGATGAGCCGTCCTGCAAAGAGGAGGGCGTAAAGGTTCGACGCTGTATATATTGCACCGAAACCGAAACCGATACAATAGAAAAAACAGAGCATACTCCGTCTGCTGACTACCAATATGACAGTACGGGCCACTGGCAAATATGTTCGGTATGTGAGCAAAGAGTGAATATAGAAAAACACGTCTATGATAGTACAGACGATACAATTTGTAATATTTGCGGACGTGAGCGCTCGCCTGATGATTATATTAAAGGCGATGTAAATAATGACGGCGTAGTAACCGACCAGGATGCCATATATCTTTTGTTCCATTACTATTTTGCGGATATGTATCCCATAAATCAGCCGGGCGATTTTAACGGCGACGGCGCAGTAACCGATCAGGACGCAATATACTTGCTCTTCTATTTTTACTTTGAAGATTTATATCCGCTACACTAAATAAACACAACTTATATTAAAACGGCGATTTTTCGCCGTTTTATTTTTTTATAAAAAAGTTCTCTATATTCAATCTTTCTTCAATAATAGGTGTTTATACTAAAGACAACAAAAGCAAAGGAGGCTTTTATTATGAAAAAAATATTCACAAAAGAAAGAGTGATTTCGGGGGTGATAGGAGCCCTTGTAGGCGCAATAATTGCCACATCGGGCTTTATGATATATGCATCCTCGAAGGGACTTTCAAAAAAACATGAGGGCGATATGCCGAAGTTCAGTCAATCATGGAACCAAAACCAAAACGGAAACCAAAACGGTCCTATGATGCCGCCCGGACAAAACGGTAATCAAAACGGCGAACAAAACGCCAATCAAGGAACCCCGCCCCAATTGCCACAAGGCGAAGCAGGAGCACAAACAGAGCAATCACAACAACAAGCACCGAGCGGCGAGCAAAACGCTCAAACCGAACAAAACGACAGCAAAAACCAAACTAAAGAAAAGAAATCAAAAAGTAACAGTACAAACAATGCTGCACAAAGCAGCAACCAAACTAGTCAAAGCAGTTAAAGGATAAGGTGAGTTTTTATGAAGAAGAGAATAATAATAACGTCGGTAATAGCGGTTTTAGTAATAACACTCGGAGTTCTTTCCTTTTTTGCGGTAAGAATAACCAATAATGCCGCAAGCGGTACTAAAAGTACAACTTCCACCGCTTCCGATGCAAAAACGACCGATTTATCGTATGAGGGGGCTGTAACCCTCACATCAAGCCAAAATATCAGCGATACGGAATACGGCTCGACTACTGCCGATGAAAACGCACTTCTCGTAACAGGGGATATAGACGTATCTTTAGATAATATCAAAGTTACAAAAAGCGGTGACTCGTCAGGCGGTGATAATACAAGTTTTTACGGCACAAACTCTGCCATACTTGCAAAAGACGGTGCAAACGTTACCATAACAAATGCCGAAATCACCACCGACGCCACCGGTGCAAACGGTGTTTTCTCCTACGGCGGAAGCGCCACGACAAACAATTCTTCGTCAGACGGCACAACGGTCACTATAAGCGATTCGGTAATAACCACCACAAAAGATAATTCCGGCGGTATAATGACCACCGGCGGCGGAACAATGATTGCTAACAACCTTACCGTAAACACGGCAGGTACGTCAAGCGCCGCAATCAGAAGTGACCGTGGCGGCGGAACTGTAACCGTTACAAAAGGCACCTATTCCACAACGGGAAAAGGCTCTCCGGCAATCTACTCTACGGCTGATATAACCGTAAATGATGCAACCCTTAATTCTTCTGCATCAGAGGGTGTTATCATAGAGGGTAAAAACAGTATAACACTTAACAACTGCACCCTTAATGATACAAACAACACCTTAAACGGACAATCGACAACCTATAAAAACATCTTTATATATCAGTCGATGAGCGGAGATGCCAAAAGCGGCACCGCAACCTTTAGTGCGACCGACTCGTCTATTACCACCAACAAAGGCGACACAATATACGTCACCAATACAACAGCGGAAATATACCTCAAAAACAACACCTTTAAGAACAACGATTCTACCGGTAACTTTTTGAGAATAAAGGCTGACTCTTGGGGCAATAGCGGTTCAAACGGCGGAAACGTCACCCTTACCGCCGATAGCCAAAAGATAAAAGGCAATATTGTAGTAGACAGTATTTCAACTCTTATCTTTAATATTAAAAACGGCTCGTCTTATGAAGGTGTGATAAACGGCGACAACACCGCAAAATCCATTTCTCTCACTCTTGACGCTTCTTCAAAAATAAAACTCACCGGCGACTGCTACGTAACCTCTTTCACTAACGCCGACAGTACAAACAGCAATATCGATTTTAACGGATATAAACTCTATGTAAACGGCGTTGCAGTAAACTAAATTAAAAAAAAGAAAAGCCACAAGGTAATACTTGTGGCTTTTCTTTTTTTTTACGCTAAAAGCGTTTTATCATTTGCAAACTCCTGACCGCTTGTAGAACTGAAGAAAGACATCAAATCTTTAACGGTAAGGTTTTTCTTTTCTTCTCCCGAAACGTCAAGGATGATTTTTCCCTCGTTCATCATAATAAGGCGGTTGCCGTGTGCTATGGCGTCACGCATATTATGAGTTATCATCAAGGTTGTGAGGTTGTTCTCCTCAACAATTCTATCGGATATTTGAAGAACTTTTTGTGCTGTTTTGGGGTCAAGTGCGGCGGTGTGCTCATCAAGAAGTAATAGCTTTGGCTTTTGAAGTGATGCCATAAGCAAGGTGAGCGCTTGACGTTGACCGCCTGAAAGCAGTCCTACTTTGTTAGTCAGCCTGTCCTCAAGGCCCAAATCAAGAGAGGCGAGAAGTTTTCGGTATTCCTCACGCTCGGCATTTTTTATGCCCCATTTAAGACCACGGTGTTTGCCTCTTCTTTTTGCAAGGGCGAGGTTTTCTTCAATTCCCATTGTTGCGGCGGTGCCCATCATAGGGTCTTGAAAAACACGTCCTAAAAACTTGGCTCTTTTGTATTCAGGCATATTTGTGACATCAATGTCATCAATATATATTTTTCCCGAGTCGGGTTTCCATGTTCCTGCAATTGCGTTCAAAAGAGAACTTTTGCCTGCGCCGTTACCACCGATAACGGTCACAAAATCACCGTTGTTGAGTGTCAGGCTCAAATCATTAAGCGCCGCCTTTTCATTTACGGTTCCGGGGTTGAAAACCTTGCTGAGTCCTACAACTTTAAGCATTTTGATTACCTCCCTCGGTTTTAAGGGTGTTCCTTCTGAACTTTGATTTCCAGTAGGGGATTGCGAGGAAGAGTGCAACAACCAGCGCCGACAACATTTTAAGCAGGTCGGTGTCTATTCCGAGCCAAATAACAGTTTGATATACTATATAATATATCACTCCGCCTATAGCCACGCTTATAAGTTGCGCCGCAAAATTGCGGAAATGTCTGCCTATAACCGCCTCGCCTATAATAACTGCGGCAAGACCGATAACTATTGCGCCCCTGCCCATTTGCACGTCGGCAAAGCCTTGATACTGGGTGAGTAGTGCGCCGGATAATGCCACAATACCGTTTGAAAACATAAGTCCGATAATTTTATTAAGGTTAGTGTTTATGCCTTGCGCACGGCTCATATTGATATTGCAACCGGTGGCTCTCAGCGAACAACCAAGTTCGGTGCCGAAGAACCAATATAGTATTGCTATAAGTATTATTACGAAAATAGATACTATAAGCAGCGTGTTTTGATACCACGGAACGCCCTTTAGATATTGAAGCGAAATCAAAACCTTAAAGTTTCTGGCGCTAATGGCTTGATTTGCCCTGCCCATTATTTTAAGGTTTATTGAATAGAGGGCAAGTTGAGTGAGTATTCCCGAAAGTATTGCGGGTATACCCATAAGGGTGTGGAAGATACCCGTTACAAGTCCTGCGAGCATACCTGCGAGAATCGATACTAGCAAAGATACTGCCACTGAGTGTCCTCGCATCATCATCATAACGCATACTGCGCCGCCGGTACAAATAGAGCCGTCAACGGTAAGGTCGGCTATATCAAGTATTTTATAGGTGATATAAACGCCTATCGCCATTATACCCCATATCAGTCCCTGTGCAATAGCGCCGGGCATTGTGTTAAGTAAATTAAAAATGTTCATGGTATATGTTTCCTGTAACTAAAAAGATTATTTTGCTTCAATGGCGGTATAGTCTTCCGGAACAGTTATACCAAGGTCTTTACAAATCTCTGCGTTATACTTTTTGGTGAACTTTGGTGCATATTCAATAGGCATTTCGGAAACCTTTGCTTCACCTTTGAGTATTTTTGCAGCCATAAGACCGGTAGCATAGCCAAGATCATAGTAGTCAATTGAAAGGGTGAAAGTTCCGCAACCCGAGCAAATACCTTCTTCACCGCAAACAACCGGTTTCTTTGCAGGACGGCAAATACCGTCAATTATTCCTGCGGAAGAAGCGGCAGTGTTGTCGGTAGGTACGTAGATAAGGTCGGAATTGTTTACCGCATTAGTGCAAACTGCGGCGATATCGTTAGCGTCAGAGAAAGCATAAAGTGTGGCTTTAAGACCTGCTTTTTCAAGTTCCTCTTTAACAACGTTTACCTGATAAAGTGAATTAGGCTCAGCGGAGCAGTAAAGCAAACCAACCGTTTTAACATCGGGGAATAGATCGGTGATTATTTTTGCCTGCTCGTCAAGAGGAGCAAGGTCGCTTGTGCCCGAAACGTTTCCGCCGACAAGACCGTTAAAGTCTTTGATGTTAAGCGCAACGCCGTATTCGGTGATTGAAGTTCCGAGTACCGGAATGGTGGTTGTGGCGTTAGCCGCCGCCTGAAGAGCAGGAGTGGCGTTTGCCATAATAAGATCAACGTTCTTTGAAACAAAGTTGTTTGCTATTGTAGCGCATGCGTTTGAGTCGCCGGATGCGTTTTGAACGTCAAACTTTACTTTGTCACCGAGTTCATCGGTAAGCGCCGCCTTAAAACCTTCTGTAGCGGCGTCAAGCGCAACGTGTTGCACAAGTTGTACAATACCTACGTTGTAACTTTTTGATGAACTGCCGGAACCACCGCAAGCGGTGAAGACGAGCATCATAAGTAATGCTAAAATCAGTGCTGAAACTCTTTTCATTTTCATAATTATTTCTCCTTTTTGTTTTTACCAAAAAATATGCAATATTATAACACCTTAAAAAGAATATTGTCAAGAATTATAATAATAAAGTATTATATCAAATATTAGATATAGCAAAAATAATAAACCCGACGCCAAAAAAGCGTCGGGCTTATTTTTTGTTATATGCTTTTTTTCTCAAGCAAAATGTCCATAATATCAGGACCGTGCTCAATAAATATTCCCGTTTTGGCGGCGTTCTCCTCGTCAAAAAGGCTAACTCCGTTTTCCTCTTTCCTGCTGTCATAAATCATAAAGGGGACAGGGTCGCTGCTATGGGTCATAATATCAAGCGGAGTCGGGTGGTCGGGCATAACAAGTATGCGGTAATCTTCCCCTGAAGCATTCAGATATTCTAAAATGGTTTTAAGAGCACGTCGGTCTATATATTCAATAGCCTTGACCTTGTTTTCCGGTTGACCACGGTGACCGCACTCGTCCGGTGCTTCAAAATGAAGATATACAAGGTCTATACCTCTCTTAAAAGAGTCAATAGCCGCAGCGGCTTTTCCCTCAAAGTTTGTATCAATATATCCGGTAGCGCCCTCAACTTCGGGTGTTTCCATTCCTGCGCATTTGCCGATACCTTTAAGCAGGTCAACTGCGCTTATAACCGAGCCGCTTATACCGTTCTTCTCTTTGAAGTTTGCTACATCCGGTTTTGTACCCTCACCCCAAAACCATATAGAGTTTGCAGGTCTTTTGCCCTCTTTAATCCTTTTAAGGTTTACGGGGTGATCTTTTAACAAATCATAACTCTTCTTCATCAGTTCAATAAGCGGTGCGGCGTTTTCCGATTTGCTTAAATATTCACCGATAACTTTGCCCGAAATATCGTGCGGCGGGGTCATTGTTCCAAGATCGGTAGTTCCGTTATCCACTACAAGACAATGTCTGTAACTTACTCCGGCGTAAAACTTGTATTTTTCGCTTCCGAGCACTTCTGAAACGCTTTTTATAATCTCAGCGGCTTCTGCGGTCGAGATATCTCCGGCGCAGTAGTCTATCATCTTCTTGTCGCCGTAATTCTCTTCGGATGACAGCGTTACAAGATTTGTCCTGAGTGTTACGTCGGTATCTTTAAGGTCAATTCCTATTGACGCTGCCTCAAGCGGAGAACGCCCGGTATATGATTTTGTGGGGTCATATCCCATAACCGATAGGTTTGCAACGTCGCTTCCGGGTTTCAGTCCCGGCGCTACGGTGCGGCACATACCGACAACGGATTTTTTTGCAAGACCGTCGATATAAGGCTTATTAGCCACAGTCATAGGTGTTTTGTTATCTAAAGCGGGGTTTTTGGTATCCGCCATACCGTCACATAGTAAAACAAGATATTTCATCGTTTTCTCCTTAGATGGTGCTGCTTGTGTCCGCAATACACGTACACTGTCTTTTTTACGATACGATTATATCACAACTGCTAAATTAAGTAAAGAGGATATTTGCATAAAAAATATCTTTTTATGTGTGATATTTTGTGATATATTATTATTTGACAGAAGGTGAAAAAAGTGGAAAACATAGAAATACTTTCTCCGGCAGGCAGTATGGAGTCGCTGATAGCGGCGGTGCGCTCGGGAGCCGACGCCGTATACGTCGGCGCAGTGGAGTTTTCAGCCAGAAGAAATGCCGAAAACTTTGACAGTAAGGCGCTTATATCCGCAGTAGAGTATTGTCATATAAGAGGGGTAAAACTCTACCTCACGATAAATATTATGATAAAAAACAGCGAAACTAAAAGCGCTCTTTCTCTTGCGGGATATGCAAACAGTATCGGTGTAGACGGGCTTATCGTGTCCGATATAGGTTTATCGCACTTAATCCACCTTCGTTATCCCGATATTCCGCTTCACGCTTCTACTCAAATGACTATTCATAATCCCAGTGCTTTACCGCTTCTTAAAAAACTCGGATTTTCCCGTGTCGTTATCGCAAGAGAAATGTCAAAAGAGGAAATAAAAGAGTTTTGCAAAGCGGCAAAAGAAGAGGGGATAGAGGTTGAAATGTTTGTCCACGGCGCTCTTTGTATGTGCGTTTCGGGACTATGCCTTATGTCTTCTGTTTTAGGCTCAAGAAGCGGTAACAGAGGGCTTTGCGCCGGACCTTGCCGTTTGCCTTTTTCGGTAGAGGGCGGCACGGGATACGATTTAAGCCTTAAAGATTTGTCCCTCCTTGATGAAATAGGGGAATTATCCGCTCTTGGTGTAAAATCCTTCAAAATAGAAGGTAGAATGAAACGCCCTGAGTACGTTTCTGCTTCAACCAAAGCGGCAAGAGATAAAGCCGATAATATAGAAACCGCCGACAACACACTTTCCGCCGTCTTTTCACGTTCAGGCTTTACTAAAGGCTATTATGAAAACAAACTCGGTCTTTCTATGTTCGGTATCAGAACTCGTGATGACGTTTTGTCCTCTAATGCGGTTTTGTCTTCTATCCACGAGTATTATCGAAACGAGCGCCAAAGCGTTCCGCTTTGTATAAACGTAAAAGCGTATGCAGGCGATACAGTCGAGGTAACCTTTTTTGACGGCGTAAATATTTCTGTTATAAAAGGTGAAAAGATAGAAAAAGCAAAGAATAAGCCCACAACAAAAGAGGCTATAATAAATGCTCTTTCAAAACTCGGCGGAACACCGTATTTTGCAAAATCGGTAGAAGTAAAGACGGGTGACGACATTTTTGTACCTCTATCCGTATTAAACGAAACAAGGCGCAAAGCGGTAGAAGAGTTAAATCAAAAGCGGAGTTTGCCGCCTAAAAGAAGAGAAACAGACAATCCGCTTGAAATAAAAGATAAAGCACATAAAACGGCGGAGATTATCGCCTTGTTTAATAAAGAAAACTCAATACCGGAAGATTTATCGGGTATTGACGGAATTATCCTGCCGCCAGATGCCGATTTCAGCGCTTTGCCTAAAGATATAAAGAAAATCGTCGCCCTGCCACGCTATTTTACAAATAGCAGTAGTGTTAAGCAAAAACTTCAAACCTTAAAGCGAGATGGTGTAACCGCCGCACTGTGCGACACCTTTTCCGCAATCAGTATCGCAAAAGAAACGGGGCTTTCGGTAATATCGTCTTTTGGTATGAATACGGCAAACGATGTTTCTTGTCTTGTGCTTGAATCCTTGGGCGTTCAAAGTATCGTCACCTCTATGGAGATGACGTTAAAAGAGATAAACAATCTGAAAACACCGCTTAATAAAGGCATTTTTGCCTACGGCAGAATACCTCTTATGCTCACAAAAAATTGTCCCGTAAAAAACGGCAAAACCTGTAAAGAGTGCGCTAAAGGGGGTAAACTTACCGACCGAAAAGGTATCGAGTTTCCCGTAGTTTGCAACAACCTTTATAGCGAGATTGTAAACTCGGCTCCAACCTATCTCGCCGATAGGTTAGAGGAAATAAAAGGTGTAGATTTTCTGCTTCTTTACTTCACCACAGAAACAAAAGAGCAGGTATCCCGTATAATAAAAGAGTATAAAGCAGGCGGCACTCCGCCCGAAAAATATACAAGAGGACTTTATTTTAAGGGAGTAAAATAATAACCGCCCGACAGTACCCTGTCGGGTGTTATATAAAAAAGACCGACGGAGTAGTCGGTCTTTTTTTATTATTTGAACTCAACCTTTTTGCCCTTTATTTCATCAAGCGGTGTGTCTTTCGGTGAAGGGGAGGACATACTGAAATACATCTTCGCCGCTTTTGTTGTGCCGAAATCTCGGTTTGATCCGCTGTCCTGAATTTTGTTAAAGGCTTCTCTGAACATAGCATTGTGCGCTTCTTCTCGGTTTAAGAGGAAATCAATAGTTTCTCTTACCTTTTTATCCTCAATTTGTCGGTAAAGGTATTCGTATACAACCTTTGCTCTTTGTTCAGACGCTATATTTGATAACAAATCAGCGCATAAGTCACCCGTCACGCTGACGTAATCGCCCGTCCAGGAATAGCCGGAAGCATTTATCAGTCCCGGGTTTAATCCTAATATAACGTGGGTTTGTATCTCACCGGCAGGCACCTTACCGGCGTCAACGTCGTGGCCGTTTAATAGGCTTATGGTCGTGGCAATCATTTCCATATGACCGAGTTCCTCAGCGGCAATATCCAAAAACAAATCTTTTATTTCTTTGTCTTTAATCCTGAAACTTTGCGACATATACTGCATAGCCGCTTTAAGCTCGCCGTTTGCACCGCCTAATTGTTCGTGTAAAAGTGCCGCATACTGGGGGTTGACCCGTTCTATTTCAACCGGGTGAAATAACTCTTTTTCGTGTTTGAACATATTTTCCATCTTCCTTTCAAATATATTGTTTGCAAAGAAACAGGGAATATGTAAACAGGACATTTTTTCCGTAATGCATTAACATTTACGGTAAAACAGTGAAATTGAAACTGCCGTCAAAAATAACGTTATGAAACGCACTCAGCCCTCTTAGGGTTCAAGTCCCGAAATAATAAAAAAGCAATACCCACCATAAAGGTGACTATTGCTTTTTTGGTGCCGGAAGCGGGACTTGAACCCGCACCCCGTTGCCGGGACCAGATTTTGAGTCTGGCACGTCTGCCAATTCCATCATTCCGGCATTTATCAGCAAGGTGTATTATACAATAAATAAAGTATAAAATCAAGAGTTTTTAGATAAATATTTTGCCTTATATAACAAGATTTATAGTAGGCGATAAGTTAAGTAGGGGAGTTCCGAAAATCGGAACTCCCGAAAACTTTAATCTTCAAATGGGAAATGGAATTGAGTAAGCCCAAGTTCATCACGAATTGCGATAATCTCTTTTTGTACCGACTCATTTATCGGCACACCGTCTTTACGGGCAAGGCGAACAAGATGTTCTTTCTCGCCGGCTGTGTATATTCTTTCGGCACCGGGCATTTTCTTTGAAGCACGTACGCTTCTGAGTATTTCTCCCGCTTTCTTGCGGAAGAGTTCTTCACCGAGGAAATGATTTGTATCAATGGCGATAAAGAAATGTCCGAGTTCAAACGGTTTTTTGTTTCCGTTTTCA
>JAFRLW010000008.1 GCA_017431035.1 Clostridia bacterium
CCGTTGCATATCGTGCTGATCGCTGTGCCGCTGATTTTACAAACATTCCTCATATTTGCGATAGCATATTTAGCTTGCAAGTTCTTAAAGTTGCCGCATAATATCGCTGCTCCCGCAGGAATGATAGGAGCGTCCAACTTCTTTGAACTTGCGGTTGCTGTAGCTATTGCCCTATTCGGAACAACCTCGCCTGCGGCGCTTGCGACAACCGTAGGCGTATTAACAGAAGTACCCGTTATGCTGTTTCTTGTCAGCATTGCAAATAAAACGAAAAAGTATTTTCAATAATCGGAGGTAAACTATGTCATTGTTCAATCGTAAAAAAGAAGAAACAAAGTCCTGCTGTTGCGGAGGAAATACCGCAACCCCGGAAACAAATTCCGCATCAGGAGTGATAACAAGTATCAAAGTCCTCGGCGCAGGCTGTAAATCGTGCCATCAGATGTATGAGAATACAAAGCAAGCTGTTCAAAACGCAGGACTTAATATTGAGGTCGAGTATATCACCGATATGGAAAAGGTAATGCGGTATGGTGTCATTTCGATGCCTGTGCTTGTTGTGAATGAAAAGGTTGTTTCCGTGGGTAAAGTATTAAAACCGAAAGAGATCGAGAAGATTATGAATCCTTGATAATATCGAGAGATTTTGTTCTTGAGAGCTTGTAAAATAAAGTGTGTAAGTTAGAAGAATAGCTTGCACACTTTTTGCTTTTTCGGCTGAGTGTGCTACAATGAAAAAAGGACAGAAAAAGGAATGGACGAAGATGAATTTAATCACCTTCGTCCAATAAAGATTATACAAATATCAATTCGTTATTAACAATTTCTTCTGCACGGTTGCGTATATTATTCATACGTCTAACCCACAGCATTTGATTGTCTGCTTTGAGCTGTTCAGTTACACCTTCCTGTTCGGCGAGTTGCTTTATCAACCGAAAGAACATATCCTCTGCCTGCTCGTCAATATCGGCAAGGTAGGCGGTGAGTTTACAACTTGTCAGCAGGTTTGTATACAGGATTGGGCGGTGATCTTTGATATACTTCAAATGCCGCTTGCCCCAAATGCCAATTTTAACCTTTGGCTGTTCGGGTAATTTCAGGTCGGGTAAAAAATAATCGCCTTGCTGTGTATATGTAATCTTATTTGTCATAATTATTATCCTCCATAATAGTCGAAAAAGTGTGTACAAAGTTCGGTGCAAATCGTCAGTATTTATGCGGTTCTTAAAGCTCTAAACTTAATAGGTTAAGGTATTATCATTACCACCCTCAAAATCCGCAAATATACCGTTTACGAGCTTTTGCTGATAACCTTGATTTTCTTGATTTTAGCGTTAGCCACCTTAACCAAGACTTCATCAACAAGGTCAGTATATTTGCCTTCGGCAATCAGCATATTTTTCAAATTTATTAAGCTGTTAATTAACAACCGCCTTTCTTCACTAATAAGGTAAATGTGATATTTCGTTCTTCTCATTTGTAAAACCTCCGTAAGTTTTGATTTTATCCTACAAAATCAATCGTTCCGACTGTTTTACATAAGACCTTCTTTATCTCTAACACCCCGTGGACTGTTTTTTAGTACTCAGGTGCGAAGACGGGTACTGAACGCAACTGCGTTCGGTCGTCAAGCAGGGCGTATTTGCATAGCAAAGACGCATCCCCTCGGGCAGACCAAAAATAAGCAAATCGAAGCATAACACTTTTTTGTGTTGTGTTTCGATTTTTTTATATTCTTGCACGAAGGGATTTGTAGCCTAAGAGTTTGAAATCTCTTCGGGAAAGCAAAAGCTAATCCGCAGCAAAGCTCCTTAGGGAGAATGTTCAGAGACTACAATGTTGGGTTGGATAATCTAAACGATATTAGAATTATTCAATATGGGATAGTCCAAAAAATTCAAAAAAAATAAATTGTCCAAATGAAAAGAATAATAAATAAGTCGGTGAAAAGTGGCATATAGATGTACTACATTGTCAATAATAATACTTGATTTTAAAAATAAGGTGTGGTACAATATTTATGCGAGGAGTAAGGAATTTTTTTGAAAGAAAGAAAAAACATATGGCTACACAAATAGCTCCTACACCTATTTTAACAGGCAACTCTGCAAAAAAAGTCCTTAATCAGATTAAAACCAAACCGTCTAAAGAAACAAAAAAGGGTATGGAAATTCTATTTGATATGTTTAAGGACAAGGAAAAATAATTTGTATGGAAACCCATTACGAAAAACTGTCTGACGATAACAAGTGCTTGATTTCAGGATTTACTTGTGAATCAAATACAGATGGTTTATCTGCAAAGGAAAGAAGAAAAGTTAAAAAGCATGATAAGGAGATAGAAGATTTCCTAAAGCATGAAGCGTTTAACGAACAAAATCTTTTTTTAAACACTACCCACTTACTTATTAGTGACAAGAATGAGTTGGTGGGTTTTGTTTCGTTGTGTAATGACAGCTTATATTTAGCCGAAGACAGCAGAAACAAATTTAAAACAATATATGCTTCTGTGCCCGCTGTAAAAATAGCAAGATTAGGTATAAATAGTAAATATCACGGACAGGGATATGGTGAACAATTATTAAAGTATTCGCTTTTTAAATCAGTACAAATGTGTGATATTAGTGGAGTGGCTTTTATTACGTTAGATTGTTACAATCACAGAGAATCTTATTATGAAAAATTCGGATTTTCTAAAACTGATGTCCAGCCTAAAGAGAGAACATTTGATACACCTATAAGTATGTGTAAGCATGTCTTTACCTGGTTAAATGAATTGAGTAAATCTAATAAACAATAACAAACATTATTGATAGAATTGAACATTAACAAATAATTCTCAATATAAACACCAAACCGCCCACGATTAAGTGGACGGTTTTCTTCTTACCATTTATATCTACAATCTAAACATTCATACATACATTTTTCCACATTGATTTTTCTCTAATAATGTCGTATTATAAAAGAAAAAATCATTGGAGGAATTGTTATGCCTAAAAAACAGCCCTTTTCAAACAAAAACCCCAAAATTCCAAATCAAAAATTTGAATGGGTTACACCAAATGGTAAAGTTCAAATATCTTCGCTGCAAATAAAACCTGTGAATTCAACAAAACCAGTAAATGACCATAAAAACAAATTGAAAGAAGGATAATAATATAGATAATATAATAAAAATCATTGAGCAATTGCCTTTGATTATGTCCTATTTAGTACAAGGCTATTGTTTTATTTCAGTATTTATTTTTATAACAAAAGATAGTAATGATAGAACAAAAACATCTTTATTGTTACCGAGTGTTACTACCAGTTATATTTTGAAACTTGTTTATGATAAAACTATAATATTATTATTGCAAAAAGCAATTGTTGTTAATTTTAATTCAGCATGGTATTATATAGGACTTATTTTGTTTAGCATTATACTTGCTTACTTGCTTGGAATTTTCGTTTTATCTAAACCGTTTAACACCATTCTTGTAAATCTTCATGTTCCCCATTCTATCAATTCAAATTTTTGGCTTGATATTTACAAAAGTGGAACTTGGCTAAATGTTTATTTAAAGGGTCAAGATGTAAATATTTTAGGACAGATAAAATATATTGAAGAAAATCAGCGAAATCCGTATGTTTGTTTGAGTAATTATTCAATATATGATAAAAGAACAGGTGAAGAACAAACCATTACAGTGCAAGAAAACGAAGAACATTCTATTATTTTAGAATTGAAAGATATTGAATATATTAAAGTAATTGATATTAAAAAGACATCTCGTTAAGGGATGTCTTTTTCTTCTTACCATTTATATCCGCAATTGTTGCACTTAAACTGACTTTTTGCGGTTTTGCTGAACAGTCCAAACATTACCGCACCTGCCGCTTTATTAAGCGAGGATATTTTTTCTATGTTGGTTGAACCACAGGTCGGGCATTTGGGGATGTTGGAAGAATGAATGTCAGCATTATTTTGAGTTTGTATTTGGGACATTATTTTTTCAAGTCTTTTTCTTTCAATCGAAGAAGGGTCTTCGAGTTTTTGCATATTATTGTTATATTCATTGTAATCTTTTAAACCCATCATTTTTTGAATATTATTTGGCATATTATCGTAAACCTGTTTGCATTTAGGGCAATATTTGATTTCGTCGTCTTCATATACTGTAAGACACAGTGGGCATATTTTGTTCATAATATAATCTCCTTTTTGTTTTATTTTTATGGTGATAAGTAAAATAATCCATTTAGGAACAACATTGCGCGTGTTTTATGCCGATTATATAACCAAGACGCTTGTGGCAAACGGTGTAACGTTAGGGTTGGCGGGTAGTTTTGCAACAACACAAGTTGCTGCTATGAGTTTAGGACAGGTTATAAAAGGTCTTCTTGCAACTCCCATGGGTATGATAACAGCCATGACCGCAGCAGTTTTGGGTTTGGGAGCTATCGTAACACACTTCACAGACAACTGGCAAAAAGAAGTTAAAACCGCACAGGATGCTCTGAAAACAAACAAAGTATATCATAATGATGATAAAAATGCAAGAAGCATCTGCTTTAAGTCATAGCAACTTTTTATTGCCATAATCCTCAAAAAATGATATTATATTTTTGTTAGGAGTGGATTGTATGGCATATATTGAGTTCCCGATAGGAAAAAGAAAAATGGGGCACGATTTCAGCGGTGATAACCTGACCGCCGTGCTCGAGTCAAAACTTGAAGAGTATATTCCGTCTGCTGACGAGGATACGCTTGTAAAGAACGCCGTTATGAATCCGACGGGGACAAAACGGCTATCGGAACTATCTAAAGGGAAAAATAACGTTGTTATAATAGCGAGTGACCACACAAGGCCCGTTCCCTCTAAAATTATTATGCCTTATATGTTAAGGGAAGTAAGAAAAGGAAACCCCGACGCTGACATAACTATACTTATAGCGACCGGTTTTCACAGAGAAACCACAAGAGAAGAACTCATTGCAAAGTTCGGTGAGGAAATAGTTGATAACGAAAAAATTGTTGTTCATATAAGCACCGACGACGATATGATGACCGAGATAGGCATACTCCCCTCAGGCGGCAGATGCAGAATAAACAAAATTGCCGCAAATGCCGATTTGCTTATAGCGGAGGGTTTTATAGAGCCGCATTTCTTTGCCGGATATTCGGGCGGCAGGAAGAGTGTTCTGCCCGGTGTTTGTTCAAAAGAAACGGTACTTGCAAACCACTGCGCCGAGTTTATCGCAAGTCCATATTCAAGAACGGGTATTTTAGAGCATAACCCCATACACGAAGATATGGTATGGGCGGCAAGAAAAGCAAACCTCGCCTTTATAGTAAACGTTGTTATAAACAGTAAAAAGGAAGTGGTGTTTGCCGTTGCCGGCGACGTAGAGGCGGCGCACAAAAAGGGCACCGACTTTTTATCAAAATATTGCGGTGTTTTTTGCGACGAGGCGGATATAGTAATTTCAACCAACGGAGGATATCCCCTTGACCAAAACATATATCAGTCGGTAAAGGGTATGACCGCCGCCGAAGCGGCTGTAAAGAAAGGCGGTATAATTATTATGCTATCCTCCGCAAACGACGGCACCGGCGGTGATGATTTTTATCACGCTATGAAGAATAACGACAGCGCCGACGATATTTATAACGGTATTATGAAGCGTGACCGCAACGAAACCGAGCCTGATCAGTGGATGGTGCAAATACTCGCACGAATACTGAAAAAAGCGCAGGTAATATACGTTTCCGACTGCGATAACGAAATAGTAAAAGGCTACCACTTTATACCCGAAACCGACCTTGACTCCGCTATAAAAAGAGCAAAAGAAATGATAAAAAAACCCAACCCGACAATAGTCGCCATCCCCGAAGGCATTTCGGTTGTGGTAAACGGAAATTAACACAAAAAGGTATCCCGTAGGATACCTTTTTTATTTATCAAAAAAAGTTCTTGACATTTGGTAAAAATTGTATTATTGTATTAGTACAGTAGTACAATTTCAAACGAAAGGTTGTGATTATTTGGCGATAGTATTGGACAAATCGAGGCCTATCTGTCCGCAGATTGAAGAGTATCTTTGCACAAAGATAGCAAACGGCGAGTACAAAAGCGGAGATAAACTGATTTCCGTCAGGGAACTTGCCGCTATGGCTGTTGTAAACCCGAATACCGTTCAAAAGGCGTATGAGGGATTAGAGGCAAAAGGGCTTTTACGTTCTGTCAGAGGGTCAGGCTGGTTTATCGGAGAGAGTTCCGACAAAGCAAAAGAAATAGTAAACGGCATAATAGAAAAAGAGACCGCTTGTTACAAAAGAAAAATGGAAGAGCTTGGTCTAAACACCGAAGAAATAATAAATCTTATAAGGAGTGGGGATAATGAGTGAGTTATTAAAATGTACTTCCCTTACCAAAAACTACGGTCACATAGCGGCACTAAAAAACGTTGACCTGGTAGTTGAGGGCGGCAAAATCATAGGACTGTTAGGACCTAACGGATCAGGAAAAACGACCCTTATAAAACTGATAAACGGACTGCTTGTTCCGGACGGCGGAGAGATTACAATTTTAGGCAACAAACCGGGTGTAGAAAGCAAACAATCGGTTGCTTATCTTCCCGACAACGACTATTTGAACCCCTCTATGACCGCTCTGGCGACCGCTGAACTTTTTGCTGATTTTTATCCCGATTTCAGCATAGAAGCGGCAAAGAAAATGTTTGGCGAACTCGGTATTGACCAAAACGCAAAACTTAAAACTTTATCAAAAGGTAATCGGGAGAAAGTATGTCTTATTTTGACAATGAGCCGCAAAGCGAAACTATACGTTCTTGACGAGCCGATAGCCGGTGTTGACCCGGCGACAAGAGATTATATAATCTCAACCATACTTCAAAACTACAACAAAGAGGCTTCGGTTATAATCTCTACGCACATAATTTCCGATATTGAATCTGCGCTTGACGAGGTTATTTTCCTAAAAGGCGGAGAGATAGTTCTTCACAAATCGGTAGACGAGATAAGAAACGAAAACAACAAAAGTGTTGACGAACTTTTCAGGGAGGTATTCAAATGGTAAAGAAATTATTAAAATACGATTTTTCCGCCCTATCAAAACCGTTAATCCCTATGTATATAGTTATGCTCTCTATCGCCCTGTTTAACAGGATAGTACAGTTTTTTGAGAGCGACGGCGTGGCATACAACATATTCTTTATTTCATCAACTATTTTATTTGTTATAAGCATTGCCGTTAGTTTTGTATATACCCTTGCGGTTTGTGTTGTGAGGTTTTACAAAAACCTTTATTCTCATCAAGGTTATTTAACCCTGACGCTTCCGGCTAGTCACTCAGAGCATATCTTATCAAAACTGATATCCTCCGTTTGCGCTATGGCTGTAACACTTTTAGCGGTGATAATATCCGTATCGGTCTGCACGGCAGGCGACGTTTTCGGAGAAATAATAAAAGCGGCGCTCTACATTTTCAAGCAATATTTCAGGCTTACTAAGGTGCACGGTGCATTTTATATTTTAGAGTTTATACTGGTTTTACTTGCCACCACCGTGGCGGAACTGTTGACCATTTTCACCTCTGTCACCGTAGGTCAACTTGCAAAGAAAAACCGCATACTTTTAGCCTTTGGCGTTTATTTCGGAATATATGTCGCCTGGCAGATAATAGAAACGGTATTGCTTATTATAGGCGCAGTTTTTGTGAACACCGATATTGCCGAAAAACTGTTAGACTACATAGCTGAAAACACCTATCAATGTATTCACATTGCGCTTATCGGATTTTTGCTTATACAGTTAGCCGTATCATTTGCCGGTTTCTTTATAACAAGAAAAATAATGCGAACAAAGCTTAATTTGGAGTGAGTTTATGAAAAAGACTATATCTATTATTATAGCTCTGCTATTTGGCTCTATTCTTGTATTTAACAGAATAAAAAGGAAGAAAAGAGGTAAGCAAAATGAAGATTAAAAGAACGGTTGCTATACTTGTTTTAACTGCGCTTATTTTATCACTTTTCACGGGATGTAATGCCCTTGACAAAGCGAGAGACCACCGAGCCGTTTACCTTGACAAAGCGCATACTGAAATACAATTTAGGGATAAAACATACAAATCGCTTCCAGAAAATATGGATTTTAATCCCATTATAAGCGACTATGATTTTTGCAGCGTGACCGAAAAGGACGTTCCGATACTCTTATCGGAGTTTATGGCAACAGAAGATGTTTTGCCGACCTTAAACGACGAAATACTCTTTAAGTCTGCCGGAGAAAAATCGTATGCGAGAAGTGACGTTTACGAAAAGTATGAAAAACTTTTCAAAGAATACACCCTTGATACCTACACCTATATCTCTTCGACCTATTATAGTAAAACCAACAAGTCGGTCACTAAAAGAGAACTGATAAAGAAATCGGACGTCGAGATAATAGATAAAGCGATAAGCGAGGGCGAAAGGTGCGAAATACCTGAAGAGGCAACCTACGGTTCACAGTTTGAGATAGAACTGTCCGATAAATCCCTGCTATTTGCAAGACCTTACTATTGTATTTTTATAAACAGCGACTCAGTTTATATTCTGCTTGTTGACAAAGGTGTTGCCTATAAGGTAAGTAATGAATACATAAAAGATTTCGCCAATATGGAACTTGAATATCAAGCAGAACACCTGGAATAAAACAAATTATAAAAAAAGAGGCACATAAGGTGCCTCTTTTTTGTTTTATTTTGAGTTTGCTATTTTTATGCTCTCTTCAATAAAAGACTGTGCCGCTTTAGTGAGATAGCGGTTTGTCTTTGTATAGAAATAAATATTACGCTCGATATCTTTTTCGTCTAGCCTGTAGAATAGTACGTCTGACGAGCCGGAAAGATTTTTTATCATAGTATCGCTGACAAAACTAACCCCCACGCCCGAACAGGTAAAGTTATATGCCGTTATCTGCTGGTCAAGTTTGAAGAGTATTTTCGGCTTGATATCGTGACGTTTAAAGAGTTTCAGCGCTCTTTTACCGGTATCGTTTTCACTCTTTAGGAGTACAAACGGCTCGTTTTTGAAGGTGGTAAGCGATACTGTTTTTGCATCAGGCGCATTATGCTTACACTCTTTTATATCATTAGCAGTATAGCATTTTTCTTTTACCGCTTTATTGACGGCATAACTCTTCGGAACGGCGACAAGCAAAGTCTCGGTAGAGTATTTTTGGGGATTAAGACTCTTGTTGTTAATAAGCACGTTATCCATAACGATATCGAGTTTACCCGAAATAATCCGGTCTATAAGGTTTTGAGTATGGTCTTCGGTGATATGGAACTTTATATTCGGATAATGGCGGTTAAACCTGGAAATCAACTCAGACAAGACAAAGGAATTGAACATTCCGCTTCCGCCTATTTTAATCTCGCCTTTCAGCACATTAAAACTATCGGAAACAAAGTTTTTGAAACTGTCTTCTATCGTGGATATCTCATTAGCGCATTCGATATATTTTTTACCTATATCGGTAAGTGACAGCGGATTTGTAGAACGGTCAAAAATCGGTGCGCCTATTTCCTTTTCAATTCTTTTTATCGAGGCGCTCAGCGACGGTTGTGAAATATAAAGTTCTTTTGCGGCTTTTGAAAAACTTTTTGATTTTTCAACGCTTAAAACATATTCTTTATTCTTAAACATTATATCCCTCCTGTAATTCCTTTTTTTAGAGCAATTCTATTCCGGCGGCTTTGCATTTTTCTATTTCCTCTTCCGGCCAATAGGAAGCCTGAACCTCGCCTATATGCGCCTTTTGGAGAAGAAGCATACAAAGTCTTGACTGACCGATACCACCGCCTATTGTAAGAGGCAATTCGCCGTTTATAAGCGACTTGTGGAAAGGAAGCGATAGTCTCTCACTTTTACCGGCTTTTTCAAGTTGGCTGACAAGTGATTTTTCATCTACTCTTATGCCCATTGAGGAAACCTCAAAAGCTTTTTTCGTGATTTTGTTATATATCAGTATATCTCCGTTGAGTTCCCAGTCATCATAGTCAGGGGCTCGTAAATCATGCGGCTCGCCGTTTGATAGTTTATCGCCTATGCCTATAATAAAGACCGCACCCCATTTTTTTGCGGCGGCGTCTTCCCTCTCTTTAGGGGAAAGGTCCGGGTACATTTTCAACAGTTCTTCGGTTGTTATAAACTTAATTTGTCGAGGAAAATAGTTTATAAGCGCCGGGTATTCTCTCTCAATATAGTCAGCCGTCATAAGAATAGCGGAATAAATACGGTTTACTGTGTCTTCAAGATACTCCCTTGTTCTGTCTTCTCTTTCTATAATCTTTTCCCAGTCCCACTGGTCAACGTATATAGAGTGAATACTGTCAACCGTTTCATCTCTTCTTATGGCGTTCATATCAGAGTAAAGTCCTGTGTGCAACTGGAAATTATAGCGAGAAAGCGCATAACGTTTCCATTTTGCAAGAGAGTGAACTATCTCAAGTTCCTCGCCTGTTTGCAAAACGTCAAATCTAACCGGTCTCTCAACGCCGTTTAAGTTATCGTTAAGACCGCTGTTTTCCTTTACAAAAAGGGGCGCTGATACACGGCGAAGGTTGAGTGCGTCGCAAAGATTTTCCTCAAACTTGTGTCGAAGCATTCTTATAGCGCTTTGTGTGGTTAATACGTCAAGTTTCGGTTTGTACATACTTATTCCTCCTATCTTTTTTATATAAATACAAACAATTTACGAAATAGTGCCTACCGTTCTCGGATAAAGGATAACGTCTCTTATATTCTCTATTCCGGTAACGTACATTATCATTCTCTCAAGTCCGAGACCGAAACCGCTATGCGGTACCGAGCCATACTTTCTGAGCGACAAATAGTCGTTATAGTCTTCTATCTTCATACCTCTGATTTCCATAGCATTAAGCAATTTATCGAGGTCAGCCTCTCTCTCGCTGCAACCGATTATCTCGCCGACACCGGGTACCAAAAGGTCGGTAGCGGCAACGGTTTTGCCGTCGGGATTTTGTTTCATATAAAACGCCTTGATATCCTTTGGATAATTGGTGAGAAAAACGGGCTTTTTGCATATTTCTTCGGAAATAAAGCGCTCGTGTTCGGTCATCAGGTCGTCGCCCCATTTGACTTTGTTTTGGAACTTATCCTCATTTTTCATTAGTATTTCTACCGCCTCAGTATAGGTCATAACGGCAAAATTATGGCTTGAAACGGTTTTGAGTTTTTCTATAAGTCCGTTTTCAAAATGCTTATCGAAGAACTGCATTTCATCAGGGCAACGCTCAAGCACGGCTTTGATGATATACTTTATCATATCCTCCGCCATTTCGATAATATCGGGAAGTTCCGCAAACGCAACCTCAGGCTCTACGTGCCAAAACTCAGCAACGTGGCGCTGGGTATTGCTCTTTTCGGCACGGAATGAAGGTCCGAAAGTGTAAATCTTTCCAAGCGCCATAGCGGCAACCTCGCCCTCAAGCTGACCCGAAACCGACAAGGCGGCACGGCGGCGGAAGAAATCGGCGGCGTCATACTCCTCTTCACTTTTATAATCTTTGCTGAAACCTATCGTGGTAACACGGAACATCTCGCCTGCACCCTCACTATCGGAAGCGGTGATGATAGGCGTATTGACATAGACGTAATTATTCTTTTGGAAATACTCGTGTATTGCGGCGGAAAGCACCGATCTCACTCTGAACACGGCATTGAAAGTATTTGTACGAACTCTGAGTGCCGGAATAGTGCGAAGATACTCAAGTGTATGGCGCTTTTTTTGAAGCGGATAATCGGGCGGACAAACGCCCAAAACGGTTATAGCCTTTGCATTTAGTTCAACGCTGTCTTTAGCAACTACCGAATCAACAAGCGTTCCCTCAACTTTTAGCGAAGTACCGAGTCGCATATATTCGGCAATATCGCTCATCTCATTTTTATCTATTACTATTTGCAAGTGTTTTAGAGAAGTACCGTCGTTAAGTTCCAAAAACGCCATATTTTTTGAATCTCTCGACGTTCTGACCCAACCGCATACGGTAATATCCTTTCCTACAAGTTCTCTGTCTTTTAATACTTTTACAATATCGGTGTGTTTCATAAATTACCTCCGAAATAAAATAAAGCCCATTCGTCCCTAAAAAGGGGACGAACGAGCCGTTAAATACTCATCCGCGGTGCCACCCGCTTTTGACCAATCGGTCCTACTCACAGCAAAAACTGCTTACGGTTGTAACGTACCGCCTACGGCGCCCCTACTAAACATCAGTTTTTCAGTTTGCAGTTCCAAAGTGTTCTTCACCGTTCACGTATGGCGCCGTTTTCACTGAGGGGCACTCACTTTACACCGTTTGAGCGGTTACTTTTCTTTTTCATAACTTTTTTTGTTCTATGATATAACTTAAAACTTATATACAGTATATCACTGAACCGAATCGTTGTCAATATTATTTTTTACATACATAACAGGCTTTTCGGGAACGCCCTTTGCGTTGTGACGAAACTCGCTCGGAATAACGCCGCTATGCTTTAAGAATATGCGGTTAAAGGAACTTTGATTCTTAAATCCGCATTCATAGGCTATCTCGCTGATACTCTTCCCCGTTGAAACAAGCAGGTTTTGAGCCATACTTACACGGTATGAGTTTACAAGTGTTCTGAAATTGCATTTGAAAGTTTCCGAAATAATATGAGAGATATAATATTTGTTGTAATTCAGTTCTTTTGCAACTTCCTCAAGGCTTATCTCCCTCGTATAATTTTCAAGAAGATATACTATGAGTTGTTGCACAAAATTATTATCGGTGGAACGTTCAACAAGTTCCATATTATTTATAAGTTCACCAAGCACTACCGAGATATAACTTGTAAGAACGTTGCAGTTAGTCGAAAAAGCTGTCTTTTTGATACTGTTTGCACGGTTTAGCATATCATAAACAAGATTTGGGAACTCGCCTTGTCTGAGCACCGGGCAAGAGGGTCTGAAACGTGACAAAACCTCATGGAAAGACGGAAACAAATCGTTATCCGCAAGGACTAAAAGTCCCGTAGCGTTATCAACCGATTTTATCGAGTGTATAACGTTGGGGAAGACAACATAAATATCTCCGCTTTTGAGGTTATAATCCTCATTATCTATAGTTACGACAAGGCTACCCGTTTTGATATAAAATATCTCAATTTGTTTATGAAAACGGGAAGGATATTCTTTCGTATGTTTTTGCGGAACAATGTAAATCATTGACGATATAAGTTCATATTTCGGAAACATAATGCCACCTCAACAATTCATTATATTATAGTCATTAGTTGTCCTTTCGGCTTCATTATATGACAGTAAATACCGTTTGTCAACGATATTTTTCATAACCGCAATTTTGTATTATTTGTATAAAAAAATCGTCTAATTTATAGCTAATATTTGTTATTGAATATATAACGGTTTTATGGTAAAATTATTAGGAATAAAATATATAGATTATCTTAACAGGATGTGATAAATATGGCATTCAGAGAAAGCGGAAATCTAAAACCTTTTGAAAAGCACATATGGCTCAGCAGTCCCACTATGCACGGGGAAGAACTAAAGTATATGAGTGATGCTTTCAACACCAACTGGATGAGTACCGTTGGTGAAAACATTGATAAGGCGGAAGAACTCCTTGCGGATTATATAGGCGTTAAATATGCGGTAGCGCTCAGTTGCGGAACTGCGGCGCTTCATCTTGCGACAAAACTCGCCGGCGAAAAACTCTACGGTCAACCAAGACCCAACGAGGGCACTTTGTCGGGCAAAACCGTATTTGCAAGTGACTGTACTTTTGACGCAAGTATAAACCCTATCGCCTATGAAGACGGAAACGCCGTATTTATAGATACCGAATATGACACCTGGAATATGGACCCTAAAGCGCTGGAGAAAGCGTTTAGTATTTATCCCGATGTTAAACTTGTTGTTTTGGCGCATCTTTACGGTACGCCCGGCAAAGCGGAGGAGATTAAAGAAATATGCGACCGTCACGGCGCACTTATCGTTGAAGACGCCGCCGAGAGCCTTGGCGCAAAATACAAACTCGGTGATAAATGGGTAGAAACCGGAAGTCTCGGTGACTACAACTGCATTTCCTTTAACGGCAACAAAATAATAACCGGCTCTTCGGGCGGTATGTTCCTGACAAACAGCAAAGAAGACGCCGAAAAGGTTCGTAAATGGAGTACGCAGTCAAGGGAAAACGCCCCCTGGTATCAACACGAGGAAATAGGTTATAACTACCGTATGTCTAACGTTATAGCCGGTGTTGTCAGAGGTCAATTCCCCTATCTTTCAGAACATATCGCACAAAAGAAAGCCATTTATGAGCGTTATAAAGAGGGCTTCAAAGATTTACCCGTTAGTATGAACCCGTTTGACCGGGAAAAATCAGAGCCTAATTTCTGGCTGAGTTGTATGATAATCGATAAAGATTATATGTGCCCTCAGGCGAGAGACGATAATCACGCAGTATATAACAGTGAGAGTAACAAAAGTTGCCCCACCGAGATTTTGGAAACACTTTCCCGCTTTAATGCGGAGGGTCGCCCGATTTGGAAACCTATGCACGCTCAACCTATATACAGAAGTCATCCCTTTATTACCGCAAACGGTAACGGCAGAGCCGTAAGCAACGCTTATATAGACACCGGCAAAGCATTAGACGTCGGTATGGATATATTCAGCCGAGGACTTTGTTTGCCGAGCGATAACAAAATGACAGCGGAAGAGCAAGATAAAATAATTGAGATTATAAAGAATTGTTTTCGTTGACAGTTTCCAAATTACATATAAAAGAAGGTTATCGTTATGATGAAAAAAGCGCTTCATAATATTTCGGTTATGTTGTGGCGAATAGAAGCAATTTTTCTTTTTGTATGCGACTTTGTATTTTCAAGTTTTGCCTACTTTTTTGCACTTTGGATAAGATTTGACTGTGTTTACAGTAAAATCACACCCTTTTACCTTAAAGCATGGTACAACTTTACAATTCCCTACTCGCTTGCGGTTGTCCTTGTATTTTTCCTTTTAAGAGGATATAAAACCGTATGGCAATATGCCGGATTTTTTGAGTATGCCAAACTGATTACAGGCTCTATTGCCATGTCGGCGGCGCACGCAGTTGCTATTACCGTTATTTTCGGAAGAATGCCTCTCTCATATTATATTTTAGGTATGATTTTTCAGCTGGTGTTGGTTATTATTCCGAGAATTATGGCAAGTTTTATACACATATTTAGAGTTCTCAAACACAAAGCGGACGGAGAACGCAAAAACGTTATGCTTATAGGCGCCGGTTCAGCCGGACAACTTATCCTCAAAGATATTAAACTCTCAAGTCATATAAACGAAAAGGTTGTTTGTTTTATAGACGACGACCCCAAAATGAGAGGTATGTATATCGAAAATATTCCCGTTGCGGGAAACAGGGATACTATTCTTGAAAACGTCAAAAAGTACAATGTTCACAAGATTTATCTGACCATTCCCACCGCACCTGCTGCCGACAGGCGTGATATTCTGAACATTTGCAAAGAAACCGACTGCGAACTAAAGCAACTCCCTGCAATTTATCAAATTGTAAACGGTCAGGTGAACGTTGCAAGTATGAAAAGCGTTTCGGTTGAAGACCTGCTCGGACGTGACCCCATTAAAGCGGATATGGACGAGGTTTTCCGTTTTATAAACGGAAAGGTTGTTCTTGTTACGGGCGGCGGCGGAAGCATAGGTTCGGAACTTTGCCGTCAGATAGCAAATTGCAAACCAAAAAGACTGATAATCTTTGATATATTTGAAAACAATGCCTATTCAATTCAACTTGAACTAAGAGATAAACACCCCGAACTTGACCTTGTCACCCTTATCGGCTCGGTAAGGGACAGCAAACGGCTTGACCGGGTATTCAGTGACTATAAACCTCAAATCGTTTACCATGCGGCAGCTCATAAACACGTTCCTTTAATGGAAGACAGTCCTTGCGAGGCTATAAAAAACAACGCCATAGGCACCTACAACACCGCCTATGCCGCTATGAGTCACGGCACGGAGAGATTTGTTTTGGTTTCCACCGATAAGGCAGTAAACCCGACCAACATTATGGGGGCAAGCAAACGCCTTTGCGAGATGATTATTCAAAGTTTTGATAAAAAAATCAAAGAGGGCGAAGCCGACAAAATACCACCCATTTTCACCCACTCTAAAAAACTTGACCAAGACAAAGAAAACATAGACCTTAAAAATGCTAAAACCGAGTTTGTTGCCGTTCGTTTCGGAAATGTGCTGGGGTCTAGCGGTTCGGTTGTTCCGCTATTCAAAAAACAAATTGCCGAAGGCGGACCCGTCACGGTTACTCACCCTGATATAATCAGATATTTTATGACTATACCCGAGGCGGTAAGCCTTGTTATGACTGCAGGCACCTACGCTAAAGGCGGAGAGATATTTGTTCTTGATATGGGAAATCCCGTCAAGATAGATACTTTGGCACGTAACCTTATAAGGCTTTCCGGTTTTACGCCCGACGTGGATATAAAAATAGAATACACGGGTCTTAGACCCGGCGAAAAATTATATGAAGAAAAGTTAATGGCTGAAGAAGGACTAAAAAAGACCGATAACAGCCTTATACATATCGGTTGCCCTATTCCATTTGACACAGACGAGTTCCTTATCAAAATGGAATACCTCACAAATGCGGCATATAACAATACTACTGAAATAAAAGAAATTGTTGAAAAAATAGTCCTCACCTATCATCCGGCCGAAAACTAAAATAAGGGTGTACCTCTAGGCGTGGTACACCCTATTTGTTTGTTGACAAAATATGACTATTTTAGTATAATTAACTTACAAAATTGGAAAGAGGATGACAGTATGACAATCGTTGTTACCGGAGGCGCCGGTTTTATCGGCTCAAACTTTATTTTCTATAGTCTTAAGGCTCATCCCGACTATAGAATAGTTTGTATTGATAAGTTGACTTATGCAGGCAATCTTTCAACCCTTAAACCTGTTATGGACAACAAAAACTTCCGCTTTGTAAAACTTGATATTTGCGACAGAGAGGGCGTATATAAACTTTTCGATGAAGAAAAGCCTGACGTTGTCGTAAACTTTGCGGCGGAGAGTCACGTTGACCGTTCTATAGAAAATCCGTCTATCTTCCTTGAAACAAACGTTATCGGCACGGGCGTTATGCTTGACGCCGCAAGGAAATACGGTGTTAAACGTTATCATCAGGTATCTACCGACGAGGTTTACGGCGATTTGCCGCTTGACAGACCTGACCTGTTCTTTACTGAAGAAACCCCGATTCATACAAGCAGTCCGTACAGCAGCAGTAAAGCCGGAGCCGATTTGCTTGTTATGGCATACTACAGAACATATGGTTTGCCGGTTACTATCAGCCGTTGTTCCAACAACTACGGACCTTATCATTTCCCCGAAAAACTTATCCCTCTTATGATAGCCAACTGTCTTAACGACAAGCCTCTTCCCGTTTACGGTGAGGGATTGAATGTTCGTGACTGGCTCTACGTTGAGGACCATTGCAAAGCGATAGACCTTATTATTCACAAAGGTCGTGTAGGCGAGGTTTATAACGTCGGCGGTCATAATGAGATGAAGAATATCGATATAGTAAAACTGATTTGTAAAGAACTCGGTAAACCGGAGAGTCTTATCACTCACGTAACCGACCGTAAAGGTCACGATATGCGCTACGCTATCGACCCCACCAAAATACATAACGAACTTGGCTGGTTGCCTGAAACAACCTTCAAAGAGGGTATCAAAAAGACTATCGAGTGGTATCTTAACAACCGTGAGTGGTGGGAAGAAATTATCTCGGGCGAATACCAGAATTACTATGAAAAAATGTATGGAAACAGATAAAGGCTAACATATAAATCATAATTGAAAGGACGAAATTATATGGCTTTTTGTACTAAATGCGGAGCAAACATACCCGAGGGCAGTAATTTTTGCACAAGTTGCGGCGAACCTGTATCTGCGCAAGGCGCCGGTCAGGAAAATAACCAACAACAGAACTATCAACAACCCGTTTATGCCAATCAAGGCGCACCCGTAGGACCTATCAGTTTCGGTCAGAGAAATATTGCGGTTGCAATTATTTTATCAATTGTAACCTGCGGTATTTACGGTATATACTGGCTTATAAAAATTGTTGATGAACTCAACGAGGCATCAGGCAATATGAACGGAACATCGGGCGGTATGGTTTTCCTACTTTCTCTTATCACCTGCGGCATATACGGACTTTACTGGTTCTACAAAGCCGGTGAAATGGTAAACCAGGCTAAATACAGACGCAATATGTACACCGATTCAAGTTCGGGAATTGTATATCTTCTTCTCGGTATTTTCGGACTTGGCATTATTGCATACGCTCTTATTCAAAACGAACTCAACAAAATTGCCGCTTTCCACGGTGCGCCCGCTGCATAATGGCTGACCGTGCTAAAAAAGTAATAAAAGGCGCCCTGATCCTCGCACTGATCGGGGCGCTTTATGCTTTGTTTGTTCATCTTTTTCATATCGGAATACCCTGCCCTATTAAACTTATAAGCGGCTTTAGTTGTCCCGGGTGCGGTGTGACAAGGATGTGTATGGCACTTTTAAGACTTGATTTTATAAGCGCTTACAAAGCGAACAAAGTTCTCTTTTGTCTATTGCCATTGCTAACCGTATTAGCGGCAAGAATGATATATCTGTATATTAGAAAAGGCAGTACAAAGGACCGGTTTTCCACATATCTGTTATGGATTATCATTGCTGTTTTGCTGATATGGGGAATTGTAAGAAATATATAAGACGAGGTAAAAGTTTACCTCGTCTTTTTTTTACAGCGAATTATAATAATCGCTCATTTGTTTTGCATCCTCAGTTTGAGTTCCTGCCGACTCGCAAATAAAACGGATACTGCATCCTTTTTTGAAAGCCAATTCCATAACCGGCTCAAAATCGGGACCGTATACAGTATCGGCAAAGGTCAGGTGCCTTACCTCTCCCCCTGCGGAGTACTGGATTTTTGAAAAGTGAGAGTGGAAGTTTTTAAGCCTTTCGATACCTAGTCTATTCTCTATAGCGTCAAATATTACTCCAAAATCATCTTTCGTTTTAAGGGAGCCTAAATCCCTGGCGTTAAGATGTCCGAAATCTATACAGGGAAGCAGTCTTTCATCAAGGGCACAAAGTTCAATAACCTCGTCTAAAGTACCGAGTTGGTTTATTTTTCCCATAGTTTCGGGACAAATATGTATATGGCCTAAATGTTCATTATCAAGTGTGTCAAGCGCCAGTTTCATAGTGCCTTTAGCAAGAGAGAGAGCCTCTTCACGTGATATTTTGGCACAAGAGCCTGTGTGAACGATTATGCGGTCGCCTCCCATAGCGTTTACCGCTCTTGCAGAGGCTAATATATAGTTTATGGAATTAAGTCTTTTTTCTTCTTCAACGCTCGACATAGAGATATAATACGGAGCGTGTAAAGAAAGGGTTATCCCCTTTTCTTTTGAGAGGCGTCCAAGTTCCTTTGCCTTTTCCTCGCCTATATTAACTCCTCTTCCGCATTGATATTCAAAGGCGGTAAGACCGAACTTTGTGAGGTATTCCGGCACATCGAGAGAGGACTTGTAGCCCATTGATTTGAAACTCTCGGCGGTGCCTGCCGGTCCGAATAAACAAGCCATAATTTATATCTCCGTTTTTTTGATGTTATGTATTTTGAAAACAAGTTTTTCAAGTTTTCTCTTTAGTCTGAAACGCAGTTGTTTTTCAGGTTTTATAGGCGTCAAAAGAATAGTTTTAACGCCCGTGAGGTTTCCGCCTAAAACGTCGGTGAATACTTGGTCGCCAACTATGGCGGTATGTTTTCGCTTTTCACCGAGTTTTTTTGTTGCCCTAAAGTAGCCTATCGGCAGGGGTTTCATCCCCGAACTGATAAAAGGCAGTTTTATTCTTTTTGAAAAAGGCTCTATGCGGTGTTTTAACGAGTTGGATAAAACCATAAGTTTTATGCCGCTGTCGTGCATTTCTTTTTTCCACTCTTCAAAGCCCTCAACAATTTTGGTGCCGTGATGGGTGGAAAGGGTATTATCAACGTCAAGTATCAACGCCCGAATAGAGTGTTTTTTTAATATATCGGGCGTTATCTCGGTTATTCTGTCAAGTTTTATATGTGGTTTTAATAACACTACCGTTACTCCTGTTTTATTGTTTGTAACCTATCGCTTTTATACCGGAATAAAGGGTTCCTTCATTATGGAAAAAGTATGTGTTATAAAGGTCGATTTTGACCCTTCCCTCTTCTACGGAAAAATAAGCCTCATAAATTGAGGTGCGGTCATCGGATACATAGGATTGATAAAACTTTCCCGTTTCCTCGCTATACTCGGTTTCTATATTCTCAAGCACTTCCTCTTTAAGAGGAGAGATTTCAACATTACTTTTTAGGATTTGAATAACCATTTTGTCGCCGTACCTTGTGACAAAAACGTTATACTCCTCACCATTGTATTTAATGGGATAAATACCCTCTATATCATTAAAAGGCGGACGAACTTTTTGCTTTATTTTGGTTGAAGATGAAAAAATGTTGTCCATTTGCGACTCGTTGAGGGTATATTTTTGCTCTGTACAAGAGCAAAGAATTGTACAAATAATAAGCATAAAAAGTGTAAGGGAAATTACTCTTTTCATATTTACTCCTTAAATATATTTTATTTTTTTATTATTTACGGGAAACACACTTATTTCTTTGAACTTTTTTTCTAACATTTGCGAAAGCGGTTTTACCACAACATCTTCACTTTGGTAGTGACCGCAGTCAAAAACGGCTATTTTTTTGTTTATCGCTTCAATAAATGTTTTGTGCTTTACATCGGCGGTTATAAGGGCGTCAAAGCCGTTTTCTATTGCCTCATCAATATAATCTCCGCCTGAGCCTGAACATACAAGCGCAGTATTTATCTCGCCCTCGCCCACGTATCTTACGGCGGTTGAAAGATTTTCTTTAATAGTCTTTGCCAGAGTGTCGGCAGTCATTTGAACCTTTGCACTGCGAAGGGCAAAACCGTCTTTTGCGATGTATTTTTTTATGCTTTTAAGCCCCAAACTCTCGCAAAGGCAAACGGTAGTTCCTTTATTTGAAACATCAAGGTTTGTATGCATTGAAATGACCGAAATGCCGTTTTTTATCGCTTTATAAACAACGCCGTTTGCCGTTACTTCCTTTAAGGGATTAAAAATCACGGGATGATGAGTGACAATAAGATTAGCACCCTTTTTAACGGCATAATCTATGGTGTTTATATCACAGTCAAGACTGACAACAACGCCGGTTGTGTTCTCTTTTCTGTCACCTGCAAGAAAGCCGGGATTATCAAAATCTAATGCGTCTAAGAGCGGAAACTCTTTACATAGATACTCAAATATTTTACCGTTTGTAGTCATATCTTATACCTTCTTTGAAAAAGAATCTTTAAGCGCTACTGTTCTGTTGAATACTATTTTTTCTTTTGTAGAGTCTTTATCAACCGAGAAATATCCCTGTCTCATAAACTGGAAGGTCTCGCCCACCTTTACATCCTTTAGTGAAAGGTCGGCTTTTGCGCCGCTTAAAACCTCTAAAGAGTTTTGATTAAGGTTATCGGCAAAACTTGAAACACCCTCTTCATCGCTTGGGTTTTCAACGTTAAACAGGCGGTCATAAAGGCGGATTTCGGTATCAATACTATTCTTTGCATCAACAAAATGTATAGTTCCTTTGACCTTTCTTCCGTCTTTTGTCTCGCCTCCACGTGATTCGGGGTCATAGGTACAATGAACACAGGTTATATTTCCGTTTTCATCCTTCTCGCAGGAAACATATTTTATATAATATGCGCCTTTAAGCCTTACCTCTCTTTGCGGACAAAGTCTGAAATATTTTCCCGGCGGGTCAAGCATAAAGTCATCCTGCTCAATATATATCTCGTTTGAAAAAGAAACGGTTTTGTTGCCGAGTTCCGGTTTGTTCGGATTTATCGGCACTTCGATATCCTCTACCTTGTCGGCAGGGTAGTTATCTATCACTACCTTTAACGGACGAAGTACCACCATTTCACGAGGAGCGTTTTCGTTGAGATAATCTCTGACACAAGACTCAAGCAAAGCATAATCTATAACGCTGTTTGCCTTTGAAACGCCGATTTTATCTACAAAGGTACGAACCGCCTTTGCAGGATATCCTCTTCTTCTCATACCGCATAGGGTTGCCATACGGGGATCGTCCCACCCGTTTACAAGTTTATCGGTTACAAGTTTTAGGCATTTACGTTTACTCGTCAGAGTGTAGTTTATATTCATACGAGCAAACTCTATCTGACGGGGTGGCTCGTTTACTATATCGCAGGCCTTAAGCACCCAGTTATAGAGCGGGCGGTGGTTTTCAAACTCAAGCGAACAAAGGGAGTGGGTTACCCCCTCTTTAGCATCGCTGAGCGGATGTGCAAAATCATACATAGGATAAACGTTCCACTTGTCGCCTGTGCGGTGATGATGCGCCTTTAAGACCCTATAAATAATCGGGTCACGCATATTAAGGTTAGGTGACGCCATATCTATCTTTGCACGAAGTACCATTTTGCCCTCTTCTATTTCGCCTTTTGTCATCTTTTCAAAAAGCGCCTTTGTTTCTTCTATCGGGCGATCTCTATACGGACTGTTTTTTCCGGGAGCGGTGAGTGTTCCTCTCGCCTCTTTTATCTCTTCATAAGTCGACTCATCTATATAGGCTAATCCTTTATCAATTAGTTTTAGAGCGCACTCATAAATATAATCAAAGTAATCGGAAGCAAAATAGATGTTGTCCCACTTAAAACCGAGCCACTCTATATCCTCTTTAATAGCCTCAACGTACTCAACATCCTCTTTTGTGGGGTTAGTGTCGTCAAAGCGGAGGTTACACTTGCCGCCGTATTTAAGAGCGGTGCCGAAATCTATGCATATAGCCTTTGCGTGACCTATATGAAGATAACCGTTGGGCTCTGGCGGAAAACGGGTCTGTATGCGAGAATAAACCCCTTCTTCGAGGTCTTTATCTATATAGTCATAAATAAAGTTTGACGGTTTTAATTCTTCAGTTACTTTATTTTCATCCATTTATTTCACCACTCAAATATTTTATCATATCGTCAATACGTTTTATATCCTCATCACGACCCAGCACCGCCATAATACTGCAAAGATCGGGGGTGTTGCGGCGAGAGGTTATGGCTATACGAAGAAGTGTACTGAGGTCTCCTGCGCTGCCCTTGTATTTTTCGGGATTTGCCTTATAGTCCTTTGTTTCGGCGGCAAATGAGAGTGTCGGACAAATAAGTTTTATTTTATCAAACCACGCTTGCCTGTCGTCATTTTCGTCATATACTTTTTTATATTCACTAAGGAAAGTTATGGCGTCCTGTTTTTCGATGTTTTCAGGCAGTTCAAAAGACGGGGTGTAAAGACTGTTGAAAAAATATCTGTAATAGTCTTTGACCTCACTCCATTTTGCAATATCCTTACGGGGCTTTTTAGCGCCGTCACGGTCAATAGCCAGCATCTTTCTTGTAAACTCGGGAGAAGCGGTCAAAATATCATAATACTCTTTGTCAAATTCTTTTGCCCAAGCGGTCAGTTTTTCATAAACGGCAGATGAGTCCATAGCGGCTATCATCATTTTGCTGACATCGTTCAACTTATTCTCATCAAAAAGCGCACCCGAAACACTCATACGTTTAAGGTTAAACTTAAAGGTTCTGTAGTCGGCGCCTTTCTCTGCTCTTCTGAAGTCCTCATAATCCGAAGCGGCAATAGTCATAAGATACTCAATAACACTACAAGGCTCATATCCCTCTTCTATAAAGAAGTGAACGGCAGCCTCAGGGTCTTTTCGCTTTGAAATCTTGCGTTTTGAGCCGTTGTCAAGTTTCATAATCGGCGAAATATGTCCGTATTTCGGCGGTTTGAAACCAAGCACTTTGAAAAGTTCTATATGTTTCGGCACAGAGGAAATCCACTCATCTCCCCTTAATACGTGGGTGGTGCGCATAAGGTGGTCGTCTACTGCGTGAGCAAAGTGGTAGGTGGGAATACCGTCCGATTTAAGAAGAACAAAATCCTCGTCGTTTTCGGGCATTTCGATTTTGCCTTTTATTGCGTCCTCAAAACGTATGCGGTTTTCCTCATTTCCGCCTGAACGAAGCCTTATAACAAAGGGAAGTCCTTTTTCAACTAACTCCTTTGCCTCACTATAGGTTATATTGCGGTGCTTAGCATACTCACCGTGGTAGCCGGTGCGTATTTTGTTTTTCTCCTGCTCTTTTCTTACTTCTTCAAGTTCTTCGGCAGTACAAAAGCAAGGATACGCAAGGCCCTTTTTTATAAGCATTTTGGCGTAGGTTTTATAAATCTCGGCACGGTGACTTTGCTGATAGGGTCCGTAATTACCCTTTTCCTCGTTTCCGCTTATAAAACCTTCGTCTATCTCTATTCCAAAACGGTTTAGCCCGTCAATTATGTTTTCTATTCCGCCCTTTATTTCACGCTTTTTGTCGGTATCTTCAATTCTTGTGTAAAACACACCACCGCTTGAAGTAGCGCATATTCTGTTGACAAGCGCAGTAAAAAGCGTGCCGAGATGCAAATAACCGGTAGGGCTTGGCGCAACCCTTGTCACCCTGGCTCCCTCTTTTAGTTCACGGGGAGGAAACTTTTCCTCAAAGTATTCGGGAGTATGTTTTATATCCGGCAATAAAAGCTCGGCTAATAGTTCGTTATCTGTCATTTTTATCCTCTTTTACTATTTTTGCAATAATTTGTTAAGTTCTTCCATAAAGGTGTTTATATCCTTAAACTGTCTGTAAACCGAGGCAAAGCGAACGTAAGCAACCTCGTCAACATCTTTTAACTGTTCCATAACAAGTTGACCGATTTTATCGCTGTTGACCTCACGGTCAAGAGTGTTTTGTATAACGGTTTCGATATTATCTATAATATGGTCAAGCGTTTCTATGGAAACGGGGCGTTTTTCACAAGCACGGAGCATACCTGTCATAAGTTTTTGACGGTCAAACACTTCTCTTGAGCCGTCTTTCTTAATAACTATTATCGGCAAACTCTCAATTATCTCATAGGTGGTAAATCTCTTTTGGCATTTAAGACACTCTCTGCGTCTTCTGATGCGCTCGCCCTCGTCGGTGGGGCGTGAGTCTATAACTTTGCTTTCTTCATAACCGCAAAATGGACATTTCATTTTTTACTACCTCGCTTTTTTAGTTATATATATAAATAATATCACAATATATAGATAAATACAAGAGTTAAAATAACAAGATACAAATCGTTTTAAGAGCGTAGCAACCGGCAAAAATAAAATAAAATAAAAAGGAAGCTTTTGGGCGACTTCAAATAGGGATTATCAGTCTGAAGCCGCCATTTAGGCTCCCTTTTTTACTTATTAAGATTTATTATAACGTACTCTGATTTTGTTCCGGTTTTGAACTGAATATCCCAGTCGGAAATACCCGAGGTCACAATAAAATCAGTGCCGTTTCTATTCTCATATCCGTAGGTCTTGTCGTTTATATTAAACCACTCACCGATGCGGTTTACGGGCAGCATTTGTCCGCCGTGAGTGTGTCCTGAGACAACAAGGTCGGCAGATGATTTAGCCTCGTTTTCATAGTCGTTCGGCTCGTGGTCAAGAACTATGATGTATTTTGAACTGTCAAGGTCTTTTAACAGCGTTTTAATATCTTCTCTCTCGCTTATTGAACTGTCCTTTCTGCCGACAACGTAGAAACTGTTATCTAAAAGTTCCCAACTGTCCGAAAGTATATGAACGCCGTTATTTATAAGTGCCTCGCTTAGTTCCTTTGCGGTGAAATCACGTTTATTGAAAAAGCCTTCATCGTGGTTGCCGTAAGAAAAAAAGACTCCGTATTTTGTCTTCATCTCGCCAAGCGCTTTGCAAGAGGTCAACATATCTTCTTTTTTAGTCCAGTCATCGACATAGTCGCCCGGTATAAGAACTATATCGGGGTTTTGTTTTTCTATTGTTTTTATATGTTTTGCAAAGCCTTCTCCGTCAAAGGTGGTGCTTATATGACTATCGGAAAAAACGGCTATTTTAAGGCTTACGTCCTTTTTTGTTTTAAGGGTGTAGTCGGTTTGCCAAACGTGGTTTGCAAGATAATATCCGATAACAAAATAGACAATTGAAACCGCAAGGGCTGTCCACCCCTGCCAATTCACCGTAAACTCTTTTCCCCTGATATGAGCAATTACACGAAAGAGTATTCCGAAAAAGGCAAAAAACACAACTTCGTTTAAGAATATAACCGTGGCGTTTACTACCGACATAGAAAGGGCGATAACGGCAAATAGTGCGCTTATTATCGCAAAAGAAATAAGATACTTAAGCCAGCGTTTTCCACGTGAAAGTGTAGCAACGGCGGAAAATCTCGATACACAGACCGTCATATAAAAGGCTCCCGCCGCTGCGGCTAATACCGCAACAAGCAAAATCACAAGCCACATAAGCCCTGCTTCTCTTCTCATATATTCACCTCTTTAACTTAAATATGTATATTATTGTTCTTTTTTGTATATTATAAAAAATTTTGGTTATTTAATTTTCAGTAGGTATAACAGAAAAAAAGAAACGACTTACTTCTTCGGGCGAGTATTTATCATTTTTTACCCACCTCGCTTTTTTAGTTATATGTATAAATAATATCACAATATATAGATAAATACAACAGTTGGAATATCAAGATACAAATCGTTTTAAGAGCGTAGCAACCGGCAAAAATAAATAAATATCCACCCGCATAGCAGGTGAATATTTATTGTAATTATATCTATCAAGGTTTATTTCAATCCCTCATCATCTAAAAACAAATATCCTTTACCGTGGACAAAGGTTAGTACAACGAGAGCGGCGGTAATAATTGCGGCTATAACAACAAAGGCAACAAAGCCCTTTTTTACCCAATCCTTTTTTGCCAACGAAAAAGCTAATAGTCCGCATAGGATCATTGTAAAAGAAAAAATAATAATATCAATAAACAAAACAGTAGTGATAGTAAAAGATTGATATATGGCAAACAGAGATATAATCAAAAGAATTGATAAAAATCCGGCAATAACAAACCCGCCGAAATAGCCCTTATCCTTCTTAACGGAAGATAATATTATTCCTGCAATAAGAAATGGCCACCAAAGCATTTTCATATGTTCCCAACTGCTTTCATTGATAGGAAAAACAGACCCGACAACGTTCTTAATTATCGGGTTAGGGATGTTTTCTGTCACAAAATGCATCAAAGTACCGAAGATAATCATCAAGGCAATTGTGATGATTTGCGTGCGATACTTGCCTAAAAACATTTTAATTCTTTCTGACATATTCTCGCCTCTTTGTAAAACATTGTAAAAATGCATAATATAGACGACTATAATCGACCGTATCATTTTATATTATATGAAAAAAAGAAAAAAAGATACCCGCTTGCCTTTTTGGTTGGAATATTTATAACGCAAGTTAAAAACGCGAGGTACAAACTATAAAAAACGAGAACCTCAATTACGCGAATTGCGTGTCGAGGCTCTCGACTGGTCGGAATGTTCATAACGCAAGTTGCCGGCTTCGGGGTAGAGGTTTAAGATAACAAAAGAGCCTAACCCGGATTGGGTCAGGCCCTGCCTGTGGTACGGGTGACAGGACTTGAACCTGCACGTATGAACACTAGCTCCTAAGGCTAGCGCGTCTGCCAATTCCGCCACACCCGCATAAACCTTTTTAGGCTAAAGATATTTTAACAGTATTTTATACTATTGTCAAAGGTTTATTGAAAAAATTAAATAATATTCAAAGTTTCTCCCTGCTTTACGGGAGTTTCTATGCCTTTTTGAGTATTTTCAAGATATTCTTCTTTAATTTTTACGCTGTTTTCTTTAAGGAGAAGAATTACGGTTGAGCCGCCATAGAGGAACATTCCCTTTTCCTCGCCTTTTTTTATCTCCCCTGCCCCAAGGTGATTTTTGATTCTGCCGACAAGCATAGCGCCGACTTCCATTTGGACTATTTTGCCGAAAGGTTTTGTATCTATCACGGTGTATTCTCTTGCATTTTCACAAAAGACGGGGCCTGCAGCCAGCGCCACGGGGCGCACGGTATGAAAAGCGCCTTTTATATGGATATTATCTCCCTTTATACCGCTTGCAGGATAGCAATATCTATGATAATGATTAACCGAAAGACGAAAAATGAGAATAGTTCCGTTTTTATATTCTTTCGCCAAACTGTCATTTTTCAGAAGTCCGCCTAAAGTATAGCGGCTTTGTTTTACGGGATAGACCTCTTCCCCCGATATTTTATATGCGCTTAACAGTCCGTCGCAGGGGGAAACAAGTGCACTATCCCTCATATCAACCGGGCGAAAACCCGGTTTTATTTTTCGGCAAAAGCAATCGTTAAAACATTTGAAATTATCGCTTTCATACTCCGACAAATCAATATTATTATTCTTTACAAAAGGTTTTATAAGCGGTTTTGAAATAGGCAAATCGAGAAAAACACCCGAAAGATAGGTTAGCCACCTTGCCTTTAGCGGACGAAGAAGTATTCTTCCGCAAGTAGTATTATACAAAAATCCCAAAATGCCGTTGTTTTTCTTTTTTTCCATAATTACAGTCTTCCGCAGAAAATCCAGTTCAAAACAACCAAAAGCGCAAACTCCACCGCACCTATTGCTACCATAATGAGTATACCTCTAAGTCCTGGCTTTTTAATACTGATTTTAGAGAGGAACAAAAATGCGGTGAATACCATAACGGCGAGATAAAGAGGCGTTATATCGGCAGGTAAAAGATAGTGGATGAGAAGCACTGTCGGGAAAATAAGCGACGCCGAAGTTACGGGAAGTCCCGTATAGTTTTTGCGAACGCCGTCATCATTTTTTTGCCTTTCCTCTTCGGTTACGTTATAATAAGCCAGTCTTATCATAGCCGCAAGAACGTACACCGCCAAAACGGCAAAAAGCAAAACGGTATAGGTATGAGGCACGTGACCTTTTTCGATTGAAAGGCGGCGGAACATTGCAGCACCGATACAAGCAGGCAACACGCCAAACGCCACAAGGTCAGACAGAGAGTCTATTTGAATACCGTAGTTCATTTCAGTTTTTGATCTGTTTTGTTTAGTTCTCGCAACCTTGCCGTCAAAGGCGTCACAAAGTCCCGAAAAAAGCAAGAAAAACGAGCCTATGAACGGGTGTCCTTTACCGGTCAGACTGATGATTATACCGACAACGGCAGAGACAAGTGAAGCATAGGTAAGCAGTACCGTATAGTTATAAAATCCAAGCATTTTTTCATCCCCAAAAAATTAAAGTTTAGATAATTTTTCCCCTAGTTTTAGTTTGCGAGCGATAAAGTAAGATATCTCGGCGGTGAAAATACCTGCCGGAATATCGACTAAATAATGTTGTTTTAAGAAAACCACCGACATAAAAACCGATATGCTGAACAAAAGGTTTACCCATTTTAGCACAGTCGGTATTTTACGGGAATCAAATACAACCCTTATACAAAGCCAACTTTCAAGACAATGCATAGAGGGAAAAAGGTTTTGCGCCGGAGTATCAGCCGAGAATATAAGTTTTGTTAGTTTACCCGTAAGCCCTACCCCCGACGCCGCAGGGCGAAGAGAGGTTATATCGGTCGGAAAAAGAATAAAGACCACGGCGCAAACAATATTGGCTATAGTAGCGGCAACGGCGTATCTATACGCCTTTTCTTTATCTTCAAAGGATATTATAATATATGCCGCCGCCCACTGAATAAAAGCCAATACGTACACTATAATAAAAGGCTCGATAAAAGGTATTTTATAATCAAGGGATATCGGTAACATGTGATGTACCATATCACGATTTATAAGTTTAGTACCGTAATAGGCAATAAGGTCGGAAAAAAGAACCAAAAGCGGCGCAAAAACGGCATATTTTTGCTTTATGGTTTTAAGTTTCAAAACATCACCCTTAATATAAAAGACTATACTGTATTTTGACCATTTTACCATAAAAAGAAAGATAAATCAATACAGTATAGTCTATTAGTTTTTTAAGTTTTTGAGTCTTTTAAGTTTTATCCTATAAGACAATGTTTGGTATCAGAGAAAAGTTTTATACCGTTTTTATCACTTGGCTTAAAACCTACCGCCGTTATATCTCTGTAATGCGAGGGGGCAAGTTCTCCCTCACGTTTTGAGAGTTCGAGCGAAGTGCCCGCAACACTGTTATCCTCTATCACTATATTAAAGAGGTTGGTTTTTTCTCCTGCCTCAAGTGAAAAACCGCAAGTGGCTTTGATATTTGAGTTTTTGATAATAAGGTCGTGTATATCAGCGCTTTTGCCGACAACATAGTCACGCTTTGTATCAGCGGTATCTATGGTAAAACCGTTGTTTTCTGCGGTGATTTTTACATTGTCGCAAATAAAGTTGTTTGAGCCTCTTTTTATATTTACACCGTTTTTACCCTCTATTTTAAGGTTTGTAAGGCGAACTTCATTAGAAAACTCAAAATCGAGGCTGCCCTCAATTTCCATATTATCAATAACAACCCTATAGGCGTTATAAAAGGAAATATCACCCTTTATTTTTCCGCCCTCAAGATAGAACATATCCTCTTCAAAAGAGAAACAGTGATAAAACTTATCCTTTGTTATATTCTCGTTCATAAAGGCGGGGAAATCGCCGTTTGACGTAATCTCGGCACCCGTCAAAACAAGGTGAATATACGGCGGCAAAATAACGGTTTCTTTTAGTGTGTATTTTCCGCTTATAACAACCTTTCTGATATCTTTTTCTATCGCCGTATTAACTGCCTGTTGGATTTTTTCGCTGTCAGTTCCGCTAAAATCTTCAGGGGTAGTGAAACCTCTTATTTTCATTTCATCCATTTTATTTTACCTCCCCGTCAACAATAACTTCCGAATCGGGCGATATATCAAACTCTTTATATGCTCTGTTGCATTTATAACCGTTTACCTTAACTTTTACTCCGCCTGATACTACAAACGCCCTATTGACCGAGTCTATATGAACGTCATTTATTTCTATCTCGCCTTTGGCGTCGGTGAAATTAAAGACAGTGCCTTTAAGCGCTTCGGCGGAGAGTTCTTTTCCGCCTATCATATCGTTTTGATTGGCACCGTAGAAGAGATGCTCAAACTTGACGTTTTTGAAGGTGCAACTGCTCATAGGTCCGTTGTGTTTTCCCGGTGTGAACATATCAATTCCGTCACCGAAAACGTGCAGGTTTGAAATCGTTGCATTTTCAAGCGCCCAGTTAAAGAAAACGGCGTTGTTACTTCTGGTGGTGATGTTTTTAACGTTTATATTATAGAGTTCGCCCTCTTGCATATGCCTGATTTTATAGTAAATAGGCGACCCCATACCGAGTGCGCTGCTGCTTCTCGCTTTGCTGACGTAGTCGGAAGTATCCATTATGGTATCAACGTCGATATTATAGATTTTGTTGCCGTCGTGATTAAGCAGTCTAAGGCAATAAAGGCGGTTCGGGTCGGCTTTGATATTCTTTATGCTTACGTCGTGAATATCGCCGTCTTTACCGTTTATTACGTTATGTTTCTCGCTATAGCCCCAAAGGGAAGTAAGAGCGACAACGTCATCACCCGTTCTGCCCGTTATATTCTCTATTTTGAAGTTGTTGCAACCTACTCTCAAATCAATACCGTCAAGGTTGTTGACGTGGGGTATGGCGTAAAAATGGATATTTTTCAGCGTAACGTTTCGGGTGAAAACGTGGTTTATCGCCCAATAACGCTGATGTTCAATATTGATATTTTCAATATGGAGTCCGTTTACATTAAGCCAAAACATCATATTGTTAAGCCAAATAGACGGCAAACCGAACTGCCTTGTGGTTTTCTCACGTAGGCGGTTATGTTTTCCGCCGTCTAGCACCACGTTGCCCACACCTAAAATCTTGATGTTTTTCTGCTCGTATTTTATATCCCTTTTATCCTCATCAAAAGCATAGGAGTTTGCAAACATATTTGCATAAACGCCCGTTTCCTGCACCATATAGCAGTTATCAAGAACTACGGTAAAATCGCTTGGAATAAGTATGGTACGGGCAATACGCCAAGCGGTACTGTCAGTACGCATATTATAGCGAGGGATAACGATTTTACGGCATCCGTCCTTTTCGGCTTTTTCTATAGCGTTTTGTATGGTTTCGCTATCATCGTGTCCCAAAAGGGCAACGTCGTTAACCGAAATAAAATCACTCATTTTTTATCCTCTTTTCAAAAAAATTATAAATCTTTGCCGAGTGTATTTATCCAGGTGTTGCTTCTGATAAGCAAAACACCGAGTATGCATTTTATGATTACGGCGCCTTTTGACAAAAAGTATATCTCATAAATCGACATACTTGTAAACCTGGCGAGTATAAAGGCTATCGGCACAATGACAAGCATGGCAAATCCGCTATCAAAAACGGTGGTAAGCCAAACCTTTCCGCCTGAACGCACCGCAAAATAACAGGCTTGCACAAGTGAGTCAAACGGCATCAAAACCGCTTCTATCAATATCAGATAAAACGCCATATCTCTGATTTCTCCGCTGACGTTATAAAGAAGCGGAATAAACCGAGCCGCCGCCGCATAGAGTCCGCCGGCGAGAACTCCTATAAAGAAAGAAAAACATATCATTTTATAGGCGGTTTCTTTTGCAGTTTTATGCTCCCCTGCTCCGAGTTGTTGCCCTACAACTATCGAAACGGTAACGCCTGCGGCTATAAAGGATACGCCGAAGACCTCCCAAAAGGTGTTGCAAATATTAGTCGCCGCAACAACCGACAGTCCTTTTAGCGAATAACTTTGTGTAAGGAAAGCAAAGGAAGAGCCCCAAAGCATTTCGTTAAACATAAGAGGTACGCTCTTTTTGGTTATCATAGCGCCGAGTTTAAGCGGAACTTTAAGGGTTTTGAAAACGCCGCCAAAATATACGTTACGGCTTACAAAATGCGCTTTTATCACAAGATAGAACATCTCGGCAAAACGGGAAATAACGGTCGCAAGCGCCGCACCTTTTACGCCGAGTTTCGGAAGTCCTAAATTGCCGAAAATAAGCAGATAGTTGAGAATAAGGTTGACAAACACCGCTAAAAAACTCGCCCTCATCGGACTTTTTGTGTCCCCTGTTTCTCTGAGCGCCCCTGTGTAACTCATAGATACCGAGTAAGGCAGGAAACCGAAAACTATCACCGAAATATAACCTTTTGCCGAATTAAAAATCATATCGGCTTCGGCTTTACTACCCTCGCCTTTAAGGAAAAGGTTTGTCAAACTGCCGCCCGCCGTCAGCAAAACAGTAGCGGCGGCAACCGATACAACAAGGCTTAAATAAAGTCTGAAACGCAGGGAACTTTTGAAGTTTTTATAGTCTTCCCTGCCGACAAACTGCGCCCCGAAAATACCGGCACCGGCGACAACGCCCAAAAGGCAAAAGTTGTATATCATAAGCATTTGGTTGGCAATAGATACTCCGCTCATAGGACCTGAACCGAGTCTGCCGACCATAACGTTATCAAGCATATTGACAAAGTTTGTAATACCGTTTTGTATTGCTATCGGTATCATCAAAGCAAGTATACGCTTGTAAAAGGCTTTATCACCTATAAGTTTATTCATTGTATCACCAGTAGTATTTTAACATTAAGATATGTTATTTACAAGAAGTAAATATATATTAAACAATATTTATGCGACTTTTATCAAAAAAGTTAAAATCCCTTTTTTCAGCGATGTTATTGCGTAGTTGACTTTAATAATACAATATGTTATAAAATATGTAGAAAACTGCACATTTTGTAATAAAGGGGATAGTATATGAAATATTGTGGAAAATGCGGCACTCAATTAGGTGATAACGCCGTTGTATGCTCTAAATGCGGACAACCTTGCAATAATACTTCAAACGCAACAATCAACAGTTCAACAATGTACGTAAATAATTATAGAACAGACAAGCCTGTTTATAAAAAATGGTGGTTTTGGCTTATTGTGGGTGCGTTTGTTCTATTTGTTATTATAGCTGTATTTGGAGAAGATTCAGACAAAAAAGAGACTACAAGCAATCCAGAAAACAGCTCAAGCAGTTATACAAGCGAAACAAATTCAGAAGATATTGTGTACAATCATTATGATGTCGTAACGCTGTTTGATGAATTGGACGATAATGCACTAAAAGCAGAACAAGCACATAATGACGAGTACATAGAGATTGAAGGTTATATAAGCAATATAGATAGTGATGGAAAATACATATCCGTTGGATCTGATCCTGACGATTACGATCATTTATTCGACCGTATAATGTGTTATATCAAAAATAAAGAACAAAAGAATACGGTAATAAATGCTCATAAAGACGATAAAGTAATTATAAGAGGAAAAATTAAAAGCATCGGCGAAGTGCTTGGCTATTCTCTAAATATCAGTGAAATTGAAATTGTTGAGTAATATTTTTAAGAACTATAAATTAGCAAAGATTAGAAAAGCCATAAAAAAAAGAACACCCTGTTGGGTGCTCATAAGATTATTATCGTTAATAATCAACAGTAAAGCCAATAAGTACCATCAATTTCGTAAGAAATTGTATATCATTAAGACGAAGTCTTGTATATCATCAGCGGTGATAACCGCTGTATCTCATCAATTCGAAAGCAAATTATACACGCCAAAGCGTGATGATATACAGTCCTGACGGACTGATGAGATACAATGTGCAAAGCACATTGATGATATACCAAAGCTTTCGCATTGGATAAAAAAATCCTTGTTCAAAAGAACAAGGATTTTTTGGCGCAGTAGGAGGGATTTGAATCGGTAAACCGCCCTCTTGCGGTACCCGAAATTTGCTCCCTGCTTGGTGCGCAGGCAAATTTCGACCGCTACGCCATACCCTCCTCTCTCCTCCTGCCACCGGCAGCGTTCGGAGGCTATGCCCGCACCTCCGGCGCGAGAGTTCAAATCATCCGTTTTTTTCGATATAAAAAAAGAGCACCC
>JAFRLW010000009.1 GCA_017431035.1 Clostridia bacterium
ATTGTTATGCTTGTAAGAGAGGTGCAACCGTAAAACGCACTATTGCCTATACTTGTTACGCTATCGGGGATTGTTATACTTGTAAGAGATTTGCAACCGTGAAACGCATCCCCATCTATACTTGTTATGCTATCGGGAATTGTGACACTTGTAAGAGAGGTGTAACCTTGAAACGACCAATATCCCATACTTGTTACACTATCAGGTATTGTTATGCTTGTAAGAGAGGTGCAACCGTAAAACGCACTATTGCCTATACTTGTTACGCTATCGGGTATTGTTATGCTTGTAAGCCCGGTGCAATCCCTAAACGCATAATTGCCTATACTTGTTACTCCATTGCCTATTGTAACACTTTTAAGCCCGGTGCAACAGGCAAATGCATTTTCACCTATACTTGTTACGCTATCCGGTATTGTTATGCTTGTAAGTTTGGTGCAATATGCAAACGCATAATTGCCTATACTTGTCACGCTATCGGGGATTGTTATACTTGTAAGACCTTTGCAACCGTAAAACACAGAACTGCCTATACTTGTTACGCTATCGGGGATTGTTATGCCTTTAATACCGGTGCAATTCCGGAACGCATACTCGCCTATACTTGTTACGCTATTGCATATTGTTATGCTTGTAAGACCGGTGCAACCGCGAAACGCATTACTGCCTATACTTGTTACGCCGGTGTTTATAACAAGAGTTTTCATTTTGTTACAATACTCTCGCCACGGCGCAGTGGTAACATAATTACCATCGTATGAAGATGATGAATACGAACTCATAGCGCCCGTACCGGATATGGTGAGGGTATCTGTAGAAGTGTTGTACTCCCAAGTGACATTTTTGCCGCAAGTGCCGGAAGTGGCATTTTTAGCTTCGGCGGTAGTTGATTTTCTTTTTATAGGACTAGTCGCCGAAAAGGTCGTTTTTTCTGTTTCTTCAACCTTTTTCGGTGTTTCTGCCGCCTTGTTATCAGCCGTTTCTTCGCTTGCCTTTTCTACAACCTCTTTAGGCTCGGGTGTATTGTCAATAGCGTAAGCCGATAATCCCGAAAGACAGGTGAAAAGGGAAATAATCATGCTAAGCGATAATATCGCCGTTAATAGTTTTTTTATAGTTTTCATGGTTTTTCCTTTTAATAATTTACTAATAATAAAGGGCGTATTCAGATTTGAATTAATTATAAAAATTGTTAGTCAAAATAATGTATGCCATTATATGTTAAATCAAAACCCACGAAAAAATTACTTATATATCTTATATTTTTTATAAGTCCCTTTGTTTCTAGTTCTTTAATAATTTCCCTTTCATAATTTTCAATTTTAATGCTATTAACTGAATTGTTTTTATCCATAGCATTAATTGCATTGTTTAAAAAAACTTCGTAATCTTTCATAATATTTACTCCTAATCTTTTATAAAGTGTTTTTTGTTTGCAATTTGGAAAGAATTCTTTCATCAAAAGAACGATTCTCAGGTGATTGATTTACTTGCTTTTGATGAAACTATAATCTTTCATACCCTTTAATAAAAAGTGTTAATGTAGCAAGTTAGAAACACCTTCATATTTCAGGTTAAACCTTACGCAATCGTTTTCAACAAGTCTTGAAAATTCATCCGAAGAATAGGGACTTGCTTTGACACTTACAATATTATGCGGATCAAAGGAGATGTACTCTCCTTGTGATCCAAACTCACTTTTAACACCAAGAAAATATCTATGTAAGTTTTCGGACAGCGTGTCGCCATAAGAATGAGTTGAACAGCCATAGTTGTCAGGTAAAAGTACAAGGCGATGTTCATGCTCATACTCAAAGACTGATTTTTTTATAGTAACCAAATCAGTTATTTGCCTACCTCCTTTCGCAAATTTATTAACAACTCCTTGATAATTAACGCTTGGTGTATATATAACATCCTTATGGACGAGGTGTCTTGAACTTTCACTTTTATAATGGTCAAAGATATTTTTGTTGACACCGATTCTAACAGATTCGTTACAATGTCTATCATTCCAAAGATTTAAATCATCTTCCTTATATGTCCAACATTGACAACGAGTTCTTATTAACAGTGATGAAATGATTTTAAAATCGCTCTTTGTGTCTTCAATGGAATAATTTAAGTACTTTCTGCGATATTCCATAGAAAGTTTATCTAATTCTCTTGCAGTTTCAAAACTTTTTAAAAATAACATTTCTAATTTGTCCGGCCAATTACCAGGATACTTTAAAAGAAGCCTATTATTAATAAGAATATCTAGAAACTCAGAATAGTTTATATATCTATAAATATAATTTGATTTTGAATAGCATTTTCTACATATCGTATTTCTTTTATTTATTAACCTCATAATAATATCCACCTCTTTGAGATTTTTCGTCAAAGCATTTATATATTTAACATACATTATGTTATAAAATATAACATATAATAATAACAAAAGTCAAGGTACAATGGTGGTGAGGTGGTGGAGATGAAAGATAAACTCATCATAAACAAAAAAACTCTGAAAGGAGAAGACGGATACAGGGTCTTTTCGGTCAGAATAAAAGAAAAGTGCGTCTTGCGCCTTGACGAACTCGCAAAACGCACCAACCGCTCAAGGAACGAGCTGATAAACATCTTCCTTGAATACGGTATAAACAACTGCGAGGTTGAGCAGTAGGGCAGGTATTTGTGACCTGCTCTTTTTGTTTACCTTTTTATTATAAAGAGGGGGCTATAGTTTTTCCTGTGCTGACAGCACAAAATAAAAAAATTGACAAATAAAGGGGTTTTCTTTAGAATTATATCTAAGGGGTGGTTATTTTGGCGAAGGACACGGCAAAACTACTTGAAGAATTAAAAGGTTTTTCGGACTTTAAGCAATATATGACCGAAAACAAAGAGGAAATGGGAGATAGTTGCGTTAGCGAGTATCTTCAAAAGCTCATAGAAGAAAAGGGGCTAAACAAAGCAGAGATAATAAAGAACGCCGAACTTGACGAAACCTACGGTTACCAGATAATTTCGGGCATAAAAAAAGCGCCCTCAAGAAACAAGGTTATCTCTCTTGCTATAGGTATGGGGCTGGGGCTTTCGGAAACGCAGGATATGTTAAAAGCGACCGGCTATGCGCCGCTATACGCCAAAAGGGAGTTTGACGCCATAGTTATCTACGGATTTTATAACGGACTTGGCGTTGTGGAAATAAACAATATGTTGTTTGAATATTTAGAGGAGACTCTATAATGAGCGATATGAAAAAATGCCCGAAGTGCGGCGCTATGTTAGAGGAAAACGCCTCGTTTTGTTTTCACTGTATGACAAGCCTTGATAAAAAGCAGGAGATAGAAACCGGCGCGCCTGTATTTTCAAAAAAGAAAAAGATTATTTTAGCGGTGATACTATCTATAGTTCTTTTATCGGCGGTTTTAGTTATATTCTTCGGCAAAAGCGAGGGCTTTATAAATGAAAACAAAAACGGCGACTATATTGACACTGTAAAGGAGAGGGAAACCTCGGCGGATAGCGGTTTTTACATAGACGGCGAGGACGAAAAAAGAACGGAAAACGGGGCTGATAAAAGCGGAAACGGGGCTTCTAAAGAGAGCGGCGGCAAAACGAGCTCAGGCTCTACCGGCAGCAGCAAAACGAGTTCAAGTAAAAGTTCAAGCACCGGTTCGGGTTCAAGTACGAGCAGCAAGACCACGTCTTCAAGTGACAGCAAAACGAGTTCCGCTTCAAGTTCCTCTACAGGCAGTAAAACGTCATCAGGCAGTACGGCTTCCGCCGTTCATACCCACTCGTATAGCGAGGCGACCTGTCAAAAACCGGCAACCTGTACCGGATGCGGTGCGACAAGCGGAAGCACCGTTTCGCATCAGTATATAAACGGCGTTTGTAAGTGGTGCGGCGTGATAAACAGCAGTTATTACACCATTTCTTACAGCAACCCGTTTACTCATACAAACGTATGGGATAATCAGCAACAAACCATAAATTACAGTATAACAAATGCATATGTAAGCATAGCGAACGGCACAAAAGACGGCAACAAACTGACTTTCAGTTATGTTGTAAACAGTGCAACAGCCAAATGCCGTGAGGTACCCTTTAATATTTACTATTATGACGCAAACGGCAGTTTGGTTGACTCGGCCTACAGGTGTTCCGTAAGCCCGCTTTATAACAGCGTAGGCTCTACGGGGTCGTTCAGCAATCTTGTTATACCCTCAACCTGCAAAAAAATTGTCATTTCAAATTAGGCGGTGGAAATATGAAAAAATGTGAATATTGCGGAAACAAAATAACCGAAGACGTTGCGGTTTGTCCGCACTGCGGAGCAGTTGTCGGGGGACAACAAAACACAGAAAACGCAACCGAAAACAAAGCGGAAGAAAAGCAGTATGAAAACGCAAACAGAAAAGGGAAGACGGTTGTTATTCTTGCGGCGATAATGATTATTGCTATTTTTGTTTTATTTATAATTATGGCGATTAACATATTTAAGAGAGGAAACGATATATACAAAAATGCCACACAAAACTTAGGCGAAAAAATATCGGTTTCCTATTTTGATAAGGAATAAAAAATTACACCGCTTTCTTAAAAGCGGTGTTTTTATATCATTTCCTTATACTTTTCTCCGAAAAGTTCTGTCGCAAACCAAACGTCGCTAAGTGTGACGGTTTTGCCTTTTAAGTAATTTAGCACTCCGGCATCTGCGGTAAAACTAAAGACAACCTTATAAGAGCAAAGCGCCTGTTTTGTGAAGCCGGCTTTTTTATCGTCTTTTAGTTTTCCGTACTTCCCGTCACCAAGAAGCGGATGTCCGATAGACGCCATATGCGCCCTTATCTGATGGGTGCGCCCGGTGAGGAGATGTATTTGAAGAAGCGACAAATTATCTTTTTTTGTAACAAGGCGATATTTTGTTTTTATAGTGAGGTTATCGTCGCTTTTCCTGCCCGACAAAAAGACCTTGTTTTTATCCTCATCTTTTTTAAGATAGCCGGTAAGCAGGTCTTCTTTTTTCTTCGGCACGCCGTGAACTACGGCGAGGTAGTATTTATCTATTTCTCTTGATTTTATTTTATCGCAAAGCACTGTGAGCGCCTCGCTGTTTTTTGCGGCGAGGACAAGTCCGCAGGTGTTGCGGTCAATTCTGTTTGCAAGGGCGGGGGTGAAGGTGTTTTCATCTTCGGGATTATACTCGCCCTTTTCATAAAGATAGCGCAAAATGCGGCCTATGAGCGTATCCCGATATTCAGACTTATCGGGGTGGACGATAAGCCCCTGAGGTTTGTTTGCAATGAGGATGTTTTCGTCCTCGTAGACCACGTCCAAAACACTTCCCGCCGACAAAAAGTCATAATTTTTTTCGGTATTTTCGAAAAAATCATCCTTAGCATAAATGGCGACAATATCGCCTATAGAGAGTTTATCGGAAGCGAGCGCACGTTTTCCGTTTATTTTTATATCTTTTTTTCTTATGAGTTTATAAAGCATAGAAGGAGGCATAGCGGGGCAGACTTTTGTCACAAACTTATCAAGTCTTTTATCTTTGTCGTTTTTACCTACAACAAAACTTTTCATACGCTCTCCTCTCTTTCTAAAGTAAAAAGGGCAAAAGATGATATCTTTCGCCCTCTTCTTCTTTTGGAAAATATTATTCTTCCGAGATAGCCTCTACAGGGCAACCTGCAGCGCAAGCGCCACAGCTTATGCAAGTATCGGCGTCAATGTTGTACTGGGTATCGCCCTCGGCGATAGCGTCTACAGGACAACCTGCGGCACAAGCGCCACAGCTAATGCATGCGTCAGAAATCTTGTAAGCCATTTTTAGCACCTCCGAAAAATGTAATATAAAGTCGAAACGACCTGTTAACTATATTTTAACTTGAAGAAATTGAAAAATCAACAATATTTTTTCTTTATTCAAGATTTTTAAGTTCCGCCGCCAGTTCGTCGTCGGATTTACTGCGTTTTCCACGTGATAAAATCTTCACTCTGTCCCTATGGGTCTTAAAGGGGATACCCTCGTCGGTATCAGGTTTTACGGTGAGGTTTCCGGTGATAAAGTTGACGTCTGTGACTGTGCCTATTCCCTCAGGCGCCTTGACTTTAGCGCCGACGCCGGGCGTGACTTTTATAAGATAATCATATGCGTTCTGCTCATATTTAAGACAACACATAAGCCTGCCGCAGCTGCCCGAAATCTTGGTTGGGTTAAGGGAGAGGTTTTGCTCTTTAGCCATTTTTATCGAAACAGGCTCAAAATCGTTCAAAAAACCTTTACAACAATACTCTCTGCCGCAAATGCCGATACCGCCAAGCATACGTGCCTCATCACGAACGCCGATTTGCCTGAGTTCTATTCTTGTATGGAAATAGGACGCAAGGTCTTTTACAAGTTCACGGAAATCAACCCTGCCGTCAGCGGTGAAGAAAAAGGTGATTTTACTGCGGTCAAAAGAATACTCGGCACGAACAAGTTTCATCTTTAAGTCGTGCGCCAAAATCTTTTCCTCGCAAACGGCGGCGGCGGATAGTTCTTTTTCTTTATTCTGCGAAACGGTTTTAAGGTCGTTTTCATCCGCTTTTCTTATTACCTTTTTAAGCGGACTAACAACCTCCTCATCCTGCACGGTATGATTTTCTTTGGTGACGTTTACACACGCCATACCGTTTGCCGTCTCGACTACCGCCATATCGCCTACCTTAAAATCTATATCGCCGGGGTCAAAATAATATGAACGTCCGGCATTATTAAACTTTACGGAAATAACTTGAGTCATAAAAAATTACCTCATATAATTATTTGCTCTTGACGTTAAAGCGCAAAAGAGCAGGGGAAGATTTGCATTGAGTTTTGCGTGGAGAATAAACTCATCTATATCCATATAGAGAGAAAAAACGGCTTTTGCCCTCTTGCCGTTTTTTGGCAGTTCTTTTAATTTTTCACAAAGTTCCGCCTTCAGTTCCGCAAAAAAGTTATCGAGTTCGGCTCGGCTTTTTTCAAGCGGACGAAGGATTTTGAGCATAGTATACTCTTCGCTTTTCAAAAAAGCGTCAATAAACTCATCTGCCATATCTCTTGCCGTATTTTCCGCCTTTTTGCCGGCAAAAGTAATAGCTTTTCCGATATTGCCTCTCGCACTCCTTAGCGCTGCAATCGCCGTTTCCTCATCACAGTTGGCGGCTTTGCGGACTATTTCTGCGCCCTCTTCTCCGACGGG
>JAFRLW010000010.1 GCA_017431035.1 Clostridia bacterium
CTTGCAGTCTTTAAGTCTTTTATCCATACAGGATAAATCAATATCTCTTATTTGATTTAATTGTTTTCCTCCGCCACCGCTTGCAAGGGATTTGCCGTCTGCACCGATAAAAGTAACACCGAGCGACTGAAGCATTCCCATTCCCCCGTCGTTGGTACAAGCGCCGCCGAGACCTAAAATAAAGTTTCTGTATCCTTTATTCAAGGCGTCGACAATTTGTTCTCCAACGCCAAATGTTGTGGTATTCATAGGGTTTCTTTCCTCGCCGTTCACCATTGTCAATGCGCAGGATGACGCCATATCTATTACAACGGTTTTTTTATCGCCGAGCAGTCCGTATTTTGAATCTATTTTTTTCATAAGCGGACCACTATTTTGTAAGTAAACATATTTTCCGCCGGTCATTTCGACAAAGGCTTCTACCGTTCCCTCGCCGCCGTCGGCAATGCTGTATTTCTTAAGTTGCACATTTTTTGCAATTTGTTTTTCTATTTGTTCACTAATAATTTCAAAAATCTCTGTAGAAGATAGCGAACCCTTAAAAGAATCAACGGCAATTATTATTTTAAGTTGTTCTAAACTTGAATTATTATTGTAAGATGCCATAATATGTCACTTCCAAACCTATAATTATTCTGTTATTCCTGCTAGTTTATAAGAAACCGTGCGGTCGAAGAAACGGATAAACGGTCCCGTACAAAATACGGTCAGCACCGTGCCGAGTCCTATTTTAGCCTCTACGGGCGCATTTTGAAAACCGCAAACAAGGGTTAAGATTATTGTAAGAATAAAGCAAGATCCGTCCGCAAGCATTCTAAAAGGTGCAAAGGGTTTTTTGTGGTCTACGGCAATTAAAGGGAGTGCGTCATAGGGTGCGGCGCCCAGGTTTCCTGCCTGATAAAGCGAAATGCCGAGCGATATAAATATCATAGCAAGTATTTCTAAAACCAGTTGCCATATATTTTTTAAGCCGAGCCATTTTATAAGATAATCACCGCCCATAGCCGCCGGGTTAATGTTCAAAATATCAAGCAGTTTTCCGAAACCATCAACCGCATACCCCAGCAAAAACATATTGACAACGGTGCCAAGGCCTATATGACTTCTTCCAAAGCAAAAAACTATTATAAAAAGAACGATATTAAGCGCCACCTGACAGTTGGCGTATGTATGCCACAAATCGCCGCCTATGAGGTTTGCCGCCGCATAAAGCATTGTATGGAACGGATGATTACCGAGTCCCGCTTTACCGAAAAGCGCAACGCCGAGAGCCAAAATAATATTGCCTACAAGCATTATTATAATTTGTCTTGGCGTCATTTTGACAAATCCCTTTATAAAACTTTTAATAGGGGGTTGTTTTAGTCCACTCATATTTATCCCTTTTCAAAAAAATTGCGCCGAAAGCTCTGTTTTGTGAAGAGATTTCAGCGCTATATTTATGGAGCTGATAACCGGATTTGAACCGGTGACCTCATCCTTACCAAGGATGCGCTCTACCAACTGAGCTATATCAGCATTTCAACCGACGACTTAATGATTATATTATAAGTCGTCGGCAAAGTCAAGGCAAAAATTAAAATTATCTACTATTAATTTTCTTTTCTTCACCACTTATAATTCTTTTGATATTAGATGTATGTTTTAAGAAAATAATTACTCCCATACTAAGCGCCATAACTATTTGCGGAAGAAGCAAAACATCGTCCCCTTTTGTATTAAAAACAATACCGAGTACCACCGTTGCAACAGTTCCCGCAAGTGAGGCTAAAGAAACAATTTTTGTTACAAGAACAAAAATAACAAAAACGGCAAGGCCTATCAAAATCGCATAGGGTGAACAAACAAAGAACACTCCTGCGCCTACGGCAACTCCCTTTCCCCCACGAAAATCGAAGAAGACGGGGAAAACGTGACCTATCATACAAGCAACGCCGCAAGCGTATGCGCCATAGATAGGAACGTATGCCGGACTGCCTGTTTTTGTATATAAATAGGAAAACATAAAAAGTCCTATTGCCGAAGAAACAACGCCTTTAAGCAAATCGCATATAAAGGTTAAAACACCCGGCAAAACACCGCTTGTACGCAAAACGTTTGTAGCGCCGGCGTTACCGCTGCCCGCTTCTCTCACGTCCGCTTTACTGAACAATTTTGAAAAAATAACTGCAAAGTTTATACTGCCGATAAGATATGCGGCAACAATGGTTATAATAGCGGTCAAAATCAATTTTTTTCGCCTCTCTCACGAATAATAAATCTGACAGGCGTACCCTCCAGTCCGAAGGTCGCACGAATTTGATTTTCTAAATATCGCTGATAGGAAAAATGAAACAGTTCTTTGTTATTGCAAAAAGCAACAAATGTCGGCGGGCAGGTTGAGGCTTGGGTGATGTAGTATATTTTAAGCCTTTTTCCTTTATCGGTCGGCGGTTGCACCCTCGCAGTCGCCTCGGCTAAAATATCGTTGAGTTTTCCGGTGGAAATACGCATTGTATTTTGTTGTCTGACGTACACAATCATCTCAAACAGTTTATCAATACGCTGACCGGTTTTTGCTGAGATAAAGACAAACGGCGCATAGGGCATAAAGGAAAAATCGTTCAAAAGTTTTTTCCTGTACGCCGACATGGTATGACCGTCTTTTTCGACAATATCCCATTTATTGACTGCGATAATACAGGCTTTTCCTTGTTCGAGAGCAAGTCCCGCAACTTTTGAGTCCTGCTCGGTGAAGCCGTCTTTTCCATCAATAATTATAACACATACGTCTGAAAGTTCAATAGCCATTTTAGCACGAAGAACGCTGTATTTTTCTATCTTTTCTTCAACTTTGCTTTGCCGTCTTAGTCCTGCGGTATCAACAAAATTAAAAGAGCCGTATTTATTATCTATTCTTGTATTGATAGCGTCTCTCGTCGTTCCGGCTATATCGGAGACTATTGACCTCTCCTCGCCCGATATTTTATTGATAAGGGAGGATTTTCCGGCGTTAGGTTTGCCTATAACCGCAACGTTTATAACGTCCTCGTCCTCGTCCTCGCTATTATCGTCCGGTATAAAGGACAAAACGGCATCAAGCAAATCGCCCGTTCCGTGACCGTGTACCGATGACACGGCAACAAGTTCGCCGAGCCCTAAATTATAAAACTCATAAAACTCAGGCGGAACGTCACCTAAAGTATCGCACTTATTAACACAAACAACAACCGGCTTTCCGCTTTTTATAAGCATAGCGGCGATTTCCATATCGGTAGCGGTGACGCCGCTTTTTATATCAACGACAAATATAATAACCGACGCCGTATCAATAGCGAGTTCGGCTTGTGCTCTCATACCGGACAAAATAACGTCATCCGTCTTTTGCTCTATACCGCCCGTGTCGACAAGCATAATCTTTCTGCCCTGCCACTCGGTATCGCCGTAGATACGGTCCCTCGTAACGCCGGGGGTATCGTCTACTATGGAAACCCTTTTGCCGATTAGTTTGTTAAAAAGCGTGGATTTGCCTACATTCGGTCTACCCACAACGGCTACAATAGGTTTTGCCAATGCGTTTCCCTCCTTTTCTTCTTAAAAAAATCAGAGGGGTCCTGTTTGACCCCTCTATACTTTTAGAAAAATTATTCAGCCTTTGCTACAACCTCACGGCCCTTATAATAACCGCAAGCGGGGCAAAGTCTATGCGGACGCTTGTACTCTCCGCAATTTGAACATTTTACAAGTGTAGGAGCAGAAATCTTAAAAGAATTATTTCTTCTTTTGTCACGTCTCGCTTTAGATACTTTTCTCTTCGGTACTGCCATTTTAGCACACTCCTTAATTATATCAAATATTATTTTAACAAATCCATAAGCGGCGCAAGTCTCGGGTCAATGTCCTTTTTCTTACAGTCGCAATTTCCTGTGTTGAGGTCTTTTCCGCAGGTTTCACAAAGCCCCTTGCAGTCCTCTTTACACAAATGTTTTGTCGGAAGGGATAAAACCACTTCCCCGTACACGAACTCGTCCACATCAATTTTCATACCGGGCACTTCGATAATGGTGTCGCTCTCCTGTCTCTGTAAAGAAGCGGCAAGCATTTTATCGACCTTTACGGTATGTTCGTGAGTTGTGACCTTTCCGCACCTGTCGCAAGGGGCTGAAAAGTTATACTTTATCTCGAGCGCCAGGTTAACGACGCCCGCTTTGTTAAAAATCTCACCCTTGACTTTTATAGGAGTTTTGAGCGGATAATTCCCATACAGTTCAAAGTCAGAAAGTGAGAGCGTATAGTCTATCGGAAGGCTGTTGCCCTCACCGGCAAAAATACGCTTTAAGTCAAGTATCATACCTTTTAACCTCTTTGGGTGGTTAGTCACGAAACATATTATATATTTATTAGATAGATTTGTCAAGTTAAAAATCCCAAAAAACATAGAAAAAATCGCCTTTCGGCGATTTTGGATTCTTTTATGTATTTTGCTTCTTTATCTTGAAAATCAGTCTTAAAAATGCGCTTATTCCCTTTGGTTTATTAAGTACAACTACTTTCATATAATAACTCCCCTTTTAGTTCTTTGCCGCCGCTATGCCTAAAATTATAACCCATACAGCCAACACCGCCACAAGAAACTTAGGCGGACAAAAACAACTTATCAGCAACCCTGCGGCAAAGGTTATAGCTATAATACCTTTATTGGTTTTTCGCCTGCATCTACGCATTATTCCTCCCTCCGTTATTACATATTATGAGTATGTTTTTATTTTGTGAGGAAAACATATATTCATATTTTTTCTTGTATTCCCTATCCCCTTTTGATATAATATAAAAAAAGGACAAGGGGGACGAAAAAATGGCGGAAGGTTTTCGCAAGGCGTTTTTGGGTTTTAACTGTGATGACGTTATAAACTACATAAAAAAGACCCACAGTGAATACAGTGAAGAAAAAGAACAGTTAAACGGCAAAATCCATGAACTTGAAAAAAGTGTTAAAGAACTGAAAACAGAAAAAGAAGATTTAGCGGAAGAACTAAACCTTGCAAAAGAAACAATAGAACAATACAAGGCTAAAGAAGAAGAGATAAACCGCATATCCGAGAATATCGGAAAACTTTATATTGTATCTGAGGCCAACGCCAAAGCCGTTACCGAAGCGGCGGAAGAAAACCGCAAAATGACCGAAAAGGAAGTAGCCAAAAACCTTGCGGCGCTAAAGACGGCGCACGAAGAACTGACCTCTATTATAAAGGGCGTGACCGATACTTCGGTTGATTTTTCGGACAGTATGAAGGAACTCTCTTTAGACCTTGAAAAGACGACCGAAAAAATCGAGCAAAATAGCAAAAAAAGCGCTGAAGCAATAGAAAACACAAAAGCGGCGCTATCCCCTTTTTAGTAATCAAATAATCACCATAAAAAAGATGTTCCAAATATTAGAACATCTTTTTTTATTTATCTCTTGACAAACGATTGTTAAAACATTATCATTATTGTAGACCGTTCCATTTGGAACAAAAATGAGGTGAGTGTTACGCATAAGATTTTTGACGGACTGACTGCCGCCGAGACCGAAGAAATACTGAACAGTATTTCAAAAGCCACAACTTTCAAAAAGGGCGACGAGTTATATAAAAACGGAAAGGTTGCCCTTATAAAAAGCGGAAAAGCGACCATACGACGTATCAGTCTGACGGGACAACCGCTTATGATAAGAAGTCTCGGCGAGAACGAGATATTCGGCGCGGCGTCAATCTTCGGCGAGTGGAAAAAAGGCGCCAGCAGTATCATAGCCGAGACAGACGGTGAAATAATATATATAAATGAAAATGATTTCAAAGAGCTGCTTGTAAAAAACGAAAGGGTCACCTTTAATTATATTGCCTTTCTCACCGAGCGCATACGCTTTTTGAACCGACGTATTGACGCTTTCAGCGCAGGCTCAACCGAGCAAAGACTATATGAGTTTTTGCTCTCTAACAAAGATGAAAAAGGGGTTTTCACCCTAACTACAAGTATGTCGAAACTCTCTTCTATGCTTAATGTAGGCAGAACGAGTTTATACAGAGATATATCCTCCCTTGAAAACAAGGGACTGATAGAAAGAAAAGCCAAAAAAATCTATGTTAAATAGATTATTATAGAAAGGACAGTTAAAATGAAAAACCTAATCAAAATCGTATCACTTCTTTGCGTTGTGGCGCTTCTCTTCACATTTGCCGCCTGCGGCAAGGAAGCCGAAAACTCATCAAAAGCCGAAACTGCCGAATACAAAGCAGTTGATATGTCGGTTGCATGCCTTAAAGGACCGACCGGCGTTGGTATGGCTAAACTTATGGCAGACGCCGAAGAAGGCAAAACCGCAAACCGTTACACCTTTACCGTTGCTTCATCCCCTGATGAAATCAGCGGCAAAATAGTTAGCGGTGAACTGAATATCGCTTCCATACCTACTAACCTCGCCGTTAAACTTTACAACAAAACAGGCGGCAAAATCAAAATGCTTGCAGTAAATACTTTAGGCGTTCTCTCCTTTATCGCTCAGGACGACAGTATTAAGTCACTTTCAGACCTTAAAGGAAAGACCGTTTATTCCACCGGCGAAGGCTCTAACCCCGAGTATATTCTCAGAAACCTGCTTAAAGAAAACAACCTTGAAAACGACGTTAATATTCAGTTTGTTGCTTCTAACGACGAACTTCTCGCCGCTCTGATCAGCGGAAACGCCGAAGTTGCTATGGTGCCGGAACCGGCTGCAACCACCGTTCTTACAAAGAAAGACACCCTTAAAAGAGTTCTCACCGTTAATGACGAATGGGAAAAGATTTCCGACTCTAAACTTATGATGGGTTGTGTTGTTGCTCTTTCTTCTTATATTGACGAGAATAAAGAGGCGGTTGATAAGTTCCTCTCTGAATACAAAGCATCTATCGAGTACGCAAACAACGAAATCGACAAAGCGGCTGAACTTTGCGCAAAATATGAAATTGTTCCCGCTGCACCGATAGCCAAGGCCGCAATACCCAACTGCAACCTCACCTATATCGACAAAAAAGATATGAAGAAATCTATTGAGGGTTATTTCAAGGTGCTCTTTGATTATGACCCGACTTCTATAGGCGGTAAAATGCCCGAAGCCGATTTCTACTATGGCGAATAATATTAAAAAGATAATAAAAGTAGTCTTAGCAGCAGCCTTCTGGATTTTAATCTGGGAGGCCGCAAGCCTACTTATAAAAGGTGATTTATCACTGTTTTTGCCCTCGCCTTTTGCCGTTTTTAAGGCTTTTTTCAAAATGCTTTTCAAGGTATCTTTTCTAAAAGCGGTAGGCGCTACGCTTTTTCGTATCTTTATGGGGCTGTTTATCGGTACCGTTTTAGGTATTATACTCGGTATTTGCACCGGAGAGAGCAAGGTTGCCGATATTCTTATATCCCCTGCTCTCAGAATTGTTCGCTCGGTGCCGGTTGTGTCTTTTATTATACTCGCCTACCTGTTTATAAGCGTAAACCATTTGCCCGTTTTTATCTCGTCGCTTATGGTGACGCCGATAGTCTGGCAAGGGGTGAACGACAGTATAATAGGCACGGATAAAAAAATGACCGATATGGCAAAGGTTTATAAACTGTCAAAAACAAAAACTCTTTTTAATGTTAAACTTTTTCTCGGCAAGGACCGAATATTCACCTCAATTATCAGCGCAGTAGGTCTTGCGTGGAAATCGGGCGTTGCGGCAGAGGTTTTAAGCAGTCCTGCTGTTTCTATAGGAAAAAGCATTTATAAAGCAAAAGGAAATCTTAATTTTGATGAGGTTTATGCCCTTACTATTACCGTTGTTATTTTAAGCCTTATATTTGAGTTCTTTATAAAATACCTCTTTGACAAAAGAAAGGAAAGGCAGGTAAAGAAAAATGTTCAGACTGACTGACGTTTCCTTTTCTTATGACGATAAAAAGGTGTTAAGCGATTTTTCGTTAAGCGTAGAAAACGGCGAATGTGCGGCGCTTTGCGGTCCGTCCGGTTGCGGAAAAACGACCGCCGCTATGATACTTGCAAGGCTACTTAAAGCCGATAGCGGAGAAGTGACTTCGCCCGAGAGAATATCGGTTGTGTTTCAAGAAGACCGACTGATTGAAGGATTTTCAGTTATAAAAAACATAAGACTGTGCTTATATGAAAAGGATTATGCTTTTGCCGAGAGTTTGCTAAAAGAAGTAGGACTATATGAGCAGAGGTCGAAAAAGGTGCGTGAACTTTCAGGCGGTATGAAACGGCGGGTTTCTATTGTTCGTGCCGTCGCTTTCGGCGGAGAGGGGCTTATTCTTGACGAGGCTTTTAACGGCATTGACAAAGATAACAAAGTTATATGTGCCGCTATTATAAAGCGTGAGTTTATAGACAAAGGAAAACCCGTTTTAATGATTAGTCACAGCGCAGAAGATATAAACCTTTTTGATTGCAAAAAAATAGATATGAGAAACGGAGAATGATAACAAAAAATCATTCTCCGTTTATTTTTATATCGCTGATTTCCGCTTTAAGTTTAAGTTTTTCGGCAGTCAGTTCATAAGGTAAACCGTCTTTCAGCGTTAAAGTATAATCAACGTTCCCTATTTTGCCTTTAATTTCATCTTTTTGTTTATTGCTATCGTCATTAAAGGCGGAATAAATAACGCTTGTAATAGCCGAAACGGGATATTTTTTTAAGTCCTGTTCATACTTTACACCCATAAAGGTAAAAGTTGCCGTGTCGCCGTTTGCGGCGATTTCAAGTCCCTTTATGCTTTCAGGGTAAACAACACTACCGTTAAAATTACCGTTATTATCAATAGTCGAGTTTATTTTATATTCTTTATCCCCTATTTCAACATGGCATAAAAAAGAAATATCGTTTATCTTTTTAGGCTCACTTTTCGATTTGCAACCGCATAAAGTCAAAACAACAATGATAGGTATAATATAGAGTTTTTTCAGTTTAATCACCTGATATCTTTTAGCCCTTTTATAATATCGGTAGCGGACATATAGTTTTCTCCGCATTTTTTGGCGGCTATATCTCCTGCCTCGCCGTGATTATACACGCCCATTTTTACCGCATCTACCGGTGAATACCCCATTGAAAGATAGGCGGCTATAATTCCCGAAAGCACATCTCCGCTTCCGGCTGTAGCCATACCGGGATTTCCCGTAATATTGAAGAAAAGTTCGCCGTTTGGAAGAGATACTATTGTGTTTGCCCCTTTTAGCACAACGATAACATTATACTCTTTGGCAAAAAACTTGGCGTATCTTATTCTGTTCTGTTCAATATCGGAAACGGTGGTTTCACAAAGGCGAGCCATTTCCGCAGGGTGTGGCGTTATTATAACGGGGGCTTTTGTTTTATATAATATATTTATGTCCTTTGCGAGTGCATTTATACCATCAGCATCAATAATTGTCGGGATTTCACTGATTATAAGCAGACGGCTTAGTAGTTTAGCCGCCTCGTCTGTAGTTCCGATTCCCGGACCTATAAGGCAGGATTTTGAAGATGACAGCCCCGACAACAGCACTTTATCATAAACTATCATAGCGCCGTTTTGAGCCGTTTCTACCGGTATTGTAACCGCTTCTGGCACACTGATTGTAAAAGCAGTATAGTTTTTATCGGGGATAACTGCTTTTACTATCCCTGCGCCGCTTCTTACTGCCGCTTTTGCTGAGAGAACAGAAGCACCGCACATACCGTAACTGCCGCAAAGCGCAAACACGGTACCGAAAGTGCCTTTATGGGAGTTTTTATCCCGTTTTATAAGCGGTTTCTTTTCAATAACAGAATAGGAATAATCACGTGGAATAATGCCGAGGTCAAAAAGCACGATTTCTCCGCAAAAAGAGGAAGTATCAGGCAAAAGCATAGATATTTTATAGCCTATAAAAGTGATAGTTAAATCAGCGCAAAAAGCAACTTCGTTTCTCCCTCCGTCAGCATAAAGACCGCTTGGGATATCAATGGCTATTTTAACGGCGTCGATATTATTAACGCTATCTATCAAATCGGAAATATCCTTTTCTAACGGACGGTTAAGCCCTATACCGAAAAGCGCATCTATATAAAAATCGGCGTCGTAAACTATCTCATCAGATACTAAAAGGTCACTCACACAATTTTGAAAAGCCGAAGCAGTTTCAGTATCAGGCAGTCCGAAAGGTGCGGTAACGCAGACCTCGGCGCCTGCATTTTTAAGTATCTCGGCGATAACCAGCCCATCGCCGCCGTTATTACCGCCGCCTATTAGAATATTAACCTTTTTTGCCTTTACGTCATATCGGTTAAGTATCTCTTTTGCGGCGGCGTTCCCCGCCTTTTCCATAAGACCTGTAAAGGTGTCTTTTTGACTGTTTACAGAAGCGATTTCCGCACTTTTTATCTCTTTATATGTTAAAACTTTCATACTATCACCCTCAAAAAAAGCACCCGGCAGGGTGCTTTTTTATGATTTTAAGCCTTGCCGGCCGAACCGAAGAGTTCAATTTTTTCCTTAACGGTCTCGATAATAGCCTCTGCGCCCGGTTTAAGAAGTTTACGGGGATCAAAGCCTTTTGATTTCTTATCGCCGTCTTCTTCAATATATTTTCTTGTAGCGGCGCAGAAAGAAAGCTGACACTCGGTATTAACGTTGATTTTGCTGACGCCGAGCGAAATAGCCTTTTTAATCATATCGGCGGGAATACCCGTGCCGCCGTGAAGAACAAGAGGCATATCGCCGGTAATCTTGCTGATTTGTTCGAGAACTTCAAAGTTTAGACCTTTCCAGTTCTCAGGATATACGCCGTGTATATTGCCTATACCTGCGGCGAGCATATCAATGCCAAGATCGGCGATCATTTTGCACTCGTTAGGATCGGCAACTTCACCGTTTCCGATAACGCCGTCTTCCTCACCGCCGATAGCGCCTACCTCCGCCTCAAGTGAAAGACCGAGATCGTGGCAAATGCCGACGAGTTCTTTTGTTTTTTCAATATTCTCCTCAATAGGATAATGTGAGCCGTCAAACATTATAGAGGTGAAACCTGCCTCTATACATTTTTTTGCGCCCTCATAGGTGCCGTGGTCAAGGTGCAAAGATACGGGAACGGTGATTCCGAGTTCCTCTACCATAGCCTTAACCATTGCGGTAACGGTTTTGAAACCGCACATGTACTTTCCTGCGCCCTCGGAAACACCGAGTATGACAGGCGAACGCATTTCTTCACAAGCGAGTAAAACCGACTTTGTCCACTCAAGGTTGTTTATGTTAAACTGACCTACGGCGTATTTGCCCTCTCTCGCTTTTTGAAGCATTTGTGTTGATGAAACTAACATAATTTATTTCCTCCTATTATTTGAACTTATATAGTTTTTTCTCAGGTATTGCCGGATCGTATAGTATTTTTTCAGGTTCGGGCGGAGTTTCAAGTAGTTCGGGGTTTTTAAGCAGTTGCTGCATTCTTCTGAAAGCACGTGCAAAATATGAGCCGTTTGCTATTCTCTCATCCATAACAACACCTATCGGCATGGTTTTTATATTTACTATCTCTTTGCCGCTCTTTACAGGTATATAATGCGGTATACCCATAGCCAAAAAGATACTTGAAGTACCAAAATCATAAAGGTGATGATAAATATGATTTGTACGTATAGAGGCAAGATTTGTAACAACAAGGCTGTTGTGGAACGGCGAAGCGTCTATTATTGATTTCGGCAAAAGACCGTGTTTATCCATCCACTTAAAAAGTCCCACGCCGACGTTGAGTATTCCGGGAACGCCAAGCAAAACCTTTATGAGTTTTTCGGTTTTGTTATTATCGGGAGCGTTGCGGTTTTCGGTGACATAGCCGTTTATAATATCATTGACGTCAAAAACGGTATTTGTACGGTCAAAATACATCTTTGACATTGTTTCCTGGCCATAATCTCCGCCCGCTTTAAGCACAACCATAGCTACGCAAACTTCAGTTCTCGCATAGGGTCTTTTGTTTACAAAAAAGCGGTTTAGTTGAGGATACTCGGAAAGGACACGAACATAAGCGGAAAGAATAAGCGCCATATGGCTTATATCCACACCATCTCTATGTTTTGCACGGATGTATTCATCCATAGGCTCAAGAGGAATATCAATGGTACAACTGTTGAGCGTATCATACCTCTTTGTCATAATATATCCCGCAATTTTATCCATAGGGTCAATGTTTTTAAGTTTTACACCGTCAGCACGCATAAAGTTCCCCCTAAAAATGTTTATATAATATTCTATCATAATAATATAAAAAAAACAACTGTTTTTATCTCATAATGTTTGACAGGCGGTTGTCTTTGTGATAAAATACTATAGAAAAAATGAGAGGAAGGCAGTTTATGACAGAAGAGTTTATAACTAACAACGTAAACGAAACCAAAAAAATTGCCGCAGAACTCTCATCTTCTCTAAAAGGCGGAGAAACCGTCGCTCTTTTCGGCGACCTCGGTGCCGGAAAAACATATTTTGTAAAAGGTTTGGCGGAGGGGCTGGGTTTCACCGGCGAAGTAACCTCCCCTACTTTTAATATAGTAAACGAATATTTGGGCGGAAAGTTTGATATCTATCATTTTGATATGTACCGCATTACCGGTTGGGATGATCTTGATTCCACCGGATTTTTTGAATACATTTCTTCTGGCGGTATCACTGTTACCGAGTGGAGTGAAAACGTAGAAAACGCCCTAAGCGATGACTCTATACGGGTTTATATAACCAAAACAGACGAAAACAAACGCAAAATTGTTATAAAGAGGTAGATTGTACTTGAATATTTTAGCGCTTGAATGTTCCGCAGGTCCTGTTTCGGCGGCGGTATCGGTTGATGATATTATAGTATCAAACGCCTTTTCTAACATAAACGTTACCCATTCGGAAACTTTGCTTCCTATGGTGGAAAACGTGCTTAAATCAGCCGGTCTTACTTTAGACGATATTGACGCTTTTGCCGTAAGCAACGGACCAGGCTCTTTTACCGGTGTTCGTATCGGTATTGCGGCAGTTAAAGGCATGGCGGCGGCGGATAATAGCCCTTGCGTTCCTATATCAACGCTATATGCTATGGCTAAAAGGTTTGAAGGAATAAACGCCACGATTTGTCCCGTTATGGATGCGAGGAGAAATCAGGTGTATAACGCCCTTTTCAGAGTGGACAACGGCGAGGTTAAAAGACTGACTGAAGACAGGGCGATTTCGGCTTTGGAACTTACAAAAGAGTTAAAAAATATAGAGGGCAGCGTTTATATTTGCGGCGACGGAATAAAGGTTCTAAAAGACCTTATTAGTGATATGAAAAACGTTTTAGTAGCGCCCATTGAACTGAGGTTTCAAAACGCAACGGGCGTTTTGCTCTCGGCTATTGATATGATAGCAAAGGGAGAAACAGTATCACCGCAAGAACTTCTCCCCTCTTATCTTCGTCTGTCTCAGGCGGAACGTGAACTTAAAGAAAAACTTAAAAAGGACTGATATTATGAACATTGCAATAGGTTGTGACCACGGCGGTTTTGAACACAAAAACGCCATAAAATCTCACCTTATCGAACGTGGGTTTAATGTTACCGACTGCGGTATTTATGAAAAAGTATCGGTTGACTATCCCGATATTGCCGTAAAGGTTGCCGACGAGATAACAAGCAAAAGATGTGATCTCGGTATTTTGGTTTGCGGTACGGGTATTGGTATGTCACTTGCCGCAAACAAGGTGAAAGGTATTCGTGCGGCGGCGCTAAGCGACCATTTTTCCGCAAAATATACAAGACTGCACAACAACTCAAACATACTTTGCCTCGGTGGCAGGGTTATAGGTATAGGCACTGCGCTTGAACTTGTTGACCTTTTTGTTGACACACCCTTTGAGGGCGGCCGTCACCAAAGAAGAATTGACAAAATAAGCGAAATAGAAAGCAAATAATTTATAAATTAACATAAAGGGGAATAATTATGAACAACGTATTTATTATGGATCATCCGCTTATCCAACACAAACTCACCATTTTACGTGATAAGAGGACAGGCTCTAAACAGTTCCGTGAACTGGTAAGCGAAATCGCTATGCTTATGTGCTATGAGTCTACAAGAGATTTGCCGCTTAAAGAGGTTAGCACCGAAACACCTGTTGCTACTGCCACAACAAAAGTTTTGTCGGGCAGAAAACTTGCTTTTGTTCCCATTCTTCGTGCAGGTCTCGGAATGGTTGACGGTGTGCTGAGCCTTATCCCCGCCGCTAAGGTAGGCCATATAGGTATGTACCGTGACCCCAAGACACATAAACCGGTTGACTATTACTGCAAATTGCCGAGCGATTTGAGCGAGCGTGACGTTTTTCTTCTCGACCCGATGCTTGCAACCGGCGGCAGCGCTATTGACGCAGTTGCAAGAATTAAAGAGTTTAATCCCAAGCGTATTAAGTTTATGTGCATAATTGCCGCCCCTGAGGGTCTTGAGGCGTTCAGAAAAGCACATCCGGACGTTCCGGTTTATTGCGCAGGTCTTGACGACCACCTCAATGAACACGCATATA
>JAFRLW010000011.1 GCA_017431035.1 Clostridia bacterium
CAAAACTTTTGCTTCCTTGAAGCCGAGAAACGCCGATATACCGGCGTATATCAAGGCTTTGAGGCAAAAAGGAACGGAAGTTTTGCCCTCCAAAACCATTTTGTCCTTACCGATGATAAACCATATATATTTATTTAATAAATATTAACAAAATATCTTTATTTATAAAATATTATGTGGTATAATTATGAAGACTAAAATAAAATGGTGTAAAAGGCGAAAATGAAAGGTGGTTGTGATTTTGGAAAAAAGATATAAAAAAGGGATAGTTTTGTGTTTGATATTGTCCCTGCTTTTGACCCTTTGCGGATGTGAAACCCTTATCACAACGCCTGATAATCTTTTATCTCCGCCGGAACTTTCCGGAGAGATGCGCCCTATAAACGAGGCGCTTGCAAAGAGTGTTACCGAAGAGTACAAACTGTGCTATCCTTCGGGAGGAAATCTCCGCTCGCCTATTGTGCTTGAGGACGTAGACGGCGACGGCGTTAAAGAGGCGTTTGCTTTTTACATAACCGACAACGGCGACGGCACAAATATGCATATCAACTTTATAAAGAAAACAAAAAAAGGTTGGAAAAGCATTGCCGATAATATTGTCACCGCAGGCGGTATTGAAAAGATAGAGTTCAGCGATATAAGCAATGACGGTCAAAAAGAGATAATCGTCGGCTGGGAGATTTTCGGCTCGGCGCAAAAAGAACTCGGCATATATTCGGTAATGAACGGCGGACTGTACGAGCGGCTTATGGCTAATTATACAAACTTTGTTTGTACCGATATTTCGGGGGATAAAGTTCCTGAACTGCTTTTGCATTATCTTGATACCGAGGAGGAGAGAAACACCGTCAGCGTTTACACACTCTCTCCGACAGGGGTAAGCCAAACGGCAGGATGCACCCTTGACAATAAGGTTAAAACATCGGCTGAGCCTATTGTTTCAAAACTTTCAAACGGCAAAGCGGCGGTCTTTATAGACGAAGAAAAAGCAAACGGCAATATAACCGAAGTGCTATTTATGGAAGACGGCGAACTTATAAATCCGCTTCTTGACAAAGAGACCGGAGAGAACGTCACGACCAACCGCAGCGCCAATATTGCATCAAGCGATATTGATAATGACGGAACAATCGAAATCCCCATATTTACAGATGCGCCGGCGGCGGCAGGTACAAACGAAAAGTTTTATTTTACAAACTGGTGTTCCTTTGACGGAAAGGAACTCACCGTTAAAAAGACAACCGTTATAAACCAGATAGACGGATATTATCTTGACCTGCCCTCAAAACTTATTGACAAGATAGCGATTTCCCGTGATACCGATAAGCGAACGAGGTCTTTTTATGACTATGATAAAGAGACGAACAAGGTCGGTAAAAAGATGTTTACCGTCACGGCAGTATCGGCGGCAAAATATGACAACTTTGCTAAAAGCAATAAAAACACCCACGTGATATACAAAGATGAGGAAAACGTTTTTGTGACCGAGATATTTGTCGGCGGCTCTAAGTTTTCCGTTCACGATATCAGTGAGATGTTCAACGTAATAGAATAGGAGGGGCAAAAAATGAAAAAACTTCTTGTTGTTGAAGATGAAGACGCAATACGTGAGTTTGAGGCGATAAACCTCCGCCGTGCAGGGTATGAGGTGACCGAGGCGGCCTCCGCCGAAGAGGCGCTTGACATAGTTTCGGTCGGAGATATGCCGTTTGACGTAGCACTCCTTGACGTTATGATGCCCGGTATGGACGGCTTTGCCCTTTGCAAAGAACTACGCGCTAAAAGCGAGGTTATCGGTATAATAATGCTCACCGCCAAATCTCAGGAAATGGATAAAGTGAGCGGACTTATGATAGGCGCCGATGATTATATAACAAAACCGTTCAGCCCCTCTGAACTGATAGCGAGGGTGGATAGCCTTTACCGCCGTGTTGAACTTCAGAAAAAACGAGGCGTAGAGGATACGAATATTCTTCGACGTGGCGATTTTGTTCTCGATTTCAGGAAAAGAGAACTTACAAAGCGTGGTCAAAGAATAGAACTCACGCAGGTTGAGTTCCAGATAGTTGAATACTTTTTCCTTAATCCCGATACTGCGCTTAGCCGCAGGGATATACTCGAAAAAATATGGGGCGGCGCATCCTATGCGGAAGAAAAAATAGTTGACGTTAATATGCGCAGACTGCGTATAAAAATGGAGGATGACCCCTCCGACCCAAAACATATTGTCACCGTTTGGGGACTCGGGTACAAATGGTCTGATTAAAAAATATTGCGGAAAGTGAGGCGAGACCTTTGCCGAAAGAAAAAAAGACAATCAGTTTCAGCGGAATAATACCGAGATGGTTTAAGAGCGTTTTTGCCGTTACTACGGTTGCGCTTTTGATAATCGGCATAGCCCTTGCCGCCACTATCAGCAGTGTTTATCATTCAAGCGTACAAAAATCCGCCGCCGAGAGTGCGGATGAGTTTAACTCACTAAGTTCCGTAACAACGAAAAACTTCAAATCGGCGGCAGTTGATTTGTGCGAGAGTTTCGGAGAAAAGAATATTATCGAGGTTCACGTTCTCGACCAAAACGGAAAGGCTTTTGTTTCGACTACGGGTTTTGAGCCGGATAAACGGGATGAAACCAAAAACTTTGAAAAAGCGCTAAACGACCAAAAAGGCGTTTATATAACAAGGGAGAAAACCTCCGACGGCGAGAGAATACTCACCGGAACAAACATTATAAAATCCAAAAGCGGAAAGGCTATGGGCGCTTATGTTTGGACGGTTTCTCTTAGAGCGACAAGGCGATATATTAACTTTATATATGCGATTATCTTTGTTGTGTTTATTTGTATATTCCTGCTGTACGCCGTTATGGGTATTCGCTTTTTGCGTTCTATTGCGACCCCTATACGTGAGGTGGGTATTACCGCGCGCAAAATTGCCCACGGTGATTTTGCCGCAAGGATTACAAAAGAACGGGACGACGAGATAGGCGACCTTTGTGAAACGGTCAACTATATGGCGAGCGAACTCGAAAACGCCGAAAATATAAAGAACGACTTTATACAAAGCGTATCTCACGAGCTCAGAACTCCGCTCACGGCGATAAGAGGCTGGGGCGAGACGGCGAAAATGGCGGTCGGCACCGATGAGGAACTTGTTTCCCGTGGACTTGACGTTGTTTTGTCCGAAGCGGACAGACTTTCGGGACTTGTGGAAGAACTGCTTGATTTCTCCCGTATGCAACAGGGCAGACTAACGGTCAACACCGCACCGATAGATATTTCAAACCTGCTTGAAAGCGTTACCGCTATGTATAGCGAACTCGCAAAAAAACAGGGCATAGAAATATCCTTTACACCGCCTACCGCCGTGACTATGGTTGAGGGCGACCGTGACCGACTGAAACAGGTGTTTATAAACGTGCTTGATAACGCCGTTAAATATACCGAAAAGGGCGGACTGATCCTCATAACACAAACGGAGGATAAAGGTTGCGTTCAAATCCAGTTCAAAGATACCGGCGCCGGAATAGCGGCAAAGGATATAGAACACGTAAAAGAGAAGTTTTATAAAGCAAATCAAACCGTCAGAGGAAGCGGCATAGGTCTTGCCGTTGCCGATGAGATTATAAAACAGCATAACGGACTTTTACTTATAGACAGCGTCGAGGGCGTGGGAACAACTGTGTCGGTAGTTTTGCCGATTATAGAAGAAGCAGAAGAAACAACCGAGACTGCCTTGAGCGAAGTTTTGCCGGAAGTTGACGCAAAGGAGAATGCAGAGTGGCAAAATACACAAGAATAGGCGGTCAGGCGCTTATTGAGGGCATACTTATGAAAAGCCCCGAAAAATCTGCACTTGCCGTAAGAAAACCCGATAAAGAGATAAGTATTACCTATTTAGAGCAAAAATCATTAAGAGAAAAATACAAGTTTTTCGCTCTTCCTATTATCAGAGGAGCCGTCGCTTTTGTCGAGTCGCTGATAAGCGGATACAAAGCTATGATGATGTCGGCGGATATTTCGGGCTATACCGATATTGAGGAAGATAAGGAAAAAGAGGATAAAAAGGACAACAATCTTTTTATAAACATTATTATGGCGGTGGCGTCGGTGTTAGGCGTTTTACTTGCCGTGGTGCTCTTTCTTCTTATTCCCCGCCTTGCCGTTTCGGGACTAAATCTGCTTTTTAACACCGAGATAAAAGGCGCCGGCGCAATGGCGATAGAGCAGGGAATAAAAATTGTTGTTTTGGTGCTTTATGTGTTCCTTGTTTCCCTTATGAAAGATATAAAAAGAGTGTTTATGTATCACGGCGCCGAACACAAAACAATATTTTGTTATGAACACGGACTGCCTCTCACGGTGGAAAACGTTCGCAAAGAACGCAGATTTCATCCCCGTTGCGGAACTTCGTTTATGATACTGATGATACTTGTGAGTTTTATAGTTTCGTTTGTCGTTCAACTGATTTTTCGTGGCGTTTATGATAACCCGGCGGTTTGGGTTGCGGTTAAAATACTTATGATACCGATAATTTGCGGACTCGGATTTGAACTGCTTAGCATTTGCGGAAAGTATGATAACGTTATTACAAGAATTATCGCCGCACCGGGTATGTGGCTACAGCGAATAACCACCAAAGAGCCGGAAGACGATATGATAGAAATTGCCATAGCGGCGCTAAAGGCGTGCGAGCCGGCAGTACCCGACGTAGCAAGACCAAAGGAGTCAGATGACACCGATGAGTAAAAATATATTTACGGCGTATAACGGACTGAAAAGTGACCTTGAAAAAATCACAGAGGATTATGTTTTTGAGGCAAAGCAAATAATAAAACACATAACGGGATACACAAACAGAGAGATACTTGAGCGCTATAGCGATACGCTTACTCCCGTGCAAGAAAACAAACTCACCGCTATACTAAACCAAAGAAGAATACACTATCCGCTACAGTACATTTTGGGAAAATGGGACTTTATGGGACTGCCCTTTAAGGTGGGACCGGGTGTGCTTATCCCTCGCCCCGATACCGAAACGCTTGTAGAAAAGACGCTTGAACTTATAAAAGATAAAAAAGAGCCTAAGGTGCTTGACCTTTGTTGCGGCAGCGGATGTATAGCAATATCTATTGCAAAAGAGCGCCCCGACGCAAAGGTTTACGCCGTCGAAAAATATAGTGTGGCGCTAAAATATGCAAAAGAAAACGCAATCTTAAACGACACTAAAAACGTGACCTTTATCGAGGGGGACGTTTTAGAGGGTGTCGCAAATAGCGAAAAATATGACCTTATCCTATCAAACCCGCCCTACCTTGACACAGAGGAAATGAAAAAACTTCCCGTAGAGGTCACCTATGAACCGGAAACGGCGCTTATAGGCGGAGAAGACGGAATGCTTTTTTACCGTGAGATTATCAAAAACTATAAAGGCAGTCTTAATGAGGGCGGAATTATGGCGTTTGAAATCGGCGCAACTTCAAGGCAAAAGGAACTGCCCGATATGATGGAAAAAGCGGGACTTATAAACGTACAAACCGCTACCGATATCGAGAACAGAGAAAGGGTAGTTTTTGGGACAGTAAAAAATATATAATTTACCCAAAATAATTTATGGAGGGATTAACTTATGGCGAAGGAAAAACAAACTAAAACAGTAGGCACCGATAAATCGGCGGAGGGCAGAGAAAAAGCCCTTGCTACCGCTATGGCGCAGATAGAAAGACAGTATGGCAAAGGCGCTATTATGCGACTCGGTGAAAACGCCTCTATGAACGTTGACCATATCAGCACCGGCTCGCTTGCACTTGATATGGCGCTCGGTATAGGCGGAATACCTAAAGGCAGAATAGTAGAGATATACGGACCCGAGTCTTCGGGTAAAACCACTTTGGCGCTGCACTGCGTGGCTGAGGCACAAAAACAGGGCGGCACCGCCGCATTTATAGACGTTGAACATGCGCTCGACCCGGTATATGCCGGAAATCTCGGCGTTGATATTGACTCGCTTCTTGTTTCTCAACCCGACTCGGGCGAACAGGCTCTTGAAATAGCCGAAGCGCTCGTTCGTTCCGGCGCTATCGATATTATTGTTATCGACTCGGTTGCGGCGCTTGTTACCCGTGCCGAAATTGAGGGTGAAATGGGCGACAGCCACGTTGGTCAACTTGCCCGCCTTATGTCACAGGCGCTCAGAAAATTAACAGGTGCGCTTTCAAAATCCAATTGCAGCGCTATCTTTATAAATCAGCTGCGTGAAAAAATCGGCGTTATCTACGGCAACCCCGAAACCACCACCGGCGGCAGAGCCTTGAAGTTTTATGCTTCTGTCAGAATTGATGTTCGCAAAGGCGAGACCATTAAAAACGGCAGTGAGATAATAGGCTCGAGAACACGTGCAAAGGTTGTAAAAAACAAGGTTGCTCCCCCGTTTAGAGAGGCTGAGTTTGACGTTATGTACGGCAAAGGCATATCAAAAGAGGGCGAACTTGTCGATATGGGTCTTGAGTTTGAGATACTAAAACGCTCGGGCGCCTGGTTCTACTATGGCGAAACAAGGCTCGGTCAGGGCAGAGACGCCGTTAAGCAACTTTTTGCCGACACACCCGAACTCGCCAATGAGATAAAAGAAAAGATAATGGTAAAATACGAAGCCTTTTTGAACAACAAAGGCAAAAAAGAGGAAGAAAAGGCGGAGGAAGAGGTAATTATGCCGGTTGAGGCGGAAGAGATACCTCACAAAAAAATCAATATCGATATAGCGGTTGACGATTGATGAAAATAAAATCAATTACAAAGCAAAAAGGTCATCTTGTAAAAATAGACTTGGGCGACTGCGAGATTTTGCTTGATAGTGACTTTGCCTACGAAATGTGTCTTAGAGCCGGAAATGATTTAACCGACGCCGAAATAGAAAAACTGCTTTTTGAGTCGGATTACCGCCGTGCAAAATCCAGGGCGCTTTGGTTTTTAGACCGGGCTGACCGCAGTGAAAAGGTGCTGCTTCAAAAGGTGACGGCGAACGGTATAAAAAAAGAGCCGGCTATTCGTGCGATAGAAAGGCTCAAAGAACTTGGACTCGTAGACGATACAAGGTATGCAAGAAACCTTTTTGCAAAGTATTGCGAACAAAACGTATCAAAACGGGCGGCTTATGCCAAAATGTATGAAAAAGGTGTGCCGACAGATATTATAAAATCCGTTATAAACGAAAGTGAAACGGATGAGGAGAAACAGATTTTATCGCTAATTGAAAGAAAATACAAAACAAAAATCACGGCGAGCGACGGACCGCAAAAGGTTGCGGCGGCGCTTATAAGAAAAGGTTTTTCGTATAGCGATGTTAAAAGTGCGATTAAAAAATACACAAGCATTGAACTGATTGAGGAATAATTTATGTATAAAGTCAGCGTAGTTTCGCTCGGTTGTCCTAAAAATCAGGTTGACGCCGAAATGATGTTGGCGTCCCTTAAAAACGCCGGGTTTGAGATAAGCCCGGAGGAAGAAAAGGCGGACGCCATAATCGTCAACACCTGCGGATTTATAGAGGCGGCAAAAAAAGAAGCGATAGAAAACATATTAGAAGCAGCAAGATATAAAAAAAGCGGCAACTGCAAAGCGGTTATCGTGACAGGGTGTCTTGCCGAGCGTTACCGCAAGGAAGTTCTGAGAGAAATAAAAGAGGCGGACGTTTGCGTTTCTATCGGTCAAAACGGAAATATCGCAGAGATAGTAAAATCGGCGATAGAAAAAAAGGAAAGAAAAGATTTTTTTGCCGATAACCTATCCCTTCCGCTTGGCGGAGAAAGAATACTTGGCGGATTTCCGTTTAGTGCATATCTTAAAATAGGGGACGGTTGCGATAACTGTTGTACCTACTGCGCCATACCTAAAATCAGGGGCAGACAAAGAAGCCGAACTATTGAAGACTGTGTCAATGAGGCGAGAAAATTAGCGGATATGGGCGTAAAGGAACTGACCGTGGTTTCGCAGGACACCACCGCCTACGGTACCGATATATACGGTAAACCTATGTTGGCTGCACTTCTTCGTGAACTATGCAAAATTGAAGGACTAAAATGGATAAGAACACTTTATACATATCCCGAACGAATAACCGATGAGTTTTTAACAGCGCTTAGAGAAGAGGAAAAACTCATAAAATATATCGATATGCCGATACAACACGTCGATAAAGATATTTTAAGACGGATGAACAGAAAAGGCGACGAAGAACAGTTGTTGTCGCTTATAGAAAAGATAAGAAAAGAGGTGCCGGGCGTAACCCTTCGCACCACGCTTATAACAGGTTTCCCCGGTGAAACCGAAGAACAGTTCTTATCGCTTCACGAGTTTGTCAAAAAAGCCCGGTTTGAAAGGCTTGGATGTTTCACCTACTCGGCGGAAGAGGGAACCGTTGCCGCAGAAATGGAAAACCAAATAGATGAACAAACAAAGACCGACCGTATGGAACACATTATGGAAAGTCAAATGGATATTATGGAGCAAATAAACGAGCAAAAGATAGGAAAAGTGTTTGAAACCCTGGTTGAAGGGTATGATGATTATATAAAGTGTTACTTTGGCAGAACAAAAGCCGACGCCCCCGAAATAGACGGAAAAATCTTTTTCACAAGCGGCACTGCGCTCACGTTCGGACAATTTGTAAATGTCAAAGTTAATGATACGCTTGATTATGATTTGTTGGGAGAGGTAGTATGAACGTTCCAAACAGACTGACAATGGGAAGAATAGTTTTAACCCCGATATTTATGCTTTTGATGCTTATAGAGTTTAAGTATCATTTTGCGGTGGCTATGGTTGTTTTTATCGTGGCGTCTGTAACCGATTTGATAGACGGAAAACTTGCGAGAAAAAATCATCTTGTCACCGATTTCGGAAAGTTTCTTGACCCGCTGGCTGATAAGATGCTCACAACGGCGGCGTATATAGGTTTTATCTACACCTACAGGGGCGAGGCGGTTTATTCCCTTATAATCACCCTTGTCACCTTTGTTGTGCTTTTCAGGGAGTTTGCCGTTTCTTCCATAAGACTTGTTTCGGTATCTTCAGGCGGAAAGGTTATAGCCGCAAACATCTGGGGAAAACTCAAAACCGTTGTTCAAATGGTTAGTCTTATAGCGGCGCTTTTCTTAAATGCGTTAAAAGATATTATAAAACTGCCCGAAACGCTCATAGTCTCTCTTGAAATTATCGTTTTATCTCTCTTTGTTATTTCGGGAGTGCTTTGTATACTCTCGGGTATCATTTATCTTTTTGGAGCAAAGGAATATATAAATCCATCAAAATAAATCTTTTAAGGAGAATATAATGGGTACATTAAAAGAAGATATAAATGCTTTTCTCGAACGTGACCCTGCGGCAAGAAACGGTTTTGAAATATTTATGCTATACCCGGGTTTCAGGGCTATAAGAATGTATCGCCGTGCGCACAAACATTATCTTAAAGGTCATTTTTTCCGTGCTCGGCTTATTTCACAAAGAGCGGCGAGAAAAACCGGTATAGAGATACATCCGGGCGCTAAAATCGGCAGACGTTTTGTTATAGACCACGGCGTCGGTATTGTTATCGGCGAAACGGCTGAGATAGGCGACGACGTTTTAATCTATCAGGGAGTGACGCTCGGCGGAACGGGAAAAGACGTCGGCAAACGCCACCCCACCGTAGGAAACAGGGTTATGATAAGCGCCGGCGCAAAGGTTTTAGGACCTATAAACATCGGTGACGGCGCACGTATAGCGGCAGGCGCCGTAGTTCTTAAGGACGTTCCTGCGGAGTCAACCGTTGTCGGCGTTCCGGCAAAGGTTGTTAAACAAAACGGCAAACGGGTTCAAAAAGCGCCCCTCGACCAGATAAATATACCTGACCCCGTTCAGCAGGAACTTGAAAAAATCAACAAACAAATTAAAGATATTAAAAACACACTAAGGGAGAAAGAATAATGAAAATCTTTAATACACTCACACGTCAAAAAGATGAGTTTGTGCCTATAAAAGAGGGCGAGGTAAAAATCTACGCCTGCGGCCCTACCGTTTATAATTTTATACATATAGGCAACGCAAGACCCCTGTGTGTTTTTGACGTTTTACGCAGATATTTCGAGTGGCGTGGATATAAAGTTACCTACGTTTCAAACTTTACCGATATAGATGATAAACTTATCCGTCGTGCAAACGAGGAAAAAACCACCGTTCCCGAAATTGCAAAACGCTATATTGAGGAGTTTTGGGTAGACGCAAAAGGGCTTAATGTTTTGCCCGCGACTATAAATCCCAAAGCAACCGATAATATCGACAAAATAATTGAAATAATAGAAAAGTTAGTGGAAAAAGGCTATGCCTATACCGCCGGCGGTGACGTTTACTACCGTGCGAGAAAGTTCAGTGAATACGGAAAACTCTCTCACCAGCCGCTTGAAGACCTTGAGGCAGGCGCCAGAATAGAAACCGGCGATATCAAGGAAGACCCTATGGACTTTTGTCTGTGGAAAGGCGCTAAAGAGGGCGAACCGTTTTGGGAGTCGCCTTTTGGAAAAGGTCGCCCCGGTTGGCATATTGAATGTTCGGCTATGGCTTGTAGGTATCTCGGCGATACAATAGATATTCATTGTGGCGGACTTGACCTCATTTTCCCCCACCACGAGAACGAAATTGCTCAGTCCGAAGCGGCAAACGGCGTAGAGTTTGCGCACTATTGGATGCATAACGGATTTATCAACGTTGATAACCACAAAATGTCAAAATCGAAGGGCAACTTCTTCACCGTTCGTGACGTGGCGGAAAAATACGGCTATGAGCCTATAAGATATCTGATGATTTCGTCGCAGTACAGAGGACCTATCAACTATTCGATAGATATTATCGAACAGGGCAAAAACGCCCTTGACAGACTCTACACCTGCAGAGATAATATTGATTTTGCTCTGAAAAGCGCCGAAGAGGGCGGCATAGCGCCTGATTTTTGCAAGCAAAGAAAAGAGGAGTTTATTCTTGCTATGGATGACGACCTCAACACCGCCGACGCTTTGGCTGCCGTATTTAATCTTGTAAGAGATATAAACACCGAGATACAAAACGGCGCAAAGGCAGAAACATTAAAAGCGTGCGCCGATACGTTTGATGAGCTTACAGGCGTTCTCGGCCTTGTTTACAACCGCAAAACAGCGGCGCTTGACAGCGAGATAGAAGAATTGATAGAAAAAAGAACGGCGGCAAGAAAAAATAAAGATTTCAAGACAGCCGACGAGATAAGAGATAAACTCAAAGAAATGGGAATTATCCTTGAAGATACACCGCAGGGCGTAAAATGGACGAGAGCATAAAGTTTGAACCGCTTGGAAACGGCGTTAAGGTTGCCGTTTCAAAACATCATACTTTCGGCACCGATGCAATTCTCCTCGCAAACTTTTCAAACGCAAAAAACGGAGATAGCCTTATTGACCTCGGTACAGGGTGCGGAATAATCCCCTTTGTCATTATGAGGGATAAAAAACTCAAATCGGCAGTAGGGGTTGATATTTCAAAAGAAGCGGTGGATTTGGCAAATATCGGGGCAAGGGAAAACGGCTTTGAAAACTTTTCCGCTATTTGTTCAGATATAAACGAACTAAAGGGCAAGGTCGGTTTCGGCGCTAATACCCTTGTCACCTTTAACCCGCCGTATAAGGCTAAAGATGCCGGACTTGAAAGCCGTGATATAACCGTGCGCACCGCCAGACACGAAACAGCGGGAAATATGGCTTCTTTTGTAGAGGTGGCGGCAAAACTTTTGCAAACGGGCGGCAGGCTTTGTATGTGTCAGCGCCCCGAGCGTGCGGCGGAACTTATAACCCTTATGGCAAAAAACAAGGTAGAGCCTAAACGTATGCGCCTGGTTTCAAAAAAAGTGGGCGAAAGACCCTGGCTTGTACTCCTAGAGGGCAAACGCTCGGCAAAAACCGGGCTTGTAATTGAGCCGACCCTTTATCTCTATGACGATAAGGGCGACTATACAGAAGATATGCTTAATATCTACGGAATATATAAAGAACAGTTTTTATAAATTAGGACGGTGAAAAGGTGGCAGGAAAACTTTATGTTGTCGGCACGCCGATAGGCAATTTGGAGGACATTTCCGCAAGGGCAGTGAGAATACTCTCGGAAGTGGATTTTATTGCGGCGGAAGATACAAGGGTCACCCTTAAACTTCTAAATCATTTTAATATCAAAAAGCCTATGATTTCCTATTTTGAACATAACAAACTTTCAAAAGGTACGGTTATTATAGATAGGATAAAGAACGGGGAAACGGCGGCCATTGTGACCGACGCCGGTATGCCGGCTATTTCCGACCCCGGCGAAGACCTTGTGAGAGAGGCTATAAATTGCGGCGTTTGTATAGAGTCGGTACCCGGACCCTCCGCTCTTACGGCGGCGCTGTCCATTTCGGGTATGAAAAGCGAAAGGTTTTGCTTTGAAGGCTTTTTAAGCGCCGAAAAAAAAGAAAGAAAAAGCCGACTTACAAACCTTAAAGACGAAGAGAGAACAATGGTTTTTTATGAGGCGCCTCATAAACTCAAAAAAACCCTTGCCGATATGCTTGAACTCTTCGGCAACCGTGAGGTTTCGGTTGTAAAAGAGATAACAAAAACCCACGAAACAACACTAAAAACAACCCTTGATGAAGCGGTAAAGTATTACGCTGAAAACGAACCGAAAGGCGAATATGTAATAATCGTCCACGGCGCAAAAAAAGAAGTAGAAAAATACACTTTAAAAGAGGCGGTCTCCCTTTGTCTTGAACTTATAAAAAAGGGAGAAAGCAAAACCGAAGCCGCAAAACAAATTGCACGGCTTACGGGAATAAAGAAAAGTGATATATATAAAGAAGTAGTAAAGTAGACTTATTGACCTTACCGACACTAAGTCTAGAAAAACAAACAGCAAAAGAAGGTTAAAAAATGGGAAGATATGACGACGGTTTTGATAACAATTTGCCCTTTGATCAGGACAAAGCGGTGGATTATTACGAAATATATAAGGAATACCAAAGGGAAAACGAGAGCGGACGAGATATAAGAAGTCACTCAAAACGCCGTTCTGAAAATATTGATATAAACTCCTTTTCGGGCAAAAGAAGACCCACAGGAAAAAAAGGCGCCAAAAAAAGAACTAAGAAAAACAAGCGGAAAAAGATTATCATCATCACCGCTTGTGTGCTTATTATTTTAGGGATACTTCTTTATTTTGCCTGGCCTTTCCTTAACTACAACTATAATAAACTCAAGGGCAACAATAAAGATTTGGGCTTTAGCGACGTTATAAACGAAAAGGTTATAAACATAGGTCTTTTCGGACTTGATACACGAGAGGAAAATGAGTTCAAAGGCAGAAGCGATAGTATAATGATACTCTCTATCAATACCGAGACTAAAAAGGTCAAGGTTATCTCCCTTATGCGTGATACTATAACCAGAATAGAATATAAGGGCGATGTTTTCTATACAAAACTAAACAACGCCTATGCCTACGGCGGACCGGAACTTGCCATAAAAACCATTAACCAAACCTACGGACTTGATATTTCAAGATATGCAACCATAAACTTCTACGGAATGGTGGATATTATTGACGCCGTCGGCGGAATAGATGCCACTATCACCGAAGACGAACTCGCCTGGCACGGCAACGATAACCCCAACCTCAACGGTTGTATGGAAGAAATTTGTACCGGGCGTGGACTTGACGTTTCAAAATATCGTATCTACAACACCGGCAAAATGCACCTGAACGGTGTACAAGCCGTTGCTTATGCGAGGGTAAGACACGGACTGAGCATATTCGGAACAAATGACGATTACGGCAGGACCGACCGTCAGCGCTACGTTATGGAGCAACTGTTTACCAAAGCGATAAACCTTAAAAAGAGCGATTATTATAAACTTGCAAAAGCCCTGCTTCCCTGTAGTGAAACTTCACTCACCTATAATGATATAGTGACTTTGGCGGTCAACGTTTTGCTTAAAGGCGCCAAGTTTGAGCAGTACCGTATACCGCAAATGGAATGGCTTATGCCTTTTAGTTATCCGGAATACGGTTCTTGCGTATACTTTGATAAAGACTACGCAAAGCGTGCCGTTCACGCAATAATTTATGACGATATAACTATGGAAGCCTTTGAGGAGGCAAACCCGATAGAAAAGAATGACTGGTTTGCCGCAATTTACGGCTCACCCTCTATAACTCCGGCACCCGACCTGCCAAGCGGCATTGAGGAAACGGTGGAAAGCGAAACTTATTCCTCTACTGAAACATCCGTCTATGAAAGCAGCAGCGAAACCTCCACCTATGAAGAAGGAACCGAAACAGGTACGGAGGAGAGCTCTGCCTCATCAAGTGGAACAGAGAGTGAAACCTATAGTGAGGGCGAGTAGTTAGGAGTAGGAAAATGACAAATCTTTGTGAAAACTGCGCCTACTATATGTATGACGAAGAGATAGAAGAATACTATTGCGACGTAAATCTTGATGAGGACGAAATGGCTCGTTTTTTAAGCGGAACGACAAGCGGTTGTCACTATTTCGATCCCTATGACGAGTATAAAATCGTAAGACGCCAAAACTGACCTTTAAGGAGATAAAAATGGTATACGCTTATATGACTTTGTCGGCGGTGCTGATAGTTGTTATTGATAGATTTCATCCTATATTCAAAAACGTTAACGGTATATGGATAGTACCCCTTTTGTTTATAGCCTTTATGGTGGGATTTATCCTTCTTCACGCCATAGTTTTTATCGGGTCGCTGATGTTTATAAACCCCGACAAACCCGTCAAGTGCGAAAGATATTATAAAGGTCTTGCAAAGGTTACTTTGCCGCTGGTGGCGTGGCTTCTTCGTATGAAGATAAAAGTATCAGGCGAGGAGTTGTTGCCCTATAACCGCCGTTTTGTCATAGTGGCAAATCATACAAGTATATTAGACCCCGTGATACTAATGGCGGCGTTTCCTCAGTGTGAGTTTGCTTTTCTTGCAAAAGAGGAAACAAGAAAAATGCCGGTTGTACCGCAGTTTATCGCCTCGCAAGGCGGCGCTTTTGTCGATAGAGAAAACACCCGAAGCGGTGCAAAATCGCTTATTAAAATGATAAATCTTCTAAAGGACGACAAGGCGAGCGTAGGCATTTTTCCTGAGGGAACAAGAAGCAAAACGGGCGAACTTTTGCCCTTTAAGCCGGGCGCCGTCAGAGCGGCGGCAAAAGCCGGCGTACCCTTTACGGTTTGTACGATAAAAGGGGCGGCAAAGGTGTTCAAGCGTTTTCCGCTTAAATCCACAAAAATTAAACTCGATATTCTTAAAACCTTTTCGGCTGAAGAGGTGACAAACGGCGATAAAGATACCCTTGAAAATACCGCCAGGGAAATAATGCTTGAAAGTTTAGGACAATAAAAACAAAATAATAAACGGGCGATTTTTCGCCCGTTTTATGTTTTGTAGGGGTCGACGTTCACGGCAGCCCGTTTTTAGTGCATTTATTTCAACTCATCAAGATTAAGGGAAAAACTATCCAAAAACTCGTCAATAAAAATATCCGCTGATTTAAGGTGCATATCTTTTATCGCCTTTTCGGTTTGGCGTTTTGCCGAAGAAAACTCGTGATTTCCCATATTTTCTTCCTCAATACATTTTATAAGCGCCGATATTTTATCCGCCGCTTTGATTAGTTTTTTAGTTTTTTCGTCCAAGTTATAAAGCGGGATAAAATCATCCTGCAAATCGGGCGGCAACAAAGAAATAAGGTGTCCTTCCGCCGCCGCTTCTATCTGTTTATAGGCGGACTTTATGTCTTCGTTATAATATTTTATGGGTGTCGGCATATCGCCTGTGATTATCTCGCTTGTATCGTGAAAAAGAGCGGCGGCACAAACATAGTTCGGGTCAAAGTTTCCGCAAAGGCGTTTGTTTTCAATAACGGCTAAAGCGTGCGCTATAAAACCGACCTCTAAACTGTGAACGCTCAGCGATTCTTCCTTTATATTTCTCATAAGTCCCCAGCGGTAAATATCTTTCATACGGGAAAGCATAGCATAAAAATGACTTTTCATTTTTTACCCTCCAAAAACATTCTCTATATTGAATATTATATCTTATTTTGGTATAATATCAATAAGCAATTTAGTCGGGAGAAACTAAAGTATGGCTGAAAGAAGTAAAAAACTCAACAACAGAAAAGATAATAAAGGAATGCTTTTATCGACATTTCTTATTGCGCTGCTTACGGCGGCTTGTTTGTTCGTGCCTTATATACTTGACGGGCGCGGATATTTTATTTTTTACGGAGATTTCAACGTTCAGCAAATACCTTTTTATAAAATGTGTCATGCGGCGATAAAAAGCGGAGCTTATAAATGGAGTTTTACAACCGACCTCGGCGCAAACTTTATCGGCTCATATTCATTTTATCTGCTCGGCAGTCCGTTCTTTTGGTTGACAATACCTTTCCCGAATAATTTTGTGCCCTATCTTATGGGACCGCTACTTATTTTGAAGTTTGCCTGTGCGGCGGCGACGGGATATCTCTATATCCGCCGTTTCACAGTAAACGCTTATTCTGCAAGGCTGGGCGGTCTTTTGTACGCTTTTTCGGGATTTTCGGTTTATAATATCTTCTTTAATCATTTTCACGAGGCGATAATAGTATTTCCGCTATTGCTTTTGTCTATAGAATTAAACCTCACCGAACACAAAAGGGGGCTTGTGGCGCTTGCCGTATGCCTTGCCGCCGTTACAAACTATTTCTTCTTTTTCGGTATGGCGGTATTCTGCGTGATATATTATTTTGTAAGGCTCTCGACGGGAATTACTTTCAGAATAAAAACATTTTTATCCCTTGCCTTTGAAGCAATACTCGGCGTTTTGATGTCGGCGGCGATGCTTTTGCCGGCAATAACCGCCATACTCGGCAACGAGAGAATAAGCCATATACTGCTCGGCTGGAGTGGAATAGTTTACGGCAAAGAGCAAATATATCTTAATATAATAGAGTGCTTTTTCTTCCCGCCCGACCTGCCGGCTCGCCCCGTTTTCTTCCCAGGCGCCGAGGTCAAGTGGTCATCCCTTGGCGGATGGTTGCCCCTCTTTAGTATGACGGGTGTTATAACCGCCTTTTACGGACTAAAAAGGTCTTTTGTAAAGAGGATGATAATAATATCCGCTTTTATGGCGCTAATTCCCATACTAAACAGCGCTTTCTATGCTTTTAACGGCAGTTATTATGCCAGATGGTTTTATATGCCCATCCTCATTATGTGCCTAGCTACAGTGCTTGTTTTTGAAAGAGGAATTGACACCGTGCGAGGTTTCAGGTGGACTGCCGGTATAACACTCGCTTTTGCCCTTGTTATCGGTCTTTTTCCGCAAAAAACAAATGAAGAAAAAATCATTTTCGGACTATTTACCGATAGCGACAGTATGGAATACATCTTTCGTTTTTGGGCGACGGTGGCAATCTCGGTCGGAAGTTTAATTCTGCTTAGAGTTTTAATGGCGATTTTCCTCAAAAACCGCAAGAGGTTTATACTTGTGTCAACGGCGGCGGTTTGTATAGTAGCCGCAATATACGGCAATTTCTTTATAGCGCTCGGCAGACTGCACTCCTATGATATAAACAACGGTATGATAAATACGCTTTTAGAGGGGAAACTAAACCTGGACGGCGATAAAGACACCTATAGAATTGACACCTATAAATGTGTAGATAATACGGCTATGTATATGGGATATAGCGGAATAAACGCTTTTCACTCTATCGTTCCGCCCTCTATAATGGAGTTTTATAATTATATCGGTATAAAAAGGGATGTCGGCAGTCGCCCCGGCACCGATTATCCGGCGATAAGACCTCTGCTTTCGGTCAAATATTTGCTTGACCGCAAGGATGATGAGGATAATTTTGCCGAAACTACCGGCGAGAGTAAAATGCCCGGATATAAGTATATAAAGGACGAAAACAATTTTGCCATTTACGAAAACCAAAACTATATAGGTTATGGCTTTTCACCCGATTATTATATGACTGAGGAGTTTTTGGAAAACTACAGCGGCAGTCAAAAAACAAGACTTATGCTAAAGGCTGTTTTGCTCACCAAAAAACAGGCAAAAAAATACTCGTCTTTGTTAGGCGACCTTGAAGAAGTGGCGACAAACGAGGCTGAAAAAGCCTACCTTTTGGCAAGCGGTCAGGAAACGGAAACCGTAACCGAGCAAGAGGGCAGAGAAAACGGAATAAATATGAGCCTTACTAACGAGCAAATGGCAATAGACGCACAAAGGCTAAACAAAACTTCCGCCACATCTTTTAAGACCGATAAAAACGGTTTTACCGCTACGGTCAAAAGGGAAAAAGAGTCGCTTGTTGTTTTCACCGTTCCTTATGACGAGGGCTTTACCGCCTATATAAACGGAAAGAAAGCCCCGATAGAAAAGGTTGACGTCGGATTTATGGCGGTTTTGGTGCCGAAAGGGGAAAGCACAATAAGGTTCAGTTATGAAACGCCGGGTCTTAAAAAAGGTATTTATATAACAATTTCTTCTTTCACAATTCTTCTTTTATATGTTATAATTATGTGGGTAATAGATACAAAAAGAGAAAAGAAACTTATAGGCGAAAACACCACAGAAATAGTGATTGAAGATTATTATAAAGATAAAAAGGAAGAGGACAGTTCGTATTTCGGACTTGATAATATAAATAACATCTATGAAGAGCAGAACTTTGAAGGCGGATTTGACGTCGACAAAGGGCGGTTTATGGATGATTAAAAATAGGAGGAAACTTTTATGGCAAACAGAATTATTCTAAACACAACTTCATATCACGGCAAGGGTGCAATAAACGAAATAGTACCCGTTGCAAAAGCAAAAGGCTTTAAGAAAATCTTTGTTTGTACCGACCCCGACCTTTTGAAGTTCGGCGTCAGCGCAAAGGTGACAAATCTTCTTGATAAAGAGGGACTTTCCTACACCGTTTACTCAAAGATTAAACCCAACCCCACTATAGAAAACGTAAAAGAGGGCGTTGAGGCTTTCAAGGCGGCAAATGCCGACTCTATTATCGCCATAGGCGGCGGCTCGGCTATGGATACCGCAAAGGCTATCGGTATCATAATCGCAAACCCCGAGTTTGCAGACGTTCGCTCTCTTGAGGGCGTGGCGCCCACCAAAAACCACGCCGTTCCGACAATAGCCGTTCCCACAACGGCAGGAACCGCCGCAGAGGTTACGATAAACTACGTTATAACCGATGTAGAAAAAGAGCGCAAGTTTGTTTGTGTTGATGAACACGATATACCGGAAGTTGCCGTTATCGACCCGGATATGATGTCTTCTATGCCAAAAGGACTTACCGCCGCAACCGGTATGGATGCTTTGACCCACGCTATCGAGGGTTATACCACCAAAGCCGCTTGGGAAATGACCGATATGTTCCATTTAGAAGCAATTAGACTTATTGCAAAACATCTTCGTGGTGCGGTTGAAAACAAACCCGAAGACAGAGAGGGTATGGCTCTTGCACAGTATGTTGCAGGTATGGGCTTTTCTAACGTCGGTCTTGGTATCGCCCACTCTATTGCTCATACACTCGGCGCTCATTATGACACACCCCACGGTGTTGCCTGCGCTATGATGTTGCCTATAGTTATGGATTATAACAAAGAGTTCACCGGCGAAAAGTATAAGGATATCGCTATCGCTATGGGCGTTAAAGGTGTAGAAAATATGAGCGTGGAAGAATACCGCAAAGCCGCCGTTGACGCCGTAAGACAACTTTCCGTCGACGTGGGTATCCCCGTTAAAAACGAAAAAGTTCGTGAAGAGGATCTCGACATTCTCGCCCGTGACGCTTATGAAGACGCCTGCCGTCCCGGCAACCCGAGAGAAACAAGCGTTGAAGAACTGAAAGAACTTTATCGCAAGATAATGTAATAAAAGCGAAAGAAAAGAGGTAGTCATTTGACTACCTCTTTTTTATTTTTTTAAGTTTGCTTCTTATTGCCACAAATAAAAATCTCACAGGATAAAAAAGCCGCATAAAGAAAACATAGATTTTATACCCCGTGTCCTTTTTTGCGTCGTGATATTTGCCACGTCTGTAAAAGGCTGATAAAACGCCGGCTATATCCTCTTTTTTTACACTCTCTAAATAATAGGTGTTGTCGCCCCTTGTCAGATAGAGGTCGTCCGTCACGGAAATAACCCTATGCAAAACAAGATTTGCGGTATCTTTTCGCCTGTAAAGAATAACGTCGTTTTTCTTTACAGAGTCGGCTTTCTTTACAACAACAATATCTTTTTTATCTCTTAACATCGGGTACATACTGACTCCGCTTGTTATGGTGGAATACTCGCCCTCGTTTTTTATTTTAAGGCAAACATTATCAAAAAGATTATCATTTTTCATATAATAAGTCCGCACTTTTTAGTTTTTCCAAAAAGGTGTCAAGCGCTTTTTCCAAATGGTCCTCGCTTACACCCTCAAAGTTTTGTTGTAAAGCAGTTTTTATCTCCTCTTTTGTAACGTCACGCTTTAGCATTTCAAAAATAAAGGCGCCCGTTTCGTTTAGCTTTATATACGCCTTTAACTGCTCGCCGGCTTTTCCTACCGGCACGGCAACCGTTGTGCCCGATACGTTATTAAGAACAAAATTATATTTAAGTTTCATACGTTTTACCTCTTTTTCTATATAAAGTTTAGCATATAATGCCCAAAATATCAAGCAACACATAATTTCAAATATCGGCATATTTTACCGACAAGGCTTTACATATTTCACCTACCCTTTGCTATATACTTTTTTTAGGGGGAGATATTATGGTGATATACGTTGATATGTTGATACTCATAAACTTTGTGGCGGACTATTTTTTGCTTAAATCCACCGCCGCCATACTCAAAGTTTTTGTGCCGTTTTGGCGGATGAGTTTGTCTGCGCTTTTAGCGTCAGCCGTTTCGCTATACATATTTTTGCCCGAAATAAACCTTTTGTTGTCCCTTTTTATCCGTATCTTTTTTTGTTTTATTATCGTGCTTTGCGCTTTCGGATATAGAAGTAAAAAACAGTTTCTTAAAGCCGCCCTTTGTTTTAGCGGGCTGACTTTGGCTTTTGCCGGTGTGCTTTATGCCGCTTTTGAAATATTTTCCCCTCGTGGTATGCATTATAATAACACCGTCGCTTATTTTGATATTTCTCCGCTTGTTTTTATACTTTCCGCCGCCGCTTTTTATATTTTTGTCAATATAATAGACTTTTTCTTTTCCAAAAAGAACAGTACAAAAAAATGCGAAATAACCCTTTTTGCATCAGCGAACAGAAAAAATATGTCGGCTCTGCTTGATTCGGGAAACTCGCTTTCAGACCCGCTAAGCGACAGCGCCGTTATAATAGTAAACAAAAGCGACGTGGAGGTTTTGTTTGATAAGGCAGAGGAAAAACGGCGGTTTTGTGTTCTGCCTTGCAGCAGCGTAACGGGGGAGTCGATGCTCGAAGGTTATAGGCTTGATAAAGCAGAGGTGACCGTATCGGGTAAAAAAACAGTACTTACTAAACCGATTGCCGCCTTTTCAAAATCACCGATAGAGGAAAACACCGCCATATTAAACCCCGACTTTGTGGAATAAAGGAGAATAAAATGAGGCTAAAAGATTTTATTTATAAACTGTTACTTAAACTGAAAATATCACCGCCCTGCTTTTATATAAACGGTCCCGAAACCCTGCCTGAACCCTTGTCGGCGGAACGTGAAAGGGAACTTGTAGAAGAGGGAAGCGAAAAAGCCAAAGAAGAACTGATAGTACATAATTTAAGACTTGTGGTTTTTATAGCGAGAAAGTTTGACGGGTCTGCCGGCAACCTTGAAGACCTTATATCTATCGGAACAATAGGGCTTATAAAGGCGGTCAACACCTTTTGCGCCGAAAAAAACATCAAACTTGCCACCTATGCTTCCCGCTGCATTGAAAACGAAATACTGATGTACCTTAGAAAAACATCTTCGAGAAAAAACGAGATTTCAATAGACGAGCCTATCAATGTCGATTATGACGGAAACGAACTGCTTATTTCCGATATTTTAGGTAGCGACAGCGACGAAATATCGCTTCATATCGAGCAGGAAGACGAGCGAAGCCTGCTTCGCCTTATTGTCGGCGAACTGCCCGAAAGGGAGAGGGTTATTATGGAAATGCGGTTTGGTCTCGGCGGACGGGAGGAATACACTCAAAAACAGGTCGCCGATATTCTCGGTATTTCCCAGTCATACATTTCCCGCCTTGAAAAAAGAATTATAAAGAAAATAAAAATAAAGATAGAAAAAGGCATGATAGACAATGCTACAGCATAAAGCATAGACTATTGACAAAACAATAATGCAAGCATATAATATAAATGTAATCTTCAGGGCGAGGTGCAATTCCTCACCGGTGGTATAGCCCACGAGCCTTAAAAAAGGTTGATTTGGTGTGGGATGATTATTGATAATGAAAAACGATTTTACCTCTTTTCAGGTGTTTTCTACTTATCAAAAGTCAGCCCGATTCCAAAGCCGACGGTAAAGTCCGGATGGAAGAAGAGTGCATTTTGTACTTTACGCCCCCATGATGGGGGCGTTCTTCTTTTTCACCTGAAAGAAAAAAGGAGAGAATAAAATGGAAACAAAAATCAATCTGAAAAAAATATCGGTGGCTGCCGTGCTTTCCGCCCTCGCTTATGCGAGTGTTTTTGTGCTTCGTTTTAAGGTACAATTTCTTACCCTTGATTTTAAGGATGCAATTATAGCCATCACCTCTTTGCTTTTAGGACCTTTGTACGGTGTCTGCTCTGCCGCGGTGGTTGCGTTGCTTGAGTTCTTGTCTGTTAGTGATACAGGACTTTATGGGCTTATAATGAACTTTTTATCAAGCGGTACATTTGCTTTAACCTGCGGTATAATTTATAAGTATAAGCGCACATTTAAGGGCGCGGTTTTATCGGTTGTTATGTCGGTGATATCCGTTACGGCGGTAATGCTTTTAGCAAACCTGTTTATAACCCCTCTCTTTATGGGCGCACCGAGAGAGGTTGTAATAGCCATGCTTCCAAAGCTTCTTTTGCCTTTTAATCTTATAAAAGCTTCAATGAACGCGGCTATAACACTTGTTATCTATAAGCCCCTTTCAAGTGGCCTTAAAAGAGCAAACCTTCTCCCGCGCGATAACAAAAAATACCGTTTTGACTTGCGCTCGGCAATTATAACCGTTTGCGCGGTAATAGTCATAGTAATCGCCGTACTGGTTTTAGTCCTTTATCTCGGCGGCAACCTTGAAATATTTCGTTCTTAATTATTGACAATTACACGAAAGAGATATATAATATGAAAAACCGAATACCGATCCTTATCAAGAGCGGCTGAGGGAACAGGCCCTGTGAAGCCCGGCAACCTGATTTTTTTCAAGGTGCCAAATCCTGCGGATTAACCGAAAGATGAGGCTTTTATTTACCGCCTTGTTTTTGAGGCGGTATTTTGATTATAATAAGGGGAAAACGTAATGATAAAAACACTTTTCACTTCGGAGTCGGTGACTGAGGGTCATCCCGATAAAATATGCGATAAGGTATCAGACGCCATACTTGACGCCTATCTTAAAAAAGACCCGTTTGCACGTGTCGCTTGTGAGACTTTTTGCACTACGGACAGCCTTACCGTTATGGGCGAAATCAGCTCAACCGCTATAGTTGATATTGAAGAAATAGCCCGAAAAACCGTTTGCGAAATAGGGTACGATAGCGATAAACTCGGCTTTAACGGCAACACCTGCAAGGTGGATATAAAGATAAAATGCCAGTCGCCCGATATCGCTATGGGCGTTGATAATTCCGCTGAATACAAGGCGGATGACGCAGATAAATATGATAAAGTCGGCGCAGGCGACCAGGGTATGATGTTCGGATATGCTTGTCGTGACACAAAGGAACTTATGCCTTTGCCGATATCCCTTGCGCATAAACTATCTAAAAAACTGGCCGCTGTCAGAAAATCGGGAGAACTTGCCTATATAAGACCCGACGGCAAAACGCAGGTCACCGTTGAATACTTTGACGGTGAGCCGGCTCGTATTGAGGCGGTGGTTGTTTCGGCGCAACACGACGAGGAAATTACACAAGAGCAACTGAAAAAAGATATAATAGAGCAGGTTATCGACAAGGTAATGCCCGATAATCTTATGGATAAAGACACAAAAATCTTTATAAACCCGACCGGTCGTTTTTCCATAGGCGGTCCGGCAGGAGATACGGGACTTAACGGCAGAAAAATTATAGTTTATACATACGGCGGTATGGCAAGACACGGCGGCGGAGCCTTTTCGGGAAAAGATCCTACAAAGGTCGACCGCAGCGCCGCATACGCCGCAAGATACGTTGCAAAGAATATTGTTGCCGCAGGCGTTGCCGATAAATGCGAGGTGCAACTCGCCTATTCAATAGGCGTTGCAAAACCTGTCAGCATAGCGGTCAATACTTTCGGCACAGGCAAAGCGGATGACGAAAAAATAGCGGCGGCGGTAAATCGGGTCTTTGACCTACGCCCTGCGGCGATTATAGATAAACTCGAACTTCGCCGTCCGATATTCCAAAAAACCACAAATTACGGTCATTTCGGCAGGGAAGACAGCGACTTCGTTTTCGAAAAAACCGATAAAAAAGAAGAAATAAAAAATGAATTAGGAGTGTAAAAAAATGAGTAAACTCAGAATTGAAACAAAATGTGTTCAGGGCGGATATACCCCCAAAAACGGCGAGCCCCGTCAGGTTCCGATAATACAAAGCACAACCTTTAAGTATGACACAAGCGAGGATATGGGAAAACTGTTTGACCTTGAGGCGTCAGGCTATTTCTACACCCGTCTTCAAAACCCGACTAACGATTACGTAGCGGCAAAGATATGTGATATGGAGGGCGGCACCGCCGCAATGCTCACATCTTCCGGTCAGGCGGCAAGTTTTTATTCGGTGTTTAACCTTGCTTCCTGCGGCGACCACGTGGTTTGTTCTTCCACTATCTATGGCGGAACATATAACCTTTTTGCCGTAACTATGAAAAGAATGGGCATTGAGTTCACTTTTGTTTCACCCGACTGCTCGGATGAGGAACTAAACGCCGCTTTCCGCCCGAATACCAAGGCGGTTTTCGGCGAGACCATAGCCAATCCGGCGCTTGTTGTTTTAGATATTGAGCGTTTTGCAAAGGCTGCTCACAGTCACGGCGTACCGCTTATAGTTGATAACACCTTTGCCACACCCGTAAACTGTCGTCCTATCGAGTGGGGTGCGGATATCGTTGTTCACTCCACCACCAAATATATGGACGGTCACGGATCCGGCGTCGGCGGTTGCATAGTAGACTCCGGCAAGTTCGACTGGACCAAATATCCCGAAAAGTTTCCGGGACTTTGCACTCCGGACGAGAGTTATCACGGTGTAACTTATACCGAGCGTTTCGGACTTGCAGGCGCATATATCACCAAAGCCACCGCTCAACTTATGCGTGACTTTGGCTCTATACAGTCGCCTCAAAACGCATTTCTTTTGAATCTCGGACTTGAGAGTCTTCACGTTAGAATGGCAAGACATTGTGAAAACGCCGAGGCGGTTGCCGAGTTCCTCAGTAATGATGAGCGTGTTTCGTGGGTTAAATACCCCTCACTTAAAGGTGACAAATGCTATGAAAAAGCCCAAAAATATTTGCCTAACGGCTCTTGCGGCGTAGTATCTTTCGGCGTTAAGGGTGGCAGAAAAGCAGCGGAGAAGTTTATGAAGGCGCTTAAAATCTGCGCTATCGAAACCCACGTTGCCGATGCACGCAGTTGTTGTTTGCATCCGGCTTCCGCTACACACCGCCAGATGAATGATGATGAACTCGCCGCTGCCGGTATTTCCCCCGAACTTATAAGGTTTTCTTGCGGTATTGAAAATAAAGAAGACTTGATAGACGATATCAAAAACGCATTAAACAGCATATAAAAAGGGAGTGATATAATGCCGATCAGGATACCAAACGATCTCCCTGCGGTTAAAACACTTGAAAAAGAAAATATATTCGTTATGACCGAACGCCGTGCCATAACGCAGGATATCAGACCCCTTAAGATTTTACTCCTTAACCTTATGCCCAAAAAGATAGAAACCGAGACCCAGATTTCCCGTCTGCTCGGCAACTCACCTTTGCAGGTTGAATTACAACTAATCCACACAAAAAGCCATTTTTCACGCAACACACCGGCGGAACATCTGCTTTCTTTCTACAAGACCTTTGACGATGTGAAAAATGAGAACTTCGACGGGCTTATAATCACCGGCGCGCCGGTTGAAAATATGCCCTTTGAAGAGGTGGAGTACTGGGATGAACTTTGTGAGATAATGGAGTGGAGTAAAACTCACGTCCACAGCACTTTTCATATTTGCTGGGGCGCTCAGGCGGGACTATATTATCACTACGGTATAAAAAAAGTTGCCCTGCCACGCAAAATATCGGGCGTTTTCGAGCATACTGTAAATCACAAAAAATCTATGCTTCTTCGTGGGTTTGACGATAAGTTTTTCGTTCCGCAGTCACGCTTCACCACCGTTTTGACCGAAGATATCAAGGCGAACAAAGAACTCAAAATCCTCGCCTCTTCAAAAGAAACGGGAGTATATATCGTTTCTGCCAACAAAAACCGTCAGTTCTTTATAACGGGACATAGCGAGTACGACGCCGATACCCTCAAAAACGAGTATGAGCACGACACCGCAGTCGGACTGCCTGTCGATATTCCCAAGAACTATTTTCCGGATGACGACCCCACAAAACCTCCGATTGTTCGTTGGCGTTCACACGCAAACCTGCTTTATACAAACTGGCTTAACTACTTTGTTTACCAGTCCACGCCCTATGACATCACGGAGATCAAATAAAAAAACGCCGACTGTAATTTTCAGTCGGCGTTTTTCTTGACAATGTGCGTCTTAATTAGTATAATATTTCTTGCAAATATAATATGCGGATGTGGCGGAACTGGCAGACGCGCTAGATTCAGGTTCTAGTGATAGCAATATCGTGTGGGTTCAAATCCCTTCATCCGCACCAAAAACACAAGGGCGGTGCTAAAAGTATCGCCCTTGTGTTTTTATAGTAATACCTGAAGGGATTTGAAGCCTAAGAGGGCTTTCGCCGTAAAGAAAAACAGTCCGGTGGACTGTTTTTTAGGCGGAAGGTGCGAAGACGGGCACCAAACACGTAAGTGTTTGGTCGTCAAGCAGGGTAGACGCAGCAGCGGATACATCCCTTCATCCGCACCACAGGCAGGGCCTGACCCAATTCGGGTTTAGACTCTGCTTTTTTTAATCCTACCACGACCGTGAAGACCGTTACTAACATCCGCACCAAAAATCCTTGTTCTTTTGAACAAGGATTTTTTAGGTAGATAAACACAAACCGGAAACCTGCTTCTAAATATCAATATGTAAATTATTTTTTTCAACCGAATTATATATTCTGCTGTTTAATGATTTATAACAAAATAGTCTTGCCTTTTTTGTCGCCTTTTAAGAGAATTGATTTTTATAATATTATTTGTTTTCTTCTTGAAAAAGGTATGTTAAAGTGATAATATACTATATATAGTATTTGTTAGGAGGATGAATACATATGCAAAAATCTGTAAAAGTAAAGGCAATAAGCCTTGTGCTCAGCCTTGCACTTCTGCTTTCTCTCGTTACGGCAGTAAGCCTTATGACACAAGCGGAAGAGGTAGAAGTAGTTAAATCCGGTGAAACCAAGATGTTTTGGCCTACCACCGACGGTTATAAGCTTGGTGACGGAACTATATTTTTGAGCGGATCGAAAATCCAAGCTTCATCCGGCGGTTTGGCGATGCACGTATACATCGACAATGAGCTTGTATATGAAAGTCCCAATTCTTCGTCTTATACTTTTGAGCAGGATTGCCAGAGTAATAGCGAAGTTACTTATTATAGTCCTTATGTCCCGGGACCTAATGGCGAATCGGGATGTGTTATTTATTTTGATTCGTACACCGATCCGACAAAAAAAGCATATATTAACGTCGACAATTCAACCAGCACCTCCGATTCGATTTATATCGAGGGTGTTGCAGGTCAGGAGTATATTATCGTTCCAAAGGGTACACCGATTACCGATTCGGACTGGGAAAAATCCATTAAGCCCGATCCTGAAAGAGACAACTGGGTATTCTTTGAAAATCTAAAAGCGGCAACCGAGTTTGAGATTTATACCCGCACCGCTGAAACAGACACTGCCAATGCCGGCACTGCTGCAAAAGCAAATGTACACACATCACTTTCCTGCATAAGTTCGGAATATGACAGCACACTTGTAGGTGCAACGGTAAAAGTAATACCCGAGCCCGAAACAGAAGGACTAACATATAAGTGGTATCAGGATGTCGCAACAGGAGATGGCGAGGGCGCAATTCTTCACGAACTGACAGAAATAACAGGCGCCGCAGGCGATACCTATACCTTTAGAGAAGAAGATATAGGCAAAGGCATTACTGTTAAAATATTCGCAGGTACTTCCGAAGTCGGCGATGTAGAAATAGAAGGACCTGTTACCCTTACCGCAACCGTAAACTTTGACAGTATGGGCGGTAGTGAAGTTGAAGCAATAACAGATGTAGGTTACAGATCCAAAATCAAAGAGCCAAAAGAGCCTGTCCGTAAGGGTTACGTCTTTGACGGCTGGTTCTATGAAGAAGAATACATAACACCTTTTGATTTTGAAAAAGATGTTATCACCTGGGAAGAAACTACCCTCTATGCTAAATGGGAACCGTTCTCCTATGATATCACCGCCATTTCAGGACTTTCGGGCAAAGGTAATAAACAATGGACAAAGGGCGCTAAGTCAAGTGTTGCCATAACCGTAGAAAATAACGGACAAGATAATAGTTTTGACCACTTAGTAGGTGTAAAACTTGACGGCAAGGACCTTGTTCTTGATAAGGATTATACTATTGATAAAGATAGTTCAAAGATAATTCTTAAACCCGAAACCCTTGAAAAACTCTCCCTTGGTAATCATACCTTAACCGTTCTCTTTGATGACGGCGAGGTAGAAACCACCCTTACTATAACAGAGCAAAAGGCGGAAACCACTTCACCTAAAACCGGTAATAGCGGCGAGATTACGTTCCTTGTAATTTTAATGGAACTCTCTCTCTTAGCCCTAGCCGGAACTATGATAACAAGAAGAAAGAAAAATCCTCATAAATAAAAGTTAAAATCACAAAAAGCACGGTGAGTTTTCACCGTGCTTTTTGTGTTGCGATTTATAAGATTTTATGATAAAATACGTTTAGAAATTACAGGTAAAAGTTTTTGAAAGAAAACGAAGTTTGATTTATGGATATAAAAGCAGTTAAAACAAAAGATTTAACTATGCGGTATTTTTCTTTTGGCAGCGGGGAAAAGGTGCTGGTTATTTTGCCGGGGCTCTCCATTACAAGCGTTATGCCCTCTGCCGATACCATAGCCGCCGCATACGGCAAGTTTTCGGGTGAATACACCGTTTATCTTTTTGACAGAAGGGAAGATATGCCGAATGTTTACGGTATTGACGATATGGCTCGTGATACCGCCCTTGCTTTAGAAGAGTTGGGACTTAAAAATGTCAACCTTTTCGGCGCTTCTCAAGGCGGGATGATAGCGCTATTACTTTCGATAAACTATCCGCATTTAGTAGCCAAACTTGCTCTCGGTTCCTCTACGGCAAAGGTTGGAGATTTCAACGAGAATATTCTTAAAAGGTGGATAGAACTTGCAAAACTTCAAGAAAAGGAAGAACTGTATCTTGATTTTGCAAAAAAGATTTATCCCGAAAGGTTTTATGAAAAATACAAAAACGCCTTTATAGAAATGTCAAAATCCGTGACGGATAGCGACCTTTCAAGGTTTATTATCTCGGCAAGCGGAACAAAAGGGTTTGATATTAGCGAAAGACTAAAGGAGATAAAATGTCCTGTTTTGGTGCTTTACGCTACGGACGACAAGGTGTTGGGCGGCGACTCGGCAAAAGAGTTAAAAGAAAAGCTCGGCACAAGAGAGGACGTCACTTTCTTTTCCTATAGCGGTTTCGGACACGCTGCATTTGACACGGCGCCCGATTATAAAAGACGGCTTTATGCTTTTTTTGAATAACATATCAGGAGGAAATAAAAATGGCTTGTTTTATTGCAACCGCAGTAGAAGCGGCAGTAGTAACGGTAATTGAAAAAAGAGTTGAAAAAAAGGAAATAGAAAAGGTGCATCTTGACGCTGAAAATACTAAGTCAAACAAATTGCCACTTGGCCAAAAAATAAAATGGCTCAGAAACCTGCTTCTAGGCGGCTCGTTTTTACTTGCGTTTGAACACATTTGGCACGGCGAGGTTGTCCCCTATTTTCCGTTTTTAACGGCGGCGGCAAACGCTGAAGACAGATTGCAAATGTTAAAGGAAATGGCTTTAGTCGGGGGCGGTATGATGCTTCTTGTGACTGCTGTTTGGGGTCTTATGCTTCTTGTTTCTCATATGATTGAAAAAAGAGGACAAGAAGAAAACACGGCGGAGGAATAGGCTATGACGTTACTTATATCCCTTTTTGCCGCCATAATCAGCACGGCGGTTTGGTATAAAAACGCACCGAAAAGCCAAATGAAAACGGGAGTTCTCTGCTGGCTGTTTTGGGGCTCAAGCCTTATGTGGTTTGTAGACGCCGTATTTGAATATGCGGAATTAAAAGCAGAATATTTTAATCCCACTCCTGCCGAAATGCTAAACGACCTGTTTTTAGGACTTTCGGTTGTGGCGCTAGGGTTACTCGTATGGATAGTTATACTGCTTATCAGTGACCCGAAATGTGTTATAAAAGACAAACTTACAAAAAAAGACGATGAATAATCATCGTCTTTTTTATTTTGTCAAATTGTTATATTTCTACTTTTATTATTCCGTTTTGAAGAGACATTTTTGTTCCGAACACTTCGGAGAGTTCTTTGAACTTATCAACAAAATAAAGGTCTTTGGCTACAAGCGGGATACCCCGTCTGTCGTCTGTTTCATCAAAACCGAGTTCTACCGGCAACATTTCAAGGCTTGTCACCCTGCCGTCTTTAACCTCAAAATAGGGGATGACTGTGCAGAACATACGCCTGTCGTACATAAGACCTCTCTTGCCGCCGTTTGAGCGGATATCGAGCAGTTCCTTTATGGTTTTGTCGGTAGAAACTCCGCACTTTTCATAAAAATCGGCAGGGGCGGACTGGATGTTTGAGAGTTCCAAAACAAAGTCGCCGAGAGAGTGGAAAATAGGCGCACCGTTATATATCTCAAGTCCACGTAGCAAATGCGGTCCGTGGCAAATAACAGCGCCGACGCCGTTCTCAATAACAATATGGCAAAACTCTCTTAAAAACTCGGGAACGTCCTCTTTCTCGCCGGTGACACAGTGGTTATGGAGTGAGAGTATAACAAAATCGGCATTTTGTTTTGCCTCTTTTATAGAGGCCAAAATACGAGCCATATCTTTTTTGTTGAGCGTGGTTTCGGTTCCGCACTTGTCGGCAATTTTAAGTTTAAGTGAAGAAAACTCAAATACGTTTTCGGGAAGCGGAGGCTGATAGCCCTCTTTTCTCGCTATTTCGGCACGGCGGTTTACTCCGGTTTCGTCCGCTATCTCTTTTAATACTTCCGCCTGTTTTTTTGTCACGCAAATGGTGGTCGAGTAGTTTAGCGGATTTATACCGGGTCTGCCGGGATAAATATCGGTCGGGTTTCCTGCCGGAGAGGGAGGAGTAAAGGAAGCGCAAACGGAAATAAGCGCCGCTTTTCCGTCCTTTGTATTAAGGTAGGCAGGACGTGAGGCAGAGGGCAAATCCCTGCCCGTACCCGCAAAGGGAACGCCCGATTTTTCGATAACGTCCAGTGTATCGGTAAAGCCTTTCATATCAAAGTCAAAGGCGTGGTTGTTGTTGTTTGACAGCAGGTTAAAACCGTATGATAAAGCGGTGCCAAGCGCTTCGGGTTCGGCACGCAGATACGAGCCGCCCGAAAAATTACCGCCATAGCAACTGCCCTCTCGGTTGAGGGTGGTCTCTAAGTTAAAAAAGCGCACGTCGCCTTTCATAATATAGTCTTTGAGGGTCTTAAAATCCGCATAATCGGTGGAATACGGCCTTTGAATTAAAACATCGCCTACCGCAGTTATTTTCATAAAATTTACCTCTTTTAAAAGTTTTTAATATAATCAGCCGTAAATTGTCGCCGAGCCGTCGGAGTTATAAACAACGCCGTCAAAAGACTTGTTGTTTTCTTCAACCATAGCGAAATAATCTTCTTTCGTTTTGAAGAGAGTTTTCTTCTCGGCTATTATCTTTTTGGCGTAAGCGGCATTATCTTTAAGCAGATATTCAACCATACAAGCCTGGAAAGCGGCGCCTTTTACAACCGCAAACTCGGGGTCGGTTATATAGAAATTAGAACCGTGACCGTTGCCGACAGCGCCTTTGATATGCGGATGAATGGCAGGCATAACCGCCGACATATCGCCCATATCGGTGCTTCCCGAACTCCAGCCGTCCGTTACAAGAACGCCGGCTTCGGTAAAGAGTTCGGTTCCGACCTGCTTTAGCGCCGAAACAAGGTTTTTGTCGTTGTTTAGCGGCGCGTATCCGAGAATATCGTTGAGTTTTACTTTACAGCCTATCGCCGCCGCGCTTGCGGAAAACGCGCGGTTGATTTTTTTGTTCGCTTGCAAAATTGCGTCAACAGTGGCGCCGCGAACAAAACTTTCAACCTTTACTTTTTCGGGAATGGCATTTACCGCCGTTCCGCCCTCTGTAATAATCGGGTGAAAACGGATGTGGTCGTCATCTCGGAAAGTTTCGCGCAAAGCGTTTGCCGCGGTGAGCGCCGTGTTCGCCGCGTAAAGAGCGTTTATTCCGCGGTGGGGAGAGCCGCCCGCGTGAGCGGATTTCCCCAAAAACTCGGCGGATTTTACCATACAGCCGTTGGAGCCCGCGTTGCACTCAATGCCTTTTACGGCATCATTGGCGGTGACGTGTACCATAAAGCACATATCCACGCCGTCTAAATATCCGCGGTGCAGAAATTCAACTTTACCGCTATAATATTTTATAATTCCTTTGTCTTTAAGGTCTTTTCTGAAATCAAGTTCAATAGACTCTTCTGCGGGTACCGCTACAAGCCGTATACTGCCCGAAAGTCCGTCAAGCGCACCGGGTGCCGTCAGCGCCGCGGCTACGCCGTAAAGCGCCGCCGACTGACAGTTGTGACCGCAGGCGTGTACCGCGCCCGTTTCTTTGTCACATTCGGGGTGAGTAGGAATAATAAGGGAGTCAAGTTCGCCGAAAATGGCTACTTTAGGACCTTCGCGCCCCGTATCAATATCGGTATAAAATCCGGGAATATCGCCCGCCTCGTGTAATTCAAGACCTAAAGCCTCATATTTTTCTTTTAAATATTTGTGGGTTTTCCATTCTCTGTAACCCGGCTCGGGATTTTTCCAGATGTGACGCTCAACTCCCAAAATTTCATCTTTTATGCTTTCTATTTTGGCGCACATTATTTCTTTTGCCATAAAACAACCACCTTTAAAAGCGTAAAATTAGTTTGCGTGATAGAGTTTCTTTGTCTGATATTTCGGCTCGCAGGTCATATTAACCCCGAGTTTCTTAAAGGTTTGCTCATCAACACGGGAAAGAATAACGCTTGAATGCGCCTCAAGTCCCTTTAATTTTTCGAGTTGGTCAAGCGCCTTTTTTGCTGTTCCGTTTGTGGCGGCGCAAATAGAAAGAGCGATTAAAACCTCATCGGTGTGCAGTCTCGGGTTGTGGTTGCCGAGCACTCCCGTTTTCATATGTTGAATAGGCTCAATAATAGTCGGGGAGAGCAGTTCGATATCATCGGGTATTCCGCCGAGAACTTTAAGAACGTTCAAAAGCATAGAGGAACTTGCTCCCAGCAAAGCGGAGGTTTTTCCGGTTATAATTGTGCCGTCGTCAAGGCTTATCGCCGTGGCGGGCGCACCGGTTTTTTCCGCCTTATCAAGAGCGGCTTTTACGGTCGGGCGGTCATCCGACGATATACCGCATTGATTAAGCAAAAGTTCAATTTTAGCAACTTCGCTTTGTTCGCCGAGACCCTGACGAACTTTGCACATAGCGCTGTAATAGCGGCGCAAAATCTCCTGCTTTGCGGCGGCTTTTACATTTTCATCATTTGATATGGCAAAGCCCACCATATTAACGCCCATATCGGTAGGGCTCTTATACGGGCATTCGCCCAAAATGCGTTCAAGCATAGTTTTAACAACGGGGAATATCTCTATATCACGGTTGTAGTTTATGGTGGTTTCGCCGTAGGCTTCTAAATGGAAGGGGTCTATCATATTTACGTCGTTGAGGTCGGCGGTTGCCGCTTCATACGCTACGTTTACGGGATGTTTAAGAGGGAGGTTCCAAACAGGGAAAGTCTCAAACTTTGCATAGCCGGCTTTAACACCGTGCTTTTGCTCGTGATAAAGTTGGGAAAGGCAGGTCGCCATTTTTCCGCAACCGGGTCCGGGGGCGGTAACGACAACAAGTTTTCTCTCGGTTTTGATATAATCGTTTTTGCCAAACCCCTCATCGCTGACAATAAGCGGAACGTTAGAAGGATAATCGGCTATAGTATAGTGTCTGTATACCGGAACGCCGAGATTTTTAAGTCTTTTTTCAAAACTGAGCGCCAAAGGTTGTCCGGTAAAACGGGTTATAACAACGCTGCCGACATAAAGTCCTATACCACGAAGAGCGTCAATAAGGCGAAGCGTTTCAAGGTCGTAGGTTATGCCGAGATCTCCACGCTGTTTGTTCTTTTCAATAGCATCCTCGTTTATTGCAACGATAATTTCCGCCTCATCTTTCAGTTCCAAAAGCATTCTCACCTTTGAGTCGGGCAAAAACCCCGGCAAAACACGTGAGGCGTGGGCGTCGTCAAACAGTTTTCCGCCAAACTCCATATACAGTTTGTCGCCGAACTTGGCAATTCGGTCCCTGATATTTTGACTTTGTCTTCTTATGTATTCGTCGTTATCAAATCCTATTTTCATAAATCATATCCTCCCATTCTACCCTAAAAGTATATCAGCAGGGGATTACAATTTCAAGAAAAAACTATGATTTATAGCAACATTTGTAAATATTTTATTTATTTATCTTTAATACAGTTATATCTCTTGATTTGACATAAAAAAAGATGTATAATAACAGAGTGACACTCTACATAAAAGGAAGACGAAATGCAATACGATTTTGAAAGCGGTGAGTATTCCGCAGAGCAAAGAGCATACGCCGCAAGGGTATACAATATTCTGAGCGATAAACGCAGCGAAAAGTGCAAAGCCTTAGTAGTGACCTTTGGTTGTCAGCAAAACGTCAGCGACTCCCAGCGCATACGTGGTATGCTCTCTCTTATGGGATATGATTTCACCGAAAAGGCGGAAGAAGCCGATTTTATAATTTTTAACACCTGCGCCGTCAGGGAACACGCCGAGGATAGAGTTTTCGGCAACGTGGGCGCCGTTAAAAAATATAAAAAGCAAAGAAAAGGTATGATAATTGCCGTTTGCGGATGTATGGCGCAACAAGACCGCATTATCGAAAAGTTCAAAACGAGCTATCCGTACGTTGATATTGTTTTCGGCACGGGAGTGAGCGACCGACTGCCTGAGTTTGTTTATAAAAAACTGACCGGCTCTAAAAGAATATTTGAAAACGAACTGTCAAACGCCTCCGTTAAAGAGGGTGTGCCGATAAATCGGGATGATAAAATAAAAGGTTTTGTCCCCGTGATGTACGGGTGTGATAATTTTTGCACCTATTGTATCGTGCCGTATGTCAGAGGCAGGGAACGTTCAAGAAAACCCGAAGAGATAATCAAAGAGGTTACCGATATGGTAAACTCCGGTTATAAAGAGGTTATGCTGCTCGGTCAAAACGTAAACTCCTACGGCAAGGGACTTAAAGAGGATATCAATTTTGCAAAACTACTCCGTATGGTAAACGATATACCGGGTGATTTTCGTATCCGCTTTATGACCTCTCATCCAAAGGACTGCACAAAAGAATTGCTGCTTGCTATGAGCGAGTGCGAAAAGGTCGAACGCCATTTGCACCTGCCCGTTCAGTCGGGAAGCGACCGTATTCTTAAAATAATGAACCGAAAGTACACGGCAAAGGATTATTTATCGCTTATAAAAACAGCAAGGGAACTTATGCCCGATATATCATTTACAAGTGATATTATCGTTGGTTTTCCGGGAGAGACTTTTGAAGATTATCTTTTGACCGAAGAACTTGTGAAAGAGGTTGAATATTCTTCCCTTTTCACCTTTATCTACTCAAAGCGGAACGGAACGCCTGCCGCAACAATGCCCGACCCTGTAAGCCGTGCAGAAAAAGGCAAGTGGTTTTCAAGACTTCTTGCCGTTCAGGACGAGATAGGACTGCGTCTTGAAAAGAACAAAATCGGCAAAACGCTAAGGGTGCTTATTGAGAGTGAGAACGACGGCGAACTTGTCGGCAAGGCAGCCGATATGTCGGATGTTACAACCTATGGTGACCCCTCCCTTGTAGGAACGTTTTGCGATGTAAAAATCACCGCCTATGACCGTGGTCTTACAGGCGAAATAATAAAAAAATAAAAAGTAAAACAATTGATTTTGAAAGGAAAACAGATATGACTATTTTAGAAGCAAGCAGAAAACTCGGAGAAGCAATTCAGAGCGATGAAAGATTTATCCGTTTTGCAAAGGCAAAACTCGCCAACGATAACGATAAAAATCTTCAGGAAAAAATCGGCGAGTTCAATACCGTTCGTATGAACCTTGAACGTGCCGGAAACGAAGAAAACGAGAAGACGGATGAACTCAGGAAAAAACTTCGTGACGTATATGGCGAGATTATGTCAAGCGAAACTATGCTTGAATATAACAACGCTAAAGCCGAAGTTGACGCTATGCTTAATGACGTAAACAGCGTTATTTTGCAGTGTGTTGACGGTGCAGAGCCTTCAACCTGCGAACCTATCCACCACGATTGCGGCGGAGATTGCGGTTCTTGCGGCGGCTGCCACTGATTTTTGATTTAACACTTGACTTGTTGCCTACAATAAGTCTTTGGCAAAGGGGATGTAAAAAGTGAAAGAACTTTCACCTATGATGCGACAGTATCTTGAGATAAAAGAGCAAAACAAAGACAGTATTTTGTTCTTCAGGCTCGGTGACTTTTATGAAATGTTCTTTGATGACGCTAAACTCGCAAGCGAGGAACTCAGCCTCACTCTCACGGGTAAAGACTGCGGACTTGAAGAACGTGCGCCTATGTGCGGAGTACCTTTTCACAGTTGTGAGGGGTATATAGCAAGACTTGTCGCAAAAGGTCATAAGGTGGCTATTTGTGAGCAAACCGAAGACCCTGCCAAAGCCAAAGGTTTAGTAAAACGTGACGTTATACGTGTTATCACGCCGGGTACTGTCGTAGAGGGCGATATGCTTGACGAGAGCAGAAACAACTACCTTGCCGCCGTTTACGAAAAGGACGGCGCCATAGGCGTTTGTTTTGCCGACGCCTCAACCGGCGGTTGCTATGCAACCGAGATTTCGGGCGATACGGCAGGAGCAGGCATTTGTGACGAGATAGCCCGATTTTCCCCGAGTGAGATAATTTTAGAAGAAGATTTCAAGGAAAACAATGTAAAACAGTTTGTAAAATCACTTGAAAACACCGCCGTTACCGTAAGGGAAAAAGGATGTTTTGATGTAAAAAAGCAATTAGAGGCCGTTTGCGATAATTTCGGCGTTAAGGCGATAGAGGAACTCGGTATCGGCAAAGATTCCGCCGTGGCAGGCGCTGTTTGCGCCGTGACCGATTATCTTATAGAAAACGGCAGGGGTGCAAAAATCACCGTTGACAGTTTAAGCGTTTACACAACCTCTCAATTTATGCGCCTTGATTATTCGGCGGTCAGAAACCTTGAACTTTGCACAACTATGCGTTCCGGCTCAAAGCGAGGTACGCTTTTGTGGGTGCTTGACAAAACCAGAACCTCTATGGGCAGAAGACTGCTCACAAGTTATATAACCGAGCCGCTTTTGTCGGTTAACGAAATACTCCTTCGGCAAAACGCCGTTGAGGAACTTTGCGAAAACATATTTCTTCGAGGCGAGGCGCAGGAATACCTTTCGGGTATCAGGGATATTGAGCGTATTATAACCAAGGTTATTTACGGAACGGCAAATGCCCGTGACCTTTTAAGCCTTGCCGACACTGCGCATAAGTTCCCCTATATAAAACAACTCCTTTCCACCGCAAAAAGCCGGATGCTTAAAGGGTGTTATAACGATATTGATACGGCAGACGATATAGTGGAACTTATCGACAATGCCATAAACCCCGAAGCGCCCTTTTTGCTGCGTGAAGGCAATATTATAAAAGATGGATACAGCGCCCCGCTTGACTCGCTTCGTCACGATATGAACGCCGGCACCTCAATACTTACCGAAATAGAGGCAAGAGAGAGGGAAAGAAGCGGCATTAAAAACCTTAGAGTAAGGTACAATAAAGTTTTCGGCTATTATATCGAGGTTACAAACTCTTTCCTTGATAAAGTGCCGGAAGATTATATAAGAAAACAAACGTTGACAAACTGTGAGCGTTTTATTACCGAAGAACTTAAAGAACTTGAAACCAGAGTGCTTACCGCTAAAGACAGGGCGCTCGCTCTTGAACAGGAAATATTCGGCAATATCAGAGAAAAGGTATCAAACTACGGCGAGAGTTTCAAAAGAACCGCCGCCGCTATTGCAAGACTTGATGTTATGTGTTCGCTTTCCGTTGTTGCGGTAGAGAACGATTATTGCCGTCCGCTTGTGAATAACAGCGGAATAATCAGCATAAAGGACGGACGTCATCCCGTTGTTGAAAAGATGATATCTTCGCCCTTTGTTGCAAACGATACCCTGCTTGACCAAAACGACAACCGCTCGGCTATAATAACCGGACCTAATATGGCGGGTAAATCCACCTATATGCGTCAGGTTGCTCTTATAACCATTATGGCGCAAATAGGCTCCTTTGTACCTGCAAAAATGGCGGAAATAGGAATAGTAGACGGCGTTTATACAAGGGTAGGCGCTTCGGATGACCTTGCAAGCGGAAAATCAACCTTTATGGTAGAGATGAGCGAGGTTGCCGATATTCTGAAAAATGCGACTAAAAACAGTCTTCTTATTTTAGATGAGATAGGCAGAGGCACATCCACCTTTGACGGTATGTCGATAGCGAGATCTGTGCTTGAATACGTCAATGATAAAAAGACGCTCGGCGCAAAAACCCTTTTTGCCACCCACTATCACGAACTCACCTCTATGGAAGATGAACTCGGAGGCGTTAAAAACTATAATATCGCCGCTAAAAAGAGGGGCGACGATATTATATTCCTCAGAAGAATAGTAAGAGGCGGCGCCGACGAGAGTTACGGTATAGAGGTTGCAAAACTCGGCGGAATACCGAAAGCGGTGACCGACAGGGCAAAACAAATACTTAAAAAGATAATAAGCGAGGGCGTAGTGACCTATAAAACCGTCAAAGCGGCGGATAGTCAACTCCCTCTTGAAATGCAGGGGGCTGCTGATATTTTGGCGGAACTCAAAGACCTTGACGTCAATACACTAACACCCATTGAGGCTATGAGTGTGTTGTTCGACATTGTAAACAAAGCAAAATCTATCTAAAAGGCGGTGAAAATATGGCGGTAATAAACTTGTTGCCGAAATCAGTATCGGAACTTATAGCGGCAGGCGAGGTTGTTGAACGTCCTGCTTCGGTTGTAAAAGAAACGGTTGAAAACTCAATAGATGCAGGCAGCCGCCGTATAACCGTTGAGATTAAACACGGCGGAATATCCTATATCCGTATTGCCGATGACGGTTGCGGAATGGATAAAGAAGACGTGCCTATGGCGTTTTTACGCCACGCCACAAGCAAAATACATACCGAAAGTGATTTAGACAGTATAGAAACGCTCGGTTTCAGGGGCGAGGCTCTCGCCGCCATTTCGGGCGTCAGCAAAGTTGAGGTTTTCACTAAAACCGAAAATGCAAATACAGGCACCCACTATATTATAGAGGGCGGCGCAGAGGTTGTTTTTGAAGAGGCAGGATGTGCAACAGGTACGACCCTTATTATAAAAGACCTGTTCTATAACACCCCTGCACGTATGAAGTTTCTCAAAAAAGACTCAACCGAGGGAACGGCCGTGCAATCGCTTCTTGAACGGATGGCGCTTTCCCACCCGGAAATTGCTTTTAAGTTTATAAAAGATACTAAACTCGTTTTCCAAACCGCAGGGGATAACAATTTGAGCAACGCAGTATATAGCGTGCTCGGAAGAGAGATACACAGCACTCTTATCCCTGCAAACGAAGAAAACAAGGGAATATCGGTTTCGGGCTTTGTTTGTAAACCGGTTTATTGCCGTGCTTCAAGAAACTGGCAATATACGTTTCTAAACGGACGTCTCGTTATTTCAAAAACCGTTATAGCGGCGGTTGAACAAGCCTATAAGGATAGCAATATGGTGGGCAAGTTCCCCGTGTTTATCCTTTTTATAAAACTGCCTGCCGGTATGGTGGATGTAAACGTTCACCCGGCAAAAACCGAAGTGCGTTTCAGCGACGAGAGGATTATATTTTCATGCGTTTATACCGCCGTAAAAAACGCCATATTCACCCTTGATACAAGACCGGAAATAACCATAAACCGCAAACCCGATAATTTTTATAAAATGACCGCTGACGAATATCGTCAAACGGCGGTTTCGCTTGAGGATAAAAAGAGCGAAAACAAGATAGACAACACACCTTTCTTTCGCAGCGAGAACACACCTTTCTTTTTAAGAGAGGATGTAAAAGAATATAAAAAACAAAATACAGTTAAAAACGAGCCTCTTATTGAAACCAATAACGATACCGTGACAGAGCCTGCCTTTTTGGTGCCAAAAGAGGATATGCCTATAGCGGAGGCAAATCCAGAGGAGTACGACACAGAAAAAGAGGTCAGGCTTGTAGGCGAGGTTTATAATCTTTATATAATCGCTCAAATGGGAGATACCCTTTATCTTATAGATAAACACGCCGCCCACGAGCGTATTTTATACAACAAGTTCAAAGCCGAAAACCGCATTGAAAGACAACAACTGTTAATCCCTCAAAGCGTCGGGCTGACTGAAGCGGAACATAGAGCCGCCGTAGAAAATGCCGACTTACTAAGCAAGGTAGGGTTTGAGGTTGAAGATTTCGGCGGAACAAATATACTTGTAAGAGAAATACCTGCCATGCTTGATAAATCGGACATAGCGTCAACCGTTGCCGAAGCGGTTTCCACCATTGTTTATGGCGGAGAGGCAAATCTTAAAAGTATTGACGATATTTATCATACCGTTGCTTGTAAAGCGGCAATAAAAGCAGGGTATATAACCACAAGGGAGGAAATGCTTTCCCTTGCCCGCCGTGTGCTTGGTGACAGGGACGTTATGTACTGTCCTCACGGCAGACCGGTTGCCTATGCAATAAGCCGACGTGAACTTGACCGTTATTTCGGCAGAATACAGTGATTATGGAAAAAATAGTTTGTGTTTTGGGACCTACCGCTTCCGGCAAATCGGGACTCGGGATAGAACTTGCAAAAGAATTTGACGGAGAGGTAGTTTCCGCCGACTCAATGCAGATATATAGGGGCGCTCATATTGCTTCCGCCGCCGTTTCCGAAAGCGAGGCGGACGGCGTACCTCATCATTTGCTTGAGTTTTTGGAAAGTGACAGCACCTTTACCGTTTATGACTATCTGAAAAAAGCCAGAAAGGTTATAGCCGATATACAAAAAAAGGGAAAACTTCCGATAATAGTAGGCGGAACGGGACTCTATATAAACGCCCTTTTAGACGGTATAAGGCTTGATAGTGAAACCGGAGATAAAAAGGTTAGAGAAGAACTTGAAAAAGAGTATGACGAAAAGGGCGGAGAATACCTTTTAGAACGCCTTAAAGAGTTTGATAAAGCCGCCGCAGAGAAACTGAATCCCAACGATAAAAAAAGAATTGTAAGGGCGCACGAGATATATAGGACAAGCGGTATTTCAAAAACCGAACAGGATAAGCGGTCGCTTTCTTACGGTAAAGACTATGATTACACCGCAATAGGCATAACTTATTTTGACAGACAAAAACTATACGACCGCATAAATATGCGGGTTGATATAATGCTTGAAAATGGGCTTTTAGACGAGGCAAAAGCGGCGTACAAAAGGCGTACAGACTCAACCGCAGGATTAAATCAGGCGATAGGGCATAAAGAGTTTTTCCCGTATTTTGACGGTGAAATATCACTTGACGCCGCTATAGAAAATCTAAAAAGGTCTACCAGAAGATACGCAAAACGGCAACTCACCTGGTTTAATAAAAGAGAGGATATAAACTGGATATATGCCGATAGGGAAGATACACTTTCATCGGCACGAAAAATACTTGAAAGGCAGGGATATACCTTTGAAAAACAATAAAATACTTCGTGCTTTTATTATAGGAATAGTCCTGCTTTTCTTCTTTCACCAAGCCTATTCTTATATCTTCAAACCGGTGAAAACCGAGAGCGCCGAATACATTGAAATGGTAGACGGCGTAACCGTAAACGGAGTAATTATAAGAGAGGAAACAATAGTAGAAAACAATACGTCCGGTGTTTTGCATTACGAGGTTTCGGACGGGGATAGAGTAGCCAAAGACGGCACTATCGCCAAAATATATGACAGCGCCGCAACCTCTTATACCGTCAGCCGTATTGATGAGATAACCTCTCAAATAAATGATATAAAGGCGCTTGAGGGTTATAACAGCGTTATAGCCGCTGACCTTAGCGTTGCCGACTCAAAGGTGAACGAGGCGCTTTCAAATCTTATACTTTCAACCAGAGGGGGAGATTACACATCCGCCTCATCGCTCACACAAAGACTGACGGGAACAATCAGTCGCCGTCAAATGATAACCGGTGAGCAAACCGACTTTTCGGCAAGACTTAGCGAACTTGAAACGGAACTGTCTGCGCTTTCAGGTTCTCTGCCCTCGCCTTCGGGCGTGGTTTCGGCGCCGGTATCGGGATATTTTATTTCAAACACCGATTTGCTTGAAGAAACACTCTCCGATAAAACCGCCGAGGAGTTGACCCCCGATTTTATTAAAAATATAAAACCGGGCAAGAAAGAGAAAAACGCAATAGGAAAAATAGTGTCCGGCTATGATTGGCTCATAGCGGCGGGAATATCTCCCGAACAGGTTAAAAACTATAAAGTCGGGGATGAACTGACCATTCATACTGCGATAAGCGGCGGAGAAGACCTTGCCGTCACCGTAAAAGCGATAAATATGTCGGAAGACAGAAGCGAGGCGGTTATAGTTCTTTCCTGCTCGAGTGTGAGTCGGGAACTTGCTTCTATAAGATACGGCGATTTTACTATAGTCAACCATACCTACAGAGGTCTGAAGGTCAAAAAAAGCGCCCTTAGAATAATCGACGGAAAAACCGGTGTTTATGTTCTAAACGGCGCCGTGTTAAAGTTTGTAAACGTAAACGTTCTTTATACCGATGACGATTATATCATTTGTGAAAAGGACGATAGCAACAACGAGGGGCTTCGCCTTTATGATGACGTTGTCGTAAAGGGTAAAAAGCTCTATGATAAAAAGGTGGTAAATTAGTGTTTAGTACGAGTGAGTTTGATAAAAATTATGAAATTATCAAAGAGAATATTGCAAAAAGCGCCGAAAAGGCGAAAAAAAGCGAAAAAGATATAATTCTTCTTGCCGCCACAAAAACGCAGGATATAGAAACAATAAACTACGCCATAAAAAGCGGTATAGAGTATATAGGCGAAAACAGGGTGCAGGAGTTCACCGCCAAGCGAGATTTTTACCTGCCCTGTCATAAACATTTTATCGGTCATCTTCAAACCAACAAGGTGAAAGATATTATAAAAGACGTCGAACTTATTCACTCGGTCGACTCATACCACTTGGCGTGTGAGATTTCAAAGCAGGCGAAAAAGATTGATGTTGTCGCAAATATTTTGCTTGAGGTCAATATCGGCGGAGAAGAGAGCAAATCGGGACTAAAAAAGTCTGAGGTAAACGAAACTCTTTATAAAATAGCCGAACTGCCCTTTATTTCCATAAAAGGACTAATGGCGATACCGCCTGTGAGTGAAACAAAAGACGGCAACGCTCCCTATTTTGACCAAATGTATAAACTGTTTATTGACAACAGGTGTGAAAATAAAGATAATATAAGTATGGATATTTTGTCTATGGGAATGTCGGATGACTATGAGTGCGCTATAGAACACGGCGCCAATTTAGTCAGAATAGGCACGTCCCTTTTCGGCAAAAGAATATACAAATAATCAAGGAGGATAAAAAATGGGCATTTGGAACAACATTAAAAACATTATGACCATACCCGAAGATGATGAATACGATGAGGAGCAGTACACCGCCGAAGAGAGCGTAGAGGAAGAGGCTCCCAAAAAGGAGAGAAGTGAAACTCCTAGAATAATCAGGTCAAGAAGTACACAAAGAAATACGGCAGCCGCTCCCGGCTCTATGCAGGTATTTTTGGCTCGTCCCGAAAGATTTGAGGACGTTACCGAAATCGCCGATAATCTTAATGCCGGAAAAACCGCTATTCTTAACCTTGAGGACGCCCCTCACGACGTTTCAAGAAGAATAGTTGACTTTTTAAGCGGTGTTGCATATGCTAACGGCGGCAATATGAAAAAGGTTGCAAAAAACACCTTTGTTATCGTTGCCCGTGGTGTAGATATATCCGGCAATTTCCCCTTTGAAGAAATGGGAGACAGATATATGTAATAATGGGGTTTTACCCCGCCTTTCCAAATGTATGAAAGGAAGATAACAATGATATCCTATATTTTAGCGGCGGTAGTGGGTATTATCGTAATTGCGGTTGACCAGTATACGAAATACTTTGTCGCAAATAATTTCACTTTGGGTGAAGGCTCAAAGGTTTTAATTCCCAAAATCATAGATTTAATCTATGTCAAAAATGACGGCGGTGCTTGGGGTATGCTCGGTGGTTCTACCTGGCTTCTTTTGTCACTCACCGTGATTATTATGCTGATTTGTATCACCCTTTTGCTGAAATACGGTACAAAAAACAAGTTTATGTTTTGGGCTATCAGCCTTATTATAGCCGGCGGACTCGGTAATATGATAGACCGTATCTTCCGTGGCGGTTATGTTGTCGACTTTTTGCACTTCACGTTTTTTGACAGTTTCCCCGTTTTCAACATAGCCGACTGTTCTATAGTTATAGGCGGAGGAATGCTTCTTTTGTATCTTGTATTGGGAATAGTAAAAGAGTCAAAGAAAAACAGGGCGCAAAAAGCCCAAAACAGTAAAAATGAAGAAATATGATTTTGTTTTTGACGGCAACGAAGGTTGCCGTCTTGATGCGTATATAGCCGCCGCCACCGATATAACGAGGTCCCGTGCCGCCGCTATAATCGCCGAAAAGGGCGTTTTGGTAAACGGAGAAGAAAAGGCAAAAAACTACCGACTGAAAACGGGCGATAAGGTTAAAGTGGAGATAGCAGAGCCCAAGGCGTATCACGCTGTTGCAGAGGATATACCGCTTGATATAGTTTATGAGGACGAGTATTTGCTTGTTGTAAATAAACCTAAAGGTATGGTCGTTCATCCTGCCGCAGGAAATTATGAGAACACCCTTGTCAATGCGGTGCTTTATCACGCAAAGGGAGAACTTTCCGGCATTAACGGAGTTATGCGACCGGGCATTCTCCACCGCATAGATAAAAATACAAGCGGACTTCTCCTTGTGGCAAAATGCGACCTCGCACACATTGACCTTGCCAGGCAGATAAAGGAGCATTCGCTCACAAGAGAGTATGAGGCGGTAGTTTACGGCAATATAAAAGAGGACGAGGGGGTTATTGACGCCCCGATAGGTCGCCACCCGGTAAAACGAAAACAAATGGCGGTAACTCAAAAAAACTCAAAGCCGGCGAAAACGCATTTTTGGGTTATAAAAAGATACGGCAGTTTTACACATATAAGGTTAAAACTCGAAACCGGCAGAACACATCAGATAAGGGTGCATATGGCTTATATCGGTCACCCTGTTGCAGGGGATGACGTTTACGGACCAAAAAAGGTGATAAAGTCGCTTGGCGGTCAGTGTTTACACGCTCGAAAAATCGGGTTTGTTCACCCTGTCACAAAAGAGTATATGGAGTTTACAAGTCCATTGCCGTCTTATTTTACAGACTTTTTAGAGAAAGGGATAAAAAATGGGTAAGTTTTCAGGCTGTCTTTTGGCCTGCGATATTGACGGTACAACTTTATATAACGGCATTTTGCCCGAGAAGAATATTGAGGCGATAGAGCGTTTCAAAGCGGAGGGCGGCATTGTTTCAATAGCCACGGGAAGAACGGTTGCGGCTCTTTCCCCAATACTTAAACTATATGACGGTTTCGGACCGAGTGTTGTCAGCAACGGAAGTATGATTTACGACCCCTCAAAAGATGAGGTTTTGTATGAGGTCACCTTAGACAGTTCGGAACTTGACTGTATAAAGACCGCACTTAATACGACAGACACCGTAGGTGTTGAAATACACTCGGGTAAAAATGTTTATACAGTGAACGAAACTAAAGAAACCATAGACCACCAGGTCTATGAAGAGATGTCGGCATTATCCTTTAATGATGGTATGTATGAAACGATAAAACCCAACAAAATCCTTTATCTTTATACCGACGAAGAGGAAAAACAAAAGGTCAATAAAAGGGTTAAAGAGGTTGGCAAAAAATCTGCTTTTTGCGATACGCTTGTCACCATTTACGGCAAGAAACGTCGCTATTTAGAGCAAATGCCTGAGGGTATTTCAAAGGCAGAGACGCTTATTAAAATGTGCGAAATGCTGAAAATCGATAAAAATAAACTTTTTGCCATAGGCGACGGGTTTAACGATATTGAAATGTTGTCCTTTGCTCATATTTCCGCTTGTCCCGCTGAGGCGCCCGACGAAGTAAAAGCGGCGGCGGATATGATTGTAAAAAGCGCTAAAGAGGGCGCCGTAGCCGATTTTATTGATTATTTATTTGACAGTATATGAAAAAAACTTTATAATCGGTCAACTTTTGCTCATTTTGTCTTAAATTGTTGATAAGATTAGACAGGTTTATTATAATTATTATAAACATTTGAAAAGGAGATTTCTTTGATGGATAACAACACTAAGGCAGCGCTTATGCGTACGGCTTGTAAAGTTCGTATGAACATTATCGAGAGCGTTCACGCTGCAAAATCCGGACACACCGGAGGCAGTCTATCTTCTGCCGATATTATGACATATCTTTATTTCAAAGAGATGAACATTGACCCTGATAATCCCGAAATGGAAAACAGAGACCGCTTTGTTCTTTCTAAAGGTCACGCCGCACCCGTTCTTTATGCCACTCTTGCGGAAAGAGGCTTTTTCGATAAGGAAGAACTGTTAAAACTCCGCAAACCCGACTCTTTTTTGCAAGGTCACCCCGATAAAAAGCATACACCGGGCGTTGATATTTCGTCAGGGTCACTCGGACAGGGCGTTTCGGCGGCTTGCGGTATGGCTCTTTCTTCAAAACATTTCGGCTTAGGGTTTAACGTTTATGCCCTGCTTGGCGACGGAGAACTTGAGGAGGGAGAAGTTTGGGAGGCGGCTATGTTTGCCGGAAATAAAAACCTTTCAAACCTCACTTTGTTTGTTGATTATAACGGACTTCAAATCGACGGTTCAATAAAAGAGGTCAACTCCGCCGAGCCTATCGACCAGAAGTTTAAGGCGTTTAATTTCCACGTTATATCTATTGACGGACACGATATGGAACAGATAGAAAAGGCGCTAATTGAGGCACACTCGGTTGACAAACCCGTTGCAATTATCGCCCACACAACAAAGGGCAAAGGCGTTTCTTTTGCCGAGAATCAGGTTTCCTGGCACGGCAAAGCGCCAAACGATACCGAATACGAACAGGCTATGCGTGAACTAAAAGACGCATACGATAAAATATAAGGGGGCGTTATTATGAGTGAAGAGATTAAAAAGATGGCCACCCGTGATTCCTACGGAGATGCGCTTGTCGAACTCGGCAAAGAGAGAGATGACTTTATCGTTCTTGACGCCGACCTTGCCGACGCCACCAAAACTGGAAAGTTCAAAAAAGCCTTTCCCGATAGATTTTATGACTGCGGTATAGCCGAGCAAAACCTTATCAACGTTGCTTGCGGTGTTGCTTCAACCGGCAAAAGAGTTTTTGCAAGTTCTTTTGCTATGTTTGCCGCAGGCAGAGCCTATGAGAATATCAGAAACGGTGCAGGATACCCCCACCTTAATGTAATCGTCGCTGCAACCCACGCCGGTATCACCGTAGGTGAAGACGGCGCCACCCACCAGTGCAACGAGGATATCGCCCTTATGCGTACTATCCCCGGTATGACGGTTATTTGTCCTGCTGACGATACCGAGAGTAAACAGGCTGTAAGAGCCGCTATGGAAATAGACGGCCCCGTATATCTCCGCTTTTCAAGAGCGGCTTCACCCGTTATATTTGATGAGAGTGATGAGTTTACGGTAGGCAAAGCGAAAACTGTCAGAGAGGGTAAGGATATAACCATTATCTCTATCGGTATTTTGACCGCAGAGGCAATCGCCGCCGCCGATTCCCTTAAATCAGAGGGCATTTCGGCAAGGGTGCTTAATATCCACACCATAAAGCCTATCGATAAAGAGGCGATTATAAAAGCCGCAAAAGAAACAGGCAAGATAATCACAGTCGAAGAACACAGCATAATTGGCGGACTCGGAAGCGCCGTATGTGACGTCGTTTGCGAGGAATATCCCGTTCCGGTTTATAAAATGGGTGTTCCCGATTGTTTCGGTTATTCCGCTTCGGCTGATTACTTGTTAGACGCTTTCAAACTCCGTGCAAAAGATATTGCAGAAAAAGCAAAAGAAGTTTTAGGCTGAGATTAGAATAAAAAAACGTGCCGAAGTTTAACTCCGGCACGTTTTTATTTTTTGCTTATTCAAATCTCATAATTGCATAAGAGGTGTTTTCGGGTAAAGTGACGGTTATTTTTTTACCGTCCTTTTCTATTTTTGCCTCGCCGTCGGTTATGGGGGTGTAAACCGTGAGGTTTTTGTCTGTTTCAAACACAACTTTTTGGTCTACACCTATCGGTTTTACCTTTGTAATAAGGTTTACACGGCTTCTGTGGAAACGTATTTTATCGAGTTCCTCATCAATCTCGGTGTCAAAGTCGGCGGCTATAAACTGGAAGACGTCGGCAGTGTCATCTGCAAAACGGTTGACAAAATATCCGTTTTGCAATACAAGGTCGATAGCCTCAGAGCCGATTGCTTCTTTCAGCACCTTTTCAAAGCCCTCAAAAAAGGCGGAATCACTCGCTCTGTGAGCATTAAAGCGAACGCCGTTTTTAAGAGTTGTCCACTCGCCTTCTAAGTAGGGGAAGGTGGTATCGGTAACCCAAGCGGCAGATTTATGCCAAACTTTATCTCTGATTTTTGAGAAGAAGTCGGGTGCGGCGCAACCCGGTCTATCCGGCAGGTCTTTTGAGTTGTTGACCTCGTCAAGTCCCGTATAACCGAGTGCAAAGACCTTTCCGCCCGCTTTTATATAATTTTCCATATCCTTTATTTCTTCATCTGTAAAGGCGATAACCGAGGGCAGTATAACCGCTTTCATTTTATCAGCCGACTTCGGAAAATGAACTATTGTTTCGGTACAAAATCCGCCCTTTAGAAGTGAGAGCAGGGTCGCCGAATAATCTTTGAAGAAACCGCCCACAGTCGCACCGAAGAAGGTGGTGTTTTTGGTGGTGTAGGAGTAGTAAACGCCTACGTTTGCCGCCGTTTCGAGTGCGAAAAGTTCGGGATGTTCTTTTTCAAAGGTAAATACTTTTTTGGTAAGTTCGGCTTCGTTAGGCAGTTTTGCCAAAATATCTTTTTTAAGTCCAAGACGTGGCTTTAGAGTAGACATATAACAGTCGGCGCCGACAAACTTATTGACCGCCCAAATTATTTCGGCGGAAGGCTCGGTGAAACCGTAACCCGTACCGAAACATCTAACTCCCTTTTCTTTTGCAACCGCCGAGTGAAGCGAACTGTCAACTATCTTTTTAGACATATCAGCGTTAACGGTGACAGGGTCTTTTTTATAGGCGGGGGTATTACCGCAAAGTTCAAGGTTTGCATAGTTGCAACCACGCAAAAATTGTCTGACGTCGGCGCCAGAGCCTATGGAGTTAGGCGGTGCGCTGGCGTTACCGCAGGCGGTGAGAACAAAGTCACTAGGCAGTGCGGCACGGAGTTTTTCATAAAAATTACCGCTCGCCTCAAAACGAAGTTCAATCCACTCTTTGAAATCGGGGTTTGAGAAATTGCCCCAAAACTCAGTATCATACATATCGGGCAGGTCGTGGCCCGTGCGGCGTTTGAACTCGGCTTTACAATGCGGACAAGCGCAGGAGTTCATATGCATATAGTTTACGGCGTCATCCGCCATAAGTCCGTCTATGCCGGTGTCGCGGACCAAGCGCTTTGCATAAGAGGTATAAGCCTCGATATAATCGGGGTTGCGGTAGCAAAAGCCCTCTGCCGCATACTGCGGATACTGTAGAGGCTCACCCGTTTTTACGTCTATCATACGCCAGTCGTTAAGTTTTTTGCCCTCATATTCCCAGGAAGCCGCCGCTTCACGTGAGGGGGAGAAGGGAATATGCGGTTGAGAATGGACCATACAGCGTTCCATTTCCTCAGTGGTAGAATATCTGTGAACAAGGTTGACCGAGTGGTGATCAAATAGTTTGATACCGTATTTGTGCAACTCATCGGCTATGGCTTTTATATATGAATGAAGTATTGTGAAATAGGGCAACCAGTCAAAACGGAAATGCGCTCCGTAAAGTATAACCGTATCCACGTTGCTCTCATATAGTTCTTTTGCATACTTCCTTATCTTGTCCTTGCCATCCTCACTTGGCCAGTTGAGGTCTTCAAGACTGTACCACCAGGCAGCAATTCTTCGAGTTTGCATAATCAAATCTCCTTTTTAGTTACTCTGATTGACATAAACTTAATTATATGATATATTAAAAATTGTCAAAATAATACCAAGATTTTACTTGTTTTATTAGATTTCTTATCCGGAGGGCATTATGGATAAATTCGTTCTTCCGCAACTTATTTCCACCGGGCTTTATAATTCAAGGGTTGTATATAAAAGCCTCAAATATTCACGAAAGCGAACAACTACGCTTTTTGAAATAGAGTTGCCTATTGAAAATATGGGTAAGTCTTTTATCGACGATAAAAGTCGGGACGCCTCGGTTGATACCATACTTTGTGTAAAACCAAATCAGGTAAGATATACAAAACTTCACTACAAATGCCTTTACGTTCATTTTATGATAAACGAGGGGATTTTGTATGACTGCCTTATGAGTTTGCCGAACTTTATCACGGTTAAGAACAAAGAGAAATACGTAAATCTTCTCAAAAACATAGATAAGTATAACCAGCCGGGAAGCAAAATGGATGTTGTTATGGCGCAAAGCAGTCTTTTGGAACTTATTTATCTGCTGCAAAAAGACGCCGTTTATCAGGCAAAGAGCGTTTCTTCCGATTTCGGCAACCGCCGTGTTATAGAGGAAGCAATAAAATATATAAACGAAAACCTATCCTCAAAACTGACGCTTCAAATTGTTTCGGATAAAGTGTCGCTAAGCCCCGTGTATTTCCATAAACTTTTCAAAATGTCGACAGGGCTGACACTCAGAGAATACGTTGAAGATTTGAGAATTAAAAAAGCCGCCGATTATATTATTTCCACAAACAAGACCCTTGCGGAAATTGCTTATGAATGCGGGTTTTCTTCCCAGTCATACTTTAGTTATACCTTTAAGCGCAGGATGAAACAAACGCCCGGAAGTTACGTCAAAAACGCTTATGAGAAATATGATATATAGTATTTCCAAAATCTTGTTTATTGACAAAATATTATATTTATGATATAAAATAATTAGATAATAAAGATTTGAAAAGAGATAGTGAAGGTGATTTTATGAAGAAACTATTAGCCGTTTTATTGACGCTCATTTTTGTGTTATCACTTTGCGCATGCAGTAAAAAAACGAGTACAGATATAGAGGAAACGGAGTCGGAAGTGGTTTATTCCGAAATTGCCGAGGGTGAAACCGGTGAAGGCGAGCCTGAAGTTGAAGAGGAAGTAGGCGACCCCGAAGAATCTTCAGAACTGCCAACCGAGAGTGAAGTTGTTGAAGATGATACTTCCGTTACAGTTGATGAAGACATATAAAAAGATAAATTAAGAATTAAGGCGTGGAAAAATCCACGCCTTTTTTATTTATGATATTAATGCACCAACGCCATAGGTCGTAAACGCAACAATAATACCTGCGACAACAACTCCCAAAAATATAGCGGGAAAAGCACGTTTTAAGCGCATATCAAGCATAGCCGCCACTAAAGCGCCGGTCCAGGCGCCTGTGCCCGGAAGGGGTATGGCAACAAGGATAAACAGTCCCCAAAAGGTATATCTTTTAACCGCTTCGGATTTTTTCTCCGCTCTGTTTTCAAGGGCGGTGATAAATCCGTCAAGTTTCGGGATTTTGCGCCGTAAAAATGCAAATATCTTTCTTATAAAAATAATGATAAACGGCACGGGAATAAGGTTTCCGATAATGGAAACCAAAACCGCAGCAAATATATTCACACCGCTGCTGTATGCGAAAGGCACCGCACCTCTGAGTTCCACGACCGGTATCATGGAAATCAAAAAGGTGTAAACAATTTTACCGAAATAACTTTCAAAAAACATTCAATCAAAATCTCCAAAATAACCTATTGATTTTCATTTTTGCAGAAAACAAACTTGTTATATAGTCGACGGGATTTATTCCGTCTTTAAGAGGAGTATAAACAAGAAAATATCCAAGCAATAAAAGTGTGGCAAATAATAGCACCGCAATAATAATTATTGCTTTATTTATGGATTTATTCTTCTTTTCTTCCTGTTCAGAAAGAAAGTAAGGCTCGTCTCCGACAAAATTGATGTCGCCGGTGTCTTTGAGGTAGTCGTTCAAATTGATTGTGTCTGATGAGTTATCGTCAACAGCTGCGCCTGCGGCTTCAGCCTCGCCGGCGGTATTGTCATCATCTATTGTAAAATCAATTTGAGGCTCAAAATCAATTTCGGTTTCAATGTTATTATCATCAAGAGAAGACTCTGTTTGACTGCTTTCGGCGTCGTTATCCGGCGTTTCTTTTTCCTCTTCGGCCTCATCGCTTTTATCATTTGCATAAAGGGTTTCGCCTATTGTGCTGCTAAGGTCGTTTAACTCCTCGGCAACGGCTTTAAGCGCCTCGTCAGAGGGTGCAAAAGCAGTATATTCGTCTTGTTCTTCTTGCCTATCCTCTTCACTAAAATCAACAACTTCGCCTTCAAAAGCAGAGTTTTCCGTATTTTCGGGTGTGTTTTCCGCCTTTTCGGTTTCGCTGTCCTCATTAGAACTTTCGGCAGGTTTAGTGAGTACGGCTGAGCCGCTGTTTTGTCTTATTTCAAGAATGCTCACTTCTTTAATATACTGGTGAACAAGGTTTTGCATTATATCTTTTCTAACGTCCCTGTTTTCAGAGAGAATAATAATCGTCTGCGGACCGCTCTCGATTATTATTCCGCCGAAAATACCGGATGATGAAACAAGCGGAACCGAGCCGTCGATTATCTCAACGTTCATATCCTGCGCAATGCCGTATTCTGCGGTATCAATAACTACCGTCTTTTTGTGGGTGGCTTTAGCGGTTATTCGGATTAGTCCCTCATCGCCGTAGATAGAACCGCAAACGATAATTATTTTGCTTCTTGTAACGGCTTTTGCCAAAGCGTTAATAAAATCTTTTGTTCCGGTTGTAACGGTTTTGAATAAACGCATTTGACAACAAGCGCCCAAATTGAACTCAAGTTCAAAATCGGCAGGAGACTGGTTGTATATAACGTCAACCCTCATATTTGGCATAACACTCATCCCTTCAGTTGTTTATGTAATAATATTTTGTGTTTTCTATTGCTCTCTTGATTAGATTTTCCATATCGAGTTTTTCTTCCGCCTTTTCGCATTGACCGGGTTTCGGACGGGTATGCGGGTGTTTTGGAGTGAACACCGTGCAACAGTCCTCATAAGGCAATATGGAAATATCAAAAGCCCCTATTTTTTTAGATATTTTAACTATCTCTTCTTTGTCGCTTCCTATAAGCGGCCTCATAACCGGCATATCGCAAACGCTGTCGGTGGCGGCAATGGCTTGAAGCGTCTGGCTTGCAACCTGACCGAGACTCTCGCCCGTTATAAGCGCCTCGCACCCCTGCTCACGACTGATAATGCAGGCGATACGCATCATTATTCTTCTCATAACAAGAGTGAAAAAATCTTCCGGGCATTTTTTTGCCATTTCCTCTTGTATTTCGGTAAAAGGAACAACGGCAAGATATATCGGTCCCGAGTATTTGGCAACGCAAGAGAGCAAATCTTTAACCTTTTGTTCGGCTCGCTCGCTTGTGTATGGCGGAGAGGCAAAATGCACGGCGTTAAGGGTCAAGCCCCTTTTTGCCATAAGATAGGCAGCCACAGGACTGTCTATACCGCCGGATATAAGCACCTGCGCCTTTCCGGCAGTTCCGGTCGGCAAACCGCCGGCACCCTTTATCTGTCCGCCCCTTATATATGCCGCCTTGTCTCTTATTTCTACCGTGATGACTTCGTCCGGACTGTGAACGTCGACTTTCAGGTGGGGAAAGCGGCTAAGCAGCGCACCGCCCACCGCCGCCGATATTTCGGGGGATTTAAGCGGAAAGGATTTGTCGGCTCTTTTTGCCTCAACCTTAAAGGTGCGGATGTTTTCCATAGTGTCTTTAAGATAAACGGGGGCAAACTTCAGTATTTTATCAATATCCTTTTCGCACTCGCCAGCCCTTGAATAAGCGGCGATACCGAAAACGTAGGATATTCTTTCAAGCGCCTCGTCAACGTCAAAATCCGGGTCAATAGGCTCTATAAAAACGGTTGACTGAGAACGGGTGATTTTTACACTTCCAAGTGGTTTAATCCGTCTTTTTATAGCATTTACCATCTTGTCTTCAAATATAGCACGGTTTAGTCCTTTAAGGGACAGTTCGCCGTTTTTTATGAGTATAACTTCTTTCATTAGTAAGACCTTCTTAATGTGTTTACCGCCTCTTTTAAGGCAAGGAGTAGTTTATCGGCGTCGTCTTTGGTGTTAAAACGGGAAAAACTGATACGAAGAGCGCTGTCCACCATATCTTTAGACAGACCGAACTCGGATAGAACGTAACTGCCCTTTCCTTTTGAACAAGCCGAACCTGACGAAACAAAAATATCACGGCTTTCAAGAAAATGAAGCAGGGTTTCCGACCGATAGCCCGGTACCGAAATATTAAGGATATAAGGAAGAGCGTCTGTTTTCGAGTTGATTTTTACAAATCCGCTTTTTATGAGTATCTCCCTTGTATATTCGGAAAGTTCCTTTGTTTTTTCAAGTTGTTTCTTTATATCGGGCAGGGCTTTCACCGCCGCACCAAGCGCCGATATAAAGGGCACGTTCTCGGTGCCTGAACGCATACCTTTCTCTTGACCGCCGCCTGAAAGATACGGCTTTATATGAACGCCGTTTCTGATATATAAAGCGCCTATTCCTTTTGGAGCGTGTATCTTGTGACCGCTGATTGAGAGCAGGTCAATTCCCGAGTTTTTAAGTTTAACGGGCAGTTTGCCGTAGGCTTGTACTGCGTCACAGTGCAAAAGCGCAGGGGAAGAGGCGGCTTTTATCGCCCGTTTACAAACCTCAAGGGGCAGGATATAGCCCATTTCATTATTGACATACATCATACTAACAAGGATAGTTTTGTTATTTACTGCTTCAAAAATATCATTCTCGCTTATCACACCGCTTTGGTCGGGTTTAAGATAAATAACCTCAAAACCCTCATCTTCAAGTCGGCGCATAGTGTTTAGTACCGACGGGTGTTCTATAGAGGTTGTAACAATGCGATTGCCTCTTTTTTTAAGAGAGTTTACCGCACCGATAATAGCGGTGTTATTGCTCTCGGTTCCGCAAGAGGTGAAAAAGATTTCATTTTTGTCGGCAAAAAGACTGTCGGCAACAATCTGTCTTGCTTCTTCTACGGCACGGTCGGCATTAAATCCCAAACGGTGCAAACTCGACGGGTTTCCCCAATTTTCTTTCATAGAAAGAATAGCGGCATTTACGGCTTCACTACAAGGTTTTGTAGTGGAACTGTTGTCAAGATAGATTTCCATAACACCGCCCCTTTATAAAAGATAATATATATACAGTTTAATATTAACACAAAAAATATTTTTTAACAACATAAAAAAACAAAAAACCCAAAAAAGAGGAAAAACCTAAAAACTTGCAAAATGAAGTGTGTTGTGGTATAATACCAAAAGCCAATCTCTGGTGATAAAGGAGAGAAGTAAATGTCAAAAAGAATTATTGCACTGATATTATCTTTACTGCTGGTAGTCTTTTGTTTTGCCGGCTGTAAGAAAAAGGCTAAAACAGTTGAGTCCGAACCATCAAAAACGGTGGAGTCGGAAGAAAAAAATCCGAACAAAGTAAACCCTTATACCGGTGTTCAGGATCTTGCTCCCGAACTTTTTGAAAAAAGGCCCGTTGCCGTTATGATAAACAATATCACTACCGCACAGCCTGTACAAACCGGCGTCAACCGTGCCGATATAGTTTATGAAACCGAAGTTGAAGGCGGCGTTACACGCCTTTTGGCTCTTTTCAAGGATATTGAAAAGGTTGACCGACTCGGTCCCGTTCGCTCGGCGAGATATCCGTATATTGACCTCGCACTCGGACACGACGCAGTTTATATCCATTGCGGTCAGGACCCGAACTATGCCGCACCGCACCTCTATGATATAGACGATATTTCGGTAGAAACCGACTATTATGCAACACGTATTCCAAACGGTCTTGCGTGGGAACACACCCTTTATACCAACGGCTCTACCCTTTGGGGCGGCGTAAATGATAAAACCGACCGCAACACCACCGAAAAAACTGACCCGTGGCAGAGTTTTGCCGCAGAAGACGAGAATATTTCCTATAGCGGAACTGTGGCAAATACCGTGACTATTCCCTTTAACGACCCCGCCTCTTTTGTGTACGACAGCGCAAAAGGACTTTATACAAGATATACTCACGGTGAGGTTCGCACCGACTACGTGACAGGTGAAACAACCGATGTTAAAAACGTTTTCGTACTTAACACCACCATTGTTACATATCCCGACGGCGTTCATCGTCAGGTTTATCTTGACGGCGGAACAGGCTATTATGCAACAAACGGCACCTATACACAAATCAACTGGCGCAAAGGCGGTCAAAACGAGGGTATTGTATTTACCGATGCAAACGGTAATCCCCTTAAAATAAATCAGGGTAAATCGTGGGTTTATCTTATAAACTCCACTACTACAAACCCCTCTTTTTCATAACACGCCGGGCGTGACAAACGCCGGATAATAAAAAAAGATAAAAATATAAAAACCGGGATTACGAATATGTAGTCCCGCTTTTTTATACTTATTATAAAGCCGTACTAGAGCGGTGTATAAGACTTTTTTCATTAAAAACAAGATTGATTTTTCCGCTTTGCTATGGTACTCTAATAATGGTAAAAATATATTCGACATTATAGATTTTACGGAGATAATAAGAAGTGAGAGAAAAAAACAACAATAAAAACAGAAAAGGTAAGTTTCAGCTTATTCCGCAGGTTATAACCCTCTTTGCCGTAGCCGTTCTTATGACGGGTGTTCTCACATTTGCTATAGAGCAAACGGTTTCAAACACTTCAATAAGAAAACAAACGGAAGCCCGTGCTCTTGAAATCGGAGATGAAGTAGCTTCGGCAATAAAGGAATATCCGGCGTATGACCTGCTTCTGTCTTTTTGGCATACCCATGCGGATGAAATGCAAATTGAATATGATGCGGAATATACCGAAAATACCGAAACCGAAGCGAAAAGTCGAATATTATCGGAGCGCAATCCCGGCGTTCAACTCAAATATCTTACAAAACGGCAATTTGAGGAATTGAAACCGGAAGACCAAAAACTATATGCCGAGGTTACATATTCCTGGCTCATAACAAGACTGAACCAAATAAAAAGATCCTATCATATTGAGTTTTTGTTTTGCGTGTTGACGGATGACGAATATAAAACGCAGTTTTTCCTGCTCAGTGCCGCCGATCCCGGCTCAGTACGAGGAACAAGTTATGAGGAGGTTTATACGCTCGGACACGTTGTAACTGTAGGCGCCGATCAGCAGGAGGCTATGCGTGGCGCAAAAGAGAACGCTTCGTTTTTGGCAAACGCCGGTAATTATGTCGATTATTACACATGGCTGTGTGAAACCGACGGACACCCCGTTTTTATCGGAATGACCTATAACCTTTCCGAAATCCGCTCATCTTCCGCTTCGCAGGCACGAAGAGGAACGCTTTATGCAATGCTTTTTCAGATTGTTCTGTCTTTGATATGCCTGACCCTTATATATCGTTTTGTGCTTCAACCGCTCAAAAAGGTGCAAAAGAATATTCGCCTTTATAAAGAAACCAAGGACAGTCAAATGATAGAAAAAAGCCTTAAAGAAATTAAGGCGCATAATGAAATCGGCGATTTGTCAAACGATGTTTTAGAACTTGCCGAAGCGATGGACGACTTTATAAACAAAATTGAAACAATAACGGCTGAAAAAGAGCGTGTCAGCACGGAACTTTCAATGGCGACAAGAATTCAGACGGCAATGCTGCCGCACGTTTTTCCGCCTTTTCCCGAGCGAAGCGAATTTGATATATATGCAAGTATGGATCCTGCCAAAGAGGTGGGCGGCGACTTCTATGATTTCTTCCTTATAGATAACGACCATTTGGGAATTGTTATGGCAGACGTTTCAGGCAAAGGCATACCTGCGGCGCTGTTTATGATGGCATCAAAGATTATTCTTCAAAGTTGCGCTATGCTGGGAGGTTCGCCTGCCGATATACTGACCAAAACCAACGAGGCTATCTGCTCTAACAACAGGGAGGAAATGTTTGTCACGGTATGGGTGGGAATACTGGAGATTTCCACCGGAAAAATAACGGCGGCAAATGCAGGACACGAGTACCCCGTGCTTCAAAAAACACCGGGCGGTCCGTTTGAACTTGTAAAAGATAAACACGGTTTCATAATAGGCGGAATGCAGGGAATTAAGTATAAAGAATATGAATTGCAAATGAAACCGGGCACAAAACTTTTCCTGTACACCGACGGCGTTCCGGAGGCGACCGACGTTGACGGAAATATGTTCGGCACCGGGCGTATGGTTGATACGCTTAACTTTGACCCGAACGCCAAGCCTTGCGACGTGCTCAAAAACATCAGCGCTTCTATTGAAACTTTTTCTAAAGATGCCGAACAGTTTGACGATTTGACAATGCTTTGCCTTGAGTACAAAGGAAACGGTGAGAAATAATACAAAAACGCCGGTAGTATAGAAAAAACGGAACTGAAAAAAACACCGCAAAAAACAAAACGCCCCGTCGGTGCATACCGTCGGGGCTAAACCATATCATAACAATTCTAAAAGGTAAAATTGCTTCTAAAACCTGATTGCGCCTTAAACTATGAAAGATAATACTTTACAAGTGACTGCAAAAGTGTATCTCTGTCAATTCTTCTGATAAGATTTCGGGCGTTGTTATGGGTGGTGATGTAGGTCGGGTCCTCAGAGAGAATATAACCTACTATCTGGTTTATCGGGTTATAACCTTTTTCTTTAAGCGAGTCATAAACGGTAGTCAAAATCTTGCGGATTTCCTGCTCAGTTTGGTCGCCTATGGAAAAGGTAAGTGTAGCATCATTACTCATAAAAACACCTCCGAAAATATGTTTATATTATTATTTTACATTGAAAATAAGAAAATATCAACATTTTTTTATAAAAGACTATATTTTAGCGGCACCGTTATAGTAACAGTGCCGCAATTTTTTATTTTCTGAGTTCTGCGCCGATTTTTGAAAGATTATTAACTATTTTTTCGTTTACGGCTTCGATTTGCTCATCGCTTAGCGTACCTTCCATTGAACGAAGCGTCACGCTGAAAGCAACACTCTTTTTACCCTCAGGTATTTGCTCTCCTTCGTAAACGTCAAAGAGTTCTGTCTTTTCAAGCAGTCTGCCGGCTCCCTTGGTTATCGCCGCTTCGAGTGTGCCTACCGGTATTTTTGAGTCGCAAAGCATAGCGTAGTCACGTTCAACCGCAGGGAACTTCGGTAGCGGCTTATAATAGGTCGGGCGTTTCTTTATGTTAAAGAGAACGTCAAGTTTTACCTCGGCTACAAGCACCCTTGTTTCTATGCCGTATTTTTCCAAGACCTCGGGGTGTACCTCACCGAAAACGGCGGCAGGAGTGTTGTTGGCTTTAACCAAAGCCTGTCTGCCGGGGTGGAGATACGGCTCTTTTGATACCTCATACTGTGTATGAGCGCCGAAAGTGCGCATAATTCCCTCAATAATACCTTTAAGGGTGAAAAAGTCTTCGTCTTTTCCGTATATACCGATAGATAAGGTCGGCAGTTCGGCAGGTTGAGTTTTTATCGGCATTTCGTTTGCGATAAAGCGTTTGCTTTGTTCAAAGAAACGGGCGTCTTCTATCTTGCGGTTTATGTTGGTCGCAAGTACAGAGAGCATACTCGGTATTAAAGTTGTGCGCATTACCGAGTACTCGTCGCCGAGCGGATTTATAATCTTTATGGCGTTTCTTCTGTCGTCATCGGCGTCTAAACAAAGCGAGTCGATAGAAGAGGGGGAAACAAAGGAATAGGTGGTAATTTCATCGCAACCTATCGAGCATAAGTAGGACTTCATTTTGTCGCTCTTTTCTCTTTCGGGTAACTTTGTTCCTCTTATAACGTCGCCTCTCATAGGCGTACTTATAATATGGTCATAGCCGTATATTCTCATAACCTCTTCGGCAAGGTCGGCTCTGCCCTCAACGTCATCTCTTATAGACGGAACGCTGACGGTGAAAACGCCGTCTTTTAAGGTTGTTTTAAGGTCGAGGCGGTTAAGAATATCAACCATTTCATCTACCGGAATATCAACGCCCAAAAGGGATAGAATATCGGCAGGTTTAACCTTTATTATTCTTTCTTCGGGCAAACTTTCATATCTGTCAAGCGCACCTTCTACTATGTCGCCTGCGTCAAGTTCGTATATAAGGGACAAGGCTCTGTTCATAGCGTACTCGGTATTAAGAATATCGGTACCCCTCTCATATCTTCCGCTTGCCTCGGTGCGAATACCGAGCGCACGTGAAGTATGACGGATGTTATCTCTTCTAAACTTTGCCGACTCAAGGAAAAGATTTTTGGTGTCCGCCTCAATTTCGCTTTCTTCACCGCCCATAATACCTGCAAGGCAAGAGGGCTTTTTGCCGTCGGCGATTACAAGCATATCGGGTGAAAGGTCATACTCTTTTCCGTCAAGAGTGGTGATTTTTTCGCCCTTTTCTGCGTTTCTTACAATAATCTTTTTGCCTTCGATTTTATCATAGTTAAAGGCGTGCATAGGCTGACCGGTTTCAAGCATAACAAAGTTGGTGATGTCAACTATATTGTTAATCGGTCGCATGCCCGAAGCCAAAATTGCCTTTTGCATCCAAACGGGGCTTTCTTTTATTCGAAGATTTGTAACCATTCTGCCTACGTATCTCGGGCAAAGGTCATAGTTTTTAACCGTCACGTCAATAAAGTCTTTAATATCTCCGCCTTTTGTCTTGTATTCGGTAACGGGCGGATGATAGTCGGTTTTAAGTACAACCGAAATCTCTTTTGCAACACCGAGCATACAGTTACAGTCGGGGCGGTTGGCGGTTATTTTGAAGTCGATAACCACGTCGTCAAGCCCTAAAACCTCTCGCATATCGGCGCCGATTTTTTCGGTGTTTTTGAGTATTAGAATACCATAAACCGAGGCGCCCGGATAATCAGACTCCGTAAGGCAGAGTTCTTCTCCCGAACAGAGCATTCCGTTAGAAGCAACGCCACGAAGCGCACCTGCTTTTATATGCATACCGTTAGGCAAATAACTGTCGTCAAGCGCCGCAGGTACAAGGTCGCCCTCGCTGATATTTTGGGCGCCGGTGACAATTTGAACATTTTCCTTTTCGCCTATATTTATTTGGCAAATCTGCAAATGGTCGCTGTTTTCGTGAGGCTCGATTTTCTCAATTTTGCCGACCTTTACGTTTTTGATGTTATCGCCGGCGTATTCAATGCTTTCAACCTCAAATCCCGCCATAACCATTTTATCGCAAAGAACTTCGGGTGAAACGTTTATATCAACATAATTTTTCAAGTGATTTAGTGAAATCTTCATTTTTCTTCCCCCTCTTAATCAAACTGTTCAAGAAAACGTTTGTCGTTTTCAAACAGTAGGCGGATATCGCTTATTTTGTACTTGGTGGTGGTGAGTCGGTCAAGACCTATACCAAAGGCGAAACCGCTATACTCATCAGGGTCAATTCCGCAGCAACGAAGAACGTTCGGGTGAACCATACCGGCGCCCAAAATCTCTATCCAGCCGCTGCCTTTACATACTCTGCATCCCTTTCCGCCACACTCGGAACAGGTCACGTCAACCTCAACCGAAGGCTCGGTAAAGGGGAAGAACGAGGGGCGGAAACGCACCTCGGTATCCTTGCCGTAAATCTCTCTCGCAAACTGCTCAAGCACACCTTTAAGGTCGCACATAGTGATACCTTTATCAACAACAAGACCTTCTATCTGGTGGAAAACGGGGGAGTGGGTCGCATCCACCTCGTCGGCACGGAAAACACGTCCCGGACAAATAACCCTGATAGGCGGTTTGCGTGTTTCCATTGTTCTTATCTGCGCCGCACTCGTTTGTGTGCGCAAAAGAAGTTTATCGGCGAGATAAAAGGTGTCTTGCATATCTCTTGCCGGGTGGTCGGCAGGAACGTTAAGACATTCAAAATTGTAGTGGTCGGTCTCAACTTCGGGACCGTCTACAACGTCAAATCCCATAGACTTGAAAATATCTATCATATCGTCAAGCACACGGTTCAGCGGATGCAAAACGCCGACCTTTTTCTCCTTTGCCGGCATAGTGATATCCACCGCCTCGCCTGCGAGTTTAAGTTCCTTGGCGGCACGGGCAATTTTATCACGGTTTTCGTTTATTGCCGTTTCTATTTTTGATTTTGCCTCGTTTACAAGTTGTCCTATTTTCGGCCTTTCTTCAGGCGCTACCGAACCTAGTTGCTTTAACAGTCCGGTAAGTTCTCCCTTTTTGCCGAGATATTTAATTCTAAGCGCTTCAAGGTCCTCTTTAGAAGAGGCGTTTTTCAGCGCTTCCGCTGCTGCGGCTTTCAGTTGTTCAATTTTTTCTTTCATAAATATTCCTCCGAAAAAATAAAAAACTCCGTCCCGATAGGGACGAAGTAAAAAAACAAATACTCCGCGGTACCACCCGCATTTCCGCAAAAAGCGGACACTTAATTGACCTTTAACGGAGTCATCCGTCACCGCTTACTGTTTTCGGCGGCGCTGCTCGAAAGTGAAATTTCATAAAGTGACCGGCGGGTGCGCTTTCAACCGGTGACGCACCTCTCTTTACACCTTTGTCAAAATACTACTTTGCTTTGTCATAGCATTTTTCGCTTTTGATTATTTTATCACTAAAAAACCTGCTTGTCAATAAGTCAATATAAAAACTTGAAAACAAACCATAGGTATGTTAATATATTAAAGGTGATGAAAATGTTTTTTAGGAAGGGAAAAGGTGACGGGCGCTATCTTGTTGTAGGGCTCGGCAATCCCGGTATAGAGTATGAAAACACCAGGCACAACGCCGGGTTTATCGCTCTTGATAAGTTTGCTTCCCTTATATCCGCTTCGCTTACAAAGCGCAAGTTTGAAGCCCTTTTCGGAGAGGGCAAATCGGGCGATAAAAGAATAATCGCCGCAAAACCGCAAACCTATATGAATAATTCGGGGCGTGCGGTTGCGGAAATATCCGCCTTTTATAAAATACCTACCGACCGCATAATAATAATATCGGATGACATTACACTTCCCGTCGGCAATATCCGTATAAGACGTAAAGGACAAAGCGGCGGACACAACGGACTTAAAGATATATTTGAACTGCTCGGCACAGAGGATATTATTCGCATAAAAGTGGGAGTAGGAGAAAGAGAGAATAAACAAGGCGACCTTGTAAAACACGTTCTCGGCAAAATACCAAAGGAAAAGGCGGAAGAGTTTAATCTTGCCACCGATAACGCCGCAAAAGCGGCGCTTAGTATTATCGAAAACGGCGTTGATTACGCAATGAATAAGTACAGCAAATAATTTTGTATGTTATTTTTAGATGATATATTAAACCGTGACGACAGTATAAGACTGTTGTCACAAGCGGTAAAAAATGATGAACTGCCCCTTGCCTGTACGGGCTTGTCTTCTGTTCATAAATCGCTTTTTGCGGCTTTTATTATGAGGGAGACAAAGAAAAAACTGACCGTTATAACTCCCGATGACGCCACGGCGCACGAGATGACGGATGACCTCGCATCAATGGGGGTAAAATCACTTTATCTACCGCCGAGAGATTACAATTTAATACATCTTGCCGGTTACTCAAGAGAGTACGAACAGGCGAGAATAAACACCCTGTCTAAACTTTTGGATGGGGATTTTGACGTTGCCGTTTTTTCGGCGGGAACCGCCCTTTTATACACAACACCGCCGGAGATTTTGCGAAAATCAGCCACCCGTATCAAAACGGGCGACGCCCTTACACTAAAGGATTTTAAGAACGCTTTGCTTGACAGCGGATACGTTGTAAGCGATATAGTGGAGGGACCCGGTCAATTCTCTTTTAGGGGTAATATAGTCGACGTCTTTTCACCCGACGCCGAAAGTCCCTACAGAATAGAACTTTGGGGCGATGAGGTTGATAGCCTGTCATCTTTTGATATTTCCACGCAGCGAAGAAACGAAAACCTCACGGAGATAAAAATAGTTCCGGCAAGGGAACTAGTATTCAGTAAAGAGTATCTTAAAAACAATATTGAAAAACTCTTAAAGAGTAGGAAAAAAATATCCGATTCAGCCAGAGAAAACCTCGAAAAAGATTTAGACTCTATTACAAACGACCTGCCGATTTTAAGCGATAGATATATCCCCCTGCTTTTTGAAAAGGCGGCAAGTATTTTTGATTATTTAGAGGATACCGTTCCCGTATTATGCGAGTTTTCGGATATAAAAGAAACGCTTAAAAACAGTGAAACAATTCACGGCGAGGATATCAAAGACCTGCTTGAAAAAGGGTATCTCACAACTCAAACGGCGAATATATACCTAAACAAAAAGGACTTTTTAAGGTATACTGCCGACGCCGTTTATTTTGAAAACTTTGCCCACTCTTCTTATAATATACCGCTAAAACATCTTTTTGGTTTTAATCTTAAAAGGGAGTCGCCTATAAGCGGCGGAGTAAATGCGCTTACAGAAGATTTGGATTTTATTGTCCGTACAGGCGGTACCGCCGTTATACTCTGCGCAGAGAAAAAGGCGGCAAAACTAATGGTGGAGGACCTATCTTCCCACAAAATAAAAGCCACATTTGCCACAACTGACGAGAAAAAACTAAAAAACGGCGTTTACGTTATGACGGGCGGACTTTCCGCCGGCTTTACTTTGCCCGGTCTTAATTTTTCGCTTTTCACCCATAGATATTTAAGAAGTGAAAAGAAGCGAAAAAAACAAAAAATAGAAAACGCAAAACAAATAGGCTCGCTTGATGAACTGAAAATCGGCGACTATGTTGTTCACGCCGTCCACGGTATCGGCGTATTTTCTTCAATCGAGAGGATAACAAACGATAATATCACAAAAGATTATATAAAAATCAAATATGCCGGAAGCAACGTTTTGTATGTCCCCGTCACGCAACTTGACCTTGTGTCAAAATATATAGGTGCGGCGGAGGATAAGACCGTAAAACTTAACAAACTCGGCAGCGCCGAGTGGTACAGAACAAAAACAAGAGTCCGTTCGGCTGTCAGGGATATGGCAAAACAACTGATAGAACTCTATTCAAAAAGAATGTCGGCAAAAGGTTATGCCTTTAGCCCCGATACCGATTTGCAAAACGATTTTGAGCGCAGGTTTGAATATGAGGAAACGGGCGATCAACTTGTTTGCGTAAATGAGATAAAAAATGATATGGAGCGCCCCGTTCCAATGGATAGACTTCTTTGCGGTGACGTAGGTTTCGGCAAGACCGAAGTTGCGCTTCGTGCCGCTTTTAAGTGCGTGAGCGAGGGAAAACAGTGCGCAATGTTAGTGCCTACCACAATTCTCGCTTCCCAGCACTTTAACACCGTCAAAAGACGTTTCGGCGAACTGCCGATAGAGGTGAAAATGCTCTCTCGCTTTGTCGGCAAAAATGAGCAAAAAAAGACCCTTTCGGGACTAAAATCGGGTAGCGTAGATATGGTTATCGGTACCCACCGCCTTATTTCAAAAGACGTTGTTTTTAAGGATATAGGACTTGTCATAATAGATGAGGAACAGCGTTTCGGCGTTGCCCAAAAAGAGAGGCTTAAAAAGTTATATCCCTTTGTCGATATACTCACCCTTTCTGCAACCCCCATACCGAGAACGCTTAATATGGCTATGTCGGGACTAAGGGATATGTCCTCGATAGACGAGGCGCCGGGGGACCGCTACCCCGTGCAAACCTATGTTTTAGAGCAGGATAATTCCTTGCTTGTTGACGCTATGCAAAAAGAACTAAGGCGCGGCGGTCAGGTATATTATCTTCATAACAGGGTCGAAACGATAAACCGCACGGCGCTTCGCATAAAAGAGAGTATCCCCTCGGCAAAAGTGGCGGTAGCACACGGCAAAATGAGTGAAGAAGAACTGAACTCGGTTTGGCAAAAACTTATTGAACACGAAATAGATATACTTGTTTGCACCACAATTATCGAAACGGGCGTAGATGTGCCGAACGTCAATACGCTTATTATAGAAAACGCCGACCGAATGGGGCTGTCACAACTTCACCAACTAAGAGGCAGGGTAGGTCGTTCGCCCCGTAGGGCATATGCATATTTTTGCTTCAAAAAGGGTGCGGCGCTAAGTGAAGTATCTTCAAAAAGGCTTGAAGCGATAAGGCAGTTCACCGAGTTCGGAAGCGGTTTCAAAATAGCGCTTCGTGACCTTGAAATAAGGGGAGCCGGCAATATTCTGGGCGGCGAACAACACGGAAATATGGAAGCGGTAGGGTATGATATGTACCTGAAACTTCTTGCCGACGCCGTATCCGAAGAAAAGGGAGAAGAAAAGGTAACCGATGAAAACGAGTGTGTTGTCGACCTCAATATCTCGGCTCATATTCCCGAAAATTACATCTCTTCAAGCGGGGCAAGACTCGGCATCTATAAGCGTATAGCAAACATCAAATCAAAAGAGGATGTAAGCGACGTCATAGACGAACTTTGCGACCGCTTCGGCGAGCCGCCGAAAGCCGTTTTGGGACTAATTGATATAGCTTTGCTCAGGGGAAAAGCGGCACCGCTTGGCATAAAAGAGATTTCGGGTACTGAAAAAACGGTAATTCTAAAAACCGACCTTGTAAATAAAACGGCGGTGGAAAAACTTTCCGAAGCGTTTGGCGACAGTTTTGTGATTTCCGCACTCTCAAACGAGCCGCAATACGTCATAAGACTAAAGGGCGGACAAAAACAGGCGGACGTAGTAAAACGTTTGTCCGACGTCTTATAAAAATATATGGACTTTTTATTAAAACTAGGATATAATCTTTATTAGTATTTAATTGTTTTCGGAGGGAAATATATGAAAACAGCAAAAAAAGTTTTGGCGATATTATTTGCCGCTATACTCGGCGTCGGTCTTTTTACAGGATGTCACAAAAAGAACGAAATTGCCGTAAAAATAGGCGATTATAAGTACACTTCCGGCTATTATGCCTGTGCGCTTGTTTATGCAGACACTGAGGCTCGTCAAAAGGTGACCGATGACTTTGAAGAAAAGGGCAAGGACACTACCGATATTGATTTTATGAAACAAAAAATCGACGGCACTACCTACGAAAAATGGGTAAAAAACAGAGCGATAGAGATACTCAAAGAAACTTCAGGTTACAGAGCGCTTTGTAAAGAACAGGGTTTCAAACTCACCGCCGATAATAAGAGTGCGGCTGAGAATTATGTAAATACCTATTGGGATAGTTTCGGCTATGAGGAGATTTTCTCGGCAAACGGTTGCTCAAGAGATACTTTTTTGAAGTTCACAACCGATAGTTATTATGCTCAGGTTTATTTTGATAACATTTACGGCAAAGAGGGCAAAACCCCTGTCACTGACGAACAACTGAAAGAAGCGCTTGCAAATAAGTTTGTTGTCGTTGATAGAATAGAGGTAGATACAGCCGACCTCTCCGATGAGGAAATTACCGCAAAAACCGACCTTTTGAAAGGCTATCTTGACCGTCTTAACGCCGGCGAGTCGTTCTCAAATATCTTTGTTGATTACGATACGGCGGAAGGAAATGAGACAAGGGACATAACAGCAGGCAACGGCACCGATAGTCCTGTTGATCCGAACGCTGAGTTTTTAGGTGATGATAAAAGCGCCTATCCTTGCGATTATTTTGATGAACTCTCCGCTATGGCGCCGGGCGAAAACAAAATTATCGAGAGCGGCACAAAACTAATACTTGTAAAAAGACTTGATATATCGGGCGAGTCCTATTATCTTACCAATTATGATGACGCTCTTCGAACTGCGGTAGTCGGCGATGCACCTAAGGAAGCCGCAAAAGAAAAAGCCGAAAAACTCGGAATAAAAACCTATAAAAGCGCTATCAATGTATTCAAGGTTAAGAACATCACATATCCTGAAAATGAATAAATAAAGGCAAAAAGAGTGATTTCATATAAATGATTTCACTCTTTTTTTATGGTTTTTTTGTTAAAATAATTCTTGACAAAAGGAAAGCGAATATATATAATATATTAGTCACATATTTGGCTGTATAGCTCAGTTGGCTAGAGCATGCGGTTCATACCCGCAGTGTCATTGGTTCGAATCCAATTACAGCCACCAACGGCCCGGTGGTCAAGCGGTTAAGACACCGCCCTTTCACGGCGGTAACACGAGTTCGAATCTCGTCCGGGTCACCAAATAAAGCCCTGTGCCATAAGGCACGGGGTTTATTTTTTGCGAAGCAAAGCGAGATTCGAAAAAGACGGTTTTGCGAAGCAAAATGCCAAACTTCCGGTGGACGTTTGGCAAGTCTGCGTGCGTGCCGACGTGACAGTCACGTCGGGCGAATCTCGTCCGGGTCACCAAATAAAGCCCTGTGCCAAAAGGCACGGGGTTTATTTTTTGCGAAGCAAAATGCCAAATCTTATATATAATTTGATATAAAAAGCCACCCTCTTCATTAGAAAAGGATGGCTTTTATATTATGATTTATTAATTACTATTTAGTATCTTTCATTGTTAGTGCTTATATTAGAATAGATAATTACAAATCCAAACGCCGAGTTTTTATTCGGTGCGAACAGTGTTACCGCCGTAGTATCTTTAGGCAGAGAATCGTGTGCGCCGACAGTTACGTCGGTAAGAACGGTATAGGTGCCGTCCTCATTTTCCGTGACGGTGGGATTTTCGTGCTTGTAGGTGGTATATCCCATAGGCTTTACGTAAACAAAACCGTCTTTATGAAGTTCTCCGCTGTTATCGTCAAAGGTGACGGCTGCTATGCCGTACATATCGGCAAGATAACTCTTTATATATCTTTCGGGGATATAGCCGTTTTCGCATAGACTGAGATTTCCGAGAACGGCGCTTTCGGTCAGTCCCTCAAAGGTTTCAAAACCCTCATTGTACGCATAGTTATGATTTAACATATTGAGGAAACGGGGGGCGAGGGTGTTCTCCTCAGCAGCGCCGACCGTAACAATCGGTTTTGCCACCTTTGCAGGTGCAAAAACAAGAGAAAGAAGAACAACACATAAAAGCACACTGAACATAACCGCAAATCTTTTTTTCATAGCGTTTTCTCCTTTCTTTTCTTTGTAATTTTATTATATATTCTAATTGCTCTAAAGAGAAGAAACAATTTAATTACAAATTATTTCAAAACGGTAACAAGTGTAGTGCAAAAAATATATTATTTTAGAAGTTTTATTGTGCAAAAGTTACAATTTGTCGAAACAAGCTTGAAAAAAGTTGTGAATAATGAGAAAAATCTATTGTTTTATATGTGTTGCTATGCTATAATCTAAAAGAAAAGTATTTAAGGGAGTGCAGAAAAGTGAAAAACTACGTGGCAAAAGAAATCAAAAACATAGCGTTTTTAGGACACGGCAACTCCGGTAAAACCGTTCTTGCCGACTCTATACTTTGTTATACAAAACAAAGTGACAGAATAGGCAGTACCGCCGACGGCTCGTCGGTATTTAACTTTGATGCGGAGGAAAAGAAAAGGGGTACCACACTTGGCACCGCCGTTTATTCTCTGTGCTTAGAAGAGAACAAAATAAACCTGATAGACGCACCGGGTCTTTTTGATTTTGCCGCAGGAATAAGTGAGGCGCTTGCCGCCGCAGAAAGTGCGGTTATAACCGTGTCGGGCAAATCGGGACTTACCACCGGCGCAAAACAAGCCTACAGCAAGGCGAAATCCGAGGGGAAGAGCATAGCCTTTTTTATCGGAAAACTCAACTCCTCTCACGCCCATTTTTATCGTGTAATATCAGCCCTTGTCGGCGCATACGGCGCAGTTATATGCCCGGTTGTTATCCCCTTTGTCGAGGAGGATACGGTCAAGTGTTATGTTGACCTTATAGAAAACAAGGCGTACACCTATGACGGATTTAAGCCTAATGAGTGCGATATGCCGCACAACACCGAAATTGACGAAATGCGCAATATGCTTTTTGAGGCGGTGGCTTCGGCAGATGATGAACTTATGGAAAAATACTTCAGCGGTGAGCCTTTTACAAGGGAAGAAATAATAAAAGGGCTTAAAACCGGAATTGCTGCAGGGGATATATGCCCCGTATTCAGCGGTGTTCAGATAACGGGCGAGGCGATTTCCACCTTTGCCGATTATCTCTTTGAACTTATGCCCTCAGCCGCCGAAAAAACATACAAAACCGCCGAGGGTGAAGAAAAGTTTGACGAATCAGGCGAAAACGCCATCTTGATATTTAAGACCATAGCCGACCCCTTTGTAGGAAAACTGTCCTATTTCAAGGTGCTTTCCGGCAAGGTTAAAGGCGATATAAAACTTAAAAACTCCAGAAACGGCGAGGAAGAACGCCTTGCAAAAATAATGATGTTAAAAGGCGGAAAAGGGGAGGATGTTTCCGAACTTTCCGCCGGCGATATAGGCTCGGTTTCAAAACTCGGCTCGGCTCTCACGGGCGATACATTGTCCGTTTCGGGCAAAGTTTCCGCCATAATGCCCGAGTTCCCGGCGCCCTCTCTTAAAATGGCGGTTTATCCTGCTAAAAAGGGTGAGGAAGAAAAAATAAGCGCAGGTCTTTCCCGTCTTGCCGAGGAGGACCCGACCATAAAGGTTTATAACGACAAAGAAACCCACGAGATGATTTTGGCGGCAATGGGCGAACAGCATATCGACGTTATTATCTCCAGACTCAAATCAAAGTTCGGTACCGACGTAATTCTCAAGGCGCCGAAAATTGCATATAGAGAAACTATTCGCAAAGCGGTTAAAGCGCAGGGCAGACACAAAAAACAGTCGGGCGGTCACGGACAGTTCGGCGACGTTTGGATAGAGTTTGAGCCGTGCGATAGCGACAGCCTTGTATTTGAGGAAAAGATATTCGGCGGTGCGGTGCCCAAAAACTTCTTCCCGGCGGTTGAAAAAGGACTTAGGGAGTCGGTTGAAAAAGGCGTTCTCGCTGGCTACCCTATGGTGGGTATAAAAGCGACTTTGGTAGACGGCTCTTACCACCCGGTTGACTCCTCTGAAATGGCGTTCAAAACAGCCGCAAGTCTTGCTTTTCGTGAGGGAGTTTCAAACGCAAATCCCGTTTTGCTTGAGCCGATAGGCACCCTCAAAGTTATAGTTGCCGACGAGGTGCTCGGCGATGTTATAGGCGATATAAACAAGCGACGTGGCAAGATTATCGGAATGAATCCGCTTGAAAACAAAATGCAGGAGGTTGTAGGTGAAGTTCCCGTTTCGGAAATGACCGATTTCTCCACCGCTATGCGCTCGATTACCCAGGGCAACGCAACCTTTACTTTCGAGTTTGCAAGATATGAGGACGTTCCCGCAAACATAGCCGCAAAGGTTATTGAAGAAAGCAAGAAAGAACAATAAAATATATAATTATTGCCGACTGCTATGCAGTCGGCTTTTCTTTTTTGCCTTTTTCAAAAAGGGTTGAAAAAGTAGTATATATATGATATTATTATAAATTGATAAAGTATATAATAGCATATTATCGCCAAAAATTATTGCCAAAAAGTATTAAAGGATTGAAAAATGAAAAAAGTTTTAATAACAATAAGGGGCATAAACGGGATTGACAGCGAAAAAGATTCGGTAGAGTTTATGACCAAAGGAATAATGAGAAAAACTGCCGAAGATGATTTTATTCTCAGTTATGACGATAATCAGATATTAAAAGATTCGGGCGGAAAACCCGTTAAAACAAGACTGAAGTTTGAAAAAAACAACCGTGTCACTATTGAAAGGGGCGGCGACCTTTCTTCTAAAATAGTTATAGAAAAAGGCGTCAGAAACAGTTGTTTTTACAACGTGTCAAGCGTAGATTTGACCCTTGGCATTTACGGAAAATCAATAAGAAACGAACTTGGCGAAAACGGTGGACGGATAAATCTCAGTTATTTAGTCGATTCAAACCTGACGCCTATCAGCGAAAACAAAATAGAAATTACTGTAAAAGAGGTTTAATATAATGTCCTTACTTGTAAGTAAAGTCAAAGAACAAATTAAAGAAAGCGTACTGTCGGCATTTTCTAGTTCCGTAGAAAAAGGGCAGCTTCAAAATGCAGAACTCCCCGATTTTACTATAGAAATACCGGCAAACCGTGACCACGGCGATTTTGCCGTAAATGCGGCGCTTGTATGGGCGAGGGCACTAAAATGTGCGCCGAGAGCGATAGCCGACGCCATAAAAGAAAACATTGACCTATCAAAAACATATATAAAAGATATAGAAATCGCAGGACCCGGCTTTATCAATATGCGCCTTAATGACGGCTTTTATGCCGACGTTGTTCTTGATGTTTTGCAAAAAGGTGAGGACTACGGAAACAGCGACTACGGCAAAGGCAAAAGAGTGCTTGTTGAGTTTGTATCGGCAAACCCGACAGGTCCTATGCATATAGGAAACGCCCGTGGCGGTGCGCTTGGCGACTGTCTTGCGGCGGTGCTTAGTAAAGCGGGATTTTATACCGAAAGAGAGTTTTATGTAAATGACGCTGGCAATCAGATAAACAAGTTCGGACTTTCCCTTGACCTTAGATACCGTGAACTGTTTGAAGATGGTATTGAAATGCCCGAAGACTCCTATCACGGCGAGGATATTATAAAACACGCAAAAGATTTTGCGGCGATACACGGCGATAAATATATGAAGACAGATGAGGCTACACGCCGTGAAGCGTTGGTCTCGTTTGCTCTGCCTAAAAATATTGAGGGGCTAAAAGAGGACCTTAAAAAATACCGTATAGAATATGATACCTGGTTTAAGGAAAGCACCCTTCATAAAAACGGAGAGGCAAAGCGCATTATAGAACTGCTGAAGAAAAGCGGCTACACCTATGAAAGCGAGGGCGCTTTGTGGTTTCGTGCGACCGATTTTAATTGTGATAAAGACTTTGTACTTATTAGGGCAAACGGCGTTCCCACCTATATTGTTCCCGATATTGCATATCACTACAATAAACTTGCCGTTAGAAACTTTGATAAGGCTATTGATATTCTCGGCGCCGACCACCACGGTTATGTGCCCCGCCTTAAAGCGACTCTTACCGCTTTAGGCCTTGATGCCGACCGCCTTGACGCCGTGCTTATGCAAATGGTACGTCTTGTCAGAAACGGCGAAGTTATAAAGGCTTCAAAACGCAGCGGCAAGGCGATAACCCTTGTAACCTTGCTTGAAGAGGTGCCGATAGATGCGGCGAGATTTTTCTTTAATTTAAGGGAGCCTAATTCCCATTTTGATTTTGATTTGGATCTTGCGGTCAGCGAAAGCAGCACAAACCCTGTTTATTACGTTCAGTACGCCCACGCAAGAATATGCAGTATTATAAGAAATCTTAAAGAAGAGGGCATTGTTGTCAAAGAAGCCAAAAGGGAAGATTTGCTTCTTTTGACCGCTACAGAAGAGAGAGAGCTGATAAACCGTATTTCTACCCTCACCGATGAGATTATTCTCTCTGCTAAAACCTATGACCCTGCCAGAATTACACATTACCTTGTTGAACTTGCAACCGATTTTCATAAGTTCTACGCCGCTTGCAGAGTTAAAGGCGAGGACGAACATCTCGTAAATGCCAGACTTCTTCTCTGCTCGGCTACAAAAACAGTTATAAAAAGTCTACTCACTATGCTTAAAATAACGGCTCCTGAGAAAATGTAAAAAGAGGTATTATTATGAGCGACAACAGAAACCTTACTCTTGTTATGGACCTTTATGAAATGACTATGTCAAACGGTCTTCTTGATACCGATTTCGAAAACGTCATAGCCTATTTTGATATGTTTTTCCGCAAAGTTCCCGATAACGGCGGATATGCAATTATGGCGGGCGTTGAGCAGTTGATAGAATATTTTAACAACCTTAAGTTCAGCGCTTCCGATATAGAATATCTAAAAGGACTAAACCTCTTTGACGAGAGATTTATTAACTTTTTAAGAGATTTTAAGTTTAGTTGTGACGTTTGGGCGGTGCCTGAGGGAACACCTATCTTTCCAAAGGAGCCGATAGTAACCGTAAGAGGTCCCGTTATGCAGGCTATGCTGGTTGAAACATATCTGCTGCTGTGCATAAATCACCAGTCGCTTATAGCGACAAAGTCAAACCGTATTGTCCGTGCGGCAAAGGGACGTCCGGTTATGGAGTTCGGCGCCAGAAGAGCGCAAGGGGCTGACGCCGCCTACTATGGTGCTAGAGCGGCAATAATCGGCGGTTGTACCGGAACGAGCGATATAAAAACCGCTAAAGATTTCGGCGTTGCGGCTTCGGGCACAATGGCGCATAGCTGGGTACAACTTTTTGATGACGAATATACTGCTTTTAGAACCTATGCGGAAAAATACCCGTCAAGTTGCCTTTTGCTTGTTGATACCTATAATGTTTTAGAGTCGGGTATACCTAACGCAATAAAGGTGTTTGACGAGATGCTTAAACCTAAAGGTTACAGACCGCTTGGAATAAGAATAGACAGCGGTGACATCACCTACCTCACCAAAAAGGTCAGAAAAATGCTTGACGACGCAGGATATAGCGACTGTAAGATTTGTGTTTCAAACTCGCTTGATGAACATATCATAGGCGATATGCTGAATCAGGGCGCTATGATAGATAGTCTCGGCGTAGGCGAAAGACTCATAACCGCAAGCAGTGAGGCTGTGTTCGGCGGAGTATATAAACTTTCCGCCATTGAAAAAGACGGCAAGATAATTCCCAAGATTAAAATAAGCGAAAACATCAGCAAAATAACCATACCCGGCGTTAAAATACCCTGGCGCCTTTATGATAAAAAAACCAAAAAGGCTATCGCCGACGTTATAACGCTGAATGATGAAAAAATAGACGATACAAAACCCTACGTTATCTTTGACCCTGAACACGTTTGGAAAAAGAAAACCGTTACTGATTTCGTTGCAAAAAAACTTCAGGTAAAAATTATGGAAAACGGCAAACAGGTTTATACTTCTCCTGAGGTCAAAGAGATTTCCGCCCATAGAGCAGAGTGCGTTGATAACCTTTGGGATGAGGTAAAACGATTTGAAAATCCTCACACCTATTATGTCGACCTCTCGCAAAAACTGTGGGACCTTAAAAACAATATGATAAATAAAATCAGGGATAACAAATAACAAAACCACTGACTGTTTATAGGAGTAATTTATGGCAATAACTACAGCAACTAACATAGGCACCTATCCTGCCCTTTGTATGCGTGGCGTCGTAGCTTTTCCAAAAATGGGGCTGTCGCTCGACCTCGGCAGAAAAAAGTCGATAAACGCAGTCAAAGCCGCAATGGAAAAGGATGAATACCTGTTTCTTGTAACACAAAAAAATATTTCGGCGGAGGAACCTACCGCTGACGATATATATGAAATCGGCTGCCTTTGCAAAGTCAGACAAATGCTAAAGGTCGGCGAAGAGGGTGCAAAAATCCTTGTCGAGTGTTTTTCACGCGCAAAAAGGCTGACCTTTGCCGATAATGGCAGTTATAACTTTTCAACGGTTGAAAGGCTAAGCGATATTGCGCCAAAAAACCGCCCCGTTTATATCGAGAGCGTAACAAGAAAGGTAAAAAACGAGTTTGAAAAATATTTGAGCGTAGGTCCTAAAATACCTGCCGATATAATAATGGGTATCGCCGGAGCAAAAGATTTGTCCTATTTGTGCGACTTCATCGCCTATAATATACCGGCGCCGTTTGATGATAAACAGTACGTTCTTGAACAACTAAACCCCGTAAACCGTGGCAAAATCGTTGCCGAACTGCTTATAAAAGAGCGAGAGGTCACCCTTATAGATAATCGCATTTCCGAAAAAACCAGAATACATATGGATGATAATCAACGGGATTATTACCTAAAAGAACAAATGCGTGTTATAAGTGATGAACTCTATGGCGACGGCGGCGCCGACGAGGTAGAGGAATATCTCGCAAAACTTGAAAAGCTTAAAGCCGAAGACTCAGTAAAGCAAAAGATAAAGGCAGAAATAACAAAACTTCAAAAAATGCCTCAAGGGGCGCACGAGTCAACCGTTCAACGCAATTTTCTCGATTTGGCGCTTAGTTTACCGTGGGATATAAGGTCAAATGCAAAGGTTGACATAAAACGTGCCGCAAAGATACTCGACCGTGATTTTTACGGGCTGAAAAAGGTCAAAGAGAGAATACTTGAAATGCTCTCGGTCTTTGCCCTTTCTCCCGATATTTCAGGGCAAATTATTTGCCTTGTGGGACCTCCCGGCGTCGGCAAAACATCTATAGGCAAGGTTATAGCCGAGTGTATGGGCAGAAAATATGCCAGAGTATCGCTTGGCGGTATGCATGACGAGGCGGAAATCAGAGGCCACCGCAAGACCTATATAGGCGCTATGCCCGGTAGGATAATCTCCGCCATAAAGACTGCGGGAACTTCCGATCCGCTTATTCTCCTTGACGAGATAGATAAACTCGGAAGCGATTATAAAGGTGATCCGGCGTCGGCTCTTTTAGAGGTTTTAGACGGCGAACAAAACAAAGCCTTTTATGATAATTTTCTTGAAATACCATACGATTTGAGCCACGTTGTATTTGTAACAACGGCAAACAGCGCCGACACAATACCGCCCGCCCTTCTTGACCGTATGGACGTTATATATCTTGAGGGGTATACAAGGGAAGAAAAGTTCAATATTGCAAAACGCCACCTTGTTCATAGGGAAATAGCTTCCCATGCGCTAAAACCCTCTAATTTCCGCATAACCGACAAGGCGCTTTACGGTATAGTAGATAACTATACAAGAGAGGCAGGCGTCAGAAAACTCTCCCGTGTTATAGGGTCATTGTGCGCTAAAGCGGCGAGAAAAATCGCCGAGGGCGAAACCGATAAAGTCACGGTAAAAGACACAGATTTGATATCTTTGCTCGGCGCTAAAAAATATAAGTCTGAAGAGATACTGCCCGAAGATAACGTCGGTATAATCAACGGACTTGCCTGGACTGCGGCAGGCGGCGTGATTATGCAAATGGAGGTTGTTTCCACTAAAGGCAGCGGACAAATAGAATTGACCGGTAGTCTTGGCGACGTTATGAAAGAGTCGGCAAAAGCGGCTATTACCTATGTTCGTGCCAACGCCTGCAAATACGGCGTAGACCCCGATTTTTATAAATCTTGCGATATTCATATCCACGCAACCGAAGCCGCCGTTTCAAAGGACGGACCGAGCGCCGGTATAACAATGGCTACAGCGCTTGTATCTGCGCTCACAAACCGTCCTGTTTTAAGGGATGTTGCCATGACGGGTGAAATCACCATAAGAGGCAGGGTTACAGCCATAGGCGGTCTTAAAGAAAAGTTAATGGCGGCATATAGAGGCGGGGTGAAAACCGTATTTATCCCGAAGGATAATCTACCCGATCTTGACGAGGTTGATGACATTATTAAGGAAAACATTAAAATAATACCCGCAAGCCGTGCTGAAGAGGTCATCTTTTCCGCTATTAAGGGAATACCCGAAAATGTGGAAAAAGAAACCAGCACAAAGCATAGCGAGATCAACTACAGTAAGGCAAGTCCTACTGCGGCTATCAGCCAATAGGTGATAAAATGAACTATAATAAAATCGAGTTTTTCGCCGCTTATGGCACAAAGGAACAACTGCCCGAAAGTAATTTACCCGAAATATGTTTTGCGGGCAGGTCAAACGTCGGCAAATCCTCTCTTATCAATAAAATAGTCGGAAAAAAGGCACTTGCAAAAACCGGCTCAAAACCGGGAAAAACGGTCACAATAAACTTTTTCAGTGCCGAAAATCTTTATCTTGTCGACCTGCCGGGCTATGGCTATGCCAAAATCTCCTTTGAAGAAAAGGAGCGTTTTGCCACGCTAATGGAGGGGTATTTTACTACAAACAGGAATATCCGTCACGGGTTTGCCCTTGTCGATATGAGAAGAGAGCCCACGGACCTTGACTTTAGTATGTTTGATTTGTTTAGAGACTATAATATCCCTTTTACCGTTGTCCTTACAAAATGCGATAAACTAAACAAAGGCGAATATCAAAAAAACCTGGCAGAAATAAAAGAGATGCTTAGTTGCTATGTTAAAGCAGACGATATAGTACCTTTCTCGGCAACAAAAAATATCGGTGTGGAAACTATTCGTGAAATTATCGAAAAAAACTGTTGATTTTATAGTTTAGATGTGTTATTATACTATGGCGGTCAAAAACCGCCATAGTATAATATATTGAATACTCAATGCGCCGGTAGCTCAGCTGGATAGAGCGTCTGGCTACGGACCAGAAGGTCGGGAGTTCGAATCTTCTCCGGCGCGCCAAACAAATAACAGCACCCTTGCGGTGCTGTTATTTGTTTTGTTTCACAGAACAACAGAAGATTCGAACAGGACGGTCGGCAAAGCCGATGCCAAACTTCCGGTGGACGTTTGGCAAGTC
>JAFRLW010000012.1 GCA_017431035.1 Clostridia bacterium
ATATATATTTATTATATAATATATAGCAGCCATTGTTTCACGTGAAACATCCGGCTGCTAATTTATTATATCAAATGGGTATTATATTGTAAATAGTAAAATTATTTTTCTTTCGATTTGAAGAAAATCGCCATTAAAAGTCCCGAAAAGAGCGCCGTTGATATACCTGCGGCAGTGGCGGTCAGTCCTCCGGTTATTATACCGATAAAGCCTTTTTCATCAACCGCCTGACGTACGCCTTTTGCGAGGGTGTGTCCAAACCCCGTGAGCGGAACGGTGGCGCCGGTACCGGCAAAATCAACAAGATGCCCGTAAACGCCTATTGCCGATAGGATAACTCCGGCAACAACGTATCCCGTGAGTATTCTCGCCGGCGTAAGTTTTGTATAATCTATCAAGACCTGACCTATTAAACAAAACAATCCTCCAACAAGAAAAGCATAAAGATAATCCATTTTATCACCCGTATTCTTAAAGTAAACTTAGTGTCGGTAACGACAACAAGTATATGTTTCACGTGAAACATTTATAAGAATATTCTTTGCGTTTAATGTGATTTTATACCATAAACCTTTTCAATTTTATTTTTCAGTTTTTCATAAGGCAACACAAGGACCTTTACCTTGTCGGCACTCTCAGAACGGACGGCAACCGAAACTCTGCAGGTGTTTTGGATAACATCTACGGGATATCTTTTAACGGTAATTTTGCCTATATTGTTCTTTTTTGTGTACATTTCGTAGTAGGTGTAGCCCGAAATACCTTTGGCGACAACCTCTTCACCAAAGGATATACCGCCTGTGTTTTGCTTTTTGACCGAAATAAAGCCAAAATAAAGGTCAAAGCCAAGCGAAACAAGACCACCGAAAAGGAAAAGTCGCTCAAAAGAGGGAAGAAGAATTATTAAACCGGCGGTAATTCCGAAAATGAGAAGGGCGTAAATGTTAGGTAAAAGAAGAAATCTTCTGCGGGAAAAGGAGTCTTTTTTGGGGTTGATAAACTCAGTCTTACAATTCAAAACGGGAAAGAGGGAGGAAAAGCCCGATTTTAAGTCTTTTTTTGTCATAGCGGGGACAACGGTCGATTTTTCACCGTTTTCGCCGCCGTATCCGCCTATACCCACCCTCATTGTATATATACGAAATGCCCTCATAAGAGGGGTTTGGGCAATACAAACATCTTTGACCGAGGAAACGAGGAAAGTTCTTTGCCTTTTATAGTAAAGCCCAGATTTTATTTCAACCCTTTTTCCGCCTACGCTGATTCTGAAAAACATATTTCTTGCAAGGGCAACCAGGAAAGACACTCCGTAAACGGCAATAAAGGCTATAGTTATGGCGTTTACTATCGGAGGGAAATATGATTTTATACTTTTTGATAGTTCGGTAATGTCGTTCAAAACAGCCAAAACTCCGATATTAAGGAGTTTTCCGAGCCTGTATATAATAGGGCCGCCGACAATCAGTCCCGTCAGCGCCGAAGAGGCGGTTGCCGAAAGGAGAGCAATTTTCTCGGCGGTAAAGCGCACTTCTATTTGCGGTTTTTTTCCATATACCATATCAAGCAGTCGGTCTACGTCGGTTTTATAAAGTTTGAAACTGAAATCTTTTTTGCCGTATATTCCCGATTCGGTATTTATGCTGACGTTTTTTGCTTTCAAAAGGTCTAAAATAAAGTCGGCGGTGACGGTTATTGTCGATATTTCGGCAATAGGCAGCGCCGCCCTCTTTTTAATTATTACGCCGTCGGTTATATAAAGATAGTCGTCTTTTATTACTATTCTAAAAGAAACAAGGCGCCAAACGGACAAAAAGAGGATAAAAACGAGCGCCACACTCTCAAGGAGGATTACTCCCGAAATGCGGCGGTATAGGACGTACTGCACCGCTCCCTTTAATACGGGGAGAATCAGTACAAACACAAATCTTTTAAGCATATTATAGATAAAAACAGGGTGCGCTTTGAAAAGAGTGTTATCGTTCATAGCCTTTTGCCTTTTCGTTTTCTATATATTTTGTTATCTTCATAGCGTCTGCTATCAGTATCTCAGGTGTTTTGACCTTTGCTTTTACTCCCGAAAAAGAAACTGAGCAAACGCCAAAAGCACGAGATAGCGGTGTGACGGTTGTTTCGGTGAAAACAAGCCTTAAAACAGGCAAAATATGCTCGGTTTTTATAAATACGCCGTAGGTCACGGTTACGCCTTCGCTTGAAACATAAACAGAGGTGGACGAAATAAAGCGGGGAATATAAAAAAATGAAATAAACAGATAAAGGGCGAAAAGCGGTATCAAAGCATAAAGCAGGGCAAAGGAAAACAAGAAAGACAAATAAACAATAATCCCCGATAGCAACAAAAAGATTATACCAAGCCTTATTTTCAAAAGCGTACCTGTTTTTTTAGGTGGCGTGACTGTCATAATGTTTTCCTCTTACTTCTTTATAGAGTTTAGATAATCGGCGAACTTTTGCTCGTTTTTATTATCGCCCGGCTTATAATAGCGGCGGTCTTTTATCTCGTCCGGCAAGTATTGTTGGTTTACATAATGCCGACTGTAGTCGTGGGGATAAAGATAGTTTTGACCGGGGTTGTCATTATCTGCCCCGTCAAAATGTTTGTTTTGAAGTTGGCGTGGGATAGGATAGGTGGCGCCTTTCTCAATATCCGCCATAGCGTTATTTATCGCCATATAAACGCTGTTGGATTTTGGGGCGGTAGCAACTAACACGACCGCATTGGCAAGAGGTATTCTCGCCTCCGGCAAACCTACATCCCGTGCCGTATCAACAGCGGCTTTGACTATCGGAATTATCTGCGGATAGGCAAGGCCGACATCCTCATTGGCGCAAACCATAAGTCGCCGGCAGGCGCTTGCCAAATCGCCTGCGGCAAGTAGCCTTGCAAGATAGTAAACGGCGGCATCGGGGTCGGAGCCTCGCATAGATTTTTGATATGCCGAAACTATATCATAGTGTTCGTCGCCCTCACGGTCATATCTGACAGCGTTGGTGGAGAGTATTTGTTCTATTGTTTCGGATTTCATCTCGCCCGATTTATCGGTTAACATAAAACATAGTTCAAACATATTGAGCGCACGTCTTACGTCGCCTGCGGCGGCTCTTGAAATCTTTCTTATATCTTCGTCCTTTACGGTTATATTTTTACCGCTCTCGTCACTTAAAATACCTGCCGTTCTTTTGAGCACTTCGGCAATATCTTCGGCGCTAAGCGCTTTGAACTCTAAAACGGTTGAGCGGCTGAGTATCGCATTATATACATAAAAATACGGATTTTCGGTGGTGGAAGCAATCAGCGTAATATCGCCGTTCTCAATATACGACAGAAGGATTTGTTGTTGTTTTTTATTAAAATACTGTATCTCATCAAGATAAAGTAATATTCCGTTTTGAGCCGAAATAGAACCTATCTCGCCTATTATTTCTTTTATATCGGCGGTGGAGGCTGTGGTGGCGTTAAGATAGGATAGTTTTTTGCCGCAAATACCCGCAAAAATACTTGCAACGGTGGTTTTTCCTACGCCTGACGGGCCGTAGAATATGAGATTTGGGATGTTTCCCGATTCAATTATTCTTTTTAGTATTTTTCCTTCGCCTAAAAGGTGCTTTTGTCCGGCGACATCCTCTATTCTTTTAGGCCTTACTCTATCTGCAAGGGGTGAACTCATATTTAGCCCTCCTAAACTTCTTTAACTATGTTGTAGGGGCCGGCGGTTTCGACAGCCCGTATTATGTAGACGGCAGAAGCAGAGCGCCTGCCCTTATGTAGACGGCAGGAGCAGAGCGCCTGCCCTACTATATTTTACTCTTTTTAGGTCATTTTTTCAATATTTATTATCATATATTGATTTAAGCAAAGTATAACATGGCTTATCATTGATAAGCCATATAAGGAGAATAAACATTGAAAAAACCGCTTTTTATTAAAAACGCCGTTATACTCACCGCTTCTTCGGTGGTACTCAGACTTTTAGGCGTCATCTTCAAAGTATGGGTGGCTGCAAAGGTCGGCGGAGAGGGTATGGGCGTTTATCAACTTGTTCTCTCGGTCTATTGGTTTTTTTGCGCCTTTTCGGGTACGGGGGTCAGCGTTGCGGTGACAAGGCTTTGCGCCGACTGCATCGCCATAAAAAGAGATTTTCGCCCCGTTATAAAAAAAGCCGTTATAATAACGGCTTTTACCGCTGTTTTTTCGGCGGCGATTATGTTCTTTTTCTCCTCTTTTATAAGCAAAACCGCCGTCGGCAGCGAGGATTATTCGCTGTGTTTTAAGGTGCTGAGCCTATCAATTTTTCCCGTAGGAATAACCTCAGTAATAAGAGGATTTTTCTTCTCGGTCCGCCGTGCCGGAGTTTCCGCCGCTTCGGGTGTTTTTGAACAAACGGCAAGGATTATAATAGCATATATTCTTGTGCGTATTTTTTCGCCCTACGGTATTGTAGCCGTATGTACTGCGCTGACGGTAGGCGATACGGCAAGTGAAATACTCTGTATGCTTTGGCTTTTGATAAACTATAAAATAAAGGTCAAAAAATACATAGGCGAAATGCCGCCTTTTATTTGCGGTTGGCACAAAGTTCTTCGCATTTCTTTTCCGCTGACTGCCGGAAGGTATCTCAGTATGGCGCTTAGAACTGCCGAAAATATAACGGTTCCGAGAGGTCTTAAAAAGAGCGGAATAAATTATAGCAGCGCCCTTGAAACTTTCGGAAACATAAAGGCTATGGCGCTGCCCGTTTTGCTTTTTCCGTCCTCTTTTTTCAGCGCCGTTTCATCTCTTGTTGTGCCGGAAATATCCTCTGCGGCGGCTGCGCGTCATACCCTTGTTGTAAAAGGGATTACCGAAAATATAATAAAACTGACTTCTATAGTTTCGGTTATTTTTGCCGCTACTTTTGCCTTTTGCGGAAAAGAAATCGGCGAACTGCTCTATAAAAGCACCGGTGTCGGAATACTGCTTTGCGTTTTGGCTCCGCTTGTTCCGCTTATGTTTATAGACGTTGTAAGCGACGGGCTTATAAAGGGACTTGATTGCCAAAGATTTTCCTTTTGGTGTAGTGTGAGTGACAGCGCAATAAGGCTTTTAGCCGTTATTTTTTTACTTCCCGCCTACGGTATTTTCGGCTATCTTCTTATTATGTATTTTTCAAACTTTTATACCGCCTCGCTGAGTCTCTTTATGCTGATTAAAAAAAGCAAGGGCAGTATAGACACGATAAAATCGGTCTTTTTGCCCCTTGTTTTTGCTCTTATAATTTCAAAAAGCACACAAGTCTTGCTTAGTTGCATCGGTCTTTCCGGCGCTATATTTGTTTCCGCTTATTATATTATCACATTTGCGCTTTATTTTGCTCTTGTGTTTTTGTTCCGTCTTGTGACTGTAGAAGACCTACGCTGACTTCTCCCGTAAAAAGAGAAAATGTTTTTTCTTTTGTTTTTACAAGAAGATTTATATCCTTGTCAAAGCCTATTGCCTTTCCCGTTTGTTCTTTTTTATCTTTAATAAAGGTGATTTCTTTACCTAAAAGATAATCTCTTTTTGTATAACTTTTGAAAATATACTCTTTGTCAAAACTATCATACAACTCATAAAATCTTGACAAAAAAGAGTTTATAAACCTTTCTCTTAATGTTTCAAAATCCCCTTTTTCAAAGAGATATCCCGCCTTTTGTTTAAGGGTGTCGTCAAAATCGGTATATTTTACGAGATTAAGTCCCACGCCTACCGCCGCTTTTTCGGTTTTGCCCTCTATAGTATTTGCGCCGACTAATATTCCGCATATTTTTTTGTCGTTAAAATACAGGTCGTTTACCCATTTTATTTTAACGCCGCTAACCCCTAAATCCTCTACCGCTTCCGCTGCGCAAACGGCGGCGGCGGTAGTTAAAAAAGAGGGCGGTTTGTTTGCTTCTACCGACAAACTCATATAAACGCCGCCCTTGTTTGAAACAAAAGTTCTGCCCCGTCGCCCTTTTCCGCCTGTTTGCTTGTCGGCGACTATCAGGGTGTCGGCGGCGGTGTTTGTAGCGTCAGTATTTGTAGATACCGTGACCTCTTTATGAATCAGGGTCACGGTATGATTTTTATATTTTTTCTTTATATTCATCTATTTTTACTACCCTTGCTGTTTTTTTCATTACGGTAAATGAAACGTCATATTTTCCGTAGCGCATTTTGTATATATTTTCGTTATCCTCTTTGTACTGCGGCCTCGGGTCCTCTTTTATTATTTGTTCTATCTCGGTTTTATAGTCCTCGCTTATACCCTTTATCCCCTCGTCAAAGGTGACCTCAAGCAGATAATCGGCGTTTTCGCTTGTAAATCCGCTTGTTGCGTCTTTTATACTGTCGGCATAGGGAATATATGGTTTTATATCATATATCGGCGTTCCGTTTAATAAATCGGCGCCCTCAACTATAAGCGAGAGTTTTCCGTTTTCCGCTTTTATTTTACAAAGTTTCACCGCCGACAGCCCTATACTGTTTGGTCTAAAGGGTGAACGTGAGGCAAAAACGCCTATTCTTTTATTTCCGCCAAGCCTTGGCGGTCTGACGGTAAGCGAGGGCTTTTCCCTGTGCGACATAGAAAAATCAAAAATAAGCCAAATATGAGAAAATCCCTCAAGTCCTCTGACGGCGTCGAGTTTTGCGTATTCTTTTTCAAAAACAATTTCGGAAAAATTATTCACCTTTAGCGGTTGACGGGGTATGCCGAACTTTTCGCTAAATCTGTTTTTTATGTATGCAATAGGTTTTATTTCCATTTTTATTCCCCTGTACTTTTATAGGTCAATTATACGGAAATTATTTTGTGTTGTCAATTAAAGGAATAATAAAAACAAGATACCGAAATAGGTATCTTGTTTTTTGGTCGGAGTGTTCATAATGCAAGTTAAAAACGCGAGGTACAGACTATAGAAAACGAGAGTCTCAATTACGCGAATTGCGTGTCGAGGCTCTCGACTGGTCGGGGTGTTCATAGCGCAAGTGACTTCTTTATTCTTTGCTCATTTCTTCAGCCCGGTTTTCAAGTGCGCGGTAGTCAATTTTGCCAACAGATGTTAAAGGCAATGACTGCGTAAAAATGCTTTACATTTCAAAAAACGCCGGCCACGCCGAATCGGTGCTTAAAAATTATGACGAATATTCAAAAAAGGTGGATGAATTTTTAGAAAAAGCTGGGATAGAATAAAAAGCGCAGGAGCATCTTCCAAAACGGAATTTGTTCCTGCGTTGTTTTTATGCAATAATCTTTATTTATCCCCGCTTAAAGTCATGGTTTCGGTCAAATAATCCCCCGTGTCCTCTAAAGTCAGGTCTCCGAAAATTTTCATATCTATATGAGGATTGCCGTCGTTAAAAGAGAATGTTACGGTAACGTCATATCCCTTTACATCGGTATATTTGACCGTGGGCGATTCAAGACTTACGTTACCGTTGCCCCGATAATCTCCTTCGAGGTCAATTTGAACTTCTTTCTCGCCCCCCGCTTCCACCACGTGTACGGCAAGATTGGTAAATGTCGTTTTGGAACTTCCCGTATCGTCATAGGTTGCTCCGCCGGTCATAACGCCGGTGCCGGAAACTAAATATGTTCCGCAAATCGTTTCTATGAACTCGATCTCTTTCGGGTCGGCATTTTTCCTTTTTTCTTCCGCATTGTCTTTATATTCCTTGGAAGATTCATAACATCCTGAAAGGCATTGAAAACAAATCGCACAGATCATAACACATATTATTGTTCGGATAATTCTGCTTTTCATTTCGGGGCCTCCTCAAATATTATTTGATGTTTCTATTGTAAAATGAGTATAGCATATATAGAGAGGGATTTCAAGAAAAAAGAAAACCCCGCCCTTCGGCGTTTAATGAAGCGTTTGCTTTGCAAACATGAAACACTCGCCTACGCTACAGCACGGCTGAAAAGAAAACGAGCAGACCGAAAATTCTGCTCAATCGAAAAAAATAGAGTGTTCATAACGCAAGTTAAAAACGCGAGGTACAGACTATAAAAAACGAGAACCTCAATTACGCGAATTGCGTGTCGAGGCTCTCGACTGGTCGAGGTGACAGGACTTGAACCTGCGGCCTCTGCGTCCCGAACGCAGCGCTCTACCAAACTGAGCCACACCTCGTTTTATGCCATATCATTATATAAAAGTCTTTTGTAAAAGTCAACTGATATTTGTAAAATCTTTTTATTTTATCCCCATATATATAAATATATATTAGATAAAATATACTATTTACATTTATATTTTTATATGTTATACTTAATTATACAATATTTCAATTAAAAATTGTGGATAAAAAAGGATGTGAAAAAATGCCGGTTAATTCTATTAACGATCTTTGGGCAAAAGTTTGTGACGAGTGCAAAAAACAGGTTACGGAACTTGCCTTTAATACTTTTTTTAAGTTTTTAACCCCTGAATATATCGACGCCGATAAGTTTGTTTTATCTTGTGAGAACGAATACCTTAGAACCACGCTTGAAAGTTTATATAAAGATATAATCAAAAATTCAATAACGGCAGTTACGGGACTTGAGATTTCTCCTGAGTTTATTGTGGCAAATAATGAAGAAAAGATAAAACTTGCCGAAACAAAAAGCGAGGGGTTATCTTTTGAAAACTTTTTTACCTTTGATAATTTTATAGTCGGCTCTTCTAACAAGTTTGCATATACCGCTTCTATGGCGGTGGCGGAAAAAGACAGTATAGTTTATAACCCGCTTATAATTTACGGTCCTTCGGGTATTGGTAAAACTCATTTGCTTCTTGCTATAAAAAATTATATTTTGAATAAATATCCTTTCAAAAAGGTTGTTTATACAAGGGGCGAGGATTTTACCAACCAACTTATAGAAGCGCTTCAAAAAGGTAAAGCCGGAATGAATATGCTTGAAGATTTTCGTGAAAAATACCGCAAGGCTGACGTTTTGCTTATAGATGATATTCACTTCATTGCAGGCAAAGAACAAACGCAGGAAGAGTTTTTTAACACATTTAACACCCTTTATCAGTCCAACAAACAAATCGTTGTTACAATAGATAGACCATTAAAGGATATAAAAACTCTTGACGACAGGATACGTTCCCGTTTTTCAGCCGGTCTTTTTGCCGATATTACTCCGCCTGATTTTGAAACAAGGGTAGGAATAATAAAGAAAAAAGCCGAACAGTCGGGAATAACCATAAATGACAATATTGTTTATTATATTGCCGAACATATAAAGAAAAATATACGTCAAATAGAGGGCGTTGTAAAAAAACTCGGGGCATATATAAAACTTCAAGGAAAAACACCTAATCTGACCGTTGTTCAAGAGTTTATAAAAGACGTTATTGAAGATACTTCAAAAGAGCCTATCAAGGTTGAAAAGATTATATCGGAAGTTGCGAGAACATACAACGTTTCGGAGAATGATATTTTATCAAACAGAAAAACCGCCGATTTAGTTCTTGCAAGGCAGGTTGCTATGTATATTTCAAGAGAAACCACCGACCTTTCATACAAGGCAATAGGCGAGAGTTTCGGAAAAGACCATACAACCGTTCTATATAACGTTAACCGTGTTGAAGAGTTTTTGAAAACAAGACCTTATGAAAAAGAACTTATTGACGATATTATAAAAAATCTTTTAGGCGACGAATCTTAAAATTATCCACTTTATTAACCTTAATTAACCGATTACTTATCCACCATAATAATTTTTGGTAAAGTTGTTATAATTATCCACAAATTATTAACAAGTTCAGGTTTATAAAATAATAGCTTATTTTAGCCGTAAAGAATACTTTTCCACAATTTCCACCGCATATATTACTACTGTTATTTTAATATTATTTTTATAGAGAAAGGAAACCGAAAAAATGAAAATTAAAGTTGAACGCAGTTTACTTAGCGAAGTAGTTTCCCGTTTACAAAAAGTTGTAGGCAACAAAACCTCAATGCCGGTTCTTGAAGGAATACTCATTTCAGCAGAAACCGATAAAGTCACCCTTATTTCATATAATCTTGAAATGGGTATGAGAAAAGAGATTTATGCCGACGTAGAAGAAGAGGGAGATATTGTAATCAATGCAAAAATCCTCTCTGATATTGTAAGAAAACTTCGTGGCGATTATGTTGTTATAGAAACAAATGAACGTCTTACCTGCACTATCAGTTGTAAAGATACAGTATTTGAGATTATGGGTATGGCGGCGAGTGATTATCCCGAAATGCCCGTTGTTTCAGAGGGTAATAGAATATCGGTATCGGGCGAACAATTTTCAGATATGGTTAGAGGAACACTTTTTGCCGTTTCTCAAATAGAGGGAACAAAACCGATACTCACAGGACTTAATATTTCTCTAAAAGGCGGAGTTTTACAATTTGTAGGAATTGACGGATTTCGTCTTGCTATAAGAAGAGAACAAACCGAAATGACAGAAGATATCAATTTTGTTGTTTCAGGCAGAGCGGTTAACGAAATTGTAAAACTTATAGATGAAAAATGTGAAAATATTGAAATTATAGTAGGAAAAAGACTTATATCCTTTAATATTGACGGATATTTGTTTATTTCTAGGCTTCTTGACGGCGAGTTTGTAAACTTTGAAAAAATTATTCCGCAGGATAATAAAGAAAAAATAATTATTGACCGTGCTGATTTTATAGAAACGGTTGAACGTGTTTCTCTTCTTATAAACGATAGTTTTACAACACCTGTAAGATGTGCCTTTGAAAATGATTTTGTAAATATTTCCTGCGCTACCGCAGCAGGCAGAGTAAATGAGAAATTTGTTTTGTCATTAGAGGGAGAGCCTTTTGAAATAGGACTTAACAGCAGATATTTGCTTGAGGCTTTGCGTGCTACCGACGCCGAAAAGGTTACTATTAAGTTCAACGGACCAAATACAGGCGTTTTAATTCTTCCCGAAAATGAAAATGATATAGACTTTACCTATATAATAATGCCTATGAGGATAAAATAAATGCGAGAAATAACCATAAAAACTCCGTTTATCAAACTTGACAGTCTGCTGAAATTCGCCGGTCTTTGTGACAGCGGCGGAATTGCCAAAGCGATTATTCAGTCGGGTGAGGTTACAGTAAACGGCGAGGTTTGCCTTATGAGAGGGAAAAAAATTAAAAACGGCGACACCGTGACTTTTAACGGTCAGACACTGAAAATAAATGCAAATTAAAAGTTTATATTCAAAAAACTTCCGCAATTTAGACGTAAATATTGATAATTTCAGTGATGAGATGAACATTATTTGCGGAGAAAATGCGCAGGGAAAAACAAATCTGCTCGAGGCTCTTTGGCTTTTTACTGGTGCAAAAAGTTTCAGAAGCGGAAATGAAAGCAATTTTATAAAGTTCGGCGAGAATAAAGGAATTATAAAAACCGAGTTTATTTCAGGCGGCGTAAAAAACACCGCCAAAATGGAGTTTTCGGAAAAAAGAACGGCATATTTTAATGATAAAGCCCTTCAAAATCCTTCTAAACTTGCCGGAAAGTTTAATGCGGTTATTTTCACGCCCGACGATATAAGTATTGTGCGTGACGGACCCGAAAAAAGACGACGTTTTTTAGACCTTAATATAGGACAAATATTTCCGCAATATATAGAAATACTCAGAGATTATCTTCGTGCCGTAAAACAAAGAAACGAGATAATAAAAAATCTTCGTTATGATTCCACCGCCGGCATTATGCTTGATTCTTTTGAAGAAACAATAGCCGAAAAGGGCGAAATAATTAAAGATTACAGAAGAAAATACGTTTTACTGTTAAACGATAACCTTTTTAGTATTTATAACGGTTTATCAAGCGGCAGAGAGGAAATATATTTAAGTTATTTTGAAAAAAACGGAGAAAAGCCTCTTATTGACACCTTAATTGAAAAAAGAAAAGAGGATGTTTTCACCGGAAAAACCTCTGTAGGACCGCATAGAGATGACCTTGATATAAGAATAAACGGTATAAGCGCCAGGTCTTTTGGATCTCAGGGTCAAAAGCGAAGCGTTGCTCTGTCTCTAAAACTTGCTTCGGCTGAGGTTATCAGGGGAAAAACGGGTGAATACCCCGTGTGTTTGCTTGATGACGTTATGAGCGAACTTGACGAAAAGCGCCAAAATTATATTCTTAATCACATAAGCGGTTGGCAGTCCTTTATCACCTGTTGTGACGAGGCAACTGTTTCAAGGCTTAAAAGAGGAAAAATAATAGAAATAAAAAACGGAGAAACTGTGTAATGTATTTACACCTCGGCAACAACAAAATGATAAAGACCGACAGCGTTATCGGTATTTTTGACCTTGATAATGCCTCGGTTTCAAAAAGAACAAGAGATTTTCTTAATACCGCTCAAAAAAAAGGCGAGGTTATAACGGTGGGAAACGAACTGCCTAAATCTTTTGTTGTTTGTTCAAAAAAAAGGGGAGAAAACAAGGTTTTTCTCTCGGTATTATCAAGCAAAGCGCTTAAGACACGAAGCGGATATATTGATTCGCTCTAAAATAAAAGATTTTATTCTGAAAAGGAGAAACAAATATATATGAGTGAGGAGAAAATAACCCAAGTTACCGGGAAATATGATGAAAACTCAATTCAGGTACTTGAAGGGTTAGAGGCTGTAAGAAAACGACCGGGAATGTATATAGGTTCCACCGGCGAAAGAGGACTTCACCACCTGGTTTATGAAATTGTTGATAACTCCATAGACGAGGCGCTTGCGGGATATTGCGATAAAATAGTGGTTGAACTTCTTGATGACGGTATCGTAAAGGTAACCGATAACGGACGTGGTATACCTGTAGGTATTCATCCGCAAAAAGGAATACCGACAGTAAGCGTTGTTTTCACAATTCTTCACGCCGGAGGTAAGTTCGGAGGAAACGGATACAAAGTATCAGGCGGTTTGCACGGCGTTGGCGCTTCGGTTGTAAACGCTTTGTCTTCCTGGCTTGAGGTTGAGGTTAAAGACGGCAAACACATCTACACCCAAAGGTATGAAAAGGGAAATATTGTTGAGGACCTTAAAATTGCAGGAGATACAAAAGAATCGGGAACTACCGTAATCTTTAAGCCCGACCCCACAATATTCACCGACACTACCACATTTGATTATGATACCTTGGTTTTAAGACTGAGAGAACAGGCGTTTCTTAACGCCGGTGTTCGCATTGTGCTTAAAGACAGCCGAGAAGATTCCGACAACTATGAAAAAGAAGAAGACTTTTGTTTTGAGGGCGGAATAAAATCTTACGTTGAGTTTTTGCTTGAAAAGGTGAAGAAAGAACCCTTAAACGAAAACGTTATCTATCTTTCGGGCAGCAAAAATAATGAAACTGCCGAGATAGCGCTTTTGTGGTCAACCGCTTATGATAATAAAATAATGTCTTTTGCCAATACGTTACATACTATAGACGGCGGTACTCACGAAACAGCGTTTAAGCAGACTATAACAAGGGTGCTTAACAAATATGCACACGATTTCAACAAAATAAAAGACTCCGCCGATAATCTTAAAGGCGACGACGTATTAGAGGGTCTTATCGCCGTTGTTTCGGTAAAACTTCCCGACGCTCAGTTTGAGAGCCAGACAAAAGCGAAACTCGGCAACACTTCAATAGGACAACTTGTAAGAGAGATAGTAAACGACCAGCTTTATCATTTCTTTGAGGAAAATCCCGCTGAGGCAAAAATAGTTATAGAAAAGGCTATTGCGGCTTCAAATGCACGTGAAGCGGCACAAAAAGCGAGAGACGCTTCAAGAAACAAAGCGGGTATCAGCGGAAAAACGAGAATGCCCGAAAAACTCAAAGACTGTATCTCAAACGACGCCACAAAAACCGAGTTGTTTATCGTCGAGGGAGATAGCGCCGGAGGCAGTGCCGTAGAGGGTAGAAACTCCACTTATCAGGCAATACTTCCTCTTTGGGGTAAAATGCTGAACGTTGAAAAAGCAAGAGAGGATAAAGTTTACGGAAACGATAAACTCACCCCGGTTGTTATAGCGCTCGGCACCGGTATCGGCGAGCATTTCGATATAGAAAAACTCCGCTATGACAAAATAGTTATTATGGCGGATGCCGACGTCGACGGAAGCCACATCAGAACCCTTCTTTTAACCTTTTTCTTCCGCTATATGCCCGAGCTTATAGAAACCGGACATATATACCTCGCCCAGCCGCCGCTTTTCAGAGTAGCAAAGGGCAAAAAGTATTATGACGCTTTCACCGAGGAAGAGAGAGATAAATATATTGAAGAACTCGGCGGAAACGTTGACGTTCAGAGATATAAGGGTCTTGGTGAGATGGACCACGATCAACTTTGGGAAACAACCCTTGACCCCGAGCATAGAACAATGCTCAAAGTAACCATGGCGGACGCCGCTTTGGCTGACGAAGTTTTCACTATGTTAATGGGTGAAGAGGTTGAGCCGAGAAGAAAGTTTATTGAAGAAAACGCAGTCTTTGCTACTGATCTTGATATATAAGGAGGGAATAGAAAATGCCAAAGCAAGAGAATATTTACTGGCCGGATGATGCTTCAACAAATATTGTTCCGGTAGAAATAGTAGATGAAGTTAAAACAAGTATGCTTCAGTATTCTATGTCGGTACTTGTAGGACGTGCTATTCCCGACGTGAGAGACGGATTAAAGCCTGTTCACAGAAGAATACTTTATACAATGTACGAAAACGGATTAACCCCCGATAAAGCGTACAGAAAATGCGCCGACACCGTGGGTGCGGTGCTTGGTAGATATCATCCACACGGTGATACTTCGGTTTATGACGCCATGGTGCGTATGGCGCAGGACTTCTCACTTCGTTATCCGCTGATAGACGGACACGGAAACTTCGGTAATATCGACGGATATGCCCCTGCTGCATACCGTTATACCGAGTCGAGAATGAACCGACTTTCCTATAGTATGCTTGATGATATTGATAAGGAAACGGTTGATTTTGTACCTAACTACGATAACCGTTTGCAAGAACCGAGCGTTTTGCCGGTACGTTTTCCGCAACTGCTTGTTAACGGCTCTTCGGGTATTGCGGTTGGTATGGCGACCGAAATACCGCCTCATAATCTCGGTGAGATTATTGACGGTATGTGCTGCCTAATTGATAATCCCGACGCCGAACTTCAGGATATTTGCCAGTATATCAAAGGACCCGATTTCCCGACCGGCGGTATAATTATGGGCAGAAGCGGTATCAGAGCCGCCTACGCTACCGGACGTGGAAAAATCGTTATAAGAGGTAAAGCGGAAATTGAAGAAACCAAAAACGGCAGATTCAGAATTATTATTTCCGAAATACCCTATAAAGTTAAGAAACAGGAACTTGTAAAAGCGATTTATGACCTTGCCGCCGATAAGAGAATAGAGGGAATAGATGACGTTGTCGACTATTCTTCCAAGAGAGACGGCGGTATCAGAATTATAGTAGATTTGAAAAAGGATGCAAATCCGCAGGTGGTGCTTAACAAACTTTATAAAAACACCTCTCTTCAAAGCACAATAGGCGTTATTTTACTTGCTATCGTAAACGGAAAACCGCAGGTATTAACCCTTAAAGAGATGCTTCAAAACTCTATTGACTTCCAGTGCGATATTATCCGCCGCCGCACCGTTTTCGACCGCAAAAAAGCGGCTGAAAGAGCCCATATTCTAGAGGGTCTTAAGGTTGCGCTTGATTTTATCGACGAGGTTATCTCTATTATCAGAAACAGCAAAACCATACCCGACAGTAAACAGGCGCTCACCGATAGATTCGGTCTTGACGATATTCAGACCACCGCTATCGTTCAGATGCAACTAGGCAAACTCGCCGGTATGGAAAAACAAAAGATTTTAGACGAACTAAAAGAGAAACTCGACTTTATCAAAGAGTGTGACGAGATCCTCGCAAGCGAGCAAAGAATACTTGATATTGTTAAAACCGAGTCGCTTAATCTTCGTGATAAATATTCTGACTGCCGCCGTACCGAAATAAGCGACGTTGCCGGTGAGGTTGATATTGAAGACCTTATCCCCGAAGAAGAGTGTGTCATCACCAAGACCGAAAACGGATATATTAAACGTCTTGCCGCCGATACCTATAACGTTCAGCATAGGGGCGGACGTGGTATCACCGGTATGACAACACGTGAAGAGGATACGGTAGAGAATATGTTTGTCTGCTCTTCACACGACCGCATAATGCTGTTTAGTAACCTCGGACGAGTTTACAGAATTAAAGCATACGAGATACCGGAGGGCAGCCGAACTGCCAAAGGTATGAGCCTTGTAAACGTTGTTCCTCTTATGCCGGGTGAAAAGATAAATGTTATCATACCCGTAACGCCTACCGATGAGGATGAGCGATATATTTGTATGATAACCAAAAAAGGCGTTATAAAGCGTACCAGACTTACCGAGTTCAAGAACACAAGAAAGAGCGGTATTATCGCCATTTCCATTGATGAGGATGATGAACTCGCCCACGTTCGTATGACCGACGGCAACGATAATCTCCTTGTCGCAACAAGAAAAGGTAAGGCTATCAAGTTCAACGAGAGCCAGGTACGTTCTATGGGAAGAACGGCGAGAGGCGTTCGTGCGATAGAGATACAAAACGACGATAACGTTGTTGATATGGCGCTTTGTAAAGACGACACGAGAATACTTACCGTCACCGAAACGGGATACGGAAGAATAAGCCATATATCGAACTATCGTTTGCAGTCACGTGGCGGTAAAGGACTTACCAACTATCGCACCGCTAAATACGGCGACGTTGCGGCGGTTCTCCCCGTTGAAGAAAATGAGGATATTATAATGATAGCCTCTAACGGTATTATCATCAGAATATTTGCCGGAGATATTTCGGAGTTTGCCCGTCCTGCTAAGGGCGTTCGTGTAATGCGTGTCGCCGAGGGCGAAAAGATACTCTCGGTTGCCAAAGCCGAACACGACGAAGCGGAAGTCACCGATACGCCTGAAGAGGCGGAAGCCGACGCAGGTGATACCGGCGAAGATAACTAACACACCAAAGGGGCGTTGTTATGACGCAAGAAAACTATAATTATACACCTGCCGTCTTTTATGAAACAAAGGCGGCAGGCGAAAAGAGATATATAAAACGCGCAGGAAACACAATAGGAACAATTTGCTTTTTTGCCTCGCTTGTATCTGTCTTTTGGTCCGTTGCGGCGGTTTATATATCGGCGCTTTTCGGCGTTTCAAAAGATAGTGTGATGAAAGCGCTGACTAATCCCGGATTTATGCAGTTTGTTCAGGTGCTTTTCTCTACCGTTGTTTTTATTTTCCCCTTTGTTATAGCGGCGAAAATAATGAAAACGCCCATATCGGAAAGCCTGTCTTTCAAAAAGGTCAGCGGGAAAGAAATGAGGTCCTATTTGTATATAGGCATTGCTTTTTGCGCCCTTGCTAACCTGGTTGTAAACTTTGCCGGCTCGGTTTTTGAGAATATGGGCTTTCACTATAACCTGTCTGACTCGGAAAACCCCACGGGCGTTGTCGGATTTATACTTGTTTGTATTTCTTCGGCGGTAGTTCCGGCGCTGGCGGAAGAGTTTGGCACAAGAGGAGTGCTGATAGGCATTTTACGTCCTATGGGCGACGGCTTTGCCGTGCTTATTTCGGCTATTGTTTTCGGACTTGTTCACGGAAACTTTGCTCAAATACCCTTTGCCTTTTTAGTCGGGTTGGCGCTCGGCTATATCAGGGTAAAAAGCGGCTCTATGGTGGTTTGTATTATAGTTCATTTTATAAACAACTTTATTTCGGTTTGCGTTTCATACCTTACCGATATTATGGGAACTGCTGCCGTGAACGCTCTCTATACCGTTTTCCTTGCCGTTTGCGTTTTGCTTGGAATTATCGGGGTAAAAAACCTCTCAAAAATCGGCAGTCTTGATTTTGAAAAAGCCGATACCGAAACCAAAGAGAGTGTAAAGGTCAAGTGGTTTTTGACAAGTCCTATGATGATTGTTTTTACGGTAACGGTAGTTATTCTATCTTGCCTATATTTCTTCGTATAGTTTTTGGAGGTGGCGGGTATAAAGGCTGCGTTTATGGAAATGGCGCTTCTTGAAGCAAAAAAAGCGCTTGACGCCGGCGAAATGCCCGTCGGCGCCATTATAGTAAAAGATAATATGGTTATTGCCCGTGCTCACAATATGAGAGAGGCGAAAAAAAGCACCCTCTCTCACGCCGAGTGCGAGGCTATTCGTATTGCAAACGAGGTTTTAGGCGACTGGCGACTTGACGGTTGCACTATGTATGTCACATTAGAGCCTTGTATGATGTGTATGGGCGCCATTATAAATGCGAGAATATCGGAACTTGTTTTCGGAGCGTTCGACCAAAACAAAGGCGCAGTCGAGAGCAAACTGAACCCGACCGCCATAGCCGATAAAATGCCCGAAATATATGCAGGAATAAAAGAAGATAAATGCAAAAGGCTTATAAACAGATTTTTCAAAGAGGTCAGAAACAAATAATTTTTGCGGATATAGTTTAATGGTAAAACCCCAGCTTCCCAAGCTGGCCATGCGGGTTCGATTCCCGTTGTCCGCTCCACAAAAAACCTTGTTCAAAAGAACAAGGTTTTTTGTGTTTGTGTCCGAAAGGACACAATATCGTTTTGCGACTGTGTCGCAAATATCATTTGACAGGGCAAAGCCCTGACAACACCGTTTGTTTATTTTTATAATAAATCGGACACAAAACGAAGTTATGCAATAGCATAAATGAAGTGATGCTACGCATCATCAGTGTTACGGCATTTGCCGTAAACGATGTTGCACTTCGTGCAAAAGTGTGATAACATATGTTTGGCTTAAGAAAGGGTGATCGGTTTGAAAAACGATAAATTGTCAGATCTTTCTATTTGATAGCTTCTATAAAAACAGCAAAGAAAAACACTCAAAAGCAGGCGGGAAAATGAAATTATATATATCCGAGCACGAAAAATCGGGCGGAATACACGTATTTGATTTATCTGATAAAAGAGTCGACGAAATACAATTTATAAAACTTGACCGACCGACCTATTTTACAATAGAGGGCGACAAACTCTATGCCGTATTGCGTGACCCGTTTGGAACTATGGAGAGCGGAATGGTCACTTTTGATATAGCAAAAGACGGAACGCTTTATAATATGAGCAAAACAGTTGCCACAAACGGCAAAAGCGGATGTCATATCTCGGTAAATAAATGGGGTATTTATATCGCAAACTACCGCTCGGCAAACATTTGCAAAATGCCGGACAGAGTAGTAGTACATACCGGCGGCGGACCGAACACAGAACGTCAGGAAGAGGCGCACCCTCATTTTGCAAAAATCACCCCTGACGGCAAATATATAATAGCGACCGACCTCGGCACTGACGAGGTGTATCTTTACGACAAAAACCTAAAAGAGATTTCACGTTGCAAATTGCCTTGCGGAGTGGGATCCCGACATATCGCATTTAATAAAGACAAAAAGACCGTTTATATATCCCTTGAACTTTCAAGCGAGGTGGCAACCCTTTCGCTTTCAGGCGACAAACTTGAATATATCGGCTCACAAAAGACCATACCAAACGGCTATAACATAGAGAACTTCCCTGCGGCAATAAGGGTGAAAGACGATTTTTTGTACGTATCTAACAGAGGACACGACAGTATAGCCGTTTTTGATATAAAGGAAAAAGCGCCAAAACTTTTAGAAAACGTTTCTTCCTTTGGCGAAAACCCGAGAGATTTTTATATAAAGGGAAAAGGACTTGTCTGCGTAAACAGAATAAGCGGAGATATTGTTTTTTATAAACTGATAAACGGAATGCCAAAACGTGAAGATATAAAACTAAAAGTTAATTCCCCTACCTGCGTTATATTAGATGATAGATAATAGAAAAAACCGAACGGTTTAACCGTTCGGTTTTCTTATAATATTATTTTCCACGCATTTTTAAGTTTTTCAAGAGAAAAAGCGGCGTTGGCGGGGCTTGTAGAGGGAAGTTTTATATCCTTAATACCCGTCTTTTCAAAAATGTATTTATTATAAAGGGTATGAGCGAGGTTTCCGTTTGTAAAAATGCGGTTTATTTTTGAGTTATTAAGTATCTTTGTAAAATCGTTTGGCACCACGTTTTTGATAGACGAATCGGCGGAGCCTACAATATCGCAAGACTTTATAACGTCAAAAACGGCAATTCCGTGTTTTAGCAAAAACTCTTTCTTGTTTTGTATTGTGTTTGGCAACTCTTCGCCGTACAGAAAAGACAACACTTTCCAAAATCTGTTTTGGGGGTTGCCGTAGAAAAATCCCTCTTCCCTCGATTTTACCGAAGGGAAAGAGCCTAAAATAAGGATTTTTGAGTTTTCGTTAAACACGGGTTTTATCGGATGAGTTATCATAATTTTTACGGGATGTACTCAAACTCAAAATCATAAATACTAACGGTGTCGCCCTCTGAAACGCCCTCGTTTACAAGCGCATCAATAATACCGTACTTAAGCAGCACACGCTCAAAATACTGCAACGCTTCGCTATCGGTCGGGTCAATGCCGTTCATAATATTAAGCAGCCACGGTGCGTCTTCAACATAGTAAATACCGTCACGCTTAGATATTTTGAACTCGCCTTTGGCGATTTTCTTTTCCTCGATAACGGGGTCGCTCTCATATACCTTTATCGGCGGTAGTTTTGAGAGTTCCTCGGCGATACAGTCAAGGAGTTCCCCCACGCCCTCTTTAATAGGCGCCATAATCTCGAAAAAGCGGAAACCTTTTTGAAGAAAATACTCACGAACTTTCTTTATTTGCTCCTCGTCACAAAGGTCGCACTTGTTTGCAACAACGATTTGTTTAACCTTTGACAGTTCCTCGTTAAAGGAAGAAAGTTCTTCGTTTATTTTATTGAAATCGTCAATAGGGTCTCTGCCCTCGCTGCCGGCAACGTCTAAAACGTGGACTAAAAGTCTGCAACGTTCAACGTGACGTAAAAAGGCGTGGCCGAGACCTATTCCCTCATGCGCTCCCTCAATAAGACCCGGAATATCCGCCATAACAAAAGAAGTTCCCTCGTTATAGCGCACAACACCGAGCACGGGCGTTAGTGTTGTAAAGTGATAATCGGCAATTTTCGGTTTTGCCTCGCTTACAACAGATAAAAGGGTTGATTTTCCGACGTTTGGAAAACCTATCAGTCCGACGTCGGCAAGAAGTTTGAGTTCCAAAACAACGTCAAGTTCCTCGCCGGGCGCACCCGGTCTTGCAAAACGGGGAACCTGTCTTGTCGGGGTGGCAAAATGGGTGTTTCCCCAACCGCCGTTACCGCCTTTTGCGATTATGAAGTTTTCATCGGTGGAAACGTCGGCAATTATCCTGCCGGTAGACTCCTCTTTAACAAGGGTGCCCCTAGGGACCGAAACGATAAGGTCCGGCGCCGATTTTCCCGACTGGCGTTCACCCCTGCCGTTTTCACCGTTTTCGGCTGCGTATTTTCTCTTATAACGGAAATCGGCAAGGGTAGAGAGGTTGTCATCCGCTTTGAAGATGATATTTCCGCCCTTTCCGCCGTCTCCGCCGTCAGGACCGCCGGCGGCAACATACTTTTCCCTATGAAAAGCAACTGCGCCGTCTCCGCCTTTTCCGGCTTTCAAATGTATTTTAGCAACGTCTATAAACATATAAGTTACCTTTTCCCATCAAAAAAATATCCGAGCGTCAAACGGCGCCCGGATAAGCATTTTTATTATTGTTCAACCGCGTAGATACTTACCTGTTTACGATCTCTGCCTACACGCTCAAACTTAACCTTACCGTCTATCAAAGCAAATAAGGTATCATCCGAACCACGACCGACATTGTTTCCGGCGTGAATATGTGTTCCACGCTGACGAACGAGGATGTTTCCGGCTAGTACGAACTGGCCGTCGCCTCTTTTAACGCCCAAACGTTTGCTTTCGCTGTCACGTCCGTTTTTGGTAGAACCCATACCTTTTTTATGAGCAAACAACTGAATGTTAATCTTTAACATTTATCTACACCTCCGTAGTAATTCTAATTCTTTTTGGATACTGTTTACAAAGTTCGGTTATATGAAGTTCAAAACTTTTAAGGATTAAGTCCGTCTTATCGGTAGTTTTGTTTAGCATAATCGTCATTTTAGCATCCGACACGTCTGCAGTAATATCCGCCTTTACAATTTCTATAAGGGCGTTTGCCGCAAGGTATGCGGCGGAGGAAACGGCGGAGCAAACAATTTTGCCCTCTAAATCACTATCCGAAGCGGTACTGTGGCCTGAAAGAGTGAAACCTACAATATCCTCGTTTTTGTAAACAAAAGTTACATTTGTCATAAGGTTTAGCCTATTTCGGTAATCTGTACCTTAGTATAGGGCTGTCTATGACCCATTTTACGTGAACTGCTCTTTTTCGGTTTGTAAGTAAATACAGTGATTTTCTTACCCTTGCCGTTTTTGAGAACTGTTCCCTTTACGAAGGCATCTTTAACATAAGGTTTGCCGACTTTGAGAGTGCGGTTGCTAAGGGCCACAACCTTGTCAAAGGTAACTTCTTCGTCAACGTTAGCGTCCAACTTCTCTACATAAATAACGTCACCGTTCTTTACGCAGTACTGTTTTCCGCCGGTCTCGATAATTGCGTACATTTTTTACACCTGCCATATTTTCAGTCTCGCTACAAGAAGGCGTGCGACAAAGCGCAACTTAATAAGCCCACAGTATGCGGCTAGGCTATTCTATCACAAAAGAAATACAATGTCAAGTTTTAATCTTGAAATTATTTTATATATTATATATAATAATAGCAAATAACACAAAGGGGAAAAGATATGAATATTGCCGTTATTACCGGGGCGTCGTCCGGACTGGGAAGAGAATATGTAAAAGCGGTTTTCCGAATGTATCCTGCGCTTGAGGAAATTTGGATTATCGCAAGGCGGGAAAACAAACTTTTTGAACTGAAAGTAGAACTCGGCGACAAGATACGCATTTTTCCGATAGATATAACCGATAATTTTGCCGTTAATCAGTATTCCGAAATGTTAAAGGAAACAAACGCCAACGTCAGACTTCTTATAAACAATGCCGGTTTCGGCAAACACGGTAATTTTTATGAAATACCAACGGAAGAAAACTGCGGAATGGTGCGGCTCAACTGCGAGGCGCTGACCCTTATGACCTCAGTGACCTTGCCCTTTATGAGTGCGGGAGCGGAGATAATAAACACCTGCTCTATCGCCGCTTTTGCGCCTAATATTCGTATGGCGGTTTATTGTTCGACAAAGGCATACGTTATGTCCTTTTCAAGAGCGCTCAGGGGAGAACTCAAAAAAAGGCAGATAAACGTTTTGGCGGTTTGTCCCGGTCCTATGAACACCGAGTTTTTGCCGGTGGCAAATATAGGCAAAGGCACGTCAAAAGCCTTTGACACCCTGCCCAGAGTAAAGGTCAGAGAAATGGCGGAAAAGTCGCTTTTGGCTTCAAAACGCAAAAAGGCGGTCTACACAAACAAAGGCTTTTACAAGTTCTATCGCTTTATTGCAAAAATACTGCCAACCTCATTTGTTATGAAAATGGCAAAAACCTGATTTTGCTTACAAAAAAGAGGACGGATATTATCCGTCCTCTTTTTATATTGTTTACCTTTTTTGATTTACATAATTTTTTATTCATTTTATTATGCATATAAAGATTTTCAACTTATCCACCGACTTATCCACCGTTTTTGGCAAAAAAAGGGCAAAAAGTGGACATTTTCACCCTTGTCGGTTAATTACTCGGTGGAAAACGTGGATAACTTAAAACGGTTGTCCCGGTTTACATAAACCAAAAAAATGCATTATTCGACATTTTTTTACAACATATTCAAAGAAGTATGTAAATAAGGGCATATAGGAGCAATTTATCCCCGCCGTCACCTAAAAGAAGTAACATAAGCGCAAGTAAAACACTTGTATCTCCTGTGTTATTATCGCTTAAAAAAGGCAGGTTAAAACCCTTTAGAATATCGCCTAAAAAGTTATCTTTTTTGTTATCACGGTTATCCTTTGGCGGACAGCGGTCATCTGTTTGTCTCCGCTTTTCATTTCTCGTTTCATTTCTTTGCCTTGCAAAGTGGGGCGCCGGCACGCCGAAATCCTTTGACCTTTTTGCCGTTTCCCGCATACGCTCAATGGCTTTTTGCCGTTCGAGAAAAAAATCGTTGTCCACTAATATCCACCGCCTTAAAAACCTATTTCATTTAGTATTCCGCTTTCCTTAAGATAGGGCAAAATGTCAATAAGGCGCAAAAGTTTTATTGCCGTGTCCACCTTTTTTTGCCGTTCTTCGCTCAAAAGCGGACGAAGCGACGAAAGAAGCGCCGTTCTGTTATCGCCGCCGCTGTTCAGTCTTTTCATAACCCCTGCAATTTTAGAAAGGGTCATAGGGTCAAGACCTATATCGTTTGAGTTTCCATTGTCGTTTGTGTCTTCGCCCAAAATACTCTCCGCCATAAGTCTTACCTTTTCCATACTGTCGGGGTCGTCTAAAAGGCTTTTTAGTTTTTCGTTTATATCATCCATATTACTTACCGAAAAGATTTCTTATTTTAGGGTCGTTTAATATCTTTTTTGCTGCGTTTTTATCGTTTATCAGTTTTAATAGCATTTGTTTTTCCGCAGGGGAAAGCGCCTTGCTTGCGGCGTTTATGTTTCCGTGCTTTATCGCTTCAACGTCACGCTCGTTTAGTTTTCCGCCTGAAGCCTTTATTATGTTTCTTTTGATATTTTCAAACTTATCTGCCATAATATCCCACCTTAAAATAATTCTATTCTAAAATATGCCAAGAAAAGGCTTATGTTACAAAAAGTTTTTAATTGCCATTTTTTGTTATTTATCTCTTGTAATAATCTTCTTTTGATGTTATACTTATAAGTAATAAAATTATATTAAATATTTCATTTTAATATGAAAAAGGAGTCTTTATAATGAAAAAAGAATTTATTGTTGAAGTTTCTGCAAGACACGTTCACGTAACTAAAGAAACTTTGGAAAAACTTTTCGGAAAAGGTCACGAACTTACCCCCAAAAAAGACCTTTCACAACCCGGACAGTTTGCTTGTGAAGAAAAGGTTACCATAGTAGGCGAAAAGGGCAGCCTTAAAGCCTCTATTTTAGGACCTTGCCGTCCTGAAGATCAGGTTGAGGTTTCTCTCACCGATGCAAGAAGTCTCGGCGTTACGGCTCCTATTCGTGAGTCGGGCGACGTTAAAGGTAGCGGAAAATGCAAACTTGTAGGTCCTTGCGGTGAGGTTGAACTCGCTGAGGGTGTTATCGCCGCTAAACGTCATATTCATATGACCGTTGCCGACGGTGAGCGTTTTGGCATAACCGATAAACAAATCGTAAAGGTTAAAATCCCCACGGAGGGACGTGCCCTCATTTTTGATGACGTTGTTGCAAGAGTAAGCGATAAATATGCTCTCGCTATGCATATTGATACAGACGAGGCGAACGCCGCCGCTCTTAGCGGCAGCATTATGGGTGAAATAGTTGAATAAAGCGATAGGGCTTTATATCCACATCCCTTTTTGCAAACAAAAATGTTCTTATTGCGACTTTTATTCGCTAAAGCTCAAAAAAGGACAAATAGAAACTTATACAAGGTCGCTTATAAAGGTTGTGAGCGACCTTTGTAAGTATTACGGTATAAATGCGTTTTCCACCGTATATATCGGCGGCGGCACCCCCTCTCTTTTAGGGGAAAATATAATTTTCCTTTTGGACTATATAAAGGATAATTTTAAGATTTCAAAAGGCGCTGAGATAACGGCGGAGGTAAACCCCGAAAGCGCAGGAGAGTTTTTGCCCTTTGCTGCTGCGGCAGGTGTAAACCGAATATCGTTTGGTATTCAGTCGTCAAGCGACGAAATGCTTAAAAAACTCGGCAGACTGCATACGGCAGAAGATGTTAAACAGGCGGTAAAACTTGCAAAAAGTCTTGGTTTTTCCAACATATCGGGCGATATTATGATAGGCCTGCCGGGCGAAGATATAACTGCGCTTAATAAGGATATTGATTTTTTGTTATCCCTTGATATAGAACATATTTCCTCTTACATATTAAAAAAAGAGGAGGGAACCCCTCTTTACATCAAAAACACACCTTTGCCGGACGACGATACCGTTGCAGACCTTTATCTTCATATGTCAAAAAGACTGACTTTGGCCGGATATTCTCACTACGAAATCTCGAACTTTGCAAGGGCGGGATTTGAGGGACGACACAACCTCTCATATTGGCAGGATAAAGAATATTTAGGAGTAGGTCCTGCCGCTCATTCCTTTATAAACGGCAAAAGATTTTATTTTGAAAGGGATTTATCCTCTTTTCTTCAAAACCCCGTCACCGTGTTTGAGGATATAGGCGGAACAAAAACCGAAAAGTTTATGCTCTCCCTCAGGCTAAGCGAGGGCGTGAGAATAAAAGATTTTCCTTTTTTGCAAAATGATAAGGCAAAAGAAAAGATAGCGAGGTTCAAAGCCGCCTCTTGTCTTGAAACAAACAACGGCAAAATACATCTCACCGATAAGGGCTTTTTGATTTCAAACTATATTATTTCGGAGTTAATAGATGAAAACTTATAAATTGTATCTTTTAAGGCACGGGCTGACTGAGGCAAACCTAAAAGGATATTATGCCGGAAACCGCACCGACCTGCCTTTGTGTCCGGAGGGTAAAAAAATGCTATCGGACATAAAAAATGAGGGCGAACTGCCCGACATACAAAAACTTTATACCTCTCCGCTTTTAAGAGCAAGGCAGAGCGCAGAGATACTCTATCCCGGCTTTGAAGCCGAAAATATAGAAGAACTGACCGAGTATGATTTCGGAGATTTTGAGGGAAAGACCGCAGAGCAGCTTGAAAAAAACCCTGATTATAAAGACTGGACAAGCGGAAAAAATCCCGCAACTCCCGGCGGCGAGGACTATACCGATTTTGTAAAAAGGCTGGCGCTGGGGCTAAATCATATTGTTCGGGATATGATGAACGAGGGCATAACTACCGGTGCGGTGGTAATGCACGGCGGGGCTATTATGATGTTGTTATCCGCTTGCGCCGTTCCACGCAAGGCGCCGGTTGAGTGGACCTGCGACCCCGGTCGTGGTTTTGCCGTTAGAATTACACCGTCGCTTTATTACTCAAGCGGCGTTATAGAAGTTTTTGAGGCTATATAATATGGTTAATATAGGAAACGACTGGGACGAAATACTAAAAGACGAGTGGCAAAAACCCTATTATAAAAATCTCCGCTCATTTTTAAAAGAGGAATACCGCACAAAAAAGATATACCCTAAAGCCGAAGATATTTTTGCATCTCTTAAAAACTCTTCCTTTGCTGATACGAGGGTGGTTATAATCGGGCAAGACCCCTATCACGGCGAAAATCAGGCTATGGGACTTTGCTTTTCGGTAAAAAAAGGCGTTCCGCTTCCGCCAAGCCTTAAAAACATCTATAAAGAGATGAAGGAGGATGTCGGCGTAGATAATTTTTCAAGCGGCGACCTCACCCCCATAGCAAAACAGGGTGTACTTCTTCTCAACACAACTCTCACCGTCAGAGAGGGGGCGCCCAAAAGCCACGCCGGAAAAGGTTGGGAAATCTTCACCGACCGTGTTATAAGCGAAATCAACAAAAAAGAGACGCCCGTTGTCTTTCTTCTTTGGGGAAACGACGCTAAGAAAAAAGCAAAAATTATCGATAACCCCATACATTTTAAGTATGAAGCGGCGCACCCGAGTCCGCTCTCTGTAAGAGGTTTTTTAGGGTGTAAACATTTTTCACTTTGCAATGAAACGCTAATTGCAACAGGACAAAAACCGATAAATTGGGAGGTATAAAACAATGGAATATATGTCAACAGGTATGATAAGACCCATAGACAAAATGGGCAGAGTGGTAATACCGAAAGAAATGCGTGAGTACCTCGGTATCACCGACGACGGCGATAGATTTGAAATAACTCTAAAAGGAAACGCCATAATTCTTCGCAAGTTTCAACCGACCTGCATATTTTGCGGCCGCCTTGCCGACAGCATTGAATATAACAATATAATTGTTTGCAAAGACTGCGTTGATAAACTGCGTGAAGTTAAAGAACAAAATCCCGGAGTATAAAAAGTCCCGGAATATAAAAAAAGCACCCTTTCGGGTGCTTTTTTTATATTGTTTTTTTATAATGCCATAATAATTATTTTTGCCGCAAGTACAACGCATACAAGCGCTATCGGATAGGTTGCAGCGTAGGAAGAAGATATTTCGTCGGTTTCGGCAACCGAGATTAAAGTGCCGAGCGCCGGAGTACTTGTCATACCGCCGGTAATTGAGGCAAGGTTATTAAGTATTCCGAACTTGAAGACGAACTTAGAAACGAAATATCCTATAAGCATCGGGACAAGCGTTATGAGTGCGCCGTAGAAGAAGTAGATCGCTTTGAAGTGGGTTACAAAGTTTACACCGCCCGGAACGCCTGCGCCTATAAGGAAGAGGCAAAGGCCTAACTCTCTCATAAAGTTTAATGTGTTTTTGTTGACCGAGAGGCTGATTTTGCCTATACGTCCGAAGTGACCTACAATAAGTCCCATTATAAGCGTTCCGCCCGAAGTGCCGAGTGAGAAGTTGATACCGGGGATTTTGAAAGCTCCGAGTACCATACCAAGCGCCACGGTCATAACAAACGGGAATATATCAAAAGTATCGATGCGAACGAGTTTGCCGTTTACTTTTTTGATATTAACCTCGCCGGCGGAAACGATTTTTTCTCTTTCTTTTGCCATATCCACCTTTTCAAATCGGGGCATAAGCTGAACAAAGAATACAACGCCCAGCACTCCGAAAAGATAGGCTATTCCGTAGCCCGACGTAACGGCGCTTTCTCCGACTTCGCCTGCAACCTCTTTTGCGGCGGAAAGACCGGGGGTAGAGGTTAAAGCGCCGGTCATAAGACCTACCGCCATATTTTTATCTACATTGCCGAACTTTATTATAAGCATAGTAATCAGTGCGCCTGATGCTATAACGATAAGTCCGTTAAAGATATATCCTATTGCTTTTTTATTAAAATTGCGAAAGAACTTAGGTCCTGCAATCAGTCCGACGGCGGTTACAAAGAGCGCCGTTCCAAGACTTGAAACAAAGGAATAATTTGCTTTTATTGAGTCGCTGAAAAGCGCTATTTCGGTACCGCCTAAAGTAAAAGACGGAACTTTGTTTGCGAGAACACCGAAAAGCAGCGCTACAACAAGCACGCCTGCCGTGCCGAGCGAAATGCCTTTTATTTTTATTCCGCCAAGCAGATAGCCGAGTGCGGCAATAACGAAAACGCAAAAGAGAGGAGTTATCATTTTAGCGATAACGCTTGATATATATACCATTATTATTTCCCCTTATCCTAACAGTTTTTCATATACACCGGCACGCTTTGCGGCGGTGACAAGAGCCTCACCGATTTTATCGGGTGTTGGGGCAACAACCACTCCGCAAGACTCGAGCGCCTCGATTTTTCCTGCGGCGGTACCCTTTCCGCCGGAGATAATAGCGCCGGCGTGTCCCATACGTTTGCCCTTAGGTGCGGTTTGACCTGAAATAAAGGAGGCAACAGGTTTGGTCATATGGTCACGGATGAATTCAGCCGCTTCCTCCTCACCGCTTCCGCCTATTTCACCTATCATAACAACGGCGTAGGTATCTTCATCGTTTTCAAACATTTTAAGCACGTCGACAAAGCCGAGACCTCTTATCGGGTCGCCGCCTATACCAACGGCGGTGGACTGACCGATACCACGAACGGACAACTGATTTACCGCCTCATAGGTTAAGGTTCCGCTTCTTGAAATAACGCCTACGTGACCGGGTTTATGAATATATCCCGGCAAAATACCTGCTTTTGCCTTTCCGGGAGAAATAAGTCCCGGACAGTTGGGTCCTACAAGTTTTGTCTTTTTACCGATAAGATAATTCTTTACTCTTGCCATATCGAGTACGGGAATGCCCTCGGTTATACAAACAACAAGGTCAAGTTCCGCATCAATGGCCTCAAAAATAGAGTCGGCGGCAAAACGGGGAGGAACGTATATAATAGAAGCGTTGGCGTTTGTGGCGGCTTTTGCCTCTTTTACGGTGTCAAAAACCGGAACGCCGAGAACCTCTTCTCCTCCTTTACCGGGTGTTACGCCGGCAACAACCTTTGTGCCGTATTCTAACATTTGTTCGGTGTGGAAACGTCCCTGTCCGCCGGTAATTCCCTGAACAATAAGTCTTGTGCGATTATCTATTAAAATACTCATCACTCATTACCTCCGTTAGCGGCGTTTACAGCCTTTCTTGCCGCATCAGCCATATCTTCAGCGGCGATTATATTAAGACCTGATTTTTGTAATATCTCTTTTCCTTTTTCAACGTTAGTTCCCTCAAGGCGAACTATAAGCGGTACGCTGATACCAAGTTTGTTTGCGGCGGCAACTATACCTTCGGCTATAATATCGCAACGCATAATTCCACCGAATATATTAACCATTATTGCTTTAACATTCGGGTCGGAAAGCAAAATCTCAAATGCGGCGGTGACCTTTTCGGTGGTAGCCGAGCCGCCAACATCAAGGAAGTTTGCGGGGCTTCCGCCGAACTTACTGATAATATCCATAGTAGCCATAGCAAGACCGGCACCGTTTACAAGGCAACCGATACTGCCCGAAAGGCTGATATAGTTAAGGTCAAACTCACTTGCTTTTACCTCTTTCGGATCCTCTTCGAGAACGTCACGAAGTTCAACAATCTCCGGGTGGCGCATAAGAGCGTTATCGTCAAAGGTGATTTTGGCGTCAAGCGCAAAGAGTTTATCGTTTCCGTCGATTATAAGGGGGTTGATTTCAACAAGCGAGCAGTTTTTCTCTACAAAAAGTTTTATCATAGCACGAAGCATATTTACAAAATCTTTTGTCAGTTCTGCCGGAATACCCATACGGCGAGCAACCTCTAAACCGTTGTAGTTGTGATATCCCTCATAAACCGAGACGTTTTCTTTTATTATCATCTCAGGGCTGTTAGCCGCCATTTCCTCAATTTCGGTGCCGCCTGCCGCCGAAGCGATTATTACAAGTCCGGCGTTCTCATTATCAACGGTAATTGAGAGGTAATACTCTTTTTTTATCTCGTTTGCGGGGGTTACAAGAACTTTATGTACGGTTTTTCCCTCAGGACCGGTTTGTTTGGTAACAAGGCACATACCGAGCATATTATCGGCTATCTCTCTGGCTTCGAGCGGAGTATTGGCGAGTTTTACACCGCCGCCTTTTCCACGTCCGCCTGAGTGGATTTGTGCTTTAACAACACATTTGCCGAGTTTTTCAGCGGCTTCGTACACCTCTTCGGCAGTTTCGCAAAGATAACCTGTATCGGTGTTTATACCGTAGTCCGCCATTATCTTTTTGGCTTGATATTCGTGTATTTTCATATGTTCTCTCCTTTTTTAATAAGGGATAGACCTTCTTCCAAAGCTTTTTGGTTGAGCGCCTCAGTGCCTTTCGGTATATGCATAAATACCGCCGTTTTAAGACTTTCGTCATCAACGATATTTAAGAGTCCGTTAATAGCGGCAACCGCAACTATGTTAGCGGTCATCAGTTTTCCTACCTTTTCCGCCGCAGTGTGCAGAATAGGAAGTTTAACAACCTTATTATTTTTAATGCTGTCGGGCGCTGTCAAGGTATCGTCTATAAGAACAAGACAGTCGGCAGGAAGATTAGCGCTGTATTTATCAAGTGATTTTTGAGTGAGCGCCATAAGGAAAGACGGAGTTCTGACCTTTGTGAAACCGATTTCTTCGTCTGAAACGATAACTTCGGCTTTGCAAGCGCCTCCACGTGCCTCAGGTCCGTAGGACTGGCTTTGAGCCGTATGTTTTCCGGCGATTACCGCCGCCTCTGCCAAAATAACGGTGGCAAGTATAATTCCCTGACCGCCTGAACCGGCAAGTCTGATTTCCATTTGACTCATTATTTATTGCCTCCTTTAACCTTTTCGACAAGTTTTGCATACTCTTCAGAATACTCGGGGGCTTCTTTATCACGCAAAACACCGATAACAATTTTGCCGTTTAGTTCTTCCTCGGTCATTGTTTTTGCTTTTTCAACCATAACGGTATTATCTTTTTGGTATCTCATCATATCAACGGCGCTGCCTTTTTTGTTCTTTCTGCCGTAATAGGTCGGGCAAAGAGAAGCAACGTCGATAATTGAAAAGCCTTTGTGGCGAATACCTTTTTCAATGGTCTTTGCGAGTAATGCCGAATGATAAACGGCACCTCTTGCGGCAAAAGTTGCACCGGCGCCCATAGCAAGTTCGGCTATATCAAAGGGCTGGTCAATGTTGCCGTAGGGGGCGGTTGTGCCGTATTCAAGGTGAGGTGTTGTCGGCGAATACTGACCGCCGGTCATACCGTAGATGTTGTTGTTCATAACAACAACGGTAAGTCCTATATTACGGCGAGCGGCGTGGATGAGGTGGTTTCCGCCTATTGCAGAAGAGTCGCCGTCACCGGTGATAACAATAACTTCAAGTTCGGGATGAGCCATTTTGATACCGGTGGCAAAGGCTATTGCTCTGCCGTGGGTGGTGTGCAGCGAGTTGCAGTCTATGTATCCTGCCGCACGGCTTGAACAACCGATACCCGATACAAGAACGGTTTTGTTTCGGTCAATTTTTGCGTTTTCCATAGCCTGCGCTATAGCACGGAGAATAATTCCGTTTCCGCATCCGGGGCACCAAATATGAGGCAGATGCTCAGGGCGCATATACTTATATATGATGTCTGCGGTGTTCATTGTGTTTTTGCTGACATTTGTCATATCTACCATAGTATTCAGTCCTCCTTCTCAATTTTGGCAAGTATTTCGTCCGGTGTGATAACGGTACCGTCTATCTTGCCTACAAACTCTATTATTTTATCGTTGCCGACAACACGTCTTACCTCGTTTACAAGTTGACCCCAGTTGTGCTCGGCAACAACTATCTTTTTAACATTTTTCATAGCCTCTTTGAGTTCTTTGTCTGCAAAGGGCCAAATGGTTATCGGGCGGAACATTCCGCACTTGATACCCTTTTTCCTGGCGGTTTCCACTGCGGAAGAAGCGGCTCTTGCCGTACCGCCAAAGCAGAAGACTGCAACCTCGGCGTCTTCCATATGGGTTTCTTCAACCTCAACTATATCGTCGTAGTTGTTCTCTATCTTTTTCATAAGACGGGTTACAAGGTCGCCGGCTATCTTTGTATCGTTGGTGGGGAAACCGCTTTCGTCGTGCAAGAGACCGGTTATATTGTATCTTTGTCCCTCGCCAAACGGCGCCATAGCCGGAATAAGATTATCGGTCGGCGCATAGGCGGGACGTTTCGGATGGGGGTTTTCTACCGTCGGACGATTTATCACCTCAACGTTTTCGGGTATTTCAATTCCCTCACGCAAATGACCTATAATTTCATCCATAAGGAAGATAACGGGCGTTCTGTATTTTTCGGCAAGGTTAAAGCAACGAACCGCCAAGGTGTAGCACTCTTTAACCGAGGAGGGAGCAATAGCGATAATCGGGTGGTCGCCGTGGGTGCCCCATTTTGCCATCATAACGTCGCCTTGCGAGGGCGAAGTCGGAAGACCGGTTGAGGGTCCCGAACGCTGAACGTCAACAACAACGAGCGGAACTTCCGCAAGGCAGGCGTAACCGAGGTTTTCCTGTTTGAGTGAAAAGCCCGGTCCGCTTGTTGCGGTCATAGATTTAACTCCCGCAACTGAAGCGCCTATCGCACAGGCGATAGAGGCGATTTCGTCTTCCATTTGAATAAACTTGCCGCCTACTTTCGGCAGGCGAACGGCGGAAACTTCCGCTATTTCGGTGGAGGGTGTTATCGGATAACCGGCATAAAAACGCATTCCGGCGGCTATAGCGCCCTCAACGCAAGCCTCATTACCCTGCATTAAAACGGTTTTTGCCATTATTCTTCACTCTCCTTTATGTAGATTGCGTAATCGGGGCAACGCTGTTCGCACATTCCGCAAAGCACACAGCCGGCGCCCTCTACTTTTTGTACCTTTTCTTCAACAACCTTGAGTGCGCCTTTAGGGCAAAAAGCGGCGCATATGCCGCACCCTTTACACCACTCGGTGTTGATGATCAAATCTCTTTTCATAACATCATCCCTTCAAGTTATAGGTTTTATAACTTTAATAATTTTAGCATTATAATATCACAGTTACAAGCAGTTATTAACTTGTGAAATCCACAAGAAAAATGTTGTAATCTAAGGCGAAATGAGTTATAATAAAAACGGAGGGTGGATATTATGAACTTTCAAAACTTAGAATACTTTATTGCCACCGCAAAAGAGGGCAATATCACGAGGGCGGCGGAGCAACTGAACATCTCTCAACAAGCGCTTTCGGGCAGTATTGCAAGACTTGAAGAAGAACTCGGTTGCGTTCTCTTTGAGCGGCGTCCGATTTTCCGCCTTACATACAGCGGAAAATGTTTTTACGAAAAAGCGAGAGAAATGCTTGATATAAAAGAGCAAAGCCGTGTTATGATAGACGACATAAATGGCAACGTGAGAGGGGAACTGAAAATAGGTGTTTCCCATACGAGAGGTCAGGTAATACTGCCGGCTCTTTTGCCGACCTTTGCAAAAAAATATCCAAAAGCCGACCTTTCAATTACCGAGGCTTCGACAAAAGACCTTGAAGAAGCGCTTATAAAGGGAAAAATCGACGTTATGATAGGTTTTATGCCGACCGCAACAAACACGGCAAAAATGGAACCTCTTTTCACCGACCGACTGGTTATAATAATACCTAAAAACATATTAAAAGAGACCTTTGGGGACAAGGGTGACGAGGTTTGTGAAGAATATAAAAAAAGCAGGGATTTTTCACTTTTTTCAAACATACCGTTTATTTTGCTTCGTGAAAACGAGAGGATAAGAACGATAGTAAACCGCAGATTTTTTGAAAGCAAAATAAGTCCCGTAATAAAAACCGAAACACAGAATATCCAAACGGCTTTTTCCCTTTCAATAGAGGGGCTCGGCGCCACTATAATACCCGAAATGTATCTTAAAAGCCGATATGCTCTGCCCGGCGTTTATCAAAAGGAAACAAAAGAAAAAGCGGTTGTTCTCCCCTTTAGCGCCGATAATAAAAAAGATATAATCGGTATAGGGTATAACAAGGAAAGATATTTAAGTCGGATAGCAAGAGAGTTTATAAAAATGAGTTTAGACCGATATAAAAACGGAATAGAAAAAGACGTATAAAAAAGCACCCGACAGGGTGCTTTTTTAATGGATAACGAGTAGTAGTGCAGGCGCTCTGCTCCTGCCGTCTGCATAAAACGGGCATTATTGATATTCTGTAGGGGCAGGCGTCCTCGACTGCCCGCTTATTTTATACAAAAACGTTTATAAATCGTAGTGCAGGCGCTCTGCTCCTGCCGTTTACACAATACGGGCTGTCGGAAACCGCCAGCCCCTACAACAATGAAAAACGGGCGGAAACCCGCCCGTTATCTATTGTTTGTTATCAATTATCTACCGTCTATTAAAAACAAAAAGCACCTTTTTTTGTAAAAAGGTGCTTTTTTATAAAGTTTTTTTATTTATTCCGTGTTAACACAAAAGTGCCCGATGAAGTAATCTCTAAACTATCTTTGCTTATCAGGCGTAGTTTCATATCGTTATGCCACCTGCTGTTTGAAATAACCAATACATTCCCGTCAAAAGTGTATTCACAGGTAAATGTGACCGGATTGGATGTTGTTCCGTCTGCTTTTGAAGCAGTCATAACAACGGTGACGGTATCATTCGCATGGCTGAACGTATAATTTTCCGTTATGTCTCCACTTGTATAAGACCATGAACCCATAATATCATTAATCGTTACGCCTGCCGCACCTGTACCGCCTTGTTGCGTGGTTTTACTGCTTGATGAATTGTTTTTTCCCGCATTGCTGTTTTTAGAAGCGCTTTTATCAGACTTATTTTTGCCGTTTCCGGAATTTTTATCGTCTATCCACTTCCCGTCCTTCTTGAGCGGCTCGCCGTCCTTGGTGATGTTTCCTTTGCCGTCAGATTCATATTTTGTACCGTCGGGCAGGGTAAATGTGGTTGTTCCGTCTGCATTCTTTATCATTTTTGCGCCGTCGGAATAGGTAATATCTGCCGAAGTAACATTTCCGTTCTCATCATAGGTGACATTCCAGTCATTTTTACCGTCCTTATATTCGGTCAGATTGCCGTTTTCATCAACAACCATAACCGTTCCGTCCTTGCCGCTGAAATTCATCGCCTTTGAGTTATTGTCCATCCAAAGATTTGAACCGTCTGCGCCGGTCCATTGAACAACGTTATTATTTACATATTTTGGCTCACCGTTTGCGTCAAAACTTGTGTTGATATTGGAATTCCACTGCTCGCCGTTTGCATCCGTCAAAGAGAAATCGGTGTTTTCGGTTTTTTCTTCACCGTTCCACGATATATTTGTTTCCGATTTTGCGTGCGAACCGTCTTTCCAATCGATTGTTGTTGTCTGCTTATTTCCGAGATCGGTATGATTGTACGAGGTGCCTTCCGAGTTGACAAACTGCAACCCGTTGTCCGTTATCGTCAGCTTTGAGCCGCCCGGTCCTGTAATCTCGCCGTTTTTGTAACATCCGTTTTCATCCGTTTCAATGCGTTTGTCACTTCCGGTGATACCTATGCCGGTCAGTCCGCCGTCTGCATTATAATCAAGGGTCAGCCCTACACCGTAACTTTCGGAGAAAGAGCCGTCCGTATTGACCGTTGTTGTTTTGCCGTTCGGTTCGGTAAGAGATTGCCGTCCGTCTTTGTATTCCGTGGCGACATAACCGTCGGTTGTGCGTACCGTGGAGTTTCCGTCTTTATCTTCGGAATACTGATTGCCCTTGTAATCCACGGCGGTCACAGACCCGTCTTTATTTTTTGTGCTGACACTGCCGTTATCAAACACGCGGGTGACCGAGCCGTCACTACCTTTGAACTCGGTATAATCGCCTTCAAATGCGTCATCCGGCGTGCTTATATTTTCGTTTTCCGCAAAAACGGAAACGGGAGATATTGCCGTGAGCGCAGAAAACACCATAAGGAAAGCAAGAAATATCGCTAAATACTTTTTCATTTTCCGTCGCCGCCTTTCAGATGGTCGAATACTTCTTCGACCTGTTCGATCTCATCGGCGTCTTTGACTGCGGGGAACTCCTCGTGCGCCTTTTCGATCAGTTCGGCGCCGCCACCCTGTGCGATCAGTTCATAGACTGCCGCAGCGGCTTCACTGTTGCCCGCTTTTTCGAGCTGCTCTGCGTATTTTATAAGCGATTGCATATTCTGTGAATCGTTTGTTTTACCGCTGTTTCCGCAGGCGCAAAGTGCAAAAAGCATCAATACCGCAAGAATAATTGCAACTGCCTTTTTCATAATCATTCTCCTTTATCGACTATTGTTTTATGTTGACACAACGGGAAGCAATGTAGTTCTTGACAAACTCAAAGTCCTCTTTTGCCGCATAGACCTGATTATGTCCGAAGCGTTCGTTCACCTTTATAAGATCACGGCGGGGATAGGCTTTAATTTTTCGGACTTTTGAAAAATCGGAATACATCTCTGTACGCTGGGCGTTCATTCCGGCGCCGACGATGCCGATCCTGCCCGACGCCGCGCCGGCGATCATTGTCGCACGACCGAGTTTCTTCGCCTTTCTTGCCTGTGATGCGGTCTGTTTGTGGGTTATGCCTTTTTCGTCCATTTCAAACTCGACAATATATTTTCCGCCCATTATTGCGGCGTATATAAGATACCCCAAACCTACAACGGCGGTAATTCCTAAAAGTAAATATCCCAAAATCGGCAGGTTTTGGGGCACTTTTTCAGCGCCCCATTTGATAAAGTCTGAAATATTCACAACGGCAAAAACACCAAGGAATATAAAGAAAAATATCTTCAAAATGAGCAAGAATATTGTTGGGTTCTTGAATAGGCTCATTTCATACGTCCAGCGGTATTTTCCGTCGTCGCCAAGCATCACACGGGTGTTTAACGTTTCGCTTTCTTTCATGTGTCTCACCCTCACTTTAACAGGGGAAGATTGCATTTTTGGCACCTGTCGGCTTCTACGGGATTTTTTGTACCGCAGTTTACGCAAGCGATATACGGCGCTTTGGATTTATCGTATAATTCATACGGGAAATGAAACTGCGGATGATATTTGAAGCGGTCGCCCACTTGCAGATAGTCCCACGCCACGATCCGGGAGCCTTCCCGCTCGACAATCCTTTTTTTCTTGCCGTCTGATGTTCTCACCACGGTGATGTATTCGGTATAGTAACTGTTGTCGTCGGAGTTATTATGGCGATAGTTACGGCGTGATTTTTTGTCGATTACCGTCGCCTCGTAAGTGTTCTTGGTGCGTTCTTTTACAAAACCGTAAAGTGCGAATAATAAAAATATCACAGAGATGACAGCGCCGTATTTCAGTGCGTCCGTAGTCTCCATTTTATCACTCACGATACTGTAAATGACAAAGCCTAATAGCGGCAACGGTACGAAAAACAACGAAGAGATACCTGCCACCTTGCGGTTTTTCTTGACCGCCGCAAGAATTTCGGGATGGTTTACCCTGTCGGAAAAGCCAGGTGTCGGTATGCCGTTTTGAACTGTGCCACTTTCTGCGTATGCAGGTGCGGTATATTGTGTTTCATTTTGCTGTGCCTGTGCGGGTGCGGCGTTTTGTGCCGCTTTGCAGTTCGGGCAAAACTTGGTGTTGCTTTCTATCTGTGCGCCGCAGTTTGAACAAAACATAAAGATGCCTCCTTGCGAATTTTAATTTATTTCAAAATATATTATACTACTATAATAAGAACCTCCTCAAGAGTTGACAGCGGTTTGTCATTGACAAAATTTTTGGTCAACTTATTGATTCCCGGCCTGCTTTATGCTAAAATGATTGTGAAATCATAGCAGGAGACAAGCCTATGTTCAGCGAGAAACTCAATAGAATACTTACTTTGCTCGACGTGACTTCGGGGGATTTTGCGCGCTTTGCCGGATGCGATAAATCCTATATCAGCCGTATGACAAGCGGCGCGAGAGTTCCGAAAAACGGCGGAGCGGGCGCTTGGCGTATCGTCGACGGCATATACGCCTCTGCCGATGAAAAAGGCAAAACCGCCGGAATTTGCGAGTTGATTTCCTGCAAAGAGCAAAACTCCGCAGACGCCATCAAGGCGCAGATCATGGCTTGGCTCTACGACGGAGAATACGCTGCACCTAAGAAACCCAAACCTCCGAAGGATAAAGTGCCCTACCGCGTGTTCGGGGAAAAGCTGGACGCCGTTATGGAACTTGCGGAGATCTCCAACATTCGCCTTGGAAATCTTGTAAATATCGATACTTCTTACATAAGTCGATTCCGAAACGGTCTGCGATCCCCGAAATCCAATCCCTGCACGATGGACGCCATATGCACCGCTTTACTGCGCAGACTGGGCGATCAAAATAAAATACAACAACTCGCGGCTCTTATGAAAGTCAATACAGACGCTCTAACAGACGAAGAAGAGACGTTTTCGCTGTTTCACGACTGGCTGTACGATACCGAAAAGACCGACAGCAGTTCGGTAATTGAAAAACTGCTTGAAAATATCGACACTTTTTCCATAGACGCAAAAACGCCGCTGCCTTCTTTTGAGGAAGTAGCGGCAACAGTCAAATGTGAAGACACTGTATATTTCGGCTCGACCGGCTTACAAAACGCGGTGATACGGTTTCTCGGGGGCGTGATTTCGGACAAAGGCAAAGAACTGTATTTATATTCCGACCAGAATATGAACTGGCTGACCGACCCCGAGTTTCGTTTGAAATGGGCGGCGTTGATGCTTTGCTGTGTGCAAAAAGGCGTTAAGATCCACGTCATTCATAACGTAGACAGGGACGTTTCCGAAATGATCGAGGCGATCATCAGCTGGCTGCCGCTCTATATGTCCGGAATGATCCGTTCTTATTACTGCAAAAAACAGAAGAATCTAAGGTTTTCCAATACGTTCTTTTTATGCCCGGGCGTCGCCTGCATTAAGGGCAGTAATGTGATCGGAACAGAAGACCAAAACGGCGAATATCGTTACGATACTGATACTAAAATACTGGAAAAGCACCAAGCTGCTTTTCACGGTCTGCTCGCCGACGCAAAGCAACTTGTAAGGATATACGGCAATCTCGAAAGCGAAGGGGTTATTCACACGGGCCATTCCGGAATGACTGTGCTCGGAACAGCGCTGTCATTTGCCACGATGCCAAAAGAGACTCTCGTTTCGATCCTTGAACGCTGCGGTGCTGACGAAACCGTGAAGAACAGGGCGTTTTCCGTTTGGGAAAGTCGAAAGAGATTACTTAACGTAACACTTAACGAATCTTTTGTCCACGAGTGCATTCCCGTGGCGGATGAAGAAAGTCTGTTTGGAAATAAAGTCTTAACGGATATTCCAGGTCCCAGTGTCGCATATACACCGAAGGAATATGCTGAACATATACGGAACATAATCGCACTGTCGGATGAAAGCCCAAAATACCGTTTCTGCGCTTTGCCGGACGCGCCCTTTGCCAATACGCAAATCGTCCTTTCCGACGACATTGTAACGGTAAGTAGGCTGAACGCCCCGCAGGTCACGTTTTTGATTTCCCATCCGGCTATGTACGAAGCCTTTGTCGCTTATGCCGACCGCATAACAGCCCGCTACAAACAGGATAAACTCACGACCAAAAGACTGCTGGAACGGTATTTGTAATAGTTTAAGAATGTGCAGAAACACCCGTAAGAAAAGCAAAAAAATATTTCTAATGGGGCATTTTAAAGAGTTTTATTTTGTAACTGCTTATGTTAAAATTAAGCCATAAGACACATAACTCGATTTAAGCGCCTGACAACTGTATAGCAAAAGAAAGACAGCCCGCAAAAACGGACTGTCTTTCTTTGGTGGAGCAAGATGTCTTAAAGACAAACACCCGGTCGGGGAATAAAACTTGCGGTCTGCATAAACTTTATTCTCGAATTGGGTGCGGCACCTTGCCGCTGGTGGAGACGATCGGGATCGAACCGACTACCTTCTGAATGCCATTCAGACGCTCTCCCAGGTGAGCTACGCCCCCGTGCGATAATTATATTATCATAAAAGGCTATTTATTGCAAGAGAAATATTTATTTTTCATTGACAATTATGGCCGTTTGCGGTATAATCGACGATATATAAGGGAGTTTATCGCCATATGGCGTGTCTCTTTTAATAAAAAAAGAAAAAAACAAATATTGTAAGGGAGGCGTAAGTAATGAAAAGAACCTATCAGCCCAAGAAACTTCATCGCAAAAAGGAACACGGTTTCAGGAAGAGAATGGCTACCGCTAATGGTCGCAAGGTGCTTGCCCGCAGAAGAGCAAAAGGCAGAAAACAGTTGACCTACTAAGCCACGACAATTTAGTGGCTTTTCCTTTTTATTAAGGACTGTGTGAAAAAATGAGAAGCTTTGAAAAACTAAAGCAGAACTACGAGTTTCACCGTGCATATAATCGTGGTGATTCGTACGTCGCCCCGGAGTTTGTCCTTTATATTGTTAAAGGGCGTCGGGAGAAAATACGCCTCGGTATAACAGTCAGCCGAAAACTCGGAACGGCGGTTGCTCGTAACAGGGCTAAACGGGTGCTCACCGCCGCTTTTGATATGGCGAAAGAATATACTGTACCGGGCTATGATTACGTTATTGTGGCAAGGAGTCGAGTGCTTGCAAAAAAGAGCACGGCAATAGCCGAAAAACTTTGCCGCATACTGTCTGATGCGGGGATAAAGAGATGAATATTGCACAAAAGGCCGTAATCGGCGCAATAAATGTTTACAGAAAACATATTTCCCCTGCAAAAATACCATGTTGTAGATTTACACCTACTTGCAGCGCCTACGCCATTGAGGCGGTGATGACACACGGCGCCCTAAAAGGCGGCGCTTTGGCTATTATGAGAATACTGCGCTGCAACCCGTTATGTAAAGGCGGATATGATCCCGTTCCGCCGAAGAAAGAGAAGAAAGTTTGAAAATTAAGGTGCAATCAGTATGAGTCGTATATTTGATATTATTAACATACCGCTCGGCTACGTTATGCGTTTTTTGGCGCAGCTTTTCGGCGGAAACTTTGCTTTGTCGGTTTTTGTATTCACACTTCTTATAGACGTTATACTAATACCGCTCAGCATTAAAAGTCAAAAATCAACCGTTGCGCAACTTCGTATCAAGCCTAAACTTGACGAACTAAAGAAACGCTACGGCGATGATAAACAAAAATTTGCACAAGCCCAGCAGGAACTCTATCAAAAAGAGAACGTTTCAATGGCGGGCGGATGTCTGCCTATGCTTGTAAGGCTTTTACTCCTTTTTGCCATTTATTCACTTATTTTGTCACCGCTTACCTATATGTCGGGCGCAAGCAAGACTAAGGTCAACAATGTATCTTCTGCGATAAGCAGCGGACTTGAAACTCTCAAAGAAGAGGATGAGGACAGATATAACGAGATTATAAAAGAATACAACTGGACCTCTACAAAGGGTACCGTTTCAAATCAACTCGGCCTTATCAAGTTTGTTCGTGACGATACAGGTATAGTTAAAGAGATTTTAGGCGAAAAGAAGTATGCCAAAATAGAAGATGATTATGAGTATCTTCGCAAAAAGGACAAAGAGTCCAATATAAATTATACCCTTTTCACCGATAAGATAAATCTTATTGAAAAGCCCAACTTCAGTATGGATATTTTCCATAATTTTGAACTCAACTGGCTGCTTCCGATAGGCGCATTTTTGTCGCAAATGCTTATGAGCCTTATACAAAGCCGTATCACAAAAATAAACACACCCGAAGCCCCCTCTATGATGGGACTTACCCTCTTTATGCCGCTTATATCTCTATTTATCGGCTTCACATTCCCGGGCGGTGTTTGTTTCTACTGGATATGCTCGTCGCTGATAGGCGGTGCGATACAGGTCTTTGTACAACTATTTTACGGACCGCAAAGATTACTTGCTCGTGAGAGGGCTAAAGAAATCGAAAAAGAATATGATTTTGAGAAAAAACAACTTGAAAAGTATAATTAGTTGCTTTTAGGGAGGAATAACCTTTGATTATAGAGGAAATCGGACGAGGTTCTACTCTTGACGAGGCTAAGGAAGACGCTATCCTTAAACTCGGTATAAGTGAAGATGAGGACTTTGAGTTTGATATAATTTCAATGCCCAAGAAAAAGATTATGGGTATTTTCGGCGGCTCGGACGCCGAGGTTAAGGTTTGGATAACACGTCCTGATAAACCGGGCGAAAAAAAGAGCAAACCGAAAAAAGAAAACAAAAAAGAAAAAAAAAAAGAAAAGAACCAAACAAAGCCGGAAACAAAAAAAGAAACCAAAAAAGAAACCAAAAAGGAAATAAAAAACGAGGAGATAAATGCGGTTGACGCCGAAACTTTAACTCCCGATAACCGTTCATATAAAGCGGTTAATTACCTTAAAACCGTTTTACCGCTTCTCGGTTGTGAAAACCTTAAAATCAAGGTTGCCGAGAAAGAAGACAGTGCGGTAGTTTTCCTTGAGGGTGACGGACTCGGTATTGTTATAGGCCGTCGTGGTGAAACGCTTGACGCTTTTCAGCACCTCGCTTCCCTTGCGGCAAGAACAAAAGCCGGTTATTACAAAATCACCCTTAATATCGGGGATTACCGTGAGCGCAGGGAAGATGCTCTCGTTTCCCTTGCAAAGCGAATAGCCGCCGGAGTGCTTAAAACCGGCAGAGGTAAAGCGCTTGAGCCTATGAACCCTTATGAGAGAAGAATAATCCACACCACAATTCAGGAAATAGAGGGTGTAACCAGCGCCTCGCTCGGTGAGGGAGAAAACCGCAGGGTTGTAGTTGTTCTTGAGGGTGAGGATGTAAAAAGCGTTCGTTTCGGACGTAGAAATGACAGAGATCACAGAGGCAGAAACGATAGAAGACAAAGAAGACCTGCCGCACCAAAGATCACCACACCTACAAGAGAGCCGAAATCGGATAGCGACGTTCCGCTATACGGAAAGATAAAATAAAAAAAGCACCCTGCGGGGTGCTTTTTTGTTAGATGTCAGATTAGAGATATCAGATATCAGACGGCAGGTGTCAGGCGGAGAATGACGGGATATAAACCGGGCTGTCGAGGACGCCAGCCCCTACGGTAAGGAAAAAGAAAACAATCCTCCCGTCACGGTTACACCGTGCCACCCTCCTTTAGGGCAAGGAGGGTTACAAGGAAAAACGGGCTGTCGGAAACCGCCAGCCCCTACAAATAGGAATAACGGGCTGTCGAGGATGCCAGCCCCTACAAAAATGGAATTACAAAAAGGGAAAACGGGCTGTCGGAAACCGCCAGCCCCTACAAAAATGGAAAACGGGCGGAAAACCGCCCGTTTTATATTATTTATTTAACAATATTATTCGTCAAGCGCTATGAGGTCGTCGAGGGTTTCTCCTTTAACGGCGACATAAGGTTTTTTATCCTTTATCATAACTACCGGCGGGCGAGGTATACGGTTGTAGTTAGACGCCATAGAGTAGTTATAAGCGCCGGTGGTGCAAACGGCGATAATATCGCCACGCTTTATACCTGAGGGGAGGAGAACTCCCGGTTGAATTATATCTCCGCTCTCGCAACAGCGACCGACAACGGTTGAACGCATATCGCCTCTTTCGTTCATACGGTTAGCAGGGAGAACGGTATAGGGCGCCTCATACATAGCATAGCGAACGTTATCCGCCATACCGCCGTCAACCGACACGTAGTTTATAAAACCGGGTATCTTTTTGACCATACCGACGGTATAAAGGGTGAGACCGGCGTCGGCGACGATACTTCTGCCCGGCTCAAAGGAAACCGACGGCATAGGATAATTGTTTTCTTTTGATAATTTTTTTAGATAATTAGCCACCGCCTCGATATTTTCGGCAATATCGATAACAGGGTCGTTTTCAAGGTATCTTACGCCATATCCTCCGCCGAGGTCGAGCATACGTGCTATGTAGCCGTACTTCTCACGGATATAGGTCATATAAGAAAACATAATTTTTGCCGAACGGATATAAACGTCCGAATCAAAAAGCTGCGACCCTACGTGACAATGAAAACCGATAAGTTCTACGTTTTTAGACACAAGCGCCTTTTCGGTTATTTTCTCGGCGGCGCCTGTTTCAATGGCGAAACCGAACTTTGAGTCAACCTTGCCGGTGTCAACCGCTTCAAAAGTGTGGGTATCAATACCGGGGGTGAGGCGTAAAAGTATTTTTTGTTTTATGCCCTTTTTACCTGCCGCTTTATTAAGGGAAAGTAGTTCCTCTTTGTTATCGACAACAAAGTAGCCGACGCCCATACGGAGTGCATATTTTATATCATTATCGGTCTTGTTGTTTGAGTGAAAAAAGGCTTTTTCAAGCGGAAAACCTGCCTTGTGGGCGGTATAAATCTCGCCGCAGGAAACAACGTCGCAATACATACCCTCCTCTTTCATAATAGTGTACATACGCTTAAAAGAGGCGGCTTTTGAGGCATAAATTGCCCTGCCCTCACTACCTAAGTTTTTGCTTATGGCGTTTTTGTAGATACGGCATTTTTCCCTGATTTTATCCTCATCCATAAGGTAAACGGGGGTGCCGTATTCTTTGGCGAGAAGGGTTGTATCAAGTCCTGCAAACAGAAGGTGACCCTCATCATTTACAGAGAGGTTATCGCAAATTAGTTTGTTTTCGTATGGCATATATTTTTTTCCTTATAACATTGTGTGACGAAGTTCGTCGGCGGTGAGGGGCGACAGTTCCGCAGGCGCTATATCAAAAGCGGTTTTGCAACCTGCCTCACCTTTATTGTTAAGCTTTACCGCCGCTCTTGCAAAAGCAACAAGCACGCTTCCCGTGAACTCGGGGTTTGAGTCGAGTTTGAGGCTGTATTCTATAGTATGGCGGTTATCGCCGTTTCCGGTAGAGCCGGTCCTGATAACAAAACCGCCGTGGGGAAGTGAAGCGTGATTTTTCTTCATCTCTTCCTCGCTTATAAAGGTAACAGAGGTATCATAATCGGCAAAATAGTTGGGCATTTCCTTGATTTCTTTTGCGATTTTATCTTTATCGGCGCCCTCTTTAGCCACAACGTAGCATTCTCTTTTGTGCATTTGTCTTGCGGTGAAATCGGTGGTGTCTCCGTTTCTGACTTTGTTTAGCGTTTCCTCTATCGGAACGGTGTACTGTCTTGCGTCCAAAACGCCGTCAATACGGCGGATAGCGTCGGAATGTCCCTGGCTTACGCCCCTGCCCCAAAAGGTGTTGCTTTTACCGTTTGGCATAATGCAGTAGGAATATATTCTTGCAATAGAGAACATACCGGGGTCCCAGCCGACCGAGATAACGGCAACTTTTTTGCCCTCTTTGGCGGCGGCGTCAACCTTTTCAAAGTGTTCGCCTATTCTTGCGTGGGTGTCAAAACTGTCAACAACGTTGAAGTTTTTGGCGAGAGCCGGCGTCATAGTCGGCAAATCGGTGGCACTGCCTCCGCAAATGATGAGAACGTCAACTTTATCCTTGAAGTTCAGTATATCATCAGCACTGAAAACCTTTGTGCCGAGAACGCTTTTAACCGTTTCGGGCGCACGGCGGGTAAATATTCCGACAAGTTCCATATCGTCGGCGCAGTTTACTGCCGCCTCAACGCCACGGCCCAAATTGCCGTATCCGTAAATTGCTACTTTCATAAATCTGTCATCCTTTCATATATATTTGGTTTTTATTTACTTATATAATTCCCTTTTCCCTCATAAGTTTAAGGAGGGTTTCTTCGTGCGCCTTTTCCATTTTTGTAAGCGGCAAGCGAAGACTGTTTTCGCCATAACCCATATGCGCCATAGCGCACTTAACAGGGATAGGATTGACCTCGCAAAACAGGGAGTTTATTATCGGCAGGTAATCGAGTTGCGCTTTAAGGCTCTCTTTTATATTGCCGCTAAAGAAATCGCTGCACATTTTTGCCGTTTCATAGGGGAAAAGGTTTGAAAGTACGGAAATAACACCCTTTCCGCCGAGCGATAAAATAGGCACGATTTGGTCATCGTTACCCGAATAAATATCAATTTTATCTCCTGCCGCAGCGGCTATTTCAGCCACCTGAGAGATATCGCCCGAAGCCTCTTTTATACCGGTTATGTTTTCGTGCAAAATGAGTTTTGCAACCGTTTCTGGCGCTATGTTACAACCTGTTCTTGACGGAACGTTGTATAAAATGCAAGGCACGTCAACCTTATCGGCAACCGCAAGGAAAGAGTCAATAAGACCCTGTTGAGTGGCTTTGTTGTAATAAGGGGTGACAAGAAGCAGTCCGTCGGCGCCGGATTTTTCGGCGTGTTTTGAAAGACTTATGGCATAGGCGGTATCGTTGGATCCCGTACCGGCTATAACCGGAACACGACCGTTTACCTTTTCTATACAAAAGTCGATAACCGCTTTGTGTTCGCTGTCAGTAAGAGTTGAGCCTTCACCCGTAGTTCCGGCAACAACAATAGCGTTAATTCCGCTATTTATCTGCCACTCGATAAGTCGCTCAAAAGCGGCATAGTCTATTTGTTCATCCTTAAAGGGCGTGATAATCGCCGTAGCGGCGCCCGTAAAAACTGTCTTTTTCATTTATATCATCCTTTATTAGTACGCTTTGCCCCAGTAGAGCATGTGTTTTGCCTCTTTGCCGCAGCAAACGCATTTATCCGAGAGGTGTTCTTCATTTTCAAGCGGAATACAACGTGAAGTCACGCCGAGTTCCTCTTTGAGTTTATCTTCACACTCTCTGTCACCGCACCACATAGCCCTGATAAATCCGGGCTTGTTGTCGGCGATATCTTTCATTTCTTCAAAGGTCTTTGCGTCATAGGTCATAGCGTTTCTTCTGGCAAGTGCCTTTTCGTACATACCGTCACGAACGGCGGTAAGAAGTTTCGGTATTTCATTGGCGAGGTCATCCATTTTGACAAGGGTTTTTTCTCCGTTATCACGGCGAACAACCACAACCTGTCCGTTTTCTATATCACGAGGACCTATCTCAACACGAAGCGGAACGCCTTTCATTTCATATTCGGCAAACTTCCAGCCGGGTGTCTGGTCGGAAGTATCGCATTTTACACGGGCAACTTTTCCTATAACCTTTGTTATTTCGTTTGCCTTTTCTATAACGCCCTCTTTATGAGAGGCGATAGGAACAACAACAACCTGAACAGGCGCAACCGCAGGGGGCAGGCAAAGTCCGTTGTTGTCGCCGTGGGTCATAATTATAGCGCCGATAAGGCGGGTGGTGGAGCCCCAAGAGGTCTGATACGGATAGCGGAGTTTATTCTCTTTATCGGTATACTGGACGCCGAAAGCACGGGAAAAACCGTCGCCGAAATAGTGGGAAGTACCGCTTTGCAGAGCCTTTCCGTCGTGCATAAGCGCCTCTATCGTATAGGTGGCTTCAGCACCGGCAAAACGCTCTTTCTCGGTTTTAATACCTTTTATAACCGGCATTGCGAGATACTCTTTTGCAAAATGAGCATAGACATTTAGTTGCTGCTCGGTTTCTTTTCTCGCCTCTTCTTCGGTTTCGTGTATGGTGTGACCCTCTTGCCACAAGAACTCTCTTGAACGCAGGAAAGGACGGGTCGTCTTTTCCCAGCGCACAACCGAACACCACTGATTATACAGTTTCGGCAAATCACGATAAGAGTGAACAATATTTTTGAAATGGTCGCAGAAAAGGGTCTCGGAAGTCGGGCGAACACAAAGCCTTTCCTCTAATTTTTCTTCACCGCCCATTGTCACCCAGGCAACCTCAGGCGCAAAACCTTCTACATGGTCCTTTTCCTTTTGCAAAAGGCTCTCCGGAATAAAGAGGGGCATATAAACGTTTTCGTGTCCTTTCTCTTTGAAGAGAGAGTCCATAATCTTTTGTATATTTTCCCAAACGGCATAGCCGTACGGGCGAATTATCATACATCCCTTTACCGAAGAATAGTCAATGAGTTCCGCTTTTATGCATACGTCGGTATACCATTTCGCAAAATCTTCTTCCATAGAGGTAATCTCTTTTATAACCTTGTCGTTTTTTGCCATTTTTGTTTTCTCCTTTGCGGTTATGATAAATAATAATAACCTAAGTCTATATTATATAGCACCATATCGCTTTTTTCAAGAAAAAATCCCGATTTTATCGGGATTTTTTGTGTTTTATTTTACTTTTTTGCCCTTGACCTTTATCCTTGACCAAAAGAATACTATTATTTGACCGGGAATACCGAGCAGCAGCAACTCCCACGCTTTAGCGGAAACGGGCATAAGGGTGATAAAAAGGGATATAAGAACGGTCCAGATAAGAATTGAAACAATAAGGAAGTTTCTTCGTCTGTTAAACCAAATGCTGTTAAAAACAAGCCAAACTATAGAGGAAATCGGAACGGCATATATAAACGCCAGCCACAAATGTATTTTTCCGTTTGTCGCCATAGAGGCGGTGACGTAAACGGTAAGCGCCACAAGCCACACAACCGCCACGGAAATAAGGGTGATTTCGGTGCGGTTTCTTGTTTTGACACGAATGGTCTCGGCGCTCTCTCTTTCCCTCGCTTTATGTTCCGACTCAATAAGATAGTCAACGTCCACGCCAAATGTATCGGCTATGTATTTAAGCACACCGACGTCAGGCACAGACTCGCCCCTCTCCCATTTGGAAATGGCTTTGTCCGAGTATTTAAGTCTCTCCGCAAGTTCAAGCTGGGTCATACCGCTTTGTCTGCGTAAAGACGATAAGTTGTTTGCAAAGTTTTGCCTTATAGACTCTAAACTTTCCAAAAAATACACCTCTAATCTTGTTTGTTGCATTTATTATACCATACATTTTATGCGGTTTCAAGCACTAATTCTACTGTCGGTAGAATAGCATAAAATTAACTCTACCGCCAAAAACCTAACTGTATACCCTGTAAATCAACTGTTTATTGATTTATATGAGCCTCGTATATAAAATATTAAACGTAGCAAAAAACACATAGAAATGAAAGGCGGAAAAACAATGAGCGAAAATTATATTCTTTCTTGTGAGTCGACCGTTGATTTGCCGTTTGATTACGTCACAGGCAGAAACATACCCGTTTTGTTTTATACCTATACGGTAGACGGTAACGAATATGAGGACCATATGGTCAGGACCAAAGAAAAATACGATCAGTTTTATAAGTTTATTGAGGACGGATTTTTCCCGAGAACTTCTCAAATAAATGAATATAGATATGTAGAATATTTAGAGCCGCTAATTCAAAAAGGCGACGTTATACACGTTGTACTCGGTACGGGTATGACCAAATCATATATAAGCGCCCTTTCTGCCGCAGAGCAGTTAAAGGAAAAATATCCCGATAGAAAAATTGCCGTTATCGACTCAACCTGTTCCTGCACGGGATACGGTTTGCTTGTTGATATTGCCGCAGATATGAGGGATGCAGGCGCAGGCTTTGATGAGGTTGTATCGTGGCTTGAAAACAACAAACATAAAATCGGTCACCAGTTCTTCTCCACCGATATGAAATATTTCCGCAGAAGCGGTCGTGTTTCGGGCGTTGCCGCAACGGTTGCGTCGGTGCTTGGCATTTGCCCGCTTATGCGCCTTGACTATAACGGCAAAATTGTTGCCTATCAAAAGGTGAGAGGAGTAAAAAACACAATAAAAAAGACCGTAGATGAAGTTGTTGCTCATATTGAAAAAGAGCCAAACCATAAGATGTACATCTCAAACTCAAATTGTAACGAACTTGCAAAAGAGGTAAGAAAGGAAGTAGAAAAGGCGCTTCCGCAGTATAAAAATAAGATTACCGAGTGCCAAATCGGCTCGATTATCGCCTCCCACTGCGGACCGGGTACGGTTGCCGTATTCTTTGTAGGCGACGACCGACCGTAATAAAAATAAATCCTTGTCTTCATACATTTATAAGCAATACCGCCGGGGTTTAGACCTCGGCGGTATTGCTTATAATTCATCTGCAAGAATCTCGGAAGAGAGGTCAAGCAGTTTTATATCGGTGTCGCCGGCTTTTTCCGCTGTTTCGTTAGAAAGCAGCACCACACAACCCGCAACGTCGCCCCCTGTGACTATCGGCGAGGCCGCCGCTATGGGAGAGCGGTAATCGTGAAGAGCGTTGGCGTTTTGGCGGTCTCTCACGGTGTTTCGCCCCTCCATAATATATTCAAGTTCTTTTGTGACGGTGCGGTCTATCACCTCTCGTTTTGAGATATTTGCCGCCGCTATGCAGGTGTCACGGTCGCAAATTAAGACCGATAGTTTTGTCATTTTACCGAGCGCCGCCGCACAGGAAACCGCCGCTTCCTTGACCTCGCCCACCATAGAATACTTTTTGAAAATAACCTCTCCGCCCGAAGTGGTAAATATTTCAAGCGGGTCACCCTCTCGGATTTTCATAGTGCGCCTGATTTCTTTTGGTATAACCACACGACCGAGATCGTCAATTCTTCTTACTATCCCCGTTGCTTTCATATAAAAAATCTCCTTACCTTACAATTCTTTTCTTTAGTATTTGTAAGATAGGGAGATTTATGCAAGTTATGGTTTTGATGTAATGTAATAATCTATCGCCTTTTTTACAAAGAGTGCGGTGCCGGCACCTGCGGCATTATCAATATTTTCTTTGAACCGTTTGTCCTCTACGTACATATTACCAAGGTTAACAAGCATTTCATCAGAGCAAGAGTAGTAATTTTCTGTGATGTATGCTTTTAGTTTTTCGATTTTTGATATGACCTCGCCACTAAAAGGGTCTTTATCTCTAAGGGTTCCTATTTCTCTTATGATGTTCATAAGACCTTTTGAAAGTTCGGCTTCCTTTTCATTTGTTCGAGAGAGGGATTTTTTCTCGTATTCCTTATATTCGGCTGTGTTGCCGAAACGGTTTTTCACCTCATTTTTATAATCCATAGCGGCACCTCCGGACTAACTATATATCAAGTAAAAACCAGTATTTTAAGGTAAAATTGGGGTTATAAAACGGATCGTGCTTTATATATTTGTCCCACTTTTTATACATATACTCTTGTTCGGACTGAAATCTTTTGAACTTACTGGAAGTTGTATCATATCCTCTTGATTTTGACTCATAGTGGAGAAGTTCTGCCATAGGAACAAAAACATTATAGTACCCTTTATCAAGCAGTTTCATATTAAAATCAACATCATTGTATGCAACTTTTAAATCCTCTTCTAAGCCGCCGACACTCTCAAACTTTTCTTTAGAAACAACAAGGCAGGCGGCCGTGTTTGCAGCATAATTATATGGCACACAAAGTCTGCCATATAATCCGGTGTCGTTTTTAGAACTTCCCAGATAGGCGTGAGATGCAACTCCGCCAAGACCCATTATAGTACCTGCGTGCTGCACGGTCATATCCGGATAAAAAAGTTTTGCGCCTACTGTTCCGATATGAGGTTGCATAGCATAACCCAGCATAATTGAGAGCCAGTTCCCGTTGAGAATCTCGGTGTCGTTATTAAGTAAACAGATGTATTCTCCTGCCGCTTCGTTGATAGCGAGATTGTTTATTTTTGAATAGTTAAACTCACAAAGTGCATCAATGACACGAAAATTAGAATATTTGGATTTATATTTTTCGAATAATTTGAAGGTTTCCGGCTTTTCGCTATTGTTGTTAACAAGAATAACCTCGTAATTCTTATACGTGGTTTTTGAGAAAAGAGAAGAAAGGCATTTTTCGGTGACATCTGCAAGGTCTTTTGTCGGGATTATAATTGACACAAGAGGATCGCCGGGGGTTTCATAAAACACCTTATAATAAGTTGTTTTTTCATCAATTTCAACATGCGCAGAAATGTTGTTACGTGCAAAGTGGTCTTCAAGCGCAGTTTTTCCACGTTCGAGAGCATAATTTTTACTGCTTAAAACTTTGGCTGTTGAACCCTCGACCATTCGCCAGTGGTATAAAATACGGGGGATATGATGAATGTGTTTGGCCTTTTCGGTTGCACGCAAAAACAGATCGTAATCTTGCGCACCTTCATATCCTTTTCTAAAACCGCCCGCTTCTCTAAACAAACTCTTTTTTATTACGGTTAAGTGACAAATATAATTCATTGATAAGATGGTGTCGGGAGACCAGTCGGGCTTGAAATGAGGATAGCATCTTCTACCGTAATCATCGATTTTATCTTCATCGCTGTATAGAAAGTCAATATCAGGATTATCGTTTATTGCTTTTGCAACAAGGTAAAGGGCATCCTCGGTTATTTCGTCGTCATCATCCATAAGGGCGACATACTCTCCCGAAGCCATTTCGAAACAATCGTTTGTAGCTACGGATATATGCCCGTTTTCTTTTCTGTATTTTACTTTTATACGGCTGTCTTTATTTTCATACTTTGATAAAGTCTCCTTTGTTTCGTTGTTTGTTGAACAGTCATCCACGAGGCAAACTTCAAAATTGTCATATTTTTGAGAAAGAATGGAATCAAGACATTTGCTTAAATAAGAACTGCCAATATTATAAACGGGTATTAAAAAACTTATTAGGGGCTTATAATTAAGTTCTTTATATTCGGTTTTTCCCTCGTGTTTTTCAATCCATTTAGAATACTCGAAAACGTTGTTTGGGTCATAGAAAGGCGAAAGAGCGTTTCGTTTGATTTTGCGTATCATTTCCATGAAATATTGCTTTAGCATAACCGGAGGAACCAAAAAGTGATGTCTTTTCCAAAGAATACGTATTCCACCGAAAAAAAGATGAACACAAATATTCAGCTTGTTAAAGACTCTTAAAATCTTTTTTAATCCCGACGCTAAATACAATCTAAAAAGACTGTTCTTAAAATGTACTTGACATAATGCTTTGCCGTTATCGTCACATAGCAAAACATTTATTGATTTTGATTCTTTTGGAACAAATGCGTTCATAAAAAACTTTTTGTCATTACCAAAATGCACCTGATTAAACGAAAAGTTTTTTCCGTCACATATAAGGACGGGCTGAACACTATTGTTTTCGAATTCTCCCTCTATACTTAAAAGAGGCTTTTTTATTCCCAAAAGGGATTTACGTTTAATAACAATTTTGTTGTCGTCCATAATAAAAATCCTTTCTTTTATAATGTTTTATAAAAGATTTTAATTATTATAGCTTTACCTTCCGAAAAAGTCAACAACGCTTGGCCTTGTGCTACTTGTAAAAAACAATCAAATAAGATATAATAAAACTAATAAAACAACGGAGGGGAAGAAATGATAGACAAAAACGAGTTTGACACCGTGATAACGGCGAAGCCCCGTTTTTTTGACCTGCACTTAAAAGAAACTTTTCGCTACAAAGACCTTTGTCTTTTATTTGTAAAGCGGGATTTCAAAGCCGGATACAAGCAGACTATACTGGGTCCCGTGTGGGCTATAATACAACCGCTTCTTACAACTGTTATGTTCTTTTTTGTTTTCGGAAAACTCGCCCGACTTGACACTTCTGACATAACGGGTAATTTTGTCGTGCCGAGATTTTTGTTCTACTTCGGCTCAAGTATATGCTGGAGTTATTTTGCTTCAACTTTACAGGCGACCTCCAACACCTTTTTGCAAAACCGAGCCGTAATGGGCAAGGTTTATTACCCACGCTTTGTGTCGCCTTTGTCTACCGCCGTTTCTCACCTTATTTCGTTTTTTATTCAGTTTGCGCTGCTTGCGGCGGCATATATATACTATTTGTCACGTGACCTCGGCGATATGAAAATAACGCCCTATCTGCTTCTTTTTCCTCTTTGCATAATACAGTTAATGATGCTAAGCCTCGGGCTTGGAATAATAATTTCTTCGGTGACGACAAAATACCGTGATCTTGCGATGCTTGTATCTTTCGGGCTTCAGATTTTGCATTATCTTTGCCCTGTTGCATACGGGCTTAGCATTGTTCCCGAAAAATATATGCGTATATATATGTTAAACCCCGTGACGCCTATACTCACAACTTTCAGGTTCTCGCTTTTCGGCGGTGGATATTTTAATATGTTCTATTTTGTCGTAAGCCTTGCCGTTACGTTAGTGATATTCTTTGCGGGACTCTTCCTTTTCGGCAGAGTTGAGCGCACCTTTATGGATACGATTTAAGGGGGCGGAATATGAATATTGCTATAAAAGTTGAAAATATCAGCAAAAAATACAAACTCGGACAAATAGGGGTCACAACTCTAAGAGAGGAACTTTCCCGCCTTGGCGCAAAAATAAAAAGAAAAGAAGACCCGCTACTTAAAATCGGACAGAAGCCCGGCAAAAACTTTTATGCGCTAAACGATATATCCTTTAGCGTTAATAAGGGTGAGAGAATAGGAATAATCGGCAAAAACGGAGCCGGAAAATCAACCCTCTTAAAAATTATCTCCCGCATTACAGCGCCTACATCAGGCAGTATCGGCATAAACGGAAAAATTGCTTCTATGCTGGAGGTCGGAACGGGTTTTCACCCCGAACTCACCGGTAGAGAGAATATTTATATGAACGGCGCAATACTCGGTATGACAAGGAAAGAAATTGACGAAAAATGCGAAAAAATTATTGATTTTTCCGAGTGCCGAGAGTTTATTGATACACCGGTAAAGCGTTATTCAAGCGGTATGTACGTAAAACTCGCCTTTTCGGTTGCGGCTCATCTTGACAGCGATATACTCATTATGGATGAGGTTTTGGCGGTGGGCGATATGGCGTTCCAGCAAAAATGTTTGGAAAAAATGGACGAGATTTCAAGAAATGACGGCAAAACGATACTCTACGTTTCGCACAATATGAATACTATAAGAAGTCTTTGTGACAGGTGTATCGTGCTGGATAAAGGAAAGATAATTTTTGACGGAAAAACCGAAAAAGCCATAGAGGTTTATCTCGGCACATTAAAGGTTGCGTCAAGGATAAATAAAGTAAAGACTGAAAGCAGAATAAAAGAACGTTTGCTTGACGGCTTCGCTTTTGAAACGCTCACTCTTGCCGACAGAGAAAAAGCAAGATACAAAACAGGCGAAAAAATGCGATTTTTCACCACCGAAAATGTAAATAAAGATTTAAGTGGAGTGCGTTTTCGTGCGGCGATAAGCCGTCCTGACGGCACGGCGGTTACAAGTTTTGTGACATATGACGGCATAAATATTAAAAAAGGCGAAAACCAAAAAACCGAGTTTACGCTGGATATTTCCGCCCTTGCCCCCGGACGATATAATATGATACTCGGCGCATACAAAGGAACAAAACCGGGCAACCCCCTTTATTTTGACATAATAGTCAGAGGAACAATCAATTTTGAGGTTACAGCCGACGAAGATTTCAAAGCCGGCAACTACTGGAACCATACGAAATGGGGAAGTATTGTAGGCGGTCCGATAGAGGCAAAACAAATATAAAAAATCGCCCCTCGGGGCGATTTTTTTATCAGATGACAGATGTCAGATGTCAAATGTCAGACGGTAGACGGCAGACGGCAGACGGCAGGTGTCAGGCGGAGCCTGACGGAATAAAGAAGCCGCCGCCTTACAATTATTTAATGCAGTATGTTCTATAGGTTTCGCCGTCAAGGGTTTTGAAAAAGAAAGTGCCGTTATCATAGAGGATAAAACCTCGCTCGCTTCCGCCACGTGGAAGAGAAACCGAGCCCGGATTCATATAGATATAATCTCCTCTCATTTCAAGCGCCGGGATATGACTGTGACCGCAAAGCAGAATATCCCCCTTGTTCAAAACGGGCGGTGAATAAGGTCCGTATATATGACCATGGGTAGCAAAAATACCGACGCCGTCAAAGTTAAGCCTAATAAAATCATCGGTAACCGAAAAATTAAGCACAACGTCATCAACCTCGGCGTCACAGTTTCCACGCACGGAAATCACCTTATCGCTTATCTCGTTCAGTTGCTCTATTACGCTTTTTGGTCCCCAGCCGTTTGGCAGGTCGTTTCGTGGTCCGTGATACAAAATATCGCCGAGAAGAAGCAGTTTATCCGCCTTTTCATTTTTCATATGCCAAAGCAGTTTTTGACAACACTCAGCCGAGCCGTGTATATCGGAGGCTATTATCCATTTCATAATTATCACCTTAAGTAAGTTGTTTGTATTATTCTATCACAAAAACCGCAGTTTTTCACTAGAAAAATGATTTTTTTGTTGACATAAAGGGTATGCGGTGATATACTAACGAAAAATAAATATTCTGTGAAGTATGCGGGATAGATAGACCGTATATGGAGAATACTCCGGAGAATTTCTTAAATGAAATGCCGAAGGTGCAAGGCGAAAGCCGAATCTCTCAGGCAAAAGGATGGAGCAAAATCTGTTTTGGGTTTTTCCTTTTCTTTTGTCGCAAAAATGCGGCTTTTTTTATTTTTATGAGAGTATATTATGTTAGGAGATGTTTTGGTTGGAGAAGTTTTTAGAGTACATTGAACTTGTAAACGGTAAAATCAATGATTTTGCCTGGGGTCCTGTTATGCTGGTGCTTCTTGTTGGAACGGGCATATTTTTAAGCGCGAGAACCGGATTTGTTCAGGTTAGAAAATTCGGCTACATTATGAAAAACACGATAGGTTCTCTATTTAAGAAAAAGGACAAAAAGGACCACGGCAACAACCTTTCGCCTTTCCAGGCGGTATCTACCGCACTTGCGGGTACGGTTGGTACGGGTAATATTGCCGGTGTTACGGGCGCTATATTTACAGGCGGCGTCGGCGCTGTTTTCTGGATGTGGGTTTCGGCGTTTTTCGGTATGTGCACAAAATACGCCGAGATTACTTTGGCAATTCGCTATCGTGAAACCGACGAAAAGGGTCAAAATCACGGCGGTCCTATGTATTACATAACAAAGGGACTCGGCAAAAACTGGAAATGGCTTGCGGTTATATTTGCCGTTTTCGGCGGACTCGCTTCCTTTGGTATAGGCAATATTGCTCAAAGCAGCGAGATTTCGGGAGCTCTCGGCTCTCTGTTTGGTCTAAAACCGCTGGTTGCCGGTATAATTCTTGCCGTATTAGTTGCCATAGTTATTATAGGTAACGTTAAACGTGTCGGTCAGGTAACAAGTTTGCTTGTTCCGTTTATGTCGGTTTTCTATATCATTTGCGGTATAGTGGTTATAGCAATGCGTATAACCGAAATACCCGGTGTTTTCGGTATGATATTCAAAGAGGCTTTCTCTTTCCGTGCGATAGGCGGCGGTATTTTCGGCTACGTTATCACTCAGGCTATGCGTCAAGGATTTGCCCGTGGTGTTTTCTCTAACGAGGCAGGTTTAGGCTCTGCGCCTATAGCCCATGCGGCTTCTTCCACCGACGAGCCTTGCGAACAGGCTATGTGGGGCGTGTTTGAGGTGTTTATTGATACAATAATCATCTGCACGATAACCGCTTTTGCCGTTATTCTTTCAGGTCTTTATACAGGCAGCCTTGATGATTATACTTCAAAGGGCGCTGCGGCGGCTAAAGCGTTTAACAGTATTTTGCCGGGAACTGTAGGCGGTATCGTTATTGAGATAAGCCTTTTGTTCTTTGCGCTTTCTACAATACTCGGTTGGTTCTACTACGGTCAAACCTGCTTTGCATACCTTACAAAGCGCAATCGTGTTGTTGACTATATATACAAGATTGTTTTTGTTGCGGTTTGCGTTATAGGCGCCGTAGGCTCAGGCAAACTGATGTGGGATATTTCGGATACCCTTAACGGACTTATGGCTATTCCTAACCTTATAGCGCTGTTGCTGCTAAGCTCGGTTGTCGCAAAGGAAACAAAAAATTATTTTTCTAAAAACACTCACAAATTAAAGTAAAAAGCAATTTGTATTTCGGGCGGTAAGACAAAAATCTTACCGCCCGTATTTTTTATCTTTTTTCGGTTGTAAAATAAAACTTATTATGGTACACTATACTATGTATAAATATATATAGATAAAATCATATAAAAGAGGAGAAAAAATGGCTTTCCCGCTTAAAAATATCAGAAACTTTTGTATAGTGGCGCATATAGACCACGGAAAATCCACCCTCGCCGACCGACTTCTTGAACTGACGAGTTCGGTTGCCGAGCGTGATATGGAAGAACAAATACTCGACAGTATGGACCTTGAGCGTGAGAGAGGTATCACCATAAAGGCGCACGCCGTCACCCTTTACTATAAAGCAAAGGACGGCGAGGAGTATGAACTGAACCTTATCGACACGCCGGGACACGTTGACTTTAACTATGAGGTTTCAAGAAGCCTTGCCGCTTGTGAGGGGGCGGTGCTTGTTGTTGACGCTTCGCAGGGTATTGAGGCGCAAACCCTTGCAAACACCTATCTTGCCGCCGACCACGGACTTGAAATACTGCCGGTTATAAACAAAATAGACCTGCCTAGTGCCGACCCCGAAAGAGTGAAACAGGAGATAGAGGATATCATAGGCATACCGGCGGATAACGCACCGCTTATCTCGGCTAAAACGGGACTCAACACCGAACAGGTTTTAGAGCGAATAGTAAACGATATACCGGCGCCTACGGGCGACCGTGACGCTCCGCTTAAATGCCTTATATTTGACTCTTATTATGATGCATATAAAGGGGTTATCGTTTATTTCCGTGTTATGTCGGGAAAAATACGTGTGGGCGACAAGGTTAAAATGATGGCGACCTCTTCTACATTTGACGTTATAGAACTCGGCAGGAAGAGGGCGACCGCTATGGAGCCTTGCAATGAACTTCTTGCCGGCGAGGTTGGATATTTTGCCGCCTCTATAAAATCGGTTACTGAGGCACGTGTCGGTGACACCATTACCGGCGCAGATAATCCCGCCAAAGAGGCGCTGCCCGGTTATAAAAATGTTAAACCGGTGGTCTTTTGCGGTATTTACCCTGCCGACGGGGCAAAGTACCCGGATCTCAGGGAAGCGCTTGAACGTTTGCAGTTAAACGACGCCTCTCTCCTTTTTGAGCCCGAAACATCAAAGGCGCTCGGTTTTGGTTTCCGTTGCGGATTTTTGGGACTTCTTCATATGGAGATAATAGAGGAACGTCTTGAGAGAGAATATAATCTTGAAATAATTGTTACGGCGCCCTCGGTTAAGTACCTTTTTGAACTGACCGACGGCAGCGAGATTTTTGTCGATAACCCGACCAACTACCCCGACCAGTCGGTAGTGGCTCGTTCTCTTGAGCCGATATCGGAGGTGCACATATACTCCCCGAGTTCTTTTGTAGGAACCATAATGGGACTTTGTGAGGAACACAGAGGCGAGTATAAGGATATGAAATATATGGGCGACAGGGTGGATATTCACTACGTTATGCCGACGGGTGAAATAGTTTATGACTTTTTTGACGCACTGAAATCCTGCACTAAAGGATATGCAAGTTTTGATTATGAGCCTATGGGATACAAGCCGAGTGAACTTGTGAAACTTGACGTTATGCTCGCAGGGGAAACGGTAGACGCATTGTCCTTTATCGTTCACGCTTCAAACGCTTATGCAAGGGCGAGAAGAATAGCCGAAAAACTCAAAGAGTTTATCCCCAGACAGATGTTTGAGGTGCCGGTGCAGGTTGCGGTCGGCGGAAAGATAATCGCAAGAGAAACGGTCAAGGCGTTTAGAAAAGACGTTTTGGCAAAATGTTACGGCGGCGATATAACGAGAAAGAAAAAGTTGCTTGAAAAACAAAAAGAGGGCAAAAAGAAAATGCGTAAGCTCGGCTCGGTAGAGGTGCCGAAAGACGCCTTTATGGCGGTGCTTAAACTTGACGATTAAAAAAAGACTTATTGTCCTTAATGGTAATAAGTCAACAATCACAAAAGGAGAAGATTATGGATTTCAAACAGTTTTTCAGTATTATAAAGGGCAAAAAAATTGCCATGCTCGGACTTGGTGTCAGCCATACTCAACTTATATTTGATTTTTTAAGACAGGGCGCAAAGGTTTATGCTTGTGACCGAAGAGAACGTGAGCAAATAGGACCTATTGCCGACAAGTTAGAGGCCGCCGGCGCTAAACTGAGGCTTGGCGAGGGGTATCTTGATAATTTGGAGGTTGACGTTATTTTCCGCACCCCCGGTATGAACTATCATCTGCCCGAACTTGAAGCGGCAAGAAAAAGAGGTATTGCCGTTACAAGCGAGATGGAGGTTTTCTTTGACCTTTGTCCTGCAACAGTTTTCGGCGTTACCGGGTCGGACGGAAAAACCACCACAACAACCCTTATCGCCAAAATGCTTGAGGCGGAGGGCAAAAGAGTTTTTATCGGCGGCAACATAGGCACACCGCTTCTTCCTGAAATAGAAAAGATAACCGCCGACGATTTTGTCGTTGTGGAACTTTCCTCTTTCCAGCTTATATCAATGCGTAAAAGTCCCGACGTTGCGGTTATTACGAATATTGCGCCTAATCATCTTGATGTTCATAAAGATATGGATGAATATATCGAGGCTAAAAAGAATATTTTGCTTCACCAAAACGCATTTTCACGCACGGTGCTTAACCGTGATAACGAGATTACCGAAGAACTGCGCCCTAACGCCAGAGGACAACTGCTCGGCTTTTCTATGACCAAGAAGTTAAACAACGGCGCTTGGCTTAATAAAGACGGGGTACTCCATATGGCATACAGAGGAATAGACGTTCCCGTAATCGACCGAAAAGAGATAGCCGTTGTAGGCGACCATAACGTTGAGAACTACCTTGCAGCGATAACTGCCGTTTGGGGATATGTAAGCATAAAGAGTATCAAAAAAGTGGCGCACGAGTTCCGTGGCGTTGAACACCGTATAGAACACGTGAGAACATTAGATGGCGTTGATTATTATAACGACTCTATCGCTTCAAGTCCCACAAGAACTCTTGCGGCGCTAAAAGCCTTTGACCGTCCGCTTATTCTTCTTGCAGGCGGATATGACAAACATATTCCCTTTGAGCCTATGGTAGAGGAACTAATCAAAAAGGTAAAAGTTTTATACCTTTCGGGCGATACTGCCGACAGAATAGAGGCTTCGGTTAAAGCTTCGCCCGACTACAAAGGCAAACCCGAAATTATAAAAACCGAGAACCTTGCACAGTCGGTCGACCTTGCTCACAAGGCGGCAAAAGAGGGCGACGCCGTGCTGCTTAGTCCTGCTTCAGCAAGTTTTGACGCTTTCAAAAACTTTGCCGAGCGTGGAAGATACTTTAAAGAGTTGGTAAATAAACTATGATAGATTACCTTAATAATATTTTGCCCGAGTTATCAAACACCTGCTCGATAGGTGATGTCAAAGAGACCGATAAAAAGGTTTTAGCGGAACTTTCAAAGTATGCCGATACAAAGGTCATAAACGGCGGAATAGTGGGCACCGTAGGAGAGGGCGATTATACCCTTATGCTTGCCGCTCATATCGATGAGGTCGGTTTTGTTGTGACCGATATTGACACTAGAGGCTTTTTGACGGTGCAAAAGGTGGGCGGTATAGATTTAAGACATCTGCCCTCCCGCCGTGTTGTTATTCACGGAAAAGAAGATGTTTTCGGTGTGTTTTGTTCAATACCCCCTCACATAAAAAGCGGGGATGAAACGAAGTTTGACGATATAGAGAGCCTGAAAATAGACACCCTGCTCGGTAAAAGGGCAAAAGAGGTTATAAGTGTCGGCGACTTTGTAACCTATAAGGAAACAGCCGCCCCGCTTACAGACGGACGTATCACCGGCAAAGCGCTTGATAACCGTGTGGGCGTTAGTGTGTTGCTTTGCCTTGTGCGAGAGTTAAAAGAAAAAGAACTGCCCATTAAGGTTGCTTTTACCTTTACCGGCGAGGAAGAACTCGGTTGCAGGGGCGCCGGTATTTCGGCGTTTAGCATAAAACCTGACGAGGCCATAGCCATAGACGTGACCTTTGGCGACGGACCCGATGTAAACGCCAAAGACTGCGGTAAACTCTGCGGCGGCGCTATGATAGGCGCAGCACCCGTTTTGTGCAGAGAAATAACGGATAAATTGACCGCTGTAGCAAAAGACAAAGATATTCCTTATACTCTTGAGATTATGTCCGAGCGCACCGGTACCGACGCCGACAAAATATCACTGACAGCCTCGGGGATTAAAACGGGACTTTTATCCGTGCCGATAAGGAATATGCATACCCCTGTCGAAGTGGTTGATATAAACGATATTGTTTCTGCGGTAAAGATACTGAAAGAATATATTTTGAGCGGAGGTATAAAAAATGTTTGATACGCTTCGCACCCTTTGTACCCTATCTTCCGTTTCGGGAGATGAGAAGACGGTAAGGGACTGTATTATAGAAGAGATAAAAGATTACTGCGAATATAAAGTTGACGCACTCGGCAATATACTTTTTGAGAAAAAAGGTAAAAAAAGGACCGCTAACCGAGTTATGCTTGACGCCCATATGGATGAGGTCGGCATAATAATAACCGATATAGAGGAAAACGGATTTTTGCGTTTTAACACGGTCGGCGGCATTGAAAAAGAGTGTTTGCTGTTCTCCCGTGTAATTTTCAAAAACAAAACGACAGGCGTTATAGGCAATAGACCTATACATCTGCTCTCCGCCGAGGAGGCAAAAAAACTACCCTTAGTAGATAATATGTATATCGATATAGGCGCAAAGGATAAAGAAAGCGCACTAAAAAGAGTGGCACCGGGCGACACCGCCGTTCTTTGCGGAGACTATATCGAGAGCGGCGATTTGATACTTTCAAAAGCCCTTGACGACAGGGTTGGCTGCGCCGTGCTTATAAATCTTATCAAAAACTATGATGAGTATGATTTTTGCGGAAGTTTCTCCACTATGGAAGAGGTGGGTTGTATAGGGGCAAGGACCGCCGCTTTCAGTCTGTCTCCCGATTTTGCCCTTGTCCTTGAGGGAACGACCGCTTCCGATATAGGCGATACGCCACCTTCAAAAGAGATTTGCTGTGTTGGCGAGGGGGTTGCCGTTTCGTTTATGGACAGAGGAACTCTGTACGACAGAGAACTGTACTCAATCGCCATAAACGACAAAAGTATAAAGAAACAAACCAAACGTGGCACCACCGGCGCCAACAATTCCGCCGGCATACATTTGAGCAAAGAGGGAATAAGAACACTTGCTCTTTCGGTGCCGACAAGATATATACACTCTGCGTCTTCGGTTTGTTCTAAAGAGGATATTATCAGTATGTACAAGTCGACAGAATATATGATAAGCGCCATAAACAAACTATGATAATAAAAACCGACGAATTGTCCGCAATAGAAAAAAAGGATGTTTTCTCACTAAAAATTATGTGTGAAACCGAGTCCTTTCCCGATACAACCGTTCTATATAAAAGCGATTTAGGGGGCTATATAGCCGATACAAAAGGCGGATGTATCATTTCAGGCGAGTTTAACGGGGCGGAACTGTCATCTTTTATAAACTTTTTGTCGCCGAAAACCATATTTTCAAACCCTCAAAACGCCGAGGAAATAAAGGGCTATAAAAACAGAAAAACGGTGACGGTTTTTGAAAAGTGCGATATAAAAGAAACAAAGTTTTCGGGCGATGAGCTTAAAAGCGACGAGATTTATGATATTCTTAAAAAAGCAAAAGGGTTTTCTCTTCCGCCATTTGAACAGTTTGCCGTCAACTTTTGCCGACAAAAGAACAAAAACAATCTTTTTTACACCGCATTTCGTGAAAGGGCGGTGGCGATAGCATCCGTTTCGGGAGAGTGGGCGTATTTAAACGCCGTAGCCTCGCTTAAAGCAGGGTGCGGCAGCGCTGTACTTGGCGGAATGTTAAGCAAACTAAAGGGCAAAAAGGTTTTTGCCGTATGTGAAGAAAAAATAAAACCTTTTTATATAAAAAACGGTTTTACGGAATGCGACAAGGCAATTATTTTAGAACAATAAAGGGGTAAAAATGAACTATTTTACGTTTGATGAAAAACTACTTAAATATGATGCCTATGCCATAGAGCGCACAAAGGCGGCTTTCAGAGATATTGAGGACGTAGAGGAATATAACCAAACAAAAGTGCTTGGCGCCTTTATTGAAGAAAGGGTCAGCGAGAGCGACTTTTTGGCTAGTACGGGCTACGGATATGATGACGCCGGCAGGGACAAGCTTGACCGTATCGTAGCCAAGGTAATGGGGGCGGAAGACGCACTCATACGCCACACCTTTGCAAGCGGAACACACACCCTTTCGGTTGCGCTTTTCGGTGTTCTTCGTCCAAAGGACAAGGTGCTTGTTGTAACGGGCAGACCCTATGACACGATACAGGGCGTTTTCGGAATTGAAAATGCGCCCGACGGCTCGCTCGCCGATTTCGGCGTAGAGTATGATGAGGTAGACCTCTTGCCCGACGGCACCGTTGATATAAACGCCGTGAAGAGCAGACTTTCGTGGGGAGAATACAAAATGGCGTATATCCAGCGTTCACGTGGATATTCTCTGAGAAAGAGCCTCACAATAGAAGAAATAAAAGAACTATGTTCCGCAATAAAAGAGGTTTCACCCTCTACGGTTATTATGGTGGATAACTGCTACGGCGAGTTTACCGACAAAACAGAGCCGACGGCGGTCGGCGCCGATTTAATGGCAGGGTCGCTTATTAAAAATCCCGGTGGCGGAATTGCCCCCTGCGGAGGATACATAGCAGGCAAAAAAAGACTGGTTGAAAAATGCTCCTACAGAATGACCTGCGCCGGAGTAGGCAGAGAGGTTGGCGCAACGCTCGGTCACAACAGGGAACTTTATATGGGACTTTTCGCCGCTCCTCGTGTCACCGCCGCCGCTTTGAAAAATGCCGTTTACAGTTCGGCGCTGTTTGAACTGTTAGGTTTTGAAACCACCCCTAAATACAACGAAAAACGAGGGGATATAATACAATGCGTTCTTTTGAAAAATAAAGAAAGGCTAATTGATTTTTGCCGTGGTATGCAGTCGGGCGCACCGGTTGACTCTTTTGTTATACCGGAGCCTGCCGATATGCCGGGATATGACGACAAGGTTATTATGGCGGCAGGCGCTTTCACACTCGGCTCTTCTATAGAACTTTCGGCGGATGCACCGCTTAAAGAGCCATACGCCGTTTGGATGCAGGGCGGACTTGATTTCAACTCGGCTAAAACGGGAGTTTTGCTTGCCGTTTCAAAAATGATAAAAAGCGGAAATCTTAAATTGAGGTAGAAAATATGAAACTTATAATGAAAGGTGAAATATACGAGATTATTGCCGATAGCAGCGGACTTTTATTCTCGTATTTTGACGGATATGATGAGGATGGAAACCTCACCGCAAGTTTTAAGATGATTTCAAGGGACAATACCGAGCCTACCGTTATACATAAAGATATTTACAAACTTTCAAAATACGGCGCTAACTATACAAAAATATTAAAGCATTGTCCAAACTACATTTTAGCAAAGGGAGTTTTGCTAAGTGACGGCAAAGCCTTTATTGTAAACAGCGACGGCACCGCCATTTTGTTTGACGGCGAGGGCGAGATTATGTGGACGGGAACACTTAAATATAAAAACCGTGTACCCGACGATATAGCCCTCACGCCCGAAGGACTTTGGGGAACATTCTCCGATTTTGATGCGGTTGTCCGTTTTAACGCCACCTCTATGAGAGAGGAACTGCGTATCGGCAAAAAGGGGCAGATATTAAATACCCCTAAAGGCATATTTGCCGAGCAGGGCGCATTGTATGTTGCTTCGCACGACTCAAAAAAGGTTATAAGAATTGATTTGCCGGGATATAAAACAACCGAGCTTTACACCTTTAGCGAGCCGGTTTATTCATACGTAAAGGTACAAAACAAAGAGTACGTTCTTTTAGAGAGCGGACTTTACGAAATATAAAAGGGGACAGTTATGGTAGAAAAAACCGTTTTGCTTTCAAACTTCGGAAAACTTAAAAACTTTGTTGCCGAGATGAACACGCTGGATTTTGACGTCAGCGCAGTGTCGGGCGGAAAAACGGTCAACGCAAAGACTATTGAGGAACTTTTTGCGCTTGACCTGACCCGCCCTATAACCGTTATCGCCGATACTACGGCGGTCGGCGCATTTACAAAAATCGTAAAACCCTTTGAAATTGATTGAGAGAGATATAATGGACCCGAAAACACTCAGAAATAAACTTATAGAAAAAGACTTTTCCTCTATGAACGAAAGGCAGTTTTCCGCCGTAACCACCGTAAAGGGACCGCTTTTGGTACTTGCCGGCGCAGGAAGCGGAAAAACCACCGTTTTGGTAAACCGTATCGCCTATCTTTGTAAATACGGCGACGCCTATAACAGCAACAGCCAAGTAAAGGCGTCAGACTATGACATAGCGGCGGCAAACGATTATCTGAGCGGAAAGAGTGAGTTTTTAGACACAAGCGCCTTTTCGGTTGATCCACCGCCTTCCTACAGAGTTCTTGCCATAACCTTTACAAACAAAGCGGCAAACGAACTAAAAGTGCGTATCGCAGATAAACTCGGAAGCGAGAGCGCTGTCACGGCGGGAACTTTTCACAGCGTTTGCGGTAGAATACTCAGAAAAGACGCCGATAGAATAGGCTTTTCTTCCCACTTTACAATATACGATACCGACGACCAAAAAAGAGTTATAAAAGATATTATAAAATCTTCGGGTATGGACGAAAAAATATTTACTCCCCGAAGTGTTATGTCATACATATCTTCCGCAAAAGACGCCCTTATAGGACCTGAGGAATACGAAAGAGAAGCAGGCAGCGACTATAGAAATAAGGCGATTGCCCTCTTTTATAAAGAGTATGCAAGACGACTTAAATCCGCTGACGCTATGGATTTTGACGATATGATTTATTACACCGTCAAACTTTTCCGTGAGAACGAGGACGTTTTAAGTTACTATCAAAACAGATACAAATATATTATGGTGGATGAGTACCAGGATACAAACCTTGCGCAATATGAACTTGTGCGCTTGCTTGCGGGCGAAAACGGAAATCTTTGCGTTGTAGGTGATGACGACCAAAGCATCTATCGTTTCAGGGGAGCCACCATTGAGAATATACTAAACTTTGAAAAGAACTTCCGCTCGGCAAAGGTTATAAGGCTTGAACAAAACTACCGTTCCACCGGAAATATACTTGACGCCGCAAACGCCGTCATAGAAAACAACGCTTCAAGAAAGGGCAAAACCCTTTGGACCGATAAGGGAAACGGAGATAAAATCACCGTTTATACCGCCCTTTCAGGACCTGATGAGGCAAAGTTTGTCGCCGATAGCATCAGCGACCATGTGACAAAGGGCGGAAAGTTCTCCGACTGTGCCGTGCTCTACCGTATGAACTCGCAGTCGGCGGCGTTTGAAAACGTTTTTTCAAGAAGTGGTATTTCCTATAAAGTTATAGGCGGTTACAGGTTCTATGAGCGCAAGGAGATAAAGGATATTCTTGCATATCTTTGCGTTATCAACAATAAAAATGATAACGTCCGCCTGAAAAGGATAATAAACGAGCCTAAAAGAGGAATAGGAGATACGACGGTCAAAAATGCCGAAACAATAGCAGAGTCACTCGGCATTTCGCTATTTGACGCTTTTGCCTCTGCCGGCGAATACACCGCTTTATCAAGAGCGGCGGGAAAACTATCTGACTTTGTGTCTATGATGAACGAACTGTCGGACCTGTCCGATACCCTCTCTTTGCCGGAACTCTATGACGCACTGCTTCAAAAAACAGAGTACAAAGAGTACCTTCGTTCACTTGACGAGCCGGATAGTGAAGACCGCATACAAAACATAGAAGAATTAAAGACAAACATCACCCTTTATATAGAGGAAAACGAGGGGGCAACCCTATCCGATTTTCTTGAAGAAGTTGCCCTTGTAAATGATATAGACGCCCTTAACGAGAGCGACGATAACGTCACCCTTATGACCGTTCACTCGGCAAAGGGGCTTGAGTTTAATGAGGTTTATCTTGTTGGTATGGAAGAGGGCATTTTCCCCGGCAACCAGTCGATATACGGACTGCCTGAAGATATTGAAGAAGAGAGGCGCCTTGCCTACGTTGCGATAACCAGGGCGAGAAAACACCTCTTTATATCAAGAGCCGCTTCACGTATGCTCTACGGACAGACAAACCGCAATATGCCGTCAAGATTTCTAAACGAGATACCTATAGACCTTTGTGAAACAAAATCGGCAGAGCCTCGCAGTATGTTTATGTTTGATACGGGAGAGGAAAAAAGACGCACCTATGGCAGTTATGATTCTTTTGGCGGCTACACCAAAAAAGCCGAGCCTCAAAAAAGCAGCGCAAAATACAGCACCGGCGATAAGGTCAGACACTCGGTCTTCGGCGAGGGGATTATCCTCTCTGCAACGCCTGTCGGAAACGATACGTTGCTTCTTATTGATTTTGACAAAGTAGGACAAAAGAAGATTATGGCAAACTATGCCAAATTAGAGATATTATAAAAAGGAGGCAACAAAGATGCCTGCAAAAAGCAAAATAGTAAGACTAAACGCAAAAGCGACACTAAAAGACAAATGGACAAGCGCAGTAATAGTATCCGCCGTATTTTTAGGCGTTTGCCTTTTTGGCACCCTTTGCGGAGGGCTTCTTTATAACGTTGGCGGAGTTTTCCTTTACTTTATATTTTCATTTTTGTTTTTAGTCTTTTTAACAATACCTTTGTTTTTAGGAACTTTAGACTATTTTCGTGCTATGGCTTTTGGCGAGTGTGTGAGGGCAGACAGACTGTTTATTCCTTTTTCCGATGCCGAAACCTACACAAGATATCTCACCTTTTCGCTATCATTGTTCGTAAGATTGTTTGTGGCATTTTTTGTTTTATCGCTTCCAAGCAGTATAACACGGGTGCTTGCAAGCAGCGAGTTTTATACTAATATGGGACTGTCGGTTCCCGTTTGGACAACCGCTCTTTCCGCCGTTTCGTCTTTGCTTTTTGCTATCGCTTTTGTCTTGTTTGCGGTTTTTATACTTAAATATTTTATGGCTCCGTTTTTGTTTGTTTCAAACCGTGACCTTTCAGCAAAAGAAGCTATAAATCTTTCAAAAATTATGACAATAGGCCACCGCTTTGAGTTTGTTAAACTTATATTCAGTTTGATTTTTTATATCATCATAAGTTTATTTTTAATTCCCCTGTTTTTCACAATGCCCTATTTTATGACCTGTTATGTGGTAAACTGTCGGTTTGTGGTTTTTGACTATAATAAAAGGATAAAGGAGAGTATGAACGTATGAAAAAAAGAGTTTTCTTTTTAAGCGTTTATTTTCTCGCATTTTTGATAACCGCTGTAAACGTGTTTTTCTCGCTCAAAAACTACCTTGTAGTTGATATAAACGAATTGCCTGTCGGAACGCTTGTTTCCGAAACCGCTTCCCCCTCGGGTGAAAAAGAGGTAAAGGTTTACCGTGTGGAAAATACACTCGGCACCGCTATAAGAGGCGAACTCATAATCGGCGGCACGCCGCACAATATCTTTTGGCAAACAGGTATAGACGATATATCGGTAGAGTTTACAAGCGATGAAATCGTACAGTTTAACAACGTACCCTTAGTCGCCGACGGAAAAAACAGTTATGACTGCAGAAAAGGCACCGCCCTCTTTACCGGCGGCGCATTAGAGGATGAACTGATAAACGAAAATGAATAAAAACGAGTATTATACGCTTGATATAACCGACATCACCGATACCGGAATGGGTATAGGTCATGCAGATAATATGGCGGTTTTTGTAAAAGGCGGCGCAGTAGGTGATACGCTGAGCGTTAAAATCACAAAGGTGCAAAAAAATATCGCCTTTGCCATAATAGATAAAATCATCACCCCCTCAAGCCACCGGATAGAGCCGGACTGTCCCTCTTTCCCCGCTTGCGGAGGATGCGTGTTCAGAAATATTGACTATCCTTTTGAACTGTCTCTTAAGAAAAAAGCGGTTGCCGACGTTATGCACCGTATCGGAAAAGTGGAAAAAGAGCCTACGGATATTCTTTTTTCTACACCCGATTTTTATCGTAACAAGGCGCAGTTTCCGGTAAAGGAAAACGGCGTCGGGTTTTATGCTTTTCACTCTCATAGAACAGTTGACTGTTCTTCTTGCAAAATCGTGCCCGAAATATTCACAAAAGCGGCAAATGATTTTTCTCGTTTTTTAGAAAAAAATAAAATATCCGTATATAATGAGGAAACCAAAACGGGACTTGTCCGACACTTCTTTTTAAGAGCGGGCGCAGAAACGGGCGAAGTTCAGGCGGCGGTTGTAATAAACGGCGACTCTATGCCAAAAGCAGAAACTTTGGTAGAGGTTTTGAGGGGAGTTTTCGGAGAAAGCCTCAAAAGCGTTGTCCTAAACATAAACAAAAAACCAAACAACGTTATTTTAGGGGATAAAAACAAAACCGTTTACGGAAAAGACTACATATTCGATTATTTGTGCGGCGTAAAAGTAAGACTTTCGGTAAACTCTTTTTATCAGGTTAATCATACCGCTGCCGAAATGCTTTATAACAAGGTTAAAGAATACGCAAAATCTGAAGGCAAAACCGTGCTTGATCTTTATTGCGGTGCCGGAACTATAGGGCTCGCTTTGTCAAAAGAAGCCAAAAGCGTTATAGGCGTGGAAATTGTTGAAAAAGCGGTTGAGGACGCCCGCTTTAATGCAAAAGAAAACGGTACTAAAAACGCAAGATTTATCTGCGCCGATGCCGCATCAGCGGCAAAAACTTTGGCTTATGATAAAATAAACGCCGATATAGTTGTTCTCGACCCGCCCCGTAAAGGTTGCGACAAAAAACTGCTTTTTACCGTGGCAAATGACTTTTCGCCGGAAAGAATAGTCTATGTTTCCTGCGATAGAGGAACTCTTGCAAGAGACGTAAATGTGCTATCGGATCTAGGCTATAAACTTGTGGAATATACCGTAGTTGATATGTTCCCACGTACTGCACATGTCGAGACGGTATGTTTACTGTCTCGACAATGAATTGCGCATTGCGGTATAGAGAGCAAAAACAGGTGATTTTGCAGTGTCGATATAAAGGAGGCAAAAATGGCGTCGAGCAAAGAATACTTGGATTATATACTCGAGCAACTCTCCGGGATAGATGATATTTCCTATCGGGCTATGATGGGTGAATACATAATCTACTATAAAGGCAAAGTGATAGGCGGCATATACGACAATCGATTTCTTGTAAAAGAGACGAAATCTTCGGCTCTTATGTTAAAAGATGTCCCAAGAGAACTGCCCTATCAGAGCGCAAAAGAAATGTTTCTTATAGAAGACACCTATGACATAGATTTTTTTACAGAACTTTTTGAAAAGATGTATTTAGAACTTAAGACACCTAAAAAGCGAGGGAAATAATGGACTACAGAAAATACGGTGACACCCTTTATATCCGTATGGATAAAGGCGACGAGATTATTGAAAATATAATAAAGATTTGTGAAAAGGAAGAAATATCTTCTGCCACTCTCAGCGGAATAGGTGGCTGCAGCGAGGCAGAGATACAAACCTTTGTGCCCGAAAGCGGCACCTTTATGACAAATAAATTATGCGGTATGTTAGAACTTGTTTCCCTTACGGGAAGCGTTATAAAAGGCGAGGATAAAAAAATATATCACCACACCCACGCCGTTTTTTCATATAAAGACGGCGAGCGCCATACTATAGCCGCAGGGCATATAAAATCGATAACCGTTTTATACACGGCGGAAATAGAACTAAGACCCGTGAAAGACGGTGTAATCGGAAGACGGTTTGACCCGGTCACAAAAACGGGATTTTGGGATTTTAAGTTGTAATAAAACTAAAAAAGAGATTATTCATAAACATTTTGCAGCATAAGGTTTATAAAAAGTTCTAAAAAATATTAAGCGATGAAACGAGCGCAGAAGGCACAATACTTTTTTATCGTTATCGGTAGACAGGGGGCTATGACTTGATAGATGAAATAAGGGAAACGCTTTTTAGGCTTTCGGATAAAAAGTACCGTGATTTTCAAAGCAGGTTGTTGCCCACCGTAGATAAAGACAAAATAATAGGGGTTAGAACACCGCTTCTTAAACAATACGCAAAGAGACTTCTTGCCGAAAACAAGGCGGAAACATTTATAAATACGCTTCCGCACAAGTTTTTTGACGAAAACCAGTTACACGCCTTTATAATATCGGGGATTAAAGATTTTGACCTTTGTATAAAGGAGATTGACCGCTTTTTGCCTTATGTCGACAACTGGGCGACCTGCGACCAACTCTCCCCCGTATCTTTTAAGAAAAACCGAAAAGAACTTATAAAAAAGGCAAAAGAGTGGATAGCATCCGACAAGACCTATACTATACGTTTTGGTATAGGGGTGCTGATGAGATATTTTCTTGATGAGGATTACAAAAAAGAATATCCAAAAGCGGTTTCAAAAATACGCTCGGATGAGTACTACGTAAATATGATGATAGCGTGGTATTTTGCCACGGCACTTGCAAAACAGTATGACAGTATTCTGCCCTTTATCGAAAACGGAGAATTAGATACTTTTACACACAACAAAGCGATACAAAAGGCTATTGAGAGTTACAGAATAACCGAAAAACAAAAAGAATATCTTAAAAGCCTTAAGACTTATTGACCTTATCGGCACTAATTCTATAATAAAACTTTAGGGGATATGTAATGAAAACAAATATTTTATTTTCTATGTGGATACCGTTTTTCGGCACCTGCTTGGGTTCGGCTATGGTGTTTTTCCTCAAAAATCAGATTTCGGAAAAACTTCAAAAGGTGCTTGCCGGTTTTGCGGCGGGAGTTATGATGGCGGCGTCTTTCTGGAGTCTTTTGCTGCCCTCGCTTGAAGCGAGTGAAGATATGGGGAAATGGTCTTTTTTCCCTGCCGCTATAGGTTTTATTTGCGGCATAGGGTTTTTACTGCTTTTAGACGTTGTCACTCCGCATATACATTTTGATAAACAGCAAGAAGGACCTTCAAGGGGGCTTAAACGCACAACCGAAATGATGTTGGCGGTAACGCTTCACAACATACCTGAGGGTATGGCGGTAGGTGTAGTATGCGCAGGGTGGTTATCGGGAAACAGCAACATCAGTTCTACTGCGGCTTTAGCCCTTGCTATTGGTATTGCGATACAAAACTTCCCTGAAGGCGCAATAGTTTCAATGCCGCTTCGCGCGGAGGGTATGAAAAAGGGAAAAACCTTTATTATGGGTGCGCTTTCGGGTATAGTAGAGCCTATTGCAACGGCGCTGACTATTCTTGCGGCAAGTGTTGTTGTGACAATTCTTCCCTATCTTCAAGCCTTTGCCGCCGGCGCTATGATATACGTAGTGACAGAGGAACTTATCCCTCAAGCCACAGGCGGAAAACATACAAATCTCGGCACGCTTTCCTTCTCGCTCGGATTTGTTGTAATGATGATACTTGACGTGGCGCTCGGATAAAGTAAGGGGTTAATATGGTTTTCAGAAAAATTGAAGAAAAAGACCGCAAAGAAATCTTTGATATGATGTCGGTATTCTATAGAAGCGAAGCCGTTTCGACAAGCGGTTCGCCTGAGATTTTTAATAACGATATTTCCGCTTGTTTGGATGACAATATAAACCTATATGGATATGTGTTTTCCGAAAACGGCGAGATAGCAGGATACGGTATGGTGACAAAAAGTTTTTCCACCGAGGCGGGAAAAGAGTGTTTTTGGGTGGAAGATATATACATAAAACCCGAATACAGAGGAAAAGGCACAGGGGGACAGTTTTTGGACTTTTTAAGAGATAAATACAAAGGCTATGCGCTTAAATTAGAGGTTGAAACAGAAAACGAAAGGGCTATTGCCGTTTATAAAAAACACGGATTTTCAGAACTGCCCTATTTTGTTATGGCAATATTTTAGAAGGGGCAAAAATGGAAAAAAACAAGACAATTAAAAGGGCTTTTATAGCCTCGCTTCCGGTACTTGCCGGATATATGGTGCTGGGTATCGGCTTTGGAATAATGATGAGGGACAAGGGTTTTGGCGTTTTATGGACGGCGGCTATGAGCCTCAGCATATTTTCGGGAACATTACAATATGTCGGCGTGGGGCTGCTGGCAGCGCCTGCTACAATGATACAAACGGCTATAACCTCGCTTATTGTAAATGCGAGGTATATGTTCTACAGCATTTCTATGGTGAAAAAATATAAGGGAACGGGAAAATACAAACCGTTTTTGATTTTCGGTCTCACCGACGAAACCTACACCATACTCTCCGGCGAAACGCCAAAGGATGCAAACGAGAACAAATATCGCTTTTTAGTCACCACCTTTAACCATATATACTGGATTATAGGCGGAATAACGGGAAACCTGCTCGGTCAAATAATTCCCTTTAGCACAAGGGGTATCGACTTTTCGATGACGGCTATATTCATAGCCTCTTTTACTGAAGAGTGGATAAAGAAAAACAATCGAAAAGGTGCGATAATAGGCGTAGTAACAACCCTTGTTTGTTTGCTTCTGTTCGGTGAAAAGTGGTTTTTAATACCCTCAATGCTTATAATGACCCTCCTTTTATCCATAAAACCTAAAAGGGAGGCGGCAAAATGAAAACAGAGGCTATACTTATTATAATTATGGCGGGAGTGACCGCATTGCTTCGTTTTTTGCCCTTTCTCTTCTTTTCGGGCAAAAGGGAAACGCCGAAATACATAGTGTATTTAGGCGAGGTTTTGCCCCAGGCGATTATCGGAATGCTGATAGTTTATTGTCTGCGCCTTACCGATTTCACAACAAAGCCTTTCGGGCTTCCCGAAATAATAGCGGTTGTTTTTGTCGTGGTTTTACAAGCCGTAAAACGCAACTCGCTTTTAAGTGTTCTCGGCGGCACCGCCGTTTATATGTTGCTTTTGCAACTTGTTTTCAAATAGAGGTGAATTATGAAAGAAAACACAAAACTGTCTCCTTTTAATCTTGCTTTTTTAGGTGATGCGGTATATAGCCTTTTTGTCAGAGAAAAACTTGCAAAAACAAATCTTCCGATAAAGGAATTAAACGAAAAGGCAAACGCCATAGTAAGCGCCGTGAGTCAGGCAAAGACCTTTGAAATAATAAAAAACCTTTTGACAAAAGAGGAAACCGAAATCTTCAAAAGGGGCAGAAATATTCATACGCATAGTAGACCTAAAAGCGCCACCGTAGCCGAATACCATATCGCCACGGGATTTGAAACACTTATGGGATATTTGTATATAGAGGGAAAAATCGATAGAATAAAAGAATTGATTGATAAAACCGGAATATAAAACACAACAACCCCGTATTTCTACGGGGTTGTTGCGTATGGGGATGAATATGGTGGACATCGTGCGACATAAGGGGCTGTCGCAGTTGCCTATTAAAACCCGGAACGTCTTTAAGGGGACAAAAAAGGCGTTCGAGGATTTTACAAATTAACAAATCTTCATTTGAGAATAGGTAGGCTCTGCCTTCTTTTTTATTTTTATACTAAAATCGACGTGGGTATCGGTGTCGTTTAGGGTAAAATCGGTTTCGTATCCGGCGTTTTTGAGTGTAGTAAGCATTTTTTCAACGCTGTTTACAAAAAATCTAACGTCGCCTATCGCCGTTTTTCTCACGGGCTCTTTTTTCTTCGGCAAAAAGTAACTGCCTACAAGTTCTTTTGTAGCCGCAATGCCGAGGCCCCTTGTTTTTACCTCGTGTATGGCGTCTTTAAGCGCACTCCTCGGCAACATCATCAGCGAGTGTATTTGTTCCTCAGTAAGTATTCCGTCGACCTCGCCTCTTAGTTCAAAAGGAAAGGAAACAAGCCTTAGTTTGTCCTCTAATGTGGCCGATGGAACGCTCAAATATTCGGCGATTTGAGCTAAGTTCAGAGGGTGGTCGTTTATAAGATAGGATAGGTTGTCCGCCATTTCAAAATCACCTGCGGGCAAAACGCTCAACCTATCGGCAAGACGAAAAAGGGCGGCTTTTGTTTTTGAACATTTTATTTTTACACAGGGCACTGCTTTAAGCCGAAGCAGTCTTGCGCAGATAAGCCGTCTTTTTCCCGATACAAGTTCCAAATATCCGTTTTCGTTTGTGCGGATAACAAGCGGAGTGATTATGCCGTGTTTTGTTATACTGCTTTTAAGCGGTTCAAGACAGTAATCGTTTGCGGTGTATAAATCGTTTGCAGGGGGCATCATTATCTTTGACGGGTTTATGTAAGAAACAAGTTTTAACATCTGTCTCAAAAACGGCAACTCCTTTTTGATTTTCTAAAACTATTATCACTAAAGAAGTCAAAAAAGTAAAGAAAAAGGGTGCGACAAAATGCACCCTAAAAAAACAAAAAACGCCTTATTTTAAGGCGTTTTTTTTGATTTTAGCAAAACTTCTCGGGTATTTTGGCGAAGTTTGCGATATCTTTTTTGAAACAACAAAGGCTCTTTTCTCTTTTCCGGTTAGAGTTTCGTAGTAAACCGAAGGGTTATCGGCGCCGAGTATCTTAAAAGCACCGTTTGCCTTAGCGACCTCGCTATCCACGGCGTCGCCTTTCATAGCGACAAAATATCCTCCCACTTTTATATAAGGTATTGAGAGTTCGCAAAGAACGGGCAGGGCGGCAACCGCACGGGCAGTTGCATAGTCAAACTGTTCTCTATAAAGCGGGTCTTTTGCGCCGTCCTCGGCACGAGAGTGAACAAGTGTGGCGGAAAGTCCCGTTTTTTTAAGCACCACCCTTAAAAAATTGAGCCTTTTTTCCAAAGCGTCCATAAGGGTTAATTTCAAATCGGGACGTATAATCAAAAGCACAACTCCCGGAAAACCGGCACCGGTACCTATATCTATAATACTGCTTTTCTCTTTAGGACAAATGTTTTTGAAAAACAAAATACAGTCTAAAAAGTGCTTTATGACTATTTCGGAAGGCTCTACTATCGCCGTTAGATTTACCGATTTGTTGTACTCTATAAGCAAATCGCCATAGATAGAAAGTCTTGTTTTTATTTCTCTTGTCAGTTCCACACCAAACGAGCGACAAATAGGCTCAATAGGAGAAAAATCAAACTCGGTCATAAACTTCCACCTTTATTAAGATATATAAGGAGTACCGAAATATCGGCAGGGCTGACGCCCGATATGCGTGATGCCTGACCAATACTTGCGGGAAGTATTTTCTTTAGTTTTTCCACCGCTTCAAGACGAAGTCCCTTTATCTTTTCATAGTCTATATTATCGGGGATTTTCTTCTTTTCAAGGGCTTCGGTTTTCTTTACTGTGGCGAGTTGTCTTTTTATATACCCCTCATATTTTATCTCGGTTTCAACCTTTTGTCTTATAGCGTAAGAGAGGTCGGGTCGATCTTTATCAAACTCAGCCAACATATCGTAGGAAAGTTGCGGTCTTTTTATCATATCGGCAAGGCAACATCCCGTGACAATGGGCGTGGTCCCCACCTTTTTTAGAAAGGCGTTCAGTTCTTTTGAGGGGGAGAGATAGGTCGCTTTAACCCTTTTTATCTCTTCGTGCTTTTGCTCTTTCCTTTTTATAAAATCAGCATAGGTTTCGTCGTCTATAAGCCCTATTTCTTTGCCGATAGGCATAAGGCGTTCGTCGGCGTTATCCTGACGGAGAACTAACCTGTATTCACTTCTTGAAGTCATCATTCTGTACGGGTCCATACATCCTTTTGTGACAAGGTCGTCTATTAGAGTTCCTATATATGATGATGAACGTGGCAAAATAAGCGGAGGAAGATTTTTGACCTTTCTCGCCGCATTTATTCCGGCAACAAGCCCCTGCGCCGCCGCCTCTTCATACCCCGAAGAGCCGTTGAACTGACCGGCGCCGAACAGTCCGTCACCGTTTTTGGTTTCAAGAGAAGCCGTGAGATACAAAGGGTCAACGCAGTCATATTCTATAGCATAAGCGTTTCTCATAACCTTGACGTTTTCAAGTCCCTTTATGGTCTTGTAAAACTTTATTTGCACCTCTTCCGGCAAAGAGGAGGACATACCCTGAAGATACATCTCGTCGGTGTTTTCTCCGCAAGGCTCTATAAAGAGTTGGTGGCGCCTTTTGTCGGCAAAGCGGACAATTTTATCCTCAATACTCGGGCAATAACGGGGGCCTACCCCCTCTATAACACCTGAGTAAAGGGGCGAACGATGAAGGTTATCAAGTATTATTTCTTTTGTTTTGTCGTTTGTGTAGGCTATGTGGCAAACAACCCTGTTTTCAGGCGGTGTTTTGGTAGAAAAACTAAACGGCTCGGTGACGCTGTCGCCCTCTTGAAGTTCCATAGCGGAAAAATCAATACTGTCTTTTGCGACACGGGCGGGAGTACCCGTCTTAAACCGCCTTAGCGGAAGACCTATCTTTTTAAGTGCTTCAGAGAGTCCTATGGCAGGGAACATACCGTCCGGGCCGCTTTCGTAATTGACCTCGCCTATATATACCTTTCCGGCTAAAAATGTGCCGGTCGCAATAATAACGCATTTTGCGGTATAAACGGCGCCCAGCCTTGTTACAAGGTGCCAAAGCCCGTCCTCTTTATAAAGATCTACTATCTCCGCTTGTTTTACGTCGAGATTTTTTTGTTTTTCAACCGTCTGTTTCATATAACCGCTATATGCTCTGCGGTCAATTTGAGCACGCAAAGAATACACCGCAGGACCTTTTCCCCGGTTAAGCATACGGCTTTGAATACTCGTTTTATCGGCGGCTTTTCCCATTTCTCCGCCGAGGGCGTCAAGTTCCCTCACGAGATGCCCTTTTGCCGTTCCGCCTATTGACGGATTGCAGGGCATATTTCCGATAAAATCAAGACTAATTGAAAACATAACAGTTTTGGTATTAAGCCTTGCGGCAGCAAGCGCCGCCTCTATTCCGGCGTGTCCGCCGCCTATAACGGCAACGTCATAATCTTCGGCTTTGTATTTTGGTATCATTTGTTCAATAAACTCCTATTTGCCAACGCAAAAACGTTTGAATATTTCATCACATACCGCCTCGGTCACCCTCTCACCCGTGAGGGTAAAGAGTTGCTCGAGTGCGTCATCTATTAAAACACCTACGGCGTCAACCGTCATACCTGAAGCGAGGTCACACTCGGCATCTTTTACCGATTTGTATGCCGCTTTCACACAAGACAGTTGTCGCTCGTTTATAAGCACGGCGTCATTATTTGAAAGGTGGGATATTTTGCAGACCTCTTTTATCGTTTTTACAAGGTCGCCTACCCCCGTCTTTTCCTTTGCCGACATATACACAACGGGGAAACCGTCAAAAATATTAGGGGATATTTTTTGTTTCAGGTCGGTTTTGTTAATAATTATAACTACCGGCTTGTCCTTTAGTGAGGAGAGAAGCAGTTTATCGTCAGAGTCAACCTCTTTAGACCCGTCAAAGAGCGCAAGAATTAAAGAAGCATTTTCTATTTTCTTTTTCGCCCTGTCTACTCCCGCCGCTTCAACAACGTCATCGGTCAGGCGTATTCCCGCCGTATCGGAAAGGTTGAGGGTCAAATCTTCAATTTGCACAGCGCTTTCTATTATATCTCTTGTAGTTCCGGGTATCTCGGTTACAATAGACCGTTCATTTCCTGAAAGCAGGTTCATAAGGGTGGATTTTCCCACATTCGGTTTGCCGACTATGGCGCAGTCGATACCCTCTCTTATAAGTTTACCGGTGTCATAATTCTTAATAAGCGTCAAGAGTTTCCCCGAAACTTTTTTAAGCAGTTTTTCAAAATCGCAGGGTCTTGCTCCCACGAGTTCCTCATCGGGAAAGTCCGAATATGCGGAAATACCTGCCGCCGTTTCTTTTAACAGTTCTATAATCTCTTTAACTGCACGGTCAATGCTGCCGCCTGCTGCCGCACGGGAAATAGCCAACGCCGCTTCACCCTTTGCGCTGATAAGCGCCATAACGCTCTCGGCTTTTGAAAGGGGCATTTTTCCGTTTAAGAAAGCACGTTTCGTAAACTCTCCCGCCTCGGCTAAAGAGGCGCCGCACTCGGTAATTCTTCGAAGAGCCTGTTTTTGTATCTCAAGGCCGCCGTGAACCGAGATTTCCACAACATCCTCACCGGTATAACTTTTAGGCGCACGAAAAACAAGGGCTACAGCCTCATCAAGAGGGGAGCCGTCCGCCAAAACCACATTACCGAAAGCGGCGCTATAACCTTTAAGAGAGGATAGTTTTTTGCCCGAAACGGCACAAAAGGAAGCGTCCGCCACCGCTATGGCGTTTTCTCCGGATATTCTGATTACTCCTATACCGCCTTCTCCAAGCGGGGAAGAAATGGCGGCTATGGTGTTTTCGCTCATAAAAAGTCACCCTATATTTTTAATAAAATATATTTTAACACAAAAAAATCACTTTTTCAATAACAATAGAAGACCTACCGACAATAAGTCTTCTATGCTTATTGACTTGACAAATCTATATGTTTTATGTAATATATATATTATATCTGATAATTATGCACTACTAAGGAATGACTGAAATGGACTACAGCAAAATACTCAACCCGAAAGTAAAGAATATGAACGCTTCGGGTATAAGAAAGTTTTTTGATATAGCCGCCACAATGGACGACGTTATATCGCTCAGCGTTGGCGAGCCTGACTTTGTCACACCAAAAATTATTCGTGACGCAGGTATAAAAACTTTAGAGGCGGGCATAACAAAATATACTTCTAACCGTGGTCTTGAGGAACTGCGTGATGAGATAAGCAGGTTTATTGAGAAAAAATACGGCATAACGTATAGCGGAGAAGACGAAATACTTGTAACCGTCGGCGGTAGTGAGGCTATAGATATGGCGATACGTGCTATCGTATCTCCCGGGGATGAGGTTATTATTCCTCAACCGAGTTATGTTTGCTATGAGCCTATAACCGTTTTTTCAAGCGGCGTACCCGTTATTATAGAAACCAAAGCGGAGGATGAGTTCAAGCTTAAGGCAGAGGACTTAAAAGCCGCCATAACCGACAAGACAAAACTTCTTGTCCTGCCTTTTCCCTGCAACCCAACGGGCGCAATTATGGAGAGAAAAGACCTTGAGGAAATAGCCGAGGTTATAAAAGATACAAATATTATGGTGCTTTCCGACGAGATATACGCCGAACTTACCTATAACGGTATAAAACACAGTTCCATAGCGCAGATACCCGGTATGAAAGAGCGCACAATACTTATAAACGGTTTTTCAAAAACCTTTGCTATGACCGGTTGGCGTATGGGATACGCCTGCGGACCAAAAGAGATTATTGCCGAAATGATGAAGATACATCAGTATGCGATAATGTGCGCCCCGACCCTTTCTCAAAATGCGGCGCTCACTGCGCTAAAAGAGTGTACCACCGAAGTGGATGAGATGATGGCGAGTTATGACAAAAGGCGTAAAATCACCGTTGATTTGTTAAACGACGCCGGACTATCCTGCAATATGCCAAAGGGCGCTTTTTATGCTTTCCCCTCTATAAAATCCACCGGACTTTCAAGCGATGAGTTCTGCGAGAGGGTTTTAAGAGAATGTCACGTTGCGGTTATACCCGGTTCCTCATTTGGCGCCGGCGGCGAGGGATTTATCAGGGTTTGCTATTGTTATGACATCGAGGAGATAAAAGAGGGTGTCAGAAGAATAAAAGAGTTTGTGCAGAAACTTTAGCGTTTTTTATTGAAAAAAACACCTGCGGGTGATATAATACAAATACAAAGTTTTGGGAGTGAGACAATGGAAAATATAAACTTTTCTATGCTGTTTAGGATTTTCATGAAAAGATTATGGGTAATAGTATTGACCTTTATTGTTGCCATTTCTGCCGTGTATGCTTATTGCACATACGTTGTTACACCAAGATACGGTGCAACCGCATCAATTCTTGTAACAAACGGCGCTATTACCGAAGAAAATCCAAGCGAAATTAAACGTAACGTTATGTCGGCGGATATCAACGCTTCATTAAGCCTTGTTGATACCATTACCGATATTCTTAAAACACCGGAGGTTTACCGTGCAACCGCTAAGGCGAGTGACGGAAAGTTCACCTATGAGCAACTTCGGTCGGCGGCAAGTGTTAAAAAGAAAAATGAGAATACTCTTTTTATCGATATCACTTTCAGCAACGCCAACGGACAAACCGCTATAGATATGGCAAACCTTTTTGCAAAAACCTCTTGTGATTATATCAAGAACATAATACCGAACTCAAGCGCTTCGGTTGTTGCGAAAGCGGTTAGCGCCTCGCTCACTTATCCTCGCACCGCTTCAAATATGATTACAGTCGGTATTTTTGCTATAGTTATAGTTTACGTTTTGTTCCTCATCCCTGAAATAGTCAACAGGGTAATAAGAGATGAAGAAGACTTTACCAAAAACTTTGATTTGCCGATTATCGGCTCTATTCCGAGTTTTGACAGCGGTGAAGCCACCGCATATGCAAGTTACGGGAAAGGAAAGTGATAGATATGGCAGAAAATGTTAATAACGAACAAGAAAAACAGGCTGTAACAAGCACCGGCACAAATCGTGTTCCGTTTTCGGTTGTTGAGGCATATAAAACCATAAGAACTAATCTTTCCTTTTTGCAAACATCTTCAAACTCAAAAACCGTTACTTTCACAAGCCCTGAGGCAGGTGACGGAAAGTCGACAACAAGCGTTAACGTTGCAATCGCTTTTGCGCAGCTCGGTGAAAAAACCCTGCTGATAGACGCCGACCTTCGTAAAAGTTCGGTACACAAAAAATTAAAACTTGAAAAGGCGCCCGGCCTTTCAAACGTTTTAGCCGGTATGAGCACTCTTGAAGAAACGGTAAAACACACCTCTACTTCTCTTGACGTTTTGACCGCCGGACAGATACCGCCTAACCCGTCGGAACTTTTAAGCAGTAACGCTTTCAAAGAACTTATAGCAAAAGCAGAGCAGGAGTACGACCATATTATTGTTGATACTCCGCCTGTCAATATTGTTTCGGATGCGCTTATCGTAGGCGCCGCAACAAACGGTATTGTTCTCATAATCAAAGAGGGATTCAGCACTACCGATGCGGTTGCTCATGCAATTTCCGCCGCAAAGTTTGCCGAGATAGAGATTTTGGGCGTTGTTATGAACAACGTAAACGCCGCAGGCAAGAATTACGGTATAGGCAAATATAAAAAATACGGTTACAAATACAAAAACCGTTATCGTTACGGTTATGGTTATGGATACGGTTATGGATACAGTTATGGCAATAACTATAACTTAAAGAATAAAAAATCCAAAAAAAAGGCAGAAAACAATAATAAATAATTTTGCGCCGCCGCATTTCTGCGGCGGCAAAAATAATGTAAAAAGGAGGTAACGCATAAATGGCGGAATATGTTGACGTTCACTCTCATATATTGCCTGCCGTTGACGACGGCTCAAAAAACGTAGAAGAGTCGCTTGAACTTTTGTCAATGCTTAAAGAACAGGGCGTTACCACCGTTATTGCAACGCCTCATTTTTTAGGCGCAAGGGATAATATAGACGATTTCAAAGCGAGAATAAACAACGCAAAGGAAGAACTTTTTACCGCTAAAGAGGGAAAAGACTTGCCAACTGTACTTATCGGCAGCGAGATTTTGTATTTTTACGGTATGGGAATGCTGGAAGGGATAAAAGACCTTACGATAAACGGCTCAAAATATATGCTTTTAGAGTTTGATTTTATCGACTTTAACGATAATGTTATAAAAGACATAAGGCGTATTCGTGAAAGACACGGTATTATACCTATTATCGCCCATATAGAAAGATACAAAAAGTTCAAGAATTATAAAAAACTTTTGAAACTTGTAGAAACAGGCGTTTGCAAAGCGCAGATAAACGCAAGTTCCGTTATAGATAACGTTTTCACAAAAAACGCGCACAAACTTATCGAAAAAGGCTATATTGATTTTATCGGGTCGGATACCCACTCGGTAGAGTTCCGCCCGCCGCTTATTGATAAGGCGTATGAGGTTATAAAAGAAAAGTACGGCGAGGAAACAGCCGAAAAAATAAGACAAAACGGAATAAAACTCATAGAGAATATAAAATAAACCGTTTACAAGCAGATGCTTGTAAACGGTTTCTTGTTTTTCCCTTTTTATTTTTCACTTAAACGGTAAGATAAGGTCATAAGACTGTCGCCGAGGTGGATATTTTCAACCGTGACCTCCGGATGAGAAGCGGTCAGGTCATAATGTGTAAAGTTCAAAAATCCTTTTACGCCGAGTTTTACAAGTTGGTCTGAGAGGGCGTGTGTCGCCTCTTTCGGCGTTGTGAGTATTGCAACCTCAGGTTTATTGTCACGACAAAACTCGTCAAGGGTCGATGTGCTTCTAATCGGTATATTTCGCACCATTTGACCTATAAGCGACTCTTTTACGTCAAAAAGACCCGTGAGGATAAATCCTTTGTTTTCAAACTTCAGGTGTTGAGCTAAAGCTTTACCGAGATTGCCCATACCTATTATAATGGTCTTTTTCGGGGCGTCTATTCCTAAAATGTGACCTATTTCTTTTCTCAGGTCATCTATGTTATAACCGTAGCCTTGAAGCCCGAAACCGCCAAAACAGTTAAGGTCTTGTCTTATTTGACTTGCAGTAAGGTTCATTTGTTCACTAAGCGCCTTTGATGATATTCTTGTGTAACCGGCGTCTTTCAGATCACCGAGATAGCGGTAGTATCTGGGAAGACGGCGTATAACCGAATTGGAAATAACCGGATTGGTCAATTTTTTTTGCACCTCTTCTTATTAAAATCATTAAACTCAACATTATATTATCATTATTTTACCGAAAAATCAAGAAAGTCTTGATAATTCTTTAACAATAAGTTATAATGAAGTCAACATAATTAAACCGAAAGGAGAACATCTATGAAAAAGTTTGTTTGTTTAGTATGCGGATATACGTATGAGGGCGAGTCGGCTCCCGAAGAGTGCCCGATTTGTCACGCTCCTGCTTCAAAGTTTTCTGAGCAGTCAGAAGAAAGAAGCTGGGCGGCTGAACACGTTGTAGGTATTGCAAAAGGCGTTGATGAAAGAATAGTAGAAGGACTCAGAAGCAATTTCCAGGGCGAGTGCAGCGAGGTAGGTATGTACCTTGCCATGGCTCGTGTTGCTCATCGTGAGGGCTATCCCGAAATCGGTCTTTACTGGGAAAAGGCCGCTTATGAAGAGGCTGAACACGCCGCTAAGTTTGCGGAAATGCTCGGTGAGGTTGTCACCGACTCTACAAAAGAGAACCTGAAAGTTCGTGTAGAGGCTGAAAACGGCGCCACACTTGGCAAAACCGAACTTGCAAAACTTGCCAAAGAACTCGGTCTTGACGCCATACACGATACCGTTCACGAAATGGCTCGTGATGAAGCACGTCACGGCAAAGCATTTGAGGGACTTCTTATCCGTTATTTTGGCGCAGAACTTCTTGCAGACGGTGTAAAAGACAAGGCAAAAGATTTTGCCAAGAAATTAGGACTTTAATAGTATAAGGAGAAAAGACAATGAAATACGTATGTCAGGTATGCGGTTTCGTTTATGACGAAGAAGAAACCGGCGTTAAGTTTGAAGACCTTCCCGATGATTTCACTTGTGAACTCTGCGGCGTTGGTAAAGATCAATTTGTTGCTGAATAATTAAAAAAAGCACCCTTCGGGGTGCTTTTTTTATTATTAGGGAACGGTCTCAAGTGCCGTTTCTGTTTTTTGAACTATAAATCGGGCTGTCGAGGGCGCCAGCCCCTACAAAAGGGAGGGGGGACCGCTTGCGGTGGTGGGATATAAAACAAGTACCTATTTGCCATATATAAAATCCCCCAGTCAAAACCTGACGGTTTTGCCGGCCCCCTTTAGGGCAAGGGGGCGAAGGGATTACAAAAGCAATTTAGATTTTATTATATTTACTAATTGAAAAAAACAACTAAAAGTGGTAAAATATATGTAGAATTATATATTTGCCTTGGAGGGAAAGATATGAATATTATGAGCAACGCCGAGAGGCGAAAATACAGAATGGAGCCTGTTCCAGAAACACTAAGCCCCGCCACCTATAATTTGGCGCTTGGCGGTTTTGTTTTCTACGGTTTTTTAATTAACGCATTTATGGTTTATGCGCTTGGCGACAAACTGCGCAATATAAACAGTATTGTATTTTTGATACTTTACTTTGTATGTTGTATAGCAGGGTCACTTTTTGCCAGAAGCCGAAACCCGATTATGAGTTTTTTAGGGTACAACTTGATAGTGGTGCCGATAGGGGTACTCCTTTGTATGTTTTTGCCGGGCTACAGTATGAGTGCGATTTTGCCTGCGATAGTAACAACGGGCGGAATTGCGGTTGTTATGACTTTGTTATCAACTCTCTTTCCAAACGTTTTTCTTAAAATGGGAAGAGGACTGTTTATCAGTCTTATAATAGGTATACTTGCACAATTTATAGCCTATTTGTTCGGTTATGCAGGGGGACTCTTTAATTGGGGGTTTGTAATTCTTTTCTCACTTTATTTAGGATTTGACTGGGCGAGGGCGCAAAAGTACCCCAAAACCCTTGACAACGCCATTGACTCGGCTATAGATATCTATCTTGACCTTATAAATATCTTTATACGCCTTCTTCAGATATTCGGAAAGAGAGATTCATAAAAATGAAAGAAAAAATGCTTATTTCCACCGCGCTTCACGGCAATGTTGTTGACGACAATTTTACAGAAGCGGTAAAAATGATAAAGGAAGCGGGCTTTGATGCCTACGATTTATCACTTGATTTAATGTCAAGAAACAAGGACTGTCGTTTTAATAAGGAAAATTATCTTGCCGATGCAAAAGAACTCCGTGCTTTTGCCGACAGTATAGGTATAGTTTGCAATCAGGCACACGCCCCTTTTCCGTCAGGTTATACAGATGACGAAAAGACAGAAGAAGCCTTTAGGTATATTGTCAGAAGTATGGAAATAGCCTCGATTTGCGGGGCAAAACATATCGTAATACACCCGAAAAAGCACCTGCCTTATAAGACTAACAAAGAAGAACTTTTTAATATAAATATTGAGTTCTATAAATCACTTATACCCTATGCCGAAAAGTATAATATTAAAATTGCGCTTGAAAATATGTGGGGAAGAAACACTTATTTAGGAAAACACTCGCCCATAGTTGCGAGCGTTTGTTCAAACCCGTATGAGTTTCGGCGCTATCTTGACAATTTGCCGAGTGAGTTGTTTATTGCTTGTGTCGATTTAGGGCATATAGTGCTAACGAATGAAAATATCACCGAGTTTATGAAAGTTCTCGGTCACGACAGGGTAAAGGCGCTTCATATTCACGATAACGATATAATCGCCGATTTGCACACCCTGCCCTTTATCGGCAAAATACCTTTTGACGAGTTTATAAACGCCTTAAAAGAAATTGATTATGACGGGGATTTCACATTTGAAACGATATACTATGAACAGGCGTTTCCAAAAGAGTTAAAACCCTATTCATTAAAACTGCTAAATGAAACGGGAAAATATTTTGTTAAAAAGTTATATGAAAAATAAAAAAAGTTCCGCTAAGGGCTTCTTCGGACTGAAAATCCTTATTTGAAGCCGCAAAAAAGCGGAACTTTTATCTTATGATTTCATTATAAAATTAGAGGTGTCAACCGGTCCTTTATTGGAGTGACGCCTACGACGCTTTCTTCTCCTTTTAGTGATGGGAAGAAGAAAAAATGAGAGTACAACGGGCGTCAAACAAATGGTATTAGAAAAGAACAGATTTAGCAACCCCGCAAGCTTAAAAACAGAAAACGGACTAAACAAAAAATAATAGTACGGGTCAAGGTCAAAAAACGCCATAACCGATGAGGCTACAACAATAAAGCCGACTAAAGTTCCGTTTATAATATAATATGTTTTGCGATGATGAACAGTTTTTATACTTGTGTTGAGGGTGGTTATAAACCACACAACGAAGAAAAGATATGCCGCACCGTTTATGGCGATACGAATAATACCGTCGCCAATAAACTCGCCTAAAAAAACAAACTCTAAAACTACTGAAATAATAAAAAGCGGCAATAAAACTTCGCTCAATCTTTTTCCGAGACGTTTGAATTTCAAGCTGATATCCCCCTAAAAAAGTCATATCACTTGTATTTTAACATACAAAGTATTATAATACAAGTAAAAAAGTTGCGAATGACTTTCTTTGATTGATAAGCGAAGCGGCGTTATGATATATTAAGCAAAAGGGCGTGAAAGTTTATGAAAAAAACAATACTTACTTTGTTTGTTTGTCTTTTGGCGGCTTTGATTTTATCCGCACCTATGACAATTCATACAAAAGCGGAGCAAAACGTATATAAATTTGATGACCTTATAAAGCAGGAAAAGGTCAAAATACTCGGCAGAACCGAGCCGCAAATGGCGACGGCGTACTGGGCGGGAAACGGTATTGAAATGAATATAAACAGCGGCGGCAATGATATATTGTTCAAAATCTTCACCACCGAGCCGCAGGTTTTCTTTGAGGCGTTTGTAGACGGCAGTTCTATAGGAAGAATAGCCGAGCCCGTGACTCCTGAAAACACTTCTCTTAAAGTTTCGGGTATTCCTAAGGGAGAACATCTACTTAGAATTGTAAGAGAAACGCCGACAAGCAAAGACGACACGGCATTTACTTTTTTTGACGAAATATCTTTTGACGGAACAATAAACCAAAAGCCTGCCGACCGAGAACTGTATATAGAGATAATAGGCGACTCGTATGCCGTGGGGTCAGGTGTTCTCGGAACTTATAAGTACGGCGAGACTTATACGGTGCGTGACCATTCCGCAACACATTCCTTTGGCTATTATGTGGCGGAAAACCTGAACGCCGATTATTCAATAGTAGCCGCCGGCGGACTCGGATTATACGAAATGAGCGACGAGAAAAAGGAGAATTATTCGGGCGTTCCCACCACCATACAGGAAATATACAACTATACAAACGGTGTTTACGACTATGAAAATGAAGGTAAATACGATTTTGCCAGAAAGCCCGACATCATAATTCTTCGCATAGGAGCAAATGATGACGGCAAAAACGAAGCAAATTGGACAAATGAGTTTATATCTTTTATAGAAGAAATCCGCTCAAAAAACGGGAATAACGTTCCGATAATTTATTCCGGAACAAGAAAAAACGCCCATTTTGCAAGTGTTTTGACGGCTATAAAAGGAAAACTCAAGGATAAAAACGTTTATGCGGTTGCAACCGATATAGAGGGTCTTGGCGGTGCGGCTTTACCGACACAGAAATCAGGTCACCCGAATATTGCGGAACAACAACAAATAGCAAACGACATATTAAAGGTTATAAATGATAACAATTTGACCGAGTATCATAAAAACACAAAGGACGATAGCGAGATAAAACCGCAAAACAAAGACGGCAAAAATACAAAAACAAAAGATATAGCGGTTTACACGGCGATAGCCGTATCGGTAATTGTCGCAGGTGTAATAATTTTTATTTTGATAAGAAAGAAAAAGAAACAAAAATAAAATAAAAAAGAGGGTTTAGGCAAAATGCCTAAATCCTCTTTTTTAATTCTCGGTAAATGATTTATAAAGGTCTATTACTCTGCGCCTTAGCGCCGCACACTCGTCACTTTTTAGTTTCGGGTCGGTTTCAAGCAATGCCGCCGCAGCCATAGAAGCCATACGCATAGCGTCGCCGTCGGCATAAAGGTCGGCAATTTTAAGTTCGGGCAAACCGTGTTGGCGGTTGCCTAAAAAGTCGCCCGGCCCTCTCATTTTAAGGTCACAGTCGGCGATAGTAAATCCGTCCCTTGTAGAGCGTATAACTTCAAGTCGCTCTTTAGCGCCTTTTGAGTCGGAAACGAGAATACAATATGACTCGTGTTTTCCTCTGCCTATTCTGCCTCGCAGTTGATGCAGTTGTGACAGACCGAAACGCTCGGCGTTTTCTATCATCAAAACGGCGGCGTTTGGAACGTCTATGCCCACCTCTATAACCGTTGTGCAAACAAGTAAATCTATTTTTTTGTTCTTAAAGTCCGCCATTATTTCGTCTTTTTTGGCGGCTTTCATTTTGCCGTGCAAAAGACCGACTTTATAATTCTTAAAATCACATTTTAAGAGTTTTTCATAGTATTCTTCAGCGGAGGCTAAACCCGATTGCTCGTTTTCCTCCACCATAGGACAAACGATATACCCTTGTCTGCCCTCGTTTATCAGTTTTTTTATAAACCCAAAAGCCCTTTCTCTTTTATCAGAGCCTATGATATAGGTTTTTATACTGCCACGCCCTTTCGGGTATTCGTCAAGTATACTTATATCAAGGTCGCCGTAGATTATAAGTCCCATTGTGCGAGGTATCGGCGTTGCCGACATAACAAGCGTATGCACGCCCTCGCCTTTGTTTGACAAAGCGCCCCTTTGAGCCACGCCGAAACGGTGTTGTTCATCGGTTATTACAAGCGCAATATTGCTGAATGCGGTGTCCTCGGTGATTATGGCGTGGGTGCCTATTAAAATATCTATCTCGCCAATGCCAAGTTTTTCTTTGATTTTTCGTTTTTTAGCGGGGGTGACGGCGCCGGTAAGCAGGCAAACATTTATATTGCTGTTACAAAACAGACTGTTAAAAAAGTTATAATGTTGTTCAGCCAAAATCTCGGTAGGCGCCATAAGAGCCGATTGATAACCGCTTTTTGCCGCACAAAACATAAGAGCGGCGGCGACGGCGGTTTTGCCGCTGCCGACATCACCTTCAACAAGGCGGTTCATACTTTTTCCCGACTCCATATCACGTCTGCACTCGTTTATTACCTTTTGTTGAGCAGAAGTAAGGCTAAAGGGCAAAAGGGAAAAGAAACAGCCAAGAGAACTAAAGTCTATTTTAGGCGCCGATTTTTTCTTTTTTCCTTTCATAAGGCAAAGGCAGGTGCGCAAGATAAATAGTTCTTCAAAAACAAAGCGACGTTTTGCCGCTTCTAATACCTCTTTGCTTTTTGGAAAATGGACGTTATATATCGCTTCGGAAAAATCGGTCAGTTTATAATTTTTCCTTACACTAAAGGGCAATACATCCTCTGTTATATCAACCGATTTTATGGCGGTTAAAACAAGTTTTTGCAGATTAGCTTGTGTAACGCCTTTCGTAAGCGGATAGATAGGGTGAAGCCCCGTATCGTTTTCCTCTCTGATTTCGGGGGAACTCATATTAAACGTATTGTACCCCTGCTCTATTTTGCCTGAAAAAACATAGGTTGAGCCAACGTTCAATTTTGCCGCCAAATATTTATTGTTGAAGATAGTGATGTTAAGATAGCCCGTGCCGTCGGTTATTTTGAAACGGTAAAGGGTCATATTTTTTCTGATTTTGTGTTCTGATATATCGGTAACGATTTTTCCTTTAACGCAAACCCTTTCACCGTCCATACAGTCAAAAATCTGCTGTATGTGACTGAAATCGGCATAATCACGGGGAAAATAATACAAAAGGGCACCGATAGTATCGATGCCCAAACGACCAAGAACTAAGGCGCGCTTTTCACCCACGCCTTTTAAGTATCTTATGTCAGTATCAAATGTCAACATAAATATCACTACTCAACCGAAATAATGAAATAATATACGGGTTGGTCGCCCTTGACAAAGGTGATTTCAACCTTGTCGCCCCATTTGGCAGTCATTTCTTCCTCTAAAGCGGCGGCAGCCTCTTCGGTTACGGCGTCGCCGTAATAAACGGTGACGAACTGACTGTTCTTTTTAAGCATTTGCTTTAAGAGTTTTGAAGCGGCTTTATTAAGATCTTCTTCAAGGAAGGAAAGTTTGCCCTCAATCAGAGCCATAATCTCGCCTTGTTTAATATCGTGGCCGTCAAACTCGGAATCTCTTGCGGCAAAGGTTATGCTTCCCGTCGCAATTTTTTCGGAGGCTTTTTGCATTTCTATAGCCTGAGCCTCGTTATCGCTTGATCCCTCAAAATCGAGGGCTTTAAGCATAGCGGCAACGCCCTGAGGAACGGTGCGTGTATGAAGAACGTAAACGTTTCTTGAACTGAGCGGAATAGCCTGTTCCGCCGCCATAATTATATTCTTGTTGTTAGGAAGAACATATACGGTCTCGGCAGGGGTGGCTTCAATAGCGTTTAGAATATCGTCGGTGCTCGGGTTCATAGTCTGACCGCCGCTGACGATATTATCAACTCCGAGATCGGAGAAAAGTTGAGCAAGTCCGCTGCCTGCGCAAACCGATACGTAGCCTACGGGTTTTGAAATCTCTACCGACTCCATTTTTTTGGCTTTGGCTTTTTTGCCTGCCGCCTCTTTTTTACGTTTAACCTCGGCGTCGTGTTTTGCCTTTTCGTGTTGGTCACGCATATTCTCAATTTTCAGGTGAACAAGTTGACCAAAGGTAAGACCTTTTTCAATGGCGTTGCCGGGGTGATCTGTATGAACGTGAACCTTGATAATCTCCTCGTCATCAACCACTACAACGCAGTCGCCGATAGACTCAAGATATGAGCGGAGTTCTTGCGGCTTTGTTTTAATCTTTTTATCACGGTTTACTATAAACTCGGTGCAATATGTGAAGGTGATTTCGGTTTCGAACTCGCCCGCCGCACTAACCGACTCGTCATAGGTCTGTTCGGTGGAGACAGTGGCCTCTCCGCCCTCGTTTTCAATAATTTTATTATCACGGAGAACCGACAACATACCCTCAAGTATGTAAATATAACCCTGACCGCCTGCGTCTACAACGCCGGCTTGTTTAAGGGTGGGGAGAAGTTCCGGTGTTTCGGCAAGAGCCTCTTTTGCGCCGTCAAACGCCGCCTCGAAAACGCCGAGAACGTCTGCGCCGGCGCTTAGCGCCTCGCTCGCTTTTTCACTACCCACTCTCGCAACGGTGAGTATTGTTCCCTCTGTCGGTTTCATAACGGCTTTATACGCCGCCTCAACGCCGAAAGAAAAAGCGTTTTTGAGTTCCTCGGCGGTTATCTCGTCTTTTGTAATACCTTTGGCAAAGCCACGGAACAAAAGAGAAGTGATAACGCCGGAGTTTCCACGAGCACCTCTAAGCAGGGCGGAAGCATTGGTTTTTGCAACCTCAGCTGCACTCTCGCCCTCCATTTCTTTAAGAACGGAAACGGAGTTTTGAAGTGTTAGTGACATATTTGTTCCGGTATCGCCGTCCGGCACCGGAAAAACGTTCAAATCGTCTACAGATTTTTTGTGATTAAATAGGTTATTTGCGCCCGATATAATCGCATCACGCAAAATATCACCGTTATACAAGTAAAACACCCCTTTAAGTGAAGAAAAAACTATTCTTTAATACCGTCAACCTTAATAACAACACGGTCAACGGGTGTGCCGGTTATTTTTTCAACTTTGTATTTAACCTTTTCGGTAATGCTTGACGCAATAGCGTTTATATTCATACCGTATGTGACAACAATGTGTATTTCAACATTTAGTTTATCGGCGTTTCCGGTAACTTTTATGCCGGTATCAAGCGCACTGTCTTTTAAGAATATTTTTGAAAGACGCTGTCTGTTGTTGCTCGGCACCATACCTACAACGCCAAAGCAGGATATAACTTCATTACCTATAAGTCGGCTCAAAAAGCCAACGGTAAGTTCAATGTTGCCAAGTCTTGTTTCATAAGATATCATAAACAAATCCTCCTTTTAGAAATCGTAATTTGCCATACTGTAATATATGTCGCACGAAAGCCCCTCTACGCCGCCTTTTATGGTATCGCTGTAGAAAAGAGAGCCTTTTCGGTAAAGTATAGGTATTTCGGGCATTTCGGTGAGCAAAACTCCCGAAAGCGCCGACAGGGTAATCTGTCCCGAGTCATAAGCCGAAACCGAGCTGGAAACGGTCATAGCGGTATCGGGATTTGACTCGCTGACGCCGAAAGCCGCTCTCCCGCCCGGACAGGCAAGTTCCCTTATATCCATATTGGGCGCTATTTTAACTTCACCGAGGTAAAGTTGAAAGGCACCCGACTGCAAACGGTTTATATAGGTATCATAAGGCACCGCATCAACGGTGATTTCAATACCTGCCGCTTTGGCGTTAAGGGTAATAACGTGCGCCGCCGTCATACGAGAGGAATTATCCTCGTTTACAAGCAAAGTAAAGGACGCTCTGTTTCCCTGTTCGGATTTATAAATCCCATCTTCGCCTTTTATAGTATAACCTATATTTTTAAGATTTTCAATAGAAACATCTTCGTTTGGTTTTTCACTTAGCGAGGAAGTCGCCTTTACATCGGGTAATACGGGGTTAAAAAATCCCTTTGCCGCTGTGGCGGCGCCGAAGTAGGCTTTGTCTGCTATTTCGCTTCTTGAAAGGGCGGAGGATATGGCGTATCTCATCTCCTTTGAAGAAAGCGCACCGTAAGATGAGTTTATTCCGATATAAACCAAGTGGTTTATATCAACGTCGCACCTTTTTCCGTCCATACGAACAATATTTGAGGAAGAGTCGGTATAATATATATCGACAACACCGCTCTCAACATAGTGCGAGGAAGCCTCCGCATCAGGCGAGGCAATAAGATTTATTTTGCTTATAAGACTTTTTATTCCGATATAATTTTCGTTTCTTGTAAGACAGTTGTTTTTTATATCAGGTATATATCTTCCGCTGCCGATAGGCGGTATCTCAACGCCGTCACTGTCGTTAAGCCCCGCTGAGTCGGTTTTTAATATCGGAAAGGTCAAAAGATTAAGAAAATACGGGTCAACACGGTTTAGTGTGAAAACTATTGTTTGCGGGTCGGGGGCTTCAACCGAGCCGACCTCCGCTAAAGAGTCCGCAAGACCAAAGGTGGAAGAACTTTTTGCAAAATTATAAGAATACAGAACGTCCGCCGAAGTGAGCGGTGAGCCGTCGCTGAAGGTGACGGCGCCTATATGCACGGTGTAAACCGTTCCCTCATATTCGTTTGAAACGGCAATTTGCGGAACGGGTTTATACTTATTATCAAACTTATAAAGCGAGTCAAAAATAAGGGTTGACAAACGGCGGTTATGCACACTCTTTGCGGCGTATGGATTAAAAGAGTCGGTCCCGGAATACAGAAGTGTGATTTCGGCGTTTTCAGGCGCTTTAGGGAGTTTATCTTCGTCGCCTTTACAAGAAACGAGTGTAAAAAGACAAAAAAGGGACAATAAAACCGATAAAGCCTTTTTCATTTTTTTACACCTCACTTTATAATTCTATTCTTATTTCTTTTGCGCTACTACACAGTCCGGTTTTTTCATCAAGTTCAAATACGGCGCCCGATACTATGCAGTCGCCCGTGGCGGGATAAAACTTAGACATATCTTTGTTCTTTAGGCGATTTACTATAATTTCTTTTTTTACGCCGAGCACCGAGTCTTTTACCCCCGTCATACCGAGGTCGGTGATATATCCGCTGCCAAGCGGCAAAACGCAGGCGTCGTTTGTCTGCACGTGGGTATGAGTTCCGAAAACAGCGGAAACCTTTCCGTCAAGATAAAAGCCCATAGCCCTTTTTTCGCTGGTCGCCTCAGCGTGAAAATCTACTATTATATACTTTGCATTGTCGGCTTTCGCCCTTTCAAGATAAGAGTCAACCGTATCAAACGGGTTTTCCGCCTCGATTTTTTCAAGAAAAATCCTGCCGATAAGGTTTATGACCGCAACGCTGTATTTTCCCATATCTAAAAGGGCGTAGCCTTTGCCTATATCGGTCTTAAGATTTGCCGGTCTTATCATAAAAGGGTTTTCGTCAAGTGTGCTGTAAATCTCTTCAAGTTTCAGCGTGTGATTTCCGCCGGTGATAAGGTCTGCCCCTGCGGCAAATATTCTGTCGGCGGAGTATCTATCTATGCCGTTCTCGTTAGAAGAGTTTTCGCCGTTTACTATACAAAGATCCACCCTCTCTTTTTTCTTCAAAGAGGGCAAAATATTAAGCAGCGCATTAACGCCCTGCTCGGCAAAAACATCTCCGATACATAAAACTCGCATAAAATCACCTATATGATTTTATCATAATATATTATATATTTCAATAATAAATTAAGGAACTCACCGCCTTCGCCGCTTAAGCGCATTTTGCCCTTATCGGCAATAAGGCGAGCGGTTTATTTTATAAAATCAAAAATAATTTTTGAAAATAGCAAGTGAGGAAACGAGAGAAAACGAGAGAAAACGAGAGAAAAACGGAGATTTTATTTTATAACTTAATTTTCTCACAAAAAGTTGTTGACTTTATTTTTTTTGTGTGTTAAGATAATCAGGCACATTAAGAAAAATGGAGGAAAAAAGGAATGTCAACATTTATGGCAAAACCTGCTGAAGTACAGCGCAAGTGGTACATTGTTGATGCGGCTAACCGTCCGCTCGGCCGTACTGCCGTTAAAGTTGCCGACCTTCTTCGTGGCAAGGGTAAACCCGAGTTCACACCCCACGTTGACTGTGGCGATTTTGTTGTTGTTATCAACGCCGAAAAGGCAATTCTTACAGGTAAAAAGTTACAAGAAAAATTCTATCGTCGTCATACCGGTTATATCGGCGGTCTTAAAGAGGTTAAATATCAAACTCTTATGGCTACCCGTCCCGAACTCGCTATGGAACTTGCGGTAAAGGGTATGGTACCGGATACCACTATCGGTAGAAAAGCACTTACCCGTTTGCACATCTATAAGGGCGAGAAATACGCTCAGGTTGCGCAAAAACCGGAAAAGTATGAGTTTTAAGAAAGGGGACAGAAAAAATGTTTGAAGGAAAGCCTTATTTTTACGGCACCGGCAGAAGAAAAAGTTCTGTCGCCCGTGTACGTCTTTATAAAGGAACCGGTAAAGTAACCATCAACGAGAGGGATATTGACGATTATTTTGGTCTTGAAACCCTCAAGGTTATTACCCGTCAGCCCCTCACCATCACCGAAACTGCAGACAAGTTTGACGTTGTTTGCCGTGTTGCCGGCGGCGGTGTTACAGGCCAGGCAGGCGCTATCCGTCACGGTATAGCACGTGCGCTTTTGCAGGCTGATGAAAATTATCGTCCGGCTCTCAAGAAAGCAGGACTCCTCACTCGTGACCCGAGAATGAAGGAAAGAAAGAAATACGGACTCAAAGGTGCCCGTCGTGCGCCTCAGTTCAGCAAACGTTAATTTTTGCAATAAAAACCTCTTTGTCGCACAAAGGGGTTTTTACTTTGATAAAAAATTATCAATTTTGTTGAAAAGAGTATTTCAAAGTGCTATAATCAGTATATAAAATATTTCTATGGAAAGGGATTTTACTATGGACATCAAACAATTGGCAATGGAAAAACACGCCGAGTGGAAGGGTAAAATTGAAATCAAACCCCGCACCACCGCCGGCACAAAAGAGGCTCTTTCTCTCGCTTACACCCCCGGTGTAGCCGAGCCGTGTCTTGCGATACAGAAGAACCCCGATCTTTCTTATGAACTCACCCGTCGCTGGAATACAGTTGCGGTTGTTACAGACGGTACCGCCGTTTTGGGACTTGGCGATATAGGTCCTGAGGCAGGTATGCCTGTTATGGAGGGTAAATGCCTTCTCTTTAAGGAATTTGGTGACGTTGACGCCATACCGCTTTGCGTTCGTTCAAAGGAGGTTGATGATATTGTCAACACCGTTAGACTTCTCGCCGGATCTTTCGGCGGTGTAAACCTTGAGGATATTTCCGCTCCACGTTGTTTTGAGATTGAGAGAAAATTAAAAGAGGTTTGCGATATTCCGATATTCCACGATGACCAGCACGGCACCGCCGTTGTTTGTCTTGCCGCTATGCTCAACGCTCTAAAAGTAACCGGCAAAAAAATTGACGAAATCCGTGTTGTAACCAGTGGCGCAGGCGCCGCAGGTATTGCGATTATCCGTCTTCTTATTTCAATGGGTCTTAAAGACGTTGTTATGTGCGACCGCAAGGGCGCTATCTATAAAGGCAGAGAGGGACTCAACACCGAGAAACAGGAAATTGCCGAAATCACTAATAAACAAATGCGTAAAGGCAGTCTTGCCGACGTTCTCGCAGGCGCTGACGTGTTTATAGGCGTTTCCGCTCCCGGTTGCGTTACTGAGGAAATGGTTAAGTCAATGGCTAAGGATCCTATCCTCTTCCCGATGGCTAACCCCGTTCCCGAGATTATGCCCGACCTCGCTCTTAAAGCAGGCGCCGCCGTTGTAGGCACCGGCAGAAGCGACTTCCCGAACCAGATAAACAACGTTCTCGCTTTCCCGGGTATCTTCCGTGGTGCGCTCGACGTTAGAGCAAGTGATATCAACGACGAGATGAAAATAGCCGCCGCAAAGGCTATCGCTTCTCTTGTTAGTGATGAGGAGTTAAATCCCGAGTATATCATTCCCGCTCCGTTTGATGACCGTGTACGTGATACCGTTGCTAAGGCTGTTGCCGAGGCTGCTAAAAAATCAGGCGTAGCAAGAATATAATCTGATATTCAGATAATAGACAGGGCGGTTTCTTAACCGCCCTTTTGTATACTTTTTAGTATCGGTGGTGAGTTTGTGACAAGAGAAGATTTTTTAAGGAATATAAAAAAAGAATACGGAATAGTAAAACTGTTGTCCGCTAAAAACGGCGGAAAAACCCTTGTTCTAAAACATAATACTTTAGGCAAAAAAATTGTTTTAAGGCTCTATAGAGAAACTATCCCTCTCTATGATTATCTTAAAAGTATAAAGCATAAAAATCTGCCCCTTGTCTTTGATACTGTACCGCTTAGTGACGGCGAGGCGGTTTTTGAAGAGTATATCGAGGGACCCACCGTTGCCGAGGTTATAGAAAACGGCGGTTTTACCTATAGGGGCGCTAAACGGGTTGTCTGCGCTCTTTGCGAGGCGCTAGGACCACTTCATAAAAAGTCTTTTGTCCATAGAGATATAAAACCCGAAAACGTGATAGTGACAAAAGACGGCACCGTCAAACTAATCGACTTTAACGCCTCAAGAGAAGTAAAACCGGAAAACAGAAAAGATACCGTCGCAATAGGCACAATAGGTTTTGCCTCGCCTGAACAGTTAGGGCTGTCGCAAACCGACGGCAGAGCTGATATTTACGCCATAGGCGTTCTCTTAAACGTAATGCTCACCGGCGCTCACCCAAGCCAAAAAACCGCAAAAGGCAAAGCGGCAAAAATCATCAAAAAATGCACCGCCATAAACCCAAAAGACCGCTACCAAACGGTAGAGGAACTAAAAAGGGAGATGTAGGGGATAGATTATAGATGTCAGATAATATATAACGGGCGGATTTCCGCCCGTTTTTCCTTGTTGTAGGGGCTGGCGTCCTCGACAGCCCGTTTGCCTTTTTGTAGGGGCTGGCGGTTTCCGACAGCCCGTTTTTGTAGACGGCAGGAGCAGAGCGCCTGCCCTACAAAATATCAATAATGCCCGTTTTATATCCCGTCAGTCCGACATCTGATATCTGATAAAAAAATCGCCCCGAAGGGCGATTTTTATTCTATCGGGTATTTATCCGGGAAATAGTAATGGAACAAAAGATATATTGCATCCTGGTCGGTGACAAAACCGTCATTGTTAAAATCACACGGCTGGTCAACCGGGTATTTGTCGGGGAAGTAATAACTAAACAAAAGATATATTGCGTCCTGGTCGGTTATTTCTTCGTCACCGTTTATATCGCCGGGGATAAAAAAACTTATACTGTTGTCGGTTTTAACTGCTGTATAATCGCTCGTTATTTGATATACAACTTCTTCCGGTATTGCGGCAATTCGCTGATATACATAGTATTCCATATCTTCAATCAGCATATCAAAAACATTGCTCTTTTGCCATACCATATCGTCAAGGCAGTATTCAAAACCTTCGATTTGCTTTATGGTTATACTCTCACCGGTGGTACCTGTGACCTGCGGTTTATCGGGTATTGCGGTGATAAGCGCCGGACTGCTTGTCGAAACATATTCGGTATCTGTTTCGGCAACACGCTGATAAAATCTGTAAATCGTGTTTTTAGAAAGATTTGTGAAAACATTTGATTTCTGCCAGTTTTTGCCATCCATACTAAACTCATATTTGCTGTTTGGCTTTAGCGTTATGCTGTTTTCGGTGTGACTGTTATAATCGGGCGCCGCCGGGGCGGAAACTTCTTTTTTTACAAGTTTCATTGTAAGCGGTTCACTGGCGCTTGAGGCGTAATCGGTGCTCGTCTCCGCTATCCTTTGATAAAGACTATATGTTTCCCCGTGTGTTAAGTTTGTAAAAATATTTGATTTTTGCCAATATATACCGTCTATGCTGTATTCGTATAACGAATTTGACTTCAGAACTATTTTTGTGTCGGTATTGCTTATGCATACGGGAGCCGCCGGAGCAGTAACTGTTCTCTTAACAGTCTTTACGGCAAGAGGCTTATATGAAGTGTTTTCAAAATAATCTAAAACATCTTTGTTGCGTGCATATATATAATATGTTGTAGCAGGGTTCAGTCCTGTAAATACTCCTTCGGTTTGCCAATTGGTTGTGCCGTTTATACTGTATTCAAAGCCCGTTTCTGCGTTTACTGTAATGGTATCTGATGTAATGCTTTTTGTTGTTGCCTGCGGTTTTGGGTCAACATAGTTTATTCCGTTATTTATGCAATAAGTCGCTATGTTACCGCCGCTTTCGGCAAAGACTTTTATATTTTTATTGTTTGTATTAAAAGCATATTTACCAATATCCGCATTCTTGTTTTGTATGATTACATTCTTTAGATTACCAAGGCAATTAAAACTATACGTGCCGATTTTAGAAACACCTTTATCTGTTCGAACACATGTTATATTATCTTTTTGGTCGTACCATGGAACACCTGATTGCATTTTATAATTGTCCATAGTGCCTTGTCCCACAATGTTTAGCGTATTATTATCAATGTTATAAAAAACATTTTCACCGCATGTGTCAAAATAGCAAACACGAGTCGCATTTATTAAACAAGTATTTCCCTCGCCTATACTGATTTTGGCCCAATCACTTTCCGTGCCGCCCTTATAATAAACAGTTTTAAGACCGGTGCATCCGGAAAATGCATTACGACCTATACTTGTTACGCTATCGGGGATTGTTATGCTTGTAAGACCGGTGCTATCGCGAAACGCATCCTCACCTATACTTGTTACGCTGCCATCGTCGGGAATTACACTGCTTTTACAGCCTGCTATCAATATTTTTGATTCTGTATTTATCAAACAATTTCCTGAACTATGATATTGTTTATTGCTGTTTGCAACGACAATGCTCTCAAGCCCTGTACAATGTTCAAACGCACCACTGCCTATGCTTGTCACACCATTGCCAATTGTAATGCTTTTAAGACCGGTGCAACCGGAAAACGTATAATCGACTATACTTGTTACGCTGTCGGGTATTGTTATGCTTGTAAGACCGGTGCAACCGTTAAACGCATAATCGCCTATATATGTTACGCTATCGGGGATTGTTATGCTTGTAAGACCGGTGCAACCGTAAAACGTTCCATAGTATATACTTGTTACGCTACGCGGTATTGTAATGCTTGTAAGACTGGTGCAACCGGAAAAAGCAGACCGCCCTATACTTGTTACGCTATCGGGTATTGTTATGCTTGTAAGTCCGGTGCAACCGGAAAACGCATAACTGCCTATACTTGTTATGCTGTCGGGGATTGTTATACTTGTAAGAGATTTGCAACCGTGAAATGCATCCCCATCTATACTTGTTATGCTATCGGGAATTGTAATGCTTGTAAGACTGGTGCAACCGTAAAACGCATAAGCGCCTATACTTGTTACGCTATCGGGTATTGTTATGCTTGTAAGCCCGGTGCAACCATTAAACGCATACCAGCCTATACTTGTTACGCTATCGGGTATTGTTATGCTTGTAAGAGAGGTGCAACCGTAAAACGCACTATTGCCTATACTTGTTACGCTATCGGGGATTGTTATACTTGTAAGAGATTTGCAACCGTAAAACGCATCCCCATCTATACTTGTTATGCTATCGGGAATTGTGACACTTGTAAGAGAGGTGTAACCTTGAAACGACCAATATCCCATACTTGTTACACTATCAGGTATTGTTATGCTTATAAGAGAGGTGCAACCGCCAAACGCACTATTGCCTATACTTGTTACGCTATCGGGTATTGTTATGCTTGTAAGACCGGTGCAATTGTAAAATGCACTACTGCCTATACTTGTTACGCTATCGGGGATTGTTATGCTTGTAAGAGAGGTGCAACCGTAAAACGCACTATTGCCTATACTTGTTACGCTATCGGGGATTGTTATACTTGTAAGAGATTTGCAACCGTGAAACGCATC
>JAFRLW010000013.1 GCA_017431035.1 Clostridia bacterium
ACAGCAAATACTGCTATCATGCCAAGTCCAAAAAAATACTCAAAGGCCATACCAAGTTTCCCTTCCTTATGGCATAATGTACCAAAAAACGTACATTCTGTATGATAAAATATTAAAAAAGGAGGGGATATAATGCTTGGTATAATCAAAGGCAGAGCCTCAAGCGGAAAAACCTATACAACATTAGAACTTGCAAATAAAGCCGTGCAAAAGGGCGAAAAAGTTATTATTATCGTTCCGGAACAGTTTTCTTTTGAGTGTGAGAAACAGGTTTTATACCGCCTTGGAGACAGTTATTCTCAAAACGTTCAGGTTTTGAGTTTTTCTCGTATTTGTGACGAGGTTTCCCACGCTACCGGCGGTGTGTGTTCAAAACTGCTTAAAGAATCCGATATACATATTATGATGAAAAAAGCGATAAATAACGTCGCCGGTGATTTAGTTCGTTTTAAGAAAATAGCGCATTTAGACGGCTTTGCTCGCCAAATGGCAAAAACTGTGAGCGAACTTAAAACTGCGTTTATATTCCCGGCTGACCTTATAAACTTTTCGGATAGTATAGATGACCCCTCACTAAAACCAAAACTAATTGATACGGCGCATATTTATGAAAGTTTTGATGCCCTGATAGCCGAAAAATATCTTGACCCCTCCGATAAACTTAAAGTTTTATACGAAAAACTTGAGAACTATCCGTTTTTTAACAATAAAACAGTTTTCATTGACTCGTTTGACGGCTTTACAGGTCAACAGTTCAAAATTATTGAGCGAATATTTACAGGCGCTAAAAACGTTTATATCTCCCTTAATATGAGTGATGACAAGAAAGCACGTTTCGGCGTTTTCGAAAATATAGTAAAACTTGAAAACAGACTTGTAGAAACCTATAAGCAATTAAACAGCGGTGAAATCAAATATATAGTGCTTGGTGCTCCACGTTATGATAGCGAGGATTTAAGCCTTGTTGAAAAATATCTTTATAACGGTGAAATCACGGACGGAAAAATAGAAAACCTCACCGTCTGCCGTGCCGAGAGTATTTATGACGAGGCGGAGTTTACTGCAAGAGAAATAAGAAAAGCCGTCAGGGAAAACGGCGCCAGATATCGTGATATTGTAATTGTTGCAAGAAATGTCGGTCCTTATATTATTCCGCTTAAAACGGCAATGGAAAAGAACGGAATACCGCTTTTTATCGACGAGAGGACTCCTCTTGTTGAAACGGCGGCGGCTTCTATGTTTGTTGCTGCGGCGGAACTTCTTTGCGGTGTTAAAACCGAGAAGATATTAAAACTTTATAAATCGGGCATTGATTATTTCACAAAAGAAGAACTTGCCGAACTGCAAAACTATATTTATGTTTGGAATATTGATGATGAGTTGTGGTATAAAGAGTGGGATATGAATCCAAACGGATTATCAACAAGAACTTCATCTGATAGCAATACCGAATATATAAACAGTTTACGCCTTAAAGCGATTAAGCCTATTAAAGATAAATTGAAGTATAGTGAGAACACCGCCGAAAGTTATATAACGGCAATTTTTGACCTGTTGTCCTCTATCGGCGGAACTAATTCTCTTATATCTATTTATAATGAGCGAAAGTCAGCAGGGGACACCATAACTTCCGATATTATTCGTCAGTCTTTTGATGCGGTGGTGTCCGTACTTGACAGTATTGTTGACGCATACAAAGGCGAGAGTATTACTACTCGTGACTTCTTATCTTGTTTCACTTCGGCTTTAAGGCTTGAAACAGTAGGTAATATTCCGTCATCTCTTGATGAGGTCATATTCGGCTCAGCGGACAAAATCCGTCCTGCAAGACCGGAATACGTCTTTATTTTGGGCGCTAATTACGGTGTTTTTCCGAGAATAAACAGTGAAACAGGTGTATTTTCTAATGATGACCGAAAGAAAATGATAGATTTCGGGCTTCTAATACCCGATAAAGAACTTTATGAGTCGATAAATGAAGAGTATCTCGTTTATACCAACGTTTCAAGCGCAAAGCGAAAATTGACTATCAGTTATTCTACTCTTGTTGACAAGGAAAAAGGGGAACCGTCCGCCTTTTTGGATGATTTGTGCAAAGCCTATGATATAAAAGAGGTAAAAGAGCCGGACAGCCTCTCACTTGATAATCTCCCCGAAACAAAAGAAAGTGCGTTGTCTTTGCTTTGTCGTACTTATTCGGTAGATAAAAGCACGGCGGAAAATATATATGCTTCAATAGCCAAAACCGAACTTAAAGACAAAGCGGATTATCTTATAAAAAACTCGGAAAAACCCGATTTTTTCATAACTCCGAAAACGGCGCAACAAATATTCGGCAACAATTTGTTGTTATCCCCAAGTGCGTTTGAATGTTTTTCGAGATGTAGGTTTTCTTATTTTTGTAAATATGTTTTGGGTGTTAAAAGACTTCAAAAATCCGAGTTTGATAACCTGCAAAGAGGTACTATTGCACATTATATTCTCGAAAAAACCATAATCGATTACGGTAAAAATATTGCAAATCTGACCGATGAACAAATTAGCGAAATCGTTGATAAATATATAAACGAGTATCTTAATAAGGTGCCCGGTTTTGAAAGCGTCAGAACTGCAAGGCTTGACTACTTGATTATGACTATACAACGAAGTATAAAACCCGTCATAAAACAACTTTCAGAAGAGTTCAAAAACACCGATTTTGAACCGGTTGCCTGCGAACTTTCCATTGATGATAAAAATGGTGATATTCCTGCCGTTAATATTCCGGTTAATGCTCAAAACAACGTAAAACTAAACGGAAGTATAGACAGGGTTGACAGGTTTGAAGGGTATTTAAGGGTTGTTGACTACAAAACCGGAACAAAGGAGTTCAAGTTGCCCGATATTCTTGTGGGTCAAAATATGCAAATGCTTTTATACCTTTATGCCGTTTGCAAAAGTGAGAAGTTTTGCGCAGACCCTGCGGGTATACTCTATTTGCCGTCAAAAAGAGATACTAAAAACGATGACAGTAATAAACGTATGAACGGTCTTATCCTTGACGACAGTGAAGTAATAAACGCTATGGATAAAACCAACTCCGGAAGATTTATACCTACAAAGAGATCTTCTTCAAGTTACATTGATAAAAACGGATTTGACGCTATTTTCTCATATCTTGAAAGAAGAATAAAAGCGACTGCAAATGATCTTTACAGTGGTATTATTTCTCCAAATCCGGTCAACGGTAAAAAGAGTAAAGCCTGTGAGTATTGTGACTTTTCAGGCGTTTGCCGTGTAGATCAGGTTGACGTCCCGACTGTACCGTCACTAGAAAATCACGAGATTATAGAAGAGATAGAAAGGTGGGGAAAATAATGAGCATTTCTTTCAGCAATTCTCAAAAAAGAGCAATAGAAAGCAATTGCCCGGCACTTGTCTCCGCCGCCGCAGGCTCCGGTAAAACTGCCGTTTTGGTTGAACGTGTTATAAGAAAAATAGCGCCCGAAGATAAAAATATCCCCGCTGTTCCTGCAAACCGACTTTTAATCGTCACATTTACAAACCTTGCCGCAGCGGAAATGCGGACAAGAATAGAAAAGGCAATTTATGAAAAGATAAGGCAAAACCCCGATGACGAAAACCTCAGAATACAAAAGCATCTTTTACAAAATGCAGATATTTGCACAATAGACTCATTTTGCGCTAAACTTGTCAGAGAAAACTTTTCTTACTTTTCCGTTTCTCCCGATTTTTCTTTGTCAGAGGGATTAGACCTTGCCGATAAAGCTAACGCCGCACTTGACGAAATACTAAAACCCTATTTTGAAGAGAACAGTGATGCGTTTAATACTGCGCTCAGCCTTACAGGTTGTGAGTATGATGAATTAAAGTTTAAGCATATTATCACGGAAGAACTCTTTTATAAAGCAATGAATAAGCCTTTTTATGAGAGTTACCTTGATAATTTGGCAAAGCCTTATGCTACTATTTTTGATAAAAACAGTGTTTGGTATCAAAAGACTTTTGAAATTGCAAAAGAAACAATTAAATTATGTCTTAACGAAGCGGAAAAATTAAGAAAAACCGCCGAGTTTGTAGGTGTGAACTCAGAGTATTATATCGAATACGGCGAAGTTTTAATTTCAGTGCTTCAAAATCTTTACGACAACTTAAACTCCGATTACGATACCTTCCGTAGCGTCCTTTCCGAGTCAAACGCCGCAAATATTAAACGTGCGGCAAAAAAGGACGAGTATACCGAACGTATCAAAGGCATTAAACATACAATAGATAAAAAAATCAAGGGTTTGCAGGATATATTCCATTTTACCACCGCTGAAACTGAGGAACTGCGCAAAAGATTACAACCGGCAGTTGAACTGATAATAGAGATAGAAAAAAGATTTATTAACGCCTTTTTTGAGATTTGCAAAGAAGAGAACAGTATAACCTTTTCTTTCCTTGAACAAATGGTGTTCTCTTTCCTTTGTAAAAACGAAAACGGTAAGATTTTTGGAACTGCGGAAGCCGACAGTATCATATCAAAATATGATGAGGTTATGGTTGATGAATATCAGGATGTAAACGACCTTCAAGATGCTATATTTAATATTTTATCGTCAAACGGAGAAAAACTGTTTGTAGTAGGGGACGTAAAACAAAGTATTTACGGTTTCAGAGGCTCAAACCCCGAAAACTTTATTGAAAAAGATGAAAAGGCTAAAAAAGACCCCTTATACAGTAGAGTTTTCCTCTCCGAAAATTACCGCAGCAGTTATGACGTTTGCGCTACTGCAAACTTCCTTTTTTCAAATCTAATTACCGGCGAAGTCGGAAAACTTGTTTATTCCGACGAAGAAAAACTTTCTCCGAAAGCGGTCTTCCCGTTTGAAAACGGTAGTTCGAGTGAACTGCTTGTTGTTGACAATAGTGATAAGTATAACAAAAGACTTGATACCGAAGCGTTAGCCATAGCCGATTATATCAAGAGAACAATGGCGGCAGGGGATATTATAAAGGTAGATGATAACACTTTGCGTCCCGCAAAGTACAGCGATTTTGCTATTCTTTTGCGTTCGCTGAAGGATAAGGTAGAGCCTATAGCCGATATCCTCTCGAAAGAAGGTATACCAGTAAGTTTTGATAAAGAGTCGTTTATTGAAACTTATGAAATCAAACTTATCCTTTCTTTGCTAAAGGTGATAAATAATCCAAAAAGCGATATTGAACTATTGCATATAATGCTTAGTCCGCTATTTGATTTTACCGCTGAAGAACTTGCAATTATCCGACTGACTTCTAAAAAAGGTTCTTTGTACGGTGCGGTTATTTTAGCCTGTGAAAACGGTGATAAAAAGTGTAAGTCATTTGTGCAAAAACTTGAAGACTATCGTCGCATTTTTATCACAAATACACTTGGCGAGGCAATAGCACGAATTTACTCCGTCACAGGTATTACCGATTATGTTGCCATAATGCCCGGCGGAGATGTGAAACGAACTAACCTTTTACTTCTATCAAAAATCGCAAACGAATATTCTTCTCGTTTTGCAGGTGGAATATATGGGTTTTTGAAGTATTTGGAGTCACTTCCCGATAAAGCGTTTAATACAAGTCAAAACACCGGCGGCGGTGTAAAAATTATGACTATGCACAAATCAAAAGGTCTTCAATTCCCGATATGCATACTTGCAAATCTGGCTTATTCTCCAAACACCGAAAGCAAGACAACCGCTTTATATGACGAAAAACTCGGAATTGCTTTCAGGTATTATGACGAGCAATTATGCGAAAAAACAGGGACGACCAACTTTAACCTTGCAGCATACAAAGAAAAAATGAAGTCGGTTGAAGAAGATCTTCGCCTTTTATACGTTGCCGCAACAAGAGCCGAGGATAGAGTTTGCTATATTTGTTCGGGAGATAATTTGCAAAAACGGTTTACAAATCTTTATAATCGTTTATCGGATAAATACCCCTTTATAACAAAAGAAGCACTGTTACAGTCTAAGTCAATGTTTGATTATGTTATATCTTGTGCGCTTTTAAGCGATAATTTTTATACCGATATAAAAGGGTTTGACGTAGAGCCGCCGTTTGAAAAATCAGGATTTAATATCCCTGTTTATACTTATACGCCTGTAGAAAATAAAAAAGAAACAAACAGCGACGAAAAAGAGGATAACACCGCTGTAAACGAAGAAATAGTTTCGGCGCTTATTTATAATTATTCATATAATTATCCATATTCGGCGCTTAGCAAAATCGAGTCAAAGGTATCGGTTTCAAGGCTTGCAAACGGGGAAGAAGCGGAACGTTTTGCCTTTACCGCCAAGCCGTCATTTATGAACAAAGACGGGTTGTCAAGCGCAGAAGCGGGAAGCGCTATGCACCACGTTATGCAGTTTATTTCTTTTGATAAAGCCGATGACGTTGAGGGTGAGATAGAAAGGCTCAAAGAGTGGCGATTTATAAGTGAAGATGAGGCTAAATCACTAAATATAAAAGCCATAAAAGATTTCTTCAGAAGCGACCTATTTGCAAAAATAAAAGAGTCAAAAGACGTCAGAAGGGAAATGCGCTTTTTAACCGAAGTTCCCGTGATTGAAGTGGAGAACGATGCAAAAAATATTCCTCTTGATACGTCAATTCTCGTGCAAGGTGCAGTTGACCTGTGCTTTACTGACGGGAATGAGGTAACGGTTCTCGATTTCAAAACCGACAGGGTCGATAATCTCGAAGTGCTCAAAGACAGATACAGTGAACAACTTTTAATTTACAGTAAAGCGTGTGAAAAGGTATTCAAAAAGAAGGTTACAAAAAGAATTATTTACTCATTTAACCTATCTGATTATATCGTCTTTTAGCAAAGAAAAACCGCAGTTATTAAAACTGCGGTTTTTTTATCAGTAATTATCTTTTTTTCCTAAAATATCGTCGCCGTCAAGACCGGACTCTTCAATATGCTTGTAGATAAAATCAACAACCTCTTTTCGCTGGTCTTTGTTAAGCGCACGGCAAAGTTTGATTATATTCTTTTCGTTCGCCGTAAGGATAATATTATCAGGTCTTGTGTCTATTGTTGTTTTTTCCGGCCCTACGTCCTTAAAGGCTTTTGGCGTATCATTATTTTGCAAGTTTCCGAAAGGTGTCTTACCATAGAGAATATCATTGGTTGTAACGTGAAAAAGATCGGCAAGTTGTTTTAACAAATCAAGTTTCGGATTTCCGGCTCTTTCCATTCTCGCATAGGAGTTTTTGGTCATACCTATTGCTTCAGCCGCTGTTTTTTGCGTATAACCTGCAAGTGTGCGAAACTGTGCCAAACGTTTGCTGATGTTTTCGTTTGAGTTTATCATAAAAACCGCCCCTTTCGTATTATTTTACTCTTGACTTAAAAGATGCAAATTGATATAATCTTATAAGTGTGCTGAGGTGGCTCAGTTGGTAGAGCAGCTGATTCGTAATCAGCAGGTCGTGGGTTCAAGTCCCATCCTCAGCTCCAGCAGGCAGGCCTGCATCCAATTCGGATGTAGTTCCTGCTCTTTTTTATCATATGTTCACGACCTTAAGTTTAATATTTACAAGGTTGCTTTTAATGTTTAAGTATCTCTTTTAATGTTTAGAACATTATATATTATTTGTCGAATTTTGTCAAATGTCATAAATAAAAAAAGACACGACCCAGCCGTGTCTTTTTATTATTAGAATTATCTCTGCTACTGATAGAATTATCTCTGCTGCTGAAGATCATAGTGGAGGTCGTAAGCCTTTTCTTCATCAGTAAACTTATGAAGGGTGTTGATAACCTCGCCGTTATTCCACTTTCTGTCTTCTATTTCTTCGGTAGTACCCATAACGGTAACGTTAAGTTGTCTGTGACGTGCACGAACGTGGTCCCAGTCAATGAAATAAACGTGAGCGAACTCGCCACCGTCAAGTTTACCGTCTTTAATGGTCATGGTTTCGCTTCTGCCGAAGAATACCGAACGGAGATGTCCGTCTGTATTCATAGAGGTGAAGTCACCGGGCTCGTCAACATAACGGCCAAACTGTGAATGGATAGGACCGGGATGACGATACTGATGTTCCTCGGCAAAATCGGGAATAAGTTTTCTCATTATGTCGAGAAGGTCATGCTGTAAGAACTCAAGGTCAAAAGAGTCGATATCGTGTGAGCACTCCTGAACCATAACCGAGCAGGTGGTATGGTGAGAAGCGATGCAAACAGTACCGTTTTTAACGCCTGAAGCCTCTACGATTTCTCTGATTTCCTTAGAAACATCGTGAAATGTAGGGATCCAACCTCTTGACTGAAGTTCAAGTTCCTTTTGAAATACTTTAAATTCCATTTTTATTCCTCCAAAATATGTAAAAATATTTTTTATTTATCAGTGACGCTCGTCCCACGCTTTTCTGACAGCGCTTATCATTTCGTCAACCATTGCTGCACGGTCAGGGGCTTTTGCAACACCCGAAGAAGAACCTGTAGCGTCGGCTCCTGCAATAATGGTGTTATAAACGTCCTCTCCGTTTGCAATACCTGCGGCGGTGAGAACAAGAATATTCTCGTCAACGTCTTTAACGGCACGCATAGCAGCCTCAACATACTCGGGGCCTACGCTTACGCCCGTTCCGATAAGTTCGGAAGGCTCGGCAACTATTATATCGGGGTGGAGTTCGGCAATACGTGAAGCGTCTGCCATACTGTCGCCGCAAACAATAGTGGTAAGACCGAGTTCGTTTGCTCTTTCAATTGTTTCCTTTAATACTTCGTGTGTTAGTGGCTTTTCACAGTGATTAAGCATTACACCCTCAGCGCCGGCGGCAACAAGTGACTCAGGCAAAGTGTCTGCAAGTCCACGACCGGGACGGATAGGATCCATATGCGGAGCAAAAACGTGAATGTTCTTTGTGTTTTCACTCACCCTGCGTATTTCAACAACGGGGCAGGTGAAGATAATGTCCACCTTGTATTTTTCGGCGGCCTTATCGGCTGCCATAGCGAGATCCAAAACATCATCACCGTAAAGGTATGATTTAGGACCGATCTCAAAAAAAGGCGGTTTGATAATATGCTTGTTCAACAAAATCAACCTTTCTATTATTTTGCTTTTATAATTATATCAAGTTAAAAAGTCATAGTCAATCGGTTTTTTAAGTTGTTTTTTTAGAAAACACTATCATTTTTTGTTATAATAATTTTTATATTGAAAATTAAACCAAATGAATGTATAATCTATAGTGATAAAAAATGTCCGGGAGGAAGTTAAATTGATTAACGAAAAGTCACTTAATGCGGCACGTGAAGCATACGATATTGAAGCGAACTGCATTAAAGAAATGAAAGATTATTTTGATGATAATGCTTTTTCAAAAGCGGTTGAGTTGCTTTGCTCGGCACCTCGTATAGGAACCTGCGGTTGCGGTCATTCGGGAATTATTTGTCAGCATATGGCACATCTTATGTGTTGTATTGAAAGACCTTCCCGTTTTATCTCTCCTGCCGAGGCGGTACACGGTGCAACCGGCTTTTTACAAGAGGGAGATGTAATGATATTCGCTTCTCGAGGCGGTTCAACAAAGGAACTTTTCCCGATAGTTGATATTTGCAAGGCAAAGGGTGTTAAAATCATCACCGTCACCGAAAATATGGAATCTCCTCTTGCAAAATCTGCCGATGTTGTTCTTAAACAACACGTAAACAGAGAAACCGACAAATACAATATGCAGGGTACTACAAGTACAACCGCTCTTTGTATGATATTCCATGCGCTTCAGGCGGCAATGGTTGAAGAAACCGATTATCAGGCTGAACAGTTTGCCCTTATTCATCCGGGCGGAGCAGTAGGCGAAAGACTAAATCACAAGCCTCTCGGCTGAAATAAAATATAATAACGAAAAGGAGATATATTATGGAAAACAAAGTAAAAGTTGCTTATGTATGCTTTGGCGAGGTCAACACCCCTATAGAAAGACTTAATATGAAACACGATGAAGCCCTTGCCGTTCTTAAAGAGAAGTTTGATGACGTTCTTGACGGCGGACTTGTAATCGACGATAGCGAGTATGCCACCGCAAAAGCCGCCCTTACAAAACTTGAGGGCTATGATATGGACTGCCTCGTTGTATGCGTTGCCGGTTGGATACCCACACACGCCGTTACATATGTTACCGATCCTTATCGTCACGTTCCCATGCTTTTGTGGGGACTTTGCGGTTGGAAAGAAAACGGCCGTATCATAACCACCGCTGAGCAGGCAGGAACAACTGCAATTCGTCCGGCGTTTGAGGCTCTCGGATACAACTTCAAATATGTTTATAACATAATCGGAAAAGATTATCCTATGGCAAAAATAGAGTCGTTCATTATGGCGGCACACGCTAAGAAAAACCTCAGAACCGCAAGAGTAGGTACAATGGGTTATCGTGATATGCTCCTTTACGGTACACAGTATGAGGGTAACTCAATGCGTGGTCAAATAGGCGTTGAGGTAGAACCCTTTGAAATGCTTGAAATGGTTCAAAACGCTGAGCAACTTGAGGCAGCTCAGATTGCCGAGGGCGTTAAATACGTTAAAGACAACTGGGTGTTCAAAAAAGAGTGCGACGACTCGGTTATAGAGTCGGGTGTAAAATATGCTCTTGCTATTGCCAAAAAGATAAAAGAACGCAATATGGAAGCCATAACACTTATTGACGTTGACGGTATGAAGAAACTGCTCAGTTTCCCGCCTGCAATGGTATTTATGCTTCTTGAACATTACACAAATGTTCTTACCGTTCCCGAAAACGACGTTATGGGTGCTGTTACCCAACTTATAATGAAATACATAACCGGTCAGACCGTTCCTTATCTTGAGTATTATGAGTTCTTTGAGGACAGTATGCTCATAGGCGTTCCCGACTATGTTCCGAAAGCCGTTACCGATGGCGACGTTACCGTTCTTCCTGCCGCATTCGGTTTGCTTTCAGCTTCACTTCTTAACGTATCAAAGGTTAAGACCGGATACGTAACATGCGCTCGTCTTGCCTTCATAGGCGGAAGATACAGAATGCACGTATATACTGCAGAAGCCAAAAATCCTCCTGCATGGAATGAGTTTGGTTGGGACGACCCGGCTCCGCAACTTCCGAGTCTGCAAGTTTTCCCTGATTCCTGCACAGTTGAAGAGTTTGCTCAAAATGTTTGTTGTCAGCACGTTATTTTGGCGTATGGCGATTATACCGAAGCGCTTAAAGACTTCTGCAAGATGATGGATATTGATTTTGTAATGTAATTTATTAAAGGAGTAACACTATGTACGTTGGCGTTGATTTGGGCAGTACCAATATTAAGGTTGCCATTTATGACGGCGATATGAAACTCGTTGACCGCCAAAGTGTTCCGGTAAAATATTATACCGAGGGCGGAGTAGTAGAGTTTGATGCCGAAAAGTATTGCGAACTTCTTGTAGAACTTCTTGGCGATACCGCTCGAAAAAATAACGTAAAAGAAATCAAAGAAATTGCTTTTACAGGACAAGCGGAATCTCTTATTTGTCTTGACAAGTCAGGCAAACCGCTAATGAACGCTATTTCCTGGATGGATGAGCGCTCAGTAGCAGAGTGTGAAACCTTATCAAATAAGTTTCCGCACGAAGTTTGTGAAGAAAAAACCGGTCAAATGGCGGTTCTTCCGACCTGGCCTGCAACAAAAATCCTATGGCTAAAGAATAACCGTAACGAAATATACAGTGCGGTTGTTACCTATATGATGCTCAAAGACTATGTGGTTTACTACCTTACCGGCAAGAAAACCGCCGATATGTCTATTGCTACCTTTTCTTTCTATTTTGATATTTATAATAAGTGCTACTGGAAAGAGATGTTAGAGGCAATAGGTGTCGATGAAAGTCAACTTCCGCCGCTTGTTGAGCCTTGTTCAACTATCGGCGAATTAAAACCGGAGATTTGTGAGAGTATCGGCGTCAAATCAGGCACTCGTATAAACAACGGAACGCTCGACCACTTTACCGGTATGATAGGTACAGGCAATACCGAGCCGGGAAGTATCACACTTTCAACCGGTACGGTTATGGCTCTTGCGACCCTATGCGGTGAGACTGTTCCCAAAAACACGGGAATTGCCGTTCACTACGGCTTTAAGAAAAACTCTTATATCTTGCTTCCCGTTGCGGAAAGCGGGGGAGTCAGCCTTGAGTGGTTCCGTCGTTCCTGCATTAAAGGCGCCGATTTCAAGTCAATAGATGAAAACGCCGCACTCCGTCAGGGTAATGAGGTTATATTCCTGCCATATATTGTAGGCACTAATGCGCCTGAGTTTGATACAGAAGCAACCGGCGTATTTTGGGGCATAAGACAGGAAAATGACGAATACGATATGGCTCTTGCCATTATGGAAGGCGTATCGTTTGTTTTGCGTAAAAACTGCGAACAAATGTCTGATAACGGTGTAAAAGTTGAGTCTATTATCGCCACCGGCGGCGGAGCTAAGAGTTCGCTTTGGTGTCAGCTTCAAGCGGATATCACGGGACTTCCCGTAAGAATACCTGCCGAAAGTGAAGCTGCGTGTCTCGGCGCTGCTATTATCGCCGCTGTAGCTTCCGGAAAATATGCTTCCTATGAAGAAGCAGGAAAAGATTGTTTGTCTTTTGTTAAGGAATACACTCCTTGTAAAAAAGACTATCAAGAGAAAAAGTATAAGCGTTTTTGCGCTCTTTATGATGCGGCGCTTAAAATCAATGATATAAAATAAGGTGAGTAAATTGGCAATTATTTCTCCATCAATACTTTCAGCGGATTTTTGTAATCTTGAAAGTGAGTTCAAAAAAGTAAAAGAAACCGGTGCAAAATGGCTGCACGTCGACTGTATGGACGGAGCGTTTGTACCTAATATGTCATTCGGCTATGCTGCGACCAAATCGATAAGAAACGTAACCGATATGGTGCTTGACGTACATATGATGATTGATAGACCCATACGCTACGTTGACCAGTTTTGCGAGGCGGGGGCTGATTATCTTACTATACACGTTGAAGCTGACACCCCGGAGAATACTGCAAAAGCGATAGAAAAGATTAAATCTCATGGTGTTAAAGTAGGTCTTTCGGTAAAACCCAAAACGCCTGCCGAGGCAGTATTGCCTTACATTAAAGACCTTGATCTTATTCTCGTTATGACAGTAGAGCCGGGATTCGGCAACCAAAAGTTTATGGAAGATATGATGCCGAAACTAAAGGCATTAAGGGAAATGATAAACGAGCATAAGCCCTCTTGTCATCTTGAGGTTGACGGCGGTATAAATCTTGAAACAGGGGATATATGCAAGAAGAACGGTGCTGACGTTCTTGTTTCAGGCTCTTCCTATTTTAAGGCTTTAGATAAAATCGCCTTTGTCAAAGAGATAGAATCATAACATATAAAAAGGACGTCTTAAAACGCGATTTTTAGGACGCCCTTTTTCTACATTTATTTACACTAAACTGTCAAAAAAAACACAAGAATATTGTCTGATTTTACAATAAAAGTTCCGCCATATAACAAAAATGTTAATCGGTAAACGGGATTTTTGTGCAAAATGCATATATAATAAGGTAAAATTAGTAATTATTCACAATTACATTTTAATATTATTTGTAGTATAATAACAAATGCACAATAGCGGTATTTTATTTTTCCGCTTTGCATTCTTTTTAAAAATCATATGGAGGTTATTTTGATGAAAAGAATTGTAGCATTAGTTTTATGCGTCGTTCTTATGGTTGGCTTAATTGCCGGCTGCGGAAAAGGCGGCGTAAAGAAAGGTGACGGTTCAACACTTAAAATCGGTCTTTGCACAAGTGCTCTTATCGAAGACTATGATACCAACATGTTCACCAAATGGATTGAGGAGCAGAGTGGTTACAAAATCGAGTTCCAGTTCTTCTCCAGTCAGTCTTCAGAAGCTAAATCACAGATCGCTACTATGATCGCTGCAGGTGAGGAACTCCCTGATATCCTTTGGGGTGTTGATTTCGGTAAAGAAGTTTACACCGAATATGGTGATGACGGCTATTTCCTCGATTTGAAAGAGTATTTCGATGATAAAAAAGGCGCTTCTAAAGTGTTCTGGGATAGATTTGCTGAACTTCCCGAAGAAGATCAGGACAGAGCTATGCGTAACATGGTTAACCCCGACAGCGGCGCTATGTACGCTCTTCCTACATTACAGTATTCCGAAATCGACGTTATGGACTATATGATGTTCATTAACCAGGACTGGCTTAATAAACTCGGTCTTTCTATGCCGAACAGTCTTGAAGAACTCTACAATGTTCTTGTTGCTTTCCGTGATAGAGACCCGAACGGCAATGGTCGTAAAGATGAGATCCCCTTCATTGGTTGTAACTCACTTTCCGGTCATGTAATCAACTATATTCTTAACCAGTTCCTTTATTTCAATGAAGAGAAATCATTTGGCATAAAAGACGGCAAACTTACCACTCCTTTCACATCAAACGAATATCGTGAAGGTCTTAAGTATGCTAACAAGCTCGTAAACGAAGGTCTTTTGTCATCACTTTCTCTTACAACTAACGCAACAACCCTTAAGGGTTATATCTGCCCGACAACAGATGCAAGCGGAAACATCAATGATTCCGATATTCTTGTAGGTTGCTTCGTTGGTCACCCGACGCTTGTTATCGAGCCTAACAACCCGGCGCTTTACAAATATACAGCAATGAATTACTGGAGCAATTCAGTAATCACAAACAACCAGCAGGTTTATAGAACCTTTATCACTGAGGACTGCGAAGACCCCGATGCTGCGTGGAACTTCCTTATGAACTTCTACACCGAAGAAGCTTCTTTGCGTCTCCGTTACGGCGAAAAGGGCGTTGACTGGGATGACGCTGATGAAGGTACAAAATCTTTCATAGGCTATGACGCTCAAATCAAAGTTATCAATCAGGTATGGGCTAACCAGAACAACTCTACTTGGGGTAACATTCAGTCAACCATCCTTTACTATGCTGAGAACGAAGTTACTCAGATTGAAGATGTTTCTAAGTGGCAGGATTATCTTAATAAACAGTTCACCGCTACACACGACAATTACTTTGCTGCGGCTGAGAAGTATAATCCGAAAGAAAAACTTTCCGCAATTGTACTTACTACCGAAGAGTCTGAACAATACAGTATGACAATTTCTAACTGTAAGAGTCACATCAGTAACAGCCGTACAAGTTTCGTTACCGGTACACTTAATCCGAATAGCGATTCCGACTGGAATGAATATTTGAAGAAACTTGACGATCTCGGACTTAAAACATGGTTAAGCGTTGCTCAAAAGGCATATGATCGTCAGAACAACCTTAAATAATCAGTTAAGTTAATTATTATGTGGGTGACCGCGTGATTTTTTACCACGCGGTCATCATTTGAAATTATAACGAAAGGTCGATGAGTGGTGAGCAAAAGGTTAAAAAGCAAAGACCCTGATCTTGTTTATAACCAAAAGGGATATGCTTGGAATAAGTTCAAATCAAGCTGGCAGTTACAACTTATGTTAGTTTTGCCGCTTCTATACATAATTATATTCCACTATGGACCTATGTATGGTATCCAAATTGCATGGCGTAACTATCGTGCCCGTGACGGTATTTGGGGCAGTGCGTGGGTTGGCTGGAAAAACTTCCAGGAGTTTTTCGCTTACTATAAATGGAAAACACTTGTTAAAAACACTCTTGCAATATCTTTTTATCAGTTACTTGCAGGATTTCCTATTCCGATTATTCTTGCGTTATTCTTACACGTAAGTAACCATAAGATTCTTGTAAAAATTACGCAAAACGTTTCTTATATTCCTCACTTCATTTCAACCGTTATTATGGTTGGTATTCTTAATCAGGTATTTAACCCGATTACCGGCTTCTACGGACATATAATGAAGGTGCTGAGGCAACATAAAATAATCAGTTCAAACAATTACTATGACATACTTTCAAGTGAAGGCGCTTTCCGTCATTTGTATGTATGGTCAGGTATTTGGCAGGCAATGGGTTGGGGAACCATTCTTTATATTGCTGCTCTTGCTGCGGTTTCACCTGAACTTCATGAGGCGGCGACTATCGACGGCGCTTCCCGTTGGAAACGTGTATTACACGTTGATATCCCCACAATTCTTCCGACTATTTCAATAATGTTTATTCTTCGTAGCGGTCATATAATGTCAGTTGGTTACGAAAAAGTTTACCTAATGCAGAATAAATTAAATATTAATAAGTCTGAAGTTATTTCAACATACGTTTATAAATACGGTCTTGCTAAAAACAAGCTGTCATACGGTTCTGCTATCGGTCTTATGAACTCGGCGATTAACTCAGTTATGATTATATTAGTTAACTTTATTGCCAACAAACTTTCCGATGGCGAAGCCGGACTATTTTAAGGGGAGGCACGAGTTATGGCATTATTTAAGAAAAACCCCAATAAGATTATTGAACCCGTCAGCGACCGTGTACTCCAGGGCTTTTGTACCGTAATTATTCTTTTACTCCTTGTTGTTGTCGGTTATCCGGTTGTTTACGTTATATCTTCGTCTTTCTCATCTGCTGCGGCAATTCAGTCAGGACGAGTAGTATTTTTACCGATAGACCCGACACTTGCAGGATATAAGTTTGTATTCCAGTATGATACTGTATGGCTCGGATATAGAAACTCTCTGTTTTATACCGTTTTCGGTACTATTATCAATATGTTCTTGTCCATCTTGTTTGCATATCCGCTTTCAAAGAGCGATTTGCCTTTGCGTGGATTTTATAACAAACTTATCGTTGTCACAATGCTTTTCGGTGCAGGTATGATACCTACTTTCATACTCAAATCGAAACTCGGTCTTGTTGATACTATTTGGGCTATCTTGCTTAGCGGTGCGGTAAGCATTCATAACACGATGATTATCCGTACATCTTTCAAATCAAGTATTCCGAAAGAACTTTATGAGGCTGCGAAAATTGACGGCGCTAACGATTTCAAATGTCTTACAAGTATTGCTATTCCGCTTTCAAAGGCAACCCTTTCGGTTATCACCCTTTACTATGCGGTTGGCCACTGGAACCAATACTTTACCGCAATGATTTATTTGCGTAATAAAAACCTTTTCCCGTTGCAAATATTCTTGCGTACTATACTTACCGCAGGACAGTCCATTGATGCGTCAAGCGTTAGTGAAACTATGCTTCAACAGGTACAAGACGGAACGCAACAAATTAAGTATGCCTTGATTGTTGTTTCAACAGTTCCTGTTATCTTACTTTACTTTATAGTACAAAAGTACTTCAAAAAAGGTGTTATGGTAGGATCTATTAAAGGTTAATCAAAATAATCTCTATAAAAAATACCGCCCGATATCGGGCGGTATATATTTTTTTATTTTACTGCGTTTTATTTTCTTTTTCTTTTTCCTTTTTGGCTTCTTCGTTTTCCGCCTCGCCGGGCACTGTCTTTATATACGGCTTTTTCATAAGCGTATTATTAAGGAGAAATACAAGCGAGAAATATATCGCTATCCATAACGGAGTGGCTCTTATAAAGGTTATACCTCCGTCCATTAGGATAACTGCGATAGGAAGGTATATCATAATAGCCATTAGTAAACTTCTCAGCGGAAAGCCTATTGTCATAACGATTGTGTTTTTGATAAGAAGTGAAGCGCTGCAATCAAACTTTGAATGAAAAATGGTAAGCTGTGCGGATAAAAGGCACAAAATAACAATACCTACAATTGCAACTATAATCGGCACGTTAGTGGTTACTATTTTTTCTTTTATTGCAAAATACAAATAGTAAACGCTATATGATAACAACAACAAAGAAACTAAAATAGCACTCCATATTGCTGTTATTTTACCAAATCCGTTTCTAAAACCTTTAAAAAATGATTTTGCGGAAGAGTTGCTTCCGTCACGGTCAAAAAGTTCTCTAAGTCCCGTGTAGAGTCCCGCTTGCGCCGCACCTATCGTGAATAGGGGAATTGAGCATACAAGATATAACACGTTTAGTATTATAAGGTCGCCCACAGTACGCAAGAAGGTCATAAACTTTGAATCATATTCAAATATACTCATTTATTAACCTCTTTTTCAGATTAGACTTATTGTCCTTACCTACAATAAGTCTATATTACTATTTTTTACAAAAAAAATCAACCTGCAATTAAAGACTTGTTTTCCTTTTCGACATCAAGTCAAAAGCGAAATCTATATTATGTTGATTTTTGCTTAAAAAAAGAGTATAATAATAAATATTTATTTAGGAAGTGAAAAAATGGCGGAAAATAAACAATCCGATTTTTCAGAGTCAACCCTTTGGAGAGTAATAACCTTTACCGGACATGCAATTACACTTAATCTTTTGTTTATTGCATCCACTTTGCCGATAACTGTTCTTACCGTTTTGAAGGTTATGTATAATAGCCCATTAGTAAGTATCCTTTTTTATATTTCTTTTGCAGCTTTAGGTCCGGCCTTGTCCGCCTTGTTTACTGCAGTCAGGTATTATCTTCGTAACGACAGTTGGTTTGACGGGTTCAGAGCCGGATATAAAAATCATACCTTGTCAATGGCGGTAATATCCGTGCTTCTTTCTTCATTTATAATATATATGGGGGATATTGTTTTTGCCATAGCAAAAAACTTTACAAAAAATGCCCTATTTAGCCTTATACCAAACTCGCTGATATTAGCAGTTGCTATAGCCCTTTTCACATCTTTAATAGTATATAACGTATTTTTTCCACGTAGGTTTATTGACCTTTTGACCGAGAGCGCTTCTTTTGTTTTCAAAGCCCCGTTACAGTTATTGATAACCGGACTGCTTTTATGGGCGCCCATATTCGTAATTCTTGTTTACGCAAAATATGTCATTATTTTCATAATTGTATTTATGGCGGTATATTTTTCACTTAGCGCTTTTTTAGGTATAGGATTACTTAAAGACCCGCTGATTGCCGTTCTTACAAAGAAAAGGGAAACGGGCGAACTTCCGCCTCTTGTAAAAGAGGAAGAGGACTGATTATGAAGATTTTTGAAAAAATAAAAAAACATTATTCCGGTTTCAGAGAAAAAACAAAGGGTATGAGTTTTTCACAGTTTGTTCTCTTTATAAAAGACTATTACCTAAAGGATTTTTTGGCTCTTGTTGCTGTTTTGGCGGTTATTATTACAGTCATTGTAACCTCGGTAGTTAATATCAATACCGATATAATTCTTTACGGTACAGGCGTCAACCTTATGCTTACAGACGAGGGTGAAAAATATATAACCGATGATTTTTTTGAATTGCATAAAACCGGCGGCAGACAAAAAATAGAGTATTCCACAGTAGTAGTAAGCGATATTTATAGTGGGGAGGGCGATATAAACGCCACCTATTACAGTATTGAGGGCGTTATAGCACAGGTTGCGGCAAAAAGGCTTGATTATATGCTCTTAAATGAGCTTGGATTTAATTGTTTTGCCACGCAGGAACTTTATATGGATTTAAGAGAAATACTTACTGATGAGGAAATGGAAGAATATAAAGACCGTATAATTTACACTAAAGAGGAAGAAGCGGAAGAAATGCTTCCTATGGCTATTGATATAACCGATACCGAGTTTATCAAAAAGAACAATATCGCAAATGAAAAAATATATATAGCGTTTGCCGGTAATGCACCGCATAAGGAACTGGCATATGAATTTTTTCATTATATTTTAGCTTATAAATGATTATTATAAAGAGTGGGTTGCCCGCTCTTTATATTTTTTTGAAAGTTGTCAATACTTAAAACACAAAATGACTTGACAATCTATATACTAAACAGTTAAAATATAGAAAGATATTACTATATTGGGATTATATATCTATATTTAATAATAAGTTCGTTTACATATCTAAAAAAACGGTTAAAGGAGGAATTAAATATTGAGTAAAGAAAAGAAAACCGTTTCGGTTGCTAAAGAGGGCGTAAACCGTCTTCTTAAAAATAAACCTTCAAAAAGTAAAAATACACCAAAGACTAAAAATGTAAAAATGAATAAGCAGTCGCTAAAAGGTGTTAAAAATAAAGGTAAAAATGAACAAAAGAAAAATCTTAAAAACAATACAAGTCAAAAACAAACAAAACGTGAAAATAAAATGAAGATTATTCCGCTTGGCGGACTTGGAGAAATCGGCAAAAACATAACGCTTTATGAGTATATGGGCGATATGATACTTATTGATTGCGGTATGACCTTTCCCGATGAGGATACCCCGGGTGTTGATAACATCATACCCGATTTCACATACGTTCTTGAAAACAAAAACAGAATAAAAGGACTATTTGTCACTCACGGTCACGAAGACCACATCGGCGGAATACCGTATCTGCTTAAAGAGTTTAATTTGCCTATTTATACGACAAGACTTACAGCCGCTTTGATTGAAAGCAAACTTAAAGAGCATAAACTCTTAAATGATGCAAAAATAAACGTTATTATGCCCGGCAGAACCGTAAAAGCAGGTAAGTTCAGCGTTGAGTTTATTCACGTTAATCACTCAATTCCCGATGCGGTGGGCTTTGCCGTTAACTGCGGCGCCGGAACGGTAATTCATACCGGCGACTTCAAAATTGATACAACGCCTATCGACGGCGAGATGATTGACCTTGCTCGTTTTGCTGAGCTTGGTAAACAGGGAGTTTTAGCCCTTTGCGCCGATTCAACAAATGTTGAAAGACCCGGTTATACCGCTTCCGAGCGAGTTGTAGGAGAGAGTTTTTCAAACCTTTTCAGAAATGCTCAGGGGCATAGAATTATAGTTGCTACCTTTTCATCTAATATCCACCGTATTCAGCAAATAATAACTGAGGCGGCGAAGCAAAAGCGCAAGGTTGCCGTTTCGGGCAGAAGTATGATAAATGTTGTAAATATTGCGGCGGAACTCGGATATCTTACTATCCCAAAAGGTGTTTTAATTGATATAGAAGATATAAAAAATTATCCGTCAGATAAACTTGTCATTGTCACAACCGGCAGTCAGGGAGAGCCGCTTTCGGCACTTCATAGAATTGCTTTTTCCGAACATAGACAGGTCGAACTAATACCCGGCGATATGATTATCATTTCGGCAACGCCGATACCGGGAAATGAAAAGTTAGTTGATAAAGTTATAAACGAACTTATAAGAAGAGGCGCAAACGTAGTTTACGAGAAAATGTATGACGTACATGTTTCGGGACACGCTTGCAGCGAAGAACTGAAAATTGTCCATAGTATAGTAAAACCGAAGTTCTTTATTCCGCTTCACGGAGAGGAAAAGCATCTAAAAAAACACGCCGATCTCGCAAGAAGTATGGGTATGAAAAAAGATAACATACTTATAGCTTCAAACGGTGCGGTAATAGAACTTTCTAAAAACAGTATAAAACAAAACGATACAGTACAAGCGGGAAGAGTTCTTGTTGACGGACTCGGTGTAGGTGATGTAGGAAGCGTAGTTCTTCGTGACCGTAAACGCCTTGCCGAAGACGGTATACTTGTGATAACTATGTCGATTGACGGCTATAGCCGTGAGATAGTTTCCGGTCCCGATATTGTTTCAAGGGGATTTGTGTTTGTAAAAGAGTCCGATGAACTTATGGACCAACTTGTAGATGTGGTATATAATGCCGTTAATAACTCTTTCAAAGCAAATGCAAGAGATTTCTCCGCTGCTAAATCAAAATGTAAAGAGGCGGCGTCAAAGTTTCTTTATCAAAAGACAAGACGCAGTCCGATAATACTTCCCGTGATAATGGAAGTATAACTTAATGGGGGATGAATATTTATGAAACTGATATTACTTGCTGATGTAAAAGGTAAGGGCAAAAAAGGTGAACTTGTAAACGTTCCTGACGGTTACGCCCGAAACTTTTTATTGCCTAAAAACTTAGCCGTTGTTGCAGATAATGCCGCTATGTCTGAGCTTCGTGGAAAAAAAGAGTCCGCTGAGCATCATAAACAAGAGGAAATCGCCGCCGCTAAAGAACTTGCGAGTAAACTTGACGGAAAAACCGTTACCATAAAAGCGAAAGCAGGCGCTAACGGAAAACTTTTCGGAAGCGTGACCTCAAAAGAGATAGTAAATGAAATAAAAAATGCATTTGATATCGTAATTGATAAGAAAAAATTATCTGTTGCCGATATTAAAAACTTCGGAGATTATACAGCGCAAATTAAACTTTTACCCGGAATAATTGCAAAATTAAACGTAAAGGTTACTGAGTAATATGAGTGAAGAAAAAATGCTTTTTGAACTTGACGGTATGAGAGTGCCGTATTCGCTTGAGGCTGAGCAGTCGGTTTTGGGCGCTATGATAGTTGACCCGTCTTGCATAAACGACGTAATGGTAGAGGTTAAAAAGGAGTACTTCCATATTCCGCAAAACTCGGTTATTTTCGGTTCAATTACCGAAATGTATGAGCATAGCGAAACTATCGACCCCGTATCAATACTCGAAAAACTCAAAAAAGATAAACTTTTTGATGAAACGGGCGGAAAATCATATATAACCCAACTTGTACAAATTGTGCCCTCCGCCGCAAATGTAATGACCTATATCAGCATTCTTAAAGAGCGCTATTATGCAAGGGCGCTTCTCGGTGCCGCATCTGATATTATAAAAGACGTAAACGAGAGTACGGATAATTCCGAAAAACTGCTTGATAACGCAGAACAGCGTATTTACGATATACGTCGAGGCTCTGAGGTTTCGGGTCTTACTCATATTAAAGAAGTAATAGAAAACGAAACCTATGATCGTCTTACAAAAATCGCCGACCCCGAAACACACGACGATTATGTCGGTATACCCTGCGGTATAAACGAACTTGACCGTATGATAGCGGGTCTTAATAAATCCGACCTTATTATACTCGGCGCAAGACCCGGCGTGGGTAAAACTTCTTTTGCCCTTAATATTGCTCGTAACGTTGCGGTGCAGTCGGGTAGAAAAGTATGTTTTTTCTCGCTTGAAATGTCACGTGACCAGTTGGCTCAACGAATGCTTTCGGCAGAATCGGGCGTAAGAAGTGATAAACTCCGCACAGGTGAACTCGATAATAATGAGTGGACGAGGCTTACTGCCGCAGGTGAAAACCTTTCCAAAACACAAATTTTTATTGACGAAACTTCTACAATTACCGTTCCGCAAATGAAAGCAAAACTGCTTCGCCTAAAGGACGTTGACCTTGTAATAGTTGACTACCTGCAACTTATGAACTCGCCAAAACGCACCGAAAACCGTGTAACCGAGGTTAGTGATATTACAAGAAACCTTAAAATTATGGCAAAAGAGTTGCACGTTCCAGTGCTTGTTTGCGCCCAGTTGTCCCGTGGTACAGAGCAACGAGGCAAATCTCATAAACCGACCCTTTCAGACCTTCGTGAATCAGGCTCTATCGAGCAAGATGCCGATATAGTTTTGTTCCTTTATAAAGAGTTTAACTATAGAGATGATGCCTCCGGTGATGACGTTATAGCCGAAGATAAGGCGGAATGTATCGTTGCTAAAAACCGTCACGGTGAAACCGGAACGGTTAAACTGCACTGGGATAAAGAACACACCAGATTTACCGCAGAGGATACTATACACTGATGATAGAAAAAGTACTTGAAACATTAAAAGATTATTCTATGCTCGGCGATGCAAAGAACATAACTGTCGCTCTTTCCGGCGGCGCTGATTCGGTTGCTCTTCTAAACATTATGAACTCTCTTAAAAGTATTTTCGGTTTTGAACTGAAAGCCGCTCATTTTAACCATAAAATCAGGGGGAAAGAAGCGGATAGAGATGAAAACTTTTGCAAAGATTTATGTAAAAAAATGAGTGTTCCGATAACTGTCGGCGAGGCAGACGTTCCGGCAATTGCAAAAAGCCAAAAAAAGAGTATAGAACTTGCTGCCAGGGAGTGCAGGTATAACTTTTTTGAATCGCTTGATACCGACCTTGTCGCAACGGCACATACCGCAAGTGATAATATTGAAACACTTATTTTCAACATCACAAGGGGAACCGGGCTTAGAGGACTTGTAGGTATTCCGCCAAAACGTGGAAAATATATAAGACCTCTTATCTACTGCACAAGGGATGAAATTGAGCATTACTGTTTTGCCAACGAACTCGAATTTGTTAATGACAGTACAAATGATATTGACGAGTGTTCTCGTAATATAATAAGACATAGAGTTATTCCGGCGCTAAAAGAGATAAATCCGTCGCTTGAAAAAACGGCGCTTAATACATCTTCTCTTTTTGCAAAAGATAATTCCTGTCTTGAAAATGCGGCAAAAAACGTATATAAAACCAACTATAAAGACGGAAAACTTGATATTTCAAATATCGTCGATTTAGACGACGGTATACTGTCTAGAGTATTAAGGGATTATTATTTCGAAAAATGCGGAGAAACTGCTGATTTTAAGCATATTGACGAAATGCTCAGACTTTGCAGAAGCGAAGGAACCATTTCCATTAAAAACAAACGAACTGCAACGGTTAAAAACGGTTTTTTTGAGATAATAGAGCCTTTTAGTAAAAAGGAGTTTGAGGTAAGCATTGAATACGCCGATAACACTTTTTTCACCGGTACACAAAAAGTTAACAATTTGTTATTAAAAAGTATGATAGATAGTGATAAAATTGTAGGTGAACTGAAAGTCAGAACACGTATGCCCGGCGATAAAATGATGCTTGCAAAAACGGGCATTACCAAAACTTTCAAAAAACTCTACAATGAGAAAAAAATCCCTTCGGATGAGAGGGATAATTTGCCGGTAATTGCCGATGATTTAGGTCCTGTTTTTGTACATAAAATCGGCATTAGTGAGCGTGTTAAATTAAGCGATGATACAAAAAAAGTTTGTATTATAAATGTTATGTCAAAGGCAAAGGGAGAATAATTATGGACGAAAAAAAAGACATACTAAAAGTACTGGCAACAGAAGAAGAACTTAAACAAACGGTAAAACGTCTCGGTCGCCAAATCACTGAGGACTATAAGGATAAAAACTTGCTTCTTGTAAGCGTACTAAAGGGTGCCGTTGTATTTTTATCTGATCTTCTTCGTGAAATAAAATGCGACTGCATAATTGATTTTATGGCAGTTTCATCATATAGCGGAAATAAAACAACAGGCGTTGTTAAGTTCAAAAAAGACCTTGATATTGACCCCGACGGAAAAGATATACTTATAGTTGAAGATATTCTTGATTCAGGTATCACGTTAAACTATCTTAAAGGTGTGCTTAAAAGTCGAAATGCGGCAAGTATCAAGATTTGTACTCTTCTTGACAAACCTGAAAATCGCAGGGTGGATATGAAAGCCGATTATTCGGGCATTGTTATTCCCGATGAGTTTGTTGTGGGTTATGGTCTTGATTATAATGAGAGATACAGAAACCTGCCTTATGTCGGTGTTTTGAAACCCGAGGTATATGAAAATAACTAAACTTTTTTCTTTACACCGAAAGGAGCAAAACTTTTGAAAAACTTAAAAAATGTGCTTTTGTATATTATGATACCGATAGTGCTTATAATTGCATTTGTCACGGTATCACAATTGTCCAAAAACACTAACCAAACAAAGTACTACGAGATTGTTGAGGAAATAAAAAATAACGAAATCTCGGAGTTCCAGCTAAATCTTTATAGCGGTGATCTCACCTATAAAAAACGTGCTGACGGCAAAACCTATCACTATACCGTTGCTAATGCAAGTATTTTCTATGAAGATGTAGGAGAGTCACTTGCAAAAATCAACGAAGAAAACAAAGGTACCGATAATGTTGTTAAATACGATTATAAATCGGGCGGTCAAGCATCGTGGCTGATGAATATGTTGCCGACGGTTATCCTTGTTGTCCTTATGGCTGTGTTCTGGATAGTTATAATGCGCCGTATGGGCGGAGGACTTGGCGGAGATAAAACGCTCAGTTTCGGCAAAGCGAAGGTTAAAAAGCAAAATGACGGAAGAAAAACAACCTTTTCAGACGTAGCCGGTGCCGATGAAGAAAAAGAGGAAATGGCAGAAATAGTCGATTTCCTTAAAAACCCGAAAAAGTTTAATGACCTTGGCGCCAGAATACCAAAAGGCGTTTTGCTTGTAGGTCCTCCCGGAACGGGTAAAACATTACTCGCAAGGGCGGTTGCAGGCGAAGCAGGCGTTCCGTTCTTCTCTATTTCAGGTTCTGATTTTGTTGAGATGTTTGTCGGCGTAGGTGCTTCCCGTGTACGTGACCTTTTCGGTGAAGCGAAGAAAAACGCTCCTGCTATAGTGTTTATAGATGAGATTGATGCCGTTGGTCGTCAGCGTGGCGCCGGACTTGGCGGCGGTCACGATGAAAGAGAACAAACTCTTAACCAGTTGCTTGTTGAAATGGACGGTTTTGGCGTTAATGAGGGTGTTATTGTTATGGCGGCTACAAACCGCCCTGATATACTCGATAGAGCGCTTCTTCGCCCGGGACGTTTTGACCGTCAAATAACCGTTAATTACCCTGATGTTAAAGGCAGGGAAGAGATACTGAAAGTACACTCACGCGGCAAACCGTTAGGACCAGACGTTGACCTTAAAACTATTGCAAAATCAACTGCCGGATTTACCGGCGCCGACCTTGAAAATCTTCTTAATGAAGCGGCTTTACTTGCCGTTCGTCACGGAAAAAAGGCTATCACTCAAGAGGAGATAGAAGAGGCGAGTATCAAAGTTGTTATGGGCACTGAAAAACGTTCTCACGTTGTCAGCGATAAAGATAAGATGATTACATCTTATCACGAGGCAGGTCACGCTATTGTATCCTACTTCCTGCCGACACAAGACCCCGTTCATCAAATATCTATTATTCAGCGTGGTATGGCGGCAGGTTACACAATGTACCTTCCCGAAAAAGATAACGGTCACACCACAAGAAATAAGATTTTAGAGAATATTTGCTCTTTGCTTGGCGGACGTGCCGCAGAACAACTGACGCAGGACGATATTTGCACCGGTGCATCTAATGATATTGAACGTGCAACAGAACTTGCTCGAAAGATGATTACGAAGTTTGGTATGAGTGAAAGATTGGGACTTGTAACCTATGGAAACGATAATAATGAAGTCTTCCTCGGTCGTGATTTCTCATCAACACCTAACTATTCCGAGAAAACATCCGCCGCTATCGATGAAGAGATAGAATCGGTAGTTATGAGCCAGTATAATAAAGCACTCGACATTCTCAAAAATCATATGGATAAACTCCACGCCGTTTCAAAGGTGCTCTTTGAAAATGAAAAGATTTCGGGCGATGAGTTCCGTGCGATAATGAATGCCGAAAATTAAGAAAAAAGCATCCAAACGGATGCTTTTTTGTTTTATATACCGTATATCACAATACCTAAAAATGCCGACGTTATAATGAGAATAATAGGTGACGGCTTTTTCCTTTTAATTTTTTTCAATACAAAAGATAATAAAGTAATAATTGCAAAAATTATAATCGCTTTATAATCAATATTTAACTTCTCTTTAATGCTTGTAAACCCGAGAAGAGTTCTAAACCCAAGCGTTATTCCGGCTGAGATAATTAGCGCCACCACCGAAGGTCTGACACCTTTTAGAAACGCCTCTACACCTCGTTTTTTTAAGAAATTGCCTATGATAGCGGCGATTATTAAGATAATTATAAAAGAGGGCAAAACAACGCCGAGTGTTGCAAGTATACTGCCTAAAAGTCCCGCTTGCGACGAGCCGACAAAGGTTGCCATATTTATCGCAACAGGACCCGGTGTTGACTCGCTGACGGCTAAAAAGTCTAAAAATCTTTCGTCAGTCAGCCAGCCGTTTTTTATGACGGTATCTCTTACTATCGGAATCATAGCATATCCGCCGCCAAAGGTGAAAAGACCTATTTTGAAAAACTCATAAAAAAGTTTAATATATATCATTTCTCGTTACCGCCTTTCTTAAAGGCAAGGCTTAAAAAATATGCGATAACGCCTAAAATGCCGCAAATAAGTATTATAAAAATGCTTGAGAAACTAATCGAAAATACTGTGAGCATAACCATAGCAACTATAACGGCAAAAGTGATTATAAGATTAAAAGCGTTTTTATCAAGCGATTTGTACATTTTAATTCCTGCCGATATAATGAGGTAAATAACGCAGGCTTTTATACCGTTAAAAGCATATTTCACGTATTCAAAAGATAAAAACTTATCAAAAAATATAGAGATGATATAGATAATAGTCAGCGAGGGAAGAACAACGGCAAGGGTGGATAATATGCTGCCCAAAACGCCTCCGACTTTGTATCCTATATAGGTTGCACTGTTTATTGCAACAGGGCCGGGGGTTGACTCGGCTATCGCTATCATATCAAGAAAATCGTTTTTTTCTATCCATTTTTTCTTTTCAACAAACTCGTTTTCAAGCAGCGCTATCATAGCATAACCGCCGCCAAAGGTAAAAGCGCCTATCTTAAAAAAAGATAAAAAGAGTTTCAAAAGAAGTTGTGTTTTTGCTTTTTTACTCAAAAAATCTCCACCTAAATAAATCTTTTAACCTATAGTATCAAATGTTCCTAAAAAAATCAAGGGAAAGGCTTAAATACCGATTAAACAAAGCGATAAACCTTGACATAACGCACTATATTTGTTAAAATATATTGAATAATTATATAATAATATATTTTATATAGGGGTTGATTTTTACGGTTTACAGTATGACCGGTTTCGGCAAAGGAGTAGCGGTAGAAAACGGCGTGACTATCACCGTTGAAATAAAAACGGTTAATCACAAGTTTTTTGAATACCAAAGCAGAATGCCGAGATCTTTTCAGTTTTTGGATGAAAAATTAAAATCATTTCTTGCGACAAGTATTTCAAGGGGCAAAACAGAGGTTAGCGTATTTGTTGAAGATACTTCCGACGGCTCGGTTCAAATTGACGTAAACAAAGCGTATGCCGAAGCGTATATCAAAGCCTTGAAACAGGTTGCTAAAGAATACAAACTAAAAGACGATATAAAGGCCTCATCGCTTATAGGAAACGGCGATATCTTTATCGGCAAGAAAAGAGATATACCGGAAGATACTGCCCTTAGTCTGACACTTGCCGCTGCAAAAGAAGCGGTGCAAAATCTTCTTTCAATGAGAGAGGCTGAGGGAGAAAGATTAAAAGACGACGTTCTAAGCCGGACCGATTATATTTTGTCTTTAGTTCAAAAAATAGAGGAACGCTCTCCCTTGACTGTTAAAGAATACGAGCAAAGACTAAAAGAAAAGGTACAAGAACTTTTAGGGGATAAAACGGTTGATGAACAACGTCTTATAACCGAGGTTGCCATTTTTGCCGATAAGGTTGCCGTTGCTGAGGAAACCGTAAGACTAAGAAGTCACATAAAAGCGGTTTCAGAACTTATGGAAACCGAAACACCTAAGGGAAGAAAACTTGATTTTCTTATTCAAGAGATGAATAGAGAAACAAATACGATAGGCTCTAAAGCGCAGGATATTGAAATTGCACATACGGTAGTTGATATAAAAAGCGAGATAGAGAAAATCAGAGAACAAATTCAAAACATAGAGTAAGGGGAGTACTATGAAACTTGTTAATATCGGATTCGGAAATCTTGTATCATCAAACAGGATGATAGCCATAGTAAGTCCCGATTCGGCACCGATAAAGAGAATAATAAGTGACGCAAAGGATAAGGGTACGCTGATAGACGCCACCCACGGAAGAAGAACACGTGCGGTAATTATTACCGATAGCGACCATATAATTTTGACCTATCTACAGGCGGAAACGGTTGCTGCCAGAATTGATAATGAAGCCGTTACTTATGATGAGGAGGGTGAAGATGAGCAAAGGTAAATTGTTTATTCTTTCAGGTCCCTCAGGATCGGGTAAAGATACCGTTATGCAAAAAGTCTTTGAAAAACTGCCCGAACTTAAGTTTTCTATTTCTTCAATAACGAGACCTATGAGAAAAGGAGAAGTCGAGGGGGAGAAATACCACTTTGTTTCTAAAGAAGAGTTCAAAGAAATGTTAAATAAAGACCTTCTTCTTGAATATAACGAGTTTGCCGGTAATTTTTACGGTACACCGATAATCCCCGTTAAAGAGTGCATAAACAACGGCGACGATATGCTTATTGAAGTTGATGTAAACGGCGCTTTTAATATCAGGAATAAAATTAAAGAAACAGTCAGTATATTTTTGATGCCGCCTTCAATGGAAATACTTGAAAAAAGGCTTCGGAACAGAGCTACCGACTCTGAAGTGGCAATTCAAAACAGGCTCATAATAGCCAAAAGCGAAATGGACAGAGCAAACGAGTTTGATTATACGGTTATAAATGACGAAGTGGATAATGCCGCCAGCAAAATCGTTACGATTATTAAAAATACTAAAAACTAATACCCGGAGGTATAAATTATGTTAAATCCAGCAATCGGAAAACTTATTGAAAAACACAATGACAGATACAGCCTTGTACTTGAGGTTGCAAAACGTGCTCGTGAAATTGCTAAAGAGGCAGAAGAGCGTGAAGAAATCCTTGTTGAAAAACCCGTTAGTATCGCAATAAATATGCTTGCTAACGAAGAGGAACTTGATACAAAGGAATAATTCCTTAATTAAATCGCTGAAAGGTGGTGTGTTTTATGGCGCTTACCGTATTGGTTGCCGTAGAGGGAACGACGGGCGGGTTTGATAAACTTTTTTCATACGCTTTGCCGTCCGCTCTTTCTGACAAGGCTCTTGTCGGTAAAAGAGTTACGGTTCCTTTCGGACGTGGCAATAAAACACGCCAGGGTATGATTTTTGAAATCAAGGAAGCAGAGAGTATTGACGGATTAAAAGAGGTAATAGATATAAACGACGAGCAAAGTGTTTTGTCAGACGAAATGATAAAACTATGCGTTTATATAAAGCAAAACTTTTTTTGCACCTATTTTGATGCCGTAAACACAATACTTCCTCTCGGAGTAAAGTACAAGTTAAAAGACTATTATAGTGTTAATCCTGATTATAACGGTGAACTATCTGAGAGCGAGCGACCGCTTTTTGATTTTCTTAAATCATCGGGCGAAACAAAACGGGAAAACCTTGAAAAAACCTTTAGTGACTTTGATAGGGTCTCGCTTTCTCTTATTGATAAAAACGCAATTATTCATACTTTAGTTCCAACGAGGAATATAAAAGACAAAACCAATAAGAGCGTACGTATTCTAAAAGAAAGTTTACCCGAAAACCAAAAGTTTACCGCAAGACAAAAAGAAGTTTTTGAGGCGTTGTATTCAATAGGTGAGTGTTCTCTAAAAGAGTTGCAGTATTTTACCGGCGCTACAAGTTCGGTTGTTGATGCCCTTTGCAACAAAGGCGTAGCAGAATACTTTTACAAAAAAGAGTTTCGTATGCCAAGGGGAATAAACAAATCGGGCAAAATGAGTGATATACTTTTAACCGATGAGCAACAAGAAGCCTATAACGGACTTAGCCTTGACGTATCGGCAAAAAAGGCGATAACCTCTTTGCTGTACGGCGTTACCGGAAGCGGAAAGACGCAGATATTCTTAAAACTTGTCGATAGCGTTATAAAAGAGGATAAAGGTGTAATAATCACCGTACCTGAAATAGCCCTTACACCTCAAATGATAAATATTTTCTCTAATAGATACGGAAGTCTTGTTGCCGTTTTTCATAGCGGTCTTTCTTTTGGACAACGTATGGATGAGTATAATAGAGTTAAAGAGGGTTTTGCAAAAATCGCAATAGGTACGAGAAGCGCCATATTTGCTCCGTTTAAGGAAATAGGACTAATAGTTATTGATGAGGAGCAGGAACATACGTATAAATCCGAGAAAACTCCCCGTTATAATACAAAAGATATAGCCCGTTTTCGCTCGGCTTATCATAAATGCCTTTTACTTCTTTCAAGCGCAACCCCTAAAATTGAAACTTTCAGCAAAGCAAAGAGCGGAATATATAAACTTTACACCCTTAAAAACCGCTATGGAAACGCTATTTTACCAAAGGTAAAAGTTGTTGATATGAAAACGGAATTGCTTGACGGCAACAGCGGTGAAATCAGTAGGGAACTGGCAACTCAAATTGAGAAAAGACTAAATGAAAACAAGCAGGCGATTATTCTGCTTAATCGGCGTGGACATAATACCTACGTTTCCTGCAGAGATTGCGGTCACGTTTTTGAGTGTCCCGAGTGCAGTATAAGCCTGACCTATCATAAGGCGAACAACCGACTTATGTGCCACTACTGCGGTGCCTCTTTTCCGGTTCCGAAAAAATGCCCCGAATGTGAGGGCGAGAATATTCGCTTTTCGGGTATCGGCACTCAACATTTAGAAGAGCAACTAAAAGCCCTCTTTCCCACATCACGTGTTTTGCGTATGGATGCCGACAGTACAATGACAAGAGATTCATATAGTACAAAACTTGAAGCATTTGCCCGGCACGAATATGATATATTGCTCGGCACGCAAATGGTGGCTAAAGGACTTGATTTCCCCTTTGTTACACTCGTAGGTGTAATCGGCGCCGACAAAGCGCAAAACAGTGACGATTACAGAGCCTTTGAAAGAACCTTTTCACTCATAACACAGGTTATAGGCAGGGCAGGGCGTTCAGATGATAAGGGCGTTGCCGTTATTCAAACAAACGACCCCGATAATCATATTATAGAACTTGCCAAAGCGCAGGACTATGAGGCGTTTTATAACGAAGAGATAAATAACAGAAAAATAATGATATATCCGCCTTTTTGCGATATTTGTATGATTTATGCGCAGTCGGTGGACGCTGCTCTTTCAAAAGAATGTACTTATAATATATCAAAAAGAATAAAAGAACTTGTAAACGGTGATTTTTCTGATATTAAAATTATTGTTTTAGGTCCGTCACCCGCTTCAATTCCGAAAATAGGCGGAAAGTACAGATACAGAATGATAATAAAATGCAAAGCCACAAAACGTTTCAAAGAAATGATAAAACTTGCAACTGACACTAAACTCAAAAAAGACGTTAGTTTCGGTATTGATATAAACCCCGAAACTATAATTTAGGTGATTAAAATGGCAAAAAGAAATATTGTAAAACTCGGTGACGACGTTCTGCGTAAAGTTTGCCGCACTCAACTTGATTTCGGCGAAAAACTACATCAAACGCTTGATGATATGGCGGAAACTATGTACGAGGCGGAGGGCGTAGGTCTTGCCGCACCGCAAATAGGTATACTGCGCAGATATTGCATAATCGATGTGGGCGACGGTCTTATAGAACTTATAAATCCCGTTATCGACGAAACAAAAGGCGAGCAAGAGGGTGACGAAGGTTGCCTATCGCTTCCGGGAAGATATGAGTGTGTTAAAAGACCTATGTATGTAAAGGTTCACGCGCAGGATAGATATGGCAACTATATAACCGTTGAGGGCGAGGGGCTTAAAGCCCGTGCTCTTTGTCACGAAATAGACCACTTAAACGGTGTGCTTTTTATAGACAAATCGGAAAAGGTTTTAGGTTAAGGAGATTTTTATGCGTATAGTTTTTATGGGCACACCTGATTATGCCGAAAAAACTTTGAAAGCATTATACGGCGCCGGTCACGAGATAATTGCCGTTTTTGCACAACCTGATAAACCGGTTGGCAGAAAACAAATTATCACAATGCCGCCTGTAAAGGTTTTTGCTGTCGGTCATAATATACCGGTCTTCCAGCCTAATACTTTAAGAGACGAAAATGTTATAAAGCAAATAAAAGAATTAAACCCCGATTTAATAGCCGTAGTGGCGTATGGCAAAATCTTGCCAAAAGAAATACTTTCTATCCCAAAACTCGGATGTGTAAACGGTCACGGCTCACTTTTGCCGTTGCTTCGTGGTGCCTCGCCTATACAGTGGGCTATAGTTTCAGGCTTTCGGGAAACCGGCGTTACCACAATGTTTATGGACGAGGGTATGGATACGGGAGATATTCTTCTGACAAAGAAAACTCCTATAGAAGATGATGAAACCGCCGAACAGTTATTTGAACGTATGGGCGATATAACTGCATCACTTATGGTGGAAACCGTTGAAAAACTTGAAAAAGGTGAGATTACACCCGTAAAACAGGATAATACTAGGGCCACCTATGCGCCGATAATAAAAAAAGAAATGGCGCTTATTGATTTTAACGAGCCAGGCAAAGCGGTTTATAACAAAATACGTGGGTTTTATTCCTGGCCCTGCGCCTATTTTATGCTAAACGGAAAAAGGGTTAAGGTTATTTCGGCAAAACCATACGGCAAAACCGATTTGACACCAGGCAAAGTAGTAAAAGGTGATAACAGACTTGTTATTTCCTGCGGCGATAATAACGCCATTGAGATGACAACGGTTCAAATGGAGGGTAAAAAGGCTATGAAAGCCGCCGATATGCTAAACGGAAACCCTCTGCCTTACGGTCAAACGGTGAACTGATATGAGCGATATAAGGAGATTTGCACTATCAGTACTTGACCAAATCGAAAAAGACAATGCATATTCGAATATCGTTCTTGATAATCTTTTTAATAAAGAAAAGTTCGGTAATATTGACGCAAGGTTTATAAGGGCGTTAGTGTTTGGCGTTATAGAGAGAAAAATCACTTTAGATTATATACTTAACGGTTTTATAAAAAGCGGTGTTGATAAACAACCTGTTACCGTTATAAATAATTTGCGTATGGCGCTTTATCAAATTATGTTTATGGATAAAGTCCCGTCCCACGCCGCAGTAAACGAGGCGGTAAGACTTATAAAAAACTCAAAGTATAAAAGACTTGCCCCTTTTACAAATGCGGTACTTCGTAATGTTTTAAGAAATGATATCTCCCTGCCGAAAGGTGACGATATAAACTCCCTTTCCGTTCGTTATTCGTGCGAAAAGGAAGTAATAAACGTATTGATAGACAGTATCGGTTTTAAGGAAACAGTTTCGTTTCTTGAAAACTCCCTTAAAACTCCGCCACTCTTCCTAAAGGTTAACACCCTTAAAACCGATAGCGATAATATGATTATCAGATTAAAAGAAGAGAATATTATCGCCGATAAATGCGGGCTTAATGATGCCCTTGTTATAAAAAGCGGGTCAGATATAATAGGCAGTAAGGCTTTTTGTGACGGACTGTTTCATATAGAAGATATTGCTTGTCAAACAGCGCTTTCATATTTGGCACCTAAAAGCAATGAGCGTGTACTTGATACTTGCGCCGCCCCGGGCGGAAAAACCTTTTCTATGGCGGAAATTATGGCGAATAAAGGCGAGATAGTTGCCTGCGATATATATTCGTCACGTTTATCGCTTATAACAAGCGGCGCCAAAAGGCTTGGTATAGACATTATAAAAGTAAAGGAAAACAACTCGGAAGAGTTTTCCTCTATGGGACTTTTTGATGCGATCCTTTGTGACGTGCCTTGTTCGGGAATAGGTGTTATAAGAAGAAAACCCGAAATTAAATACAAAAAACTTGACGATATAAAAACTTTGATACAAACGCAAAAGAATATTCTTGACAATGCCGATAGGTATCTTAAACCAGCAGGTAGACTTATGTATTCCACCTGCACGCTGAACTGTCAAGAAAATGAAGATGTTATTAAACACTTTTTAGATAATCACAAAAATTATAAACTTGTAAGCGAACGCACATTTTTGCCGCAAAAAGATAATTCGGACGGTTTTTATTGTGCGGTGCTTCATAAAGCGGGTGAATAGGATTTCAAAAATTGACTTAAAATCTCTTTATATAGAAGAGATAGAGGAACTATTAAAGCAAGAAAACGCACCTAAGTTCCGTGCAAAACAAGTATATAAGTGGCTACAAAGCGGTATAACTGATTTTGACGAAATGACCAACATACCGAAAGATATGCGAAACTATCTGCGCAGTGTAGGTTATCTTGCCGATACTAAAATAGAAAGAAAACTTGTATCATCAATAGACGGAACAATAAAGTATCTTTATAAACTTAATGACGGCGAATACATCGAATCGGTTGTTATGAAGTATGAACACGGAATAACCGTTTGTGTTTCGACTGAGGTCGGTTGCCCTATGGGGTGTAAGTTTTGCGCCTCGGGTCTTGACGGAAAGGTGAGAGACCTCACCGCTTCCGAAATACTTTCCCAAATTACAACCGCAAACCGAGATAATAATATCAGGATATCAAACGTTGTTATGATGGGTATCGGAGAGCCGCTTGATAATTTCGATAATACTATAAGGTTTTTGAAACTTGTAAGTGAGAAAGACGGGCTTAATATCGGACTACGTCATATTTCGCTTTCTACTTCCGGCCTTGTAAACCGTATAAACGAGTTATCAAGGTACAATTTGCCTATAACCCTTTCAATTTCCCTGCACAGTCCCTTTGATAAAACCAGAAGCGAAATAATGCCGGTAAATAAAAAATGGAATATAGCGTCACTAATGACGGCTTGTAGAGATTATCAAAAGGTGACAGGCAGAAGAATATCTTTTGAATATGCACTGATAGACGGTGTGAACGACAGCGAAGAATATGCCGAAGAGATATACAAAATCACAAGAGGTATAATGTGTCACATAAATCTTATTCCTGTTAACCCCGTTAAAGAAAATGATTACAAAAAACCTAATAAGGATAAAATATTCAGATTTCAAAAACTTTTGACTAGAAGAGGCTTAAATGCAACCATAAGAAGAACGCTCGGCGCCGATATCAATGCGTCCTGTGGTCAGTTGCGTCAAAAGAAGGAGGAAGAAAATATTGAGAATATACAGTAAAACAGATATAGGAAAGTCAAGAAACGATAATCAGGACGCCTATTTTGCCGAAATGCTCTCCGATAATACCGCTTTTGCCGTTGTATGTGACGGAATGGGCGGTGCAAACGGAGGAAATATTGCGAGCAAACGTGCGGTTGAGATTATAAGAAACTATATTCAAAAATCTTTTCGTGATAATTTGCTTGAAAAGGATATAACAAGGCTTTTACAAAACGCCGTTTTATCCGCTAATATAGAACTTTTTCGTATGTCTAACGAAAAAGAAGAACTGCACGGAATGGGCACAACGGTTGTTTTGATGTTGATGTTTAATAATAGAGCATATATATGCCACGTCGGTGATAGCAGAGCCTATCTGATAAACAGCGATATTAAAATAATCACCCGTGACCATTCGGTTGTTCAGTCGCTGATAGATAGCGGAAAAATCTCCGTAGAAGAGGCGCTAACTCACCCGAAAAGGAATATAATCACAAGAGCACTCGGCGTTGAGGAAAACGTGATTTCCGATATTGATATTGTCGACCTTAATAAAGGCGATTTTATTCTTCTTTGTACCGACGGACTATCAAGTTCGGTTTCAGAAGAGTTTATAAAAGAAACGGTAAATGAAGAAAATACGGATAAAGATTTAGCGCAGTTGCTTGTTGATAAAGCAAACGATAACGGCGGAAACGATAATATTACAGCCGTTATAGTTTATGATGACAAGAGGGGAGAATAATTATGGATAAATATATTGGAAAACGTCTTGACGGAAGATATGAAATAGAGGAGATAATCGGCGTAGGCGGTATGGCTGTTGTTTATAAAGCCTATGATAATGTAGAAGATAAAACCGTAGCCATTAAAATACTTAAAGATGAGTTCACCACAAACGAAGAGTTTATCCGCCGTTTTAAGAACGAGTCTAAAGCCATAGCAATTCTTTCACATCCTAATATAGTAAAGGTTTATGACGTTAGTTTCGGCGACCTTATTCAGTATATCGTTATGGAATATATTGACGGTATAACGCTTAAAGAGTACATCGAGCGTCAGGGTAGTTTGCGCTGGAAAGATGCGGTGTATTTTACAATACAAATACTAAAAGCATTGCAACATGCTCACGATAAAGGTATAGTCCATAGAGATGTTAAACCGCAAAATATTATGGTGCTTAATGACGACACCATAAAGGTTACCGACTTCGGTATAGCGAGATTTGCAAGAAGTAATCAGCGCACTATGACCGAAAAGGCGATAGGCTCTGTTCACTATATCAGTCCCGAACAGGCTCGTGGTGAAAAGACCGATGAAAAAGCCGATATATATTCGGTAGGCGTTATGCTTTATGAAATGCTCACCGGTCAACTCCCCTTTGAAGCGGATAGCGCCGTTTCCGTTGCTATTATGCAACTTCAAAAAGACCCTAAACTTCCGACCGAGATAAACAGTTCTATTCCGCTCGGACTTGAACAAATAACTCTTAAAGCAATGCAAAAAAATGTTGACCGCAGATACCAGGCGGCCAGTGAAATGCTTTGCGATCTTGAGGACTTCAAAAAAGATCCGGCTTTGACCTTTGATAACTATTATTTTGTTGACAATGAGCCGACAAAATACGTTGAAACTCCAAACGAGCCGGTGCCTGTTTTACCGTCAAACGAAAAGGACGAGAAAAAGAATAATATGATACCTATTCTTGCAGGTATTGCTTCGGCGCTTGTAGTTGCGCTAATCATCCTCGGCGTTATATTTATACCGGGACTGTTCAAAGGAACGGGGAAAGAAATAGAATGCCCCGATTTTGTAGGTATGACTAAAACCGAAGTTCAGGATAGTGAAGAGGCAAAACAGTTCACTATCAGTTGGGAATATGTTTCAAGTGATAAATATGATACGGGAACAGTTTGCGAACAGTCACAACCCAAGGGCAAAAAGGTTAAAACCGGCGCAAAAATCATACTTTATGTCAGTCTTGGTCAGTCAACCGTAAAAGTTCCCGATGTATATAACAAAAGCGAGTCTTACGCCGTTTCCGAACTAAAATCAAAGGGACTTACCGCCGTTGTCAAAGAAATGGCGAGCGATACCGTTGATAAAGGTCTTGTTGTAAAAACCGAGCCTGAACGTACTACCGTTGTTCCGGAAAACAGTGAAATCATTGTTTACATCAGCAAGGGTAAAGAAACTAAAATGGTTTCGGTGCCGAACATAGTCGGTATATCAAAAGAGCAGGCTGAAAGCGATCTTAAAAAGGTCGGCTTAATCCCTGTTTTCCAAACAAGGAATCTTACTAAAAATGATAAATATTTTGATGCGGGGTATGTTATATCCCAGTCGCCTACACACTCAAATGAAAAGGTTGCGGAGGGCACTACCGTTAACGTTTATGTAAGCACCGGCAGTTATCAGTATGAAGTAACCGTTACCGGACTATCTGAGGAGTATGACGGTAAAGATATCGGAACTCTATCGATTATCAGCGGCGGAACTTATATTCAAAGCGTTAAGGTTAATCTAAAAGAACTCACCGGCAACAGATATACTTTCTCGTTTGAGAGTAAAAAGTCTTCTCTTAATGTAAAGGTTGATTTTGAGGGTCACACCCTTAAAAATGAAACAATAACTCCCGACACCACAACAATAAATTGTCAGTAATGGAAGGTTTGATAATTAAAGCGATATCTTCGTTTTACTATGTTTCAAGTGAAGATACCGTATATGAGTGTAAGGCAAGAGGGGTATTCAGAAACAACAATATATCTCCCGTTGTCGGCGATAGGGTGGTTTTTTCACCGATTAGTGATGATAAGGGCGTTATAGAAGAGGTGAAGACGAGAAAAAATCTTCTAAAACGCCCGACAGTCGCTAATATAGATAAACTGATTATTGTTTCTTCGCCCAAAACACCGGCACCCGATACATTAATGATAGATAGGCTTATAGCCCTTGCCGTAAAATATGATATAACACCTGTTATCGTATTTAATAAATGCGATATGGGTGATATGAAAGAGTTTGCCGATATTTATAAATCAGTCGGGTTTGATACCTTTGTCGTTTCGGCAAAAGAGGGAACGGGCGTATCATTGCTTAAAGCCTCTCTTAAAGGGTTTGTCTGCGCTTTTGCGGGTAATTCCGGCGTGGGCAAATCAAGTCTTATAAACAAAATGTTCGGCAGTATAAACGCTAAAGTGGGAGATGTAAGTCTTAAACTCGGTCGTGGAAAACATACCACAAGACATACTGAACTTTTTAAGATAGACGATTTTTATATCGTCGATACTCCGGGATTTGCGGCTTTTCGTTTTTCAGATGAGTTTTCCGTACCCCTTTCACTTTGTCAATGCTATCCTGATTTCAAGGATTATATAAACACTTGCAGATTTTCTACCTGTTCTCATACTTGTGAGCCGTTTTGTTCACTTATTGATGCCGTTCAAAACGGAAAGGTGAATAAAAACAGGTATGATAATTATATCGTCCTTTATAATGAGATAAAAGAGAGCCATAAAGGTGAAAGATAAACTATCAAAAATCAGAGTTAAAAGACCTGCCGTGCTATGTATAGTACTTGTTATTGCTCTGTCGTATATTTCTAACTATATCGGTTTGTTGACTGCGGTGCTCCTTGCCGCAAATGTTGTTGCGGTTATACTTCTTTGCGCTTTCAAGAAGTATAAAATGATGATAGTTTTTCTAATTGTAACTGCAGTTTCGCTAAATCTTTTCTTTACATATAGGGAATTAGGTTCAGTACGCAGTAAAAGCGGCAAAACCGTTTTCGGCAATTTTACCGTTGTTGAAGATAGCGCAGCCTCTCAAGGTTATTCCTCTTTCAGAATAAAAGCCGATAAAGGCGAACTGCCAAAAGGTACCGTTTTAGAGCCTTTTTATTATGGTGATAAAACCCTCAAATCCGGAGATAGAATTAACGCCTACGTTACGATTGAAAACATACCCGTTGAAAAACGCAAAATCTATTATAGTGATGATGTTTACGTATATTCAACCGTAGAAAAGATAAGCGTGTTAAAAGATAGGGATAATTTTTATTATCTTGTAGGTGTTATCAGAAGACATATCAAAAACGCATATCTAAAATACTGTTCAAAAGAGGGCGCCGGTCTTCTTATCGCTATTACGCTTGGCGATAAATCATATTTATCGGGAACCCTTTCAGATGCAATAAGAAACGTAGGAGCAAGTCATATGGTTGCTGTCTCGGGCTTCCATTTGGCGATTATTATCGGCAACCTGTTTTACATAATAGACTATATTTTCAAAAATAAGTATTTTCGTTTTATTGCTTCTATATTGTCGGTCGTTTTATTTGCCGGTATATGCGGATTTACAAAATCGGTTCTCAGAGCCGGAAGTATGTTTATAGTATCTTCCGCAGCGCCGCTTTTTGATAGAGAGCCGGACAGTTTGTCGTCCCTTTCGTTATCGGTAGTGGCGGTCTTTCTTGTTTCTCCGTTTTCTATTTTCAGCATAGGGTTTAATTTGTCGGTTATAGCCACTTTTGCCATAATTTATATTTCGCCCTATTTCATAAATGCGATAAAACGTATGCCGGTATTAAGTTATAAGTTTATATTCCCGATAGTTTCTCTTGCCGTCAATAGTTTCTTTGCGGCGCTGTTTACTATGCCTGCAATTATAAAGGTGTTTTCTAAAGTATCGGTTTTAAGCATATTCACAAACCTGTTTCTCAACTTTATTGTAACCTTTGCGCTCATTTTTGGCGCGTTGGCGGTTTCTTTATTACCGATATTAAGAGGCGCAACGGCGTTCCTTTTCTATATAGCCGACTTTTTCTCAAAAGCCATGGTTTTTATAATAAGAGGATTAAACGATTTGCCTTTAGTAACTTTGAAAATGGGAAACACCGCATACTATGTTTCTCTGATATTTATAGCCTTTATCACGTTATACGTCTATCATAAAAACAAAAAAATAATGGAAAGGGAGTGGCGCTGATGGATATAGTTTATGAAAATCAAATAAAAAATGATATTAAGCGTGGCGCTCTCTCACCCGTATACGTTTTGTTTGGAGAAGACTCATATCTTAAAAAACATTATACCGATAAAATAGTAGACGCCGTGTGCAATGGCGACACCGATTTTAATCTTCAAGTCTTTGAACAGTCGGCAAATATGCAAAACGTTTATGAGGCGGTAAATCAGTTTCCTATGATGTCGGATAAAAGGTGTGTTGTTATAAATGACTACGACTATGAACACGCCGATAAAGACGAACTTGAAAGGCTTTATCAAATACTTGCCGATATTCCCTCTACAACGGTTTTGGTTTTGCGCTTTGACTCTGTTCCTTTTGAGCATAAAAAGAATACAAAAGCCAAAAAAATTATAGCAAACGCCGAAAAATCAGGCGGCAGGGCGGTTATGCTCGGTCACAGGGAACAGGGCGACCTTGTTTCAATGCTTGTTAGAGGTGCAAAAAAGAGGGGCGCTTCCATTTCGGTTGATAACGCAAAATATCTCATAAACATCACCGGTGAAGATATCAACAGTTTAACTAACGAGATAGATAAACTTTGTCTTTTTGTTGAGAACGGTGAAATCACAAAAGAGAATATTGATTTTGTTTCTTCAAAAACCATTGATGCCTCTGTTTACGATTATGTAAAACAAATAATCGCGCTGAATATTACTGCGGCTTTGGGTATCCTTGACGATATGTTTTATATGCACGTTGAGCCGATTGCGATTTTATATAGCATATCATCTTGCTATGTCGATATGTATAGACTTTTCGCCTTAAACGCTGCGGGCAAAAGCAGGGAGGAACTTATAGAGGATTTTTCCTACGGCAATCGTTCTTTTGTTGTTGGAAATGCGGCATATAATCTTAAAAAGTTTAACCAAAAGAAACTAAACGATAGCCTTGTTCTTCTGCTTAAAACCGATACCGAACTTAAAAGTATGTCGGGCGGCGAACGTATAATTCTTGAAGAACTAACGGTAAAACTTGCTCGTATTATCGCTTCGGAGGATAAACTTTGATTAGAACTGACAGAGTTATTATAGTTGAAGGGAAATATGATAAAATAAAACTCGCAAACATTATCGACGGCACAATTATCACAACCAACGGCTTTTCCGTTTTTAAGGATGAAGAGAAAAAACGCCTTATAAAAGATATGGCGAAAAAAAGAGGTATTGTCGTTGTCACCGATTCCGATAGCGCCGGTATGATGATTAGAAATTATATTAAAAATATTTGTCAAGACGCCGATATAAAAAATGTCTATATTCCGCAGATTAAAGGCAAAGAAAAAAGAAAAGAAAAAGCAGGGGCGCAAAATCTGCTCGGCGTTGAGGGTGTTTCTGATAGTGTTATAATCTCCGCTTTTCAAAAAGCAGGATTATCAGTTAGCGATAAAAAAGAGAATAGAGAGCCTATCACCAAAAACTATTTATACACACTCGGTCTATCAGGGCAAAAAAACAGTAAAGAGAAAAGACGTTCTCTCGCACATTATCTCGGAATAATCGAGAATACGTCTTCAAGCGTTTTTCTCGATATAATAAATACTTTTTATCCCGCAATATTTTCAAAAAGGCCG
>JAFRLW010000014.1 GCA_017431035.1 Clostridia bacterium
ACAATTCCCGTAGTATACAGTCCGATGTCATGCGGAACAAGGTCAAAACCGCTGATGAATGTAACATTCGGTAAACTCTCGGCTATGTCCTTAATCTCGTTCTCAACATCAAAGAAAGATTTAAACTGTGTTGTCGGGTGTGTAAGATACTTACCTCTGTAAATAGGGCTTATAGCAAATATTTTGGCGTCCGGATAATTGTCGCTTAAATTTTTATAGAATTTACGGCATCTCGCCTTAAAGTCGGCGGGGTCTTTCTTGCTGAAATCGTTGGTGCCGTAAGCGACGGTGATATAATCGGGGTTTAAATCCTCTTTAGGCTCTACAAGTTCGGGGAAGAACACCTCGCCGCCGATGGCTTTGTTGAAGATTTCCGCGCCCAATCTTTGAGAAAGAATAGAGGCGTATGTTGTTGATGAATTAAAAGCGTCATATCCCTGAGTGATAGAGTCACCGTAGCAAATAAGCAGTTTATCATATTTTATGGGGGTTATAGTCGCGTTATCGTCTATTGTGATTTTTTTCAGCATAACTTTGGCGCTCCAGGGGAGATACAGTTCAACGTTCTTTTCTCCGTCGCCGAGGCTGAACTCTTTTTGGAATTCGCCGAAAGGCAGGTCAACAAGCGGCTCGTTTTCGTTCAAATCCTCGGGTATATTGTTTACGGTATCGGTTAGTTTACCGTCTATAACGAGGTCAAAAGAGTAAAACTTGCGCTTGTTCAGTCTGATGTGTACAGTTCCTTTTATAAAGAGTTTTTGAGAATTTGTTTTAAAAGCAATTCGCACGCCGGAACAGTATTCAACTCTTGCGTTAGCATTATCGCCCTTGTATTCTTTATATACCTTTTCCTGCTCTTTTGTAAACCTGTGAAAAACATATCCGTCCTTGGTTTCTTCTATGTAAGTAGCGCCGCGGGTAATAGTTTTAAGTTGTTCATAAGAAATCTCCATATTCTTCCACCTTGTATAGACATTTTTTAGTATTATATTATTCAGTTACAATAAAGTCAAGATATATTATTATTATAATATAACGTCTACATACATTATAACTTTTGATAAATTGTTATAACGAACTAAGCACTAATCCTCCGGATTCAATAAAAAAGAACTCCGAAACGGAGTTTTTTTTGGTTTGAATGTTCATAACGCAAGTTAAAAACGCGAGGTACAGACTATAAAAAAAGAGAACCTCAATTACGCGAATTGCGTGTCGAGGCTCTCGACTGGTCGGGGTATTCATAACGCAAGTGAACGGCTTCGGGGTAGAGGTTCTAGATAACAACAGAGCCTAACCCGGATTGGGTCAGGCCCTGCCTGTGGTCGGGGTGACAGGACTCGAACCTGCGACATCCAGTTCCCAAAACTGGCGCGCTACCAGCTGCGCTACACCCCGATAGTATTATATTTTAAAGACTAATAAAAAAATGTTTTTTTATTAAAAGTTATACGCGCGCGGTGAAGACTGATAAAACCGGCGCGCTTCCCTCAAAAATATAGTCGCACTGCTCGCTTGGAGCACTTCGCATTGCTCCTTATTTTTTCACCTCAACGGAGCACCTTCTTCTGCCACCGGCAGCGGCGCACCGTTTCGCCCAGCTGCGCTACACCCCGAAACTTTATATTATCGTGCTAAATGATTATATTATATTTAGTCCTTAAAGTCAAGATAAAACGCAATGAAGTCTTTAAAGTATTTTATTATGTGTAAAGGCTATAAAAAAACTCCCCTTTATTAAGGGGAGTTTTAGTTTTTGGTAAATTACTGCCAATATGACTCGTAGTAGCTTACACCATTACTATAGTACTGACCGTCGCCGTATGAGAAAGCATCATAATACTGCTTTGCGATAGGAGCCATATCCGACATATCAATAGTAACGCCATAGAAAACAACTGATCCGCCGGACATCAAACCGTCTCTCTCGTCTACATCAACAGCGAAGCCATAAGGATCAATAATGTTATATGCAGAACCGTCAAAGTCACCAAAAGTACCTTGAAATGTAACGTATTCTCCGCCTAATGAGCCGCCATTGTACTGGGAAGACGGAATATAAAAGCCACCCTTTTTACCTGTTAATGACGCTACGCTGCCGCCGCCAATTCCGCCGCCTATAGCGCTTGTTGCGATAACGTCTTCATTTGAAAAACGGATAACTTCAAGTTTTAAGTTAATCATAAAAAGCTCTCCTAATAATTTTGATAATTTATTTTACAACAGAAAATGCACCCTGTCAAGCATTTTTTTAATAAAGAACATTGTAATATTTTGGTAAAACTAACAATTCATTTATTCAATGGTAAAATCTTTTATTTTTTTCTTTTTTTTGAACAAATTTATACCGTCTACTCTTAACATACCATAGATAAACACAATGATGAAGCTAATAACGAACGATATTATACTGCTAAACACTCTTACAAATAAAAGATATTTAGGAATAACCAAAAACGTTATAATCCAGCATACAAGCGCAACCGGCTGGCACAAGGCATACATTCTTCTTGAATAGTTTCTTCCGTGGTTGCTTATAAAACCCTTTCTCTCCTTTGCCTTTGCAAGAGTGACACAACAAAGCGAAACCGCCATTACACCAAATCCTATTGTGTGACCGAGATATACCAGTTTTCCGATATGTTTTAGAAGTTCAATTTCGCCTACTGCAAGTAAAAGGCCGACGAAAAACATAATTACATATACAAACTGTTTGATTTTCGGCAAATAGTCTACGTTTTTCCTGATCAGCATTCCGATAAGCATATAAGGAATTGCCCTTGTTACAGCGCCGCCCGGTATAAAGGGGTAGCCATGATAAGGAAACCCGAAAAACGCCGCAAACTCTCCGGTGCATAGCGTAAACACCGAAAGTATTATGAGCAACGGCACATAAAACTTACTAAGCCCTATTTTTTCTGCGATTATAAAAAAGATGTATGCATAAATAAGGCTTTGAACAAACCAAATACTGTTGCCCACGGGCAAAGGCCAAACATTAAGTACAAAGAAATTGAAAACTGAATGTTTAATAACCGACGCACTGCTGAAAAGAGCGCCTAAAGAGTTAGTCAGCCATAAATATAATATGCTTAGCACAAGGTGGCTTATGAACATAACAGCAAAAAGTTTTAGAGCGTCTTTAAGTTTTCTTTTTAACCTTTTTAGGCGTTTTGCCTTATCGGGAACAAGGGTAAAGAAACCGTACATAATATAGAATACCTGCGCTATAAAGTTGCAGTAGGTTTGTATATAGTTTCCGTATTTACCGGGTAGTCCCAACAGGACAATATATATAAAAGGTATAAGCAAAAATCTTAGTGAATCCGACCTTGAATAATAATTATTCTTTCGGTCGTCATAATATTCGGATAATTTTATGCCACTCATATATTCCACCAGCCTTCATTTGTATCATTTGGCATAATATCTTTTTCCTCTTTAGGCGAAAGCGGCATTTCGGGTATTGCCACTTCACGTCTTTTAGGAGCGTTATTTTCGGTGAGGTCAGCATAGCGCCACATCAGTTGTTCTGCCTCTGAAATGTCGGTCTCTTTGATACCGCCGTCAACTATTCTGTAAATGCGCTGACAAAGTTTTAATGCGCTTGGTCTATGGGTCGAAATAATAATAGTTTTATTCGGGTGACGTTTTATAATATTTTTAAGCACCATTTCTTCGGTATCGATATCAAGCGCGCTTGTCGCCTCATCCAAAAGCAAAATCGGGGAGTTGCGCAAAACGGCACGGGCGATAGATATACGCTGTGCCTGACCCTCTGAAATGCCTCTTCCCCGCTCGCCGAGTTTTCCGTTGATGCCGTCTTTTAGTTCTTCAACAAAATCATAAGCACAAGCGGTTTTGAGCGCCTCGATTATTTCCTCATCGGTCACGTCTTCACGAACGGTTTTCATATTCTCGGCAATAGTACCCGAAAGTATGGTATTGCCCTGAGGTACGTAGGCAAAGAACTTGCGAAGGTCGGCGTTTATAGGCACCGATTTGCCGTCACAACCTGTAAGTGTTACGCTGCCGATATCGGGATTAAGCATACCGAGAAGCAATCTCATAAGGGTTGTTTTGCCGCCGCCTGAGGGACTAAGCACGGCAACTATCTCGCCGGGTGCGGCACGAAAATCAGCATTGTCATAAACCTTTTTATCGTTATTTCCGCTGTAACCGAAAGAGACGTCAGTAAGTTTTACGGTCAGACCTTTATCGGCTATTTTTTTCATTTCTTCATAAGCCTTTTCGTCGTGTTCCTCACGAGGCAGGTCTACAAGTTCACGAATACGATGCGCCGATACTGCGGAATTGAGCATTCCGGGTATGGTTCCGACAAGTCCGTTAAATCTTGCGGACAAACTTGATCGCTGTTGTAAAAAGAAGGTCATATCGCCATACTGTATCTGACCGTGCCAAAGTCTATACAAACAGTATCCGAAAGCAACAAGCGAAACAAGGGTGGATACTAATGTCAGAAGTATTTTTGATTTTATCTCAAACTTATTGTAATCGAGGTTAAACTCCTTAAACTTCTTTTGCCACATACGCAGTCTTTTGGAATAGTAACTAAAAATACCAAAAGATTTTATTGTGTCAAAATTATAAAAGGTTTCAACCTCAAAACTCATCATTTTAGAGTTTAGTTCAAGCACTCTTTTGCGGTATTCCTTCATCTTTCTCATTATATACCTGCTCATAGCAAGTAAGAAAGGCGCCGATAAAAAGGCAATCCACGCCATAGTATGATCGGTGCGGAAAAGGACGATAAAGGTTGCTATAAAGGTGTAAATATTGACGATAAGATTAGGTATCCAGCCGATAGCATTTCCCGATATTGTACCTACGTCACCGTTAAAACGGTTTAGAAGGTCGCCGCTTGGATACTCGGAAAGTTCTTTCCACCTGGCGTCGATAATTTTATCGAAAATCTCCGCCTGAATATCATTATTAACATAAATGGATATACGTGTGAAAATACGACTGCTGATACTTGAAGAAACAAGTGAAAAGACAGTCATACCAATCATTGTACCGAGCAGTATCCAAATCTTATCAATCTCTTTACCGACTATGATATTTATAAGAGTTTTGCTGACATAGGCGGCGCCGAGCGAAAGACTCGACCCGAAAATGCCGACAATAGTATAGAAAATGATTATTCCACGATAGCGTTTTGAAAACGAAAAAATCCATTTCCAATCATCCCAGAACTCTTTGAAAGTTCCGTCATATACCGTATTGATAATTATTTGCAACGCATCGCTTTTAACCAAACGGTTTAATCCTGTATATTTACTCTTTTTCAAAACTTACCTCCGAAAATGATGCTATAATTTTTTACAAACCGAGACGTTTGTAAAAATCAGCTTTTTCTTTACCTTCGTTTATATCTTTAATCAATATTTTACCGCTAAACAGTGCGACAAGGCCTTTCCGTATATAACGGAATATTTGAAAGAGCCAGGCAAAAGCGTGGAAAAAGCGATATTTTCGACAAATCGCAAAGTTTTCACAACCAAAGCCTTGTAGCGTTCTCATTAGTCCGTCTTTTTTAACGGCAAAAACAAATCCTTTTGCCGAACTCTCGGTCTCACCGTAGTGTTTCACGCCGAAGTTCCCGTTTTGCATAACAAGTTCTATAATATCGGTTGCCGCTTTGTTATCGGCGCCGTCGCACCAGGTGAAAGTATCGGGAAGACCAAGATACATTTTACAGGTTTTGGTTATGTTTTCACAAAACCTCTCAAGTCCTACGCTCTTGATAAGCGGTAAAAATGACTCTTTATAATACTTATCATCAAGCACACGGTTTGAAAACATAGCCCAGTCTATCAACTGTCTGATACCTACTCCGCCGTATGAAATATGGTGGTGGATATGTTCAAGAAGAACAAGTCCGTTTTCCGAATCCGGAAGCGTTGGAAAAGAATGACCGTTTATTTCACGTATAACTCTGTTTTTCATACCGCTTAAAACCAGCGAATCGATATTAAACGCATCGTGACTATACTGTTTATGCAGTTCAAAGTCTACGTTGCCTTTATAAAAAGTAGTGTGTCTGACGCAGTTTGGGTCTTCCTCTTGAACATAACCGTTTCCTCTAAGAAGTTCTATCACAAAGTCATAGTTTTTCGGCTCTACAATAAAATCAATATCACCCATTGTACGAAGCGAGGGATTATTATAATATACCGCAGCCGCCGTTCCTTTTAGAATAACAAATGGAATATTATTATCATTTAACAGTTTTACCAGATTTGTTTGCTCATAAATCGTCCTCATATAATGGGAGAGACTTTGGGCTGCAAAAACACTCCATTTTTCCGTCTGTGGTTTCGGCACAGCAGGTGATGTAAGCGCAGTAACCGTTTGGGCTATTGCTTCTTTTTGCACCTCATCCCAGTCGGTATCTTCCTCAAAAGTGACTTCTGCCCCGAAAAGCGATTTTTTTATAAGTTCCAGTAATACGATTTCGTTTTTGTTCATTGTTCATTCATCCCACGAAAAGCAGTCTTTGCCGCCGAACTATCCATATTACAACGCAAATAATAAAACTTGACCGTTTTACCTAATTCATTTATATATTTCATAGTTTTCTCTATGCTTTCTTTTTTTACAGGTCTATAGGTCTGACTGATAATAAACGGAAAGACTTTATCAAAATCAAGCGGTATAATCTCATTTTCCTTTCCACGAGCCAAAACGCAAACGGCACAAAGCGGAAGAGAGGTGTTGCGGTTTTGTCCCTCTTTCCCTGCCCAAGGACTGCCGCAGGCATAAAACTTACCGTTTCTCATACTAATCAGCGGCTTATCTCCGTTTATAATAAATGCGCCGGGAAAGGTTTCAAGCCATAGTTTTGTATGGGTTGTTTTCCCTACGCCGGACGGCGCCGTAAAGAGATAGGCTTTTCCGTCAAGCCCTACAACCGCACCGTGCATTAAAAAGGTGTCATAGTCTAATAGTCCCACCGCAATTTTGCGGTAAACTGCAAGTGTTTCAAGGTAGGAGTCGGTATAATCGGTATATGGTATACCCTCATAAGCCGCCTCTTTTTTTGCTTTTTCACGCTCAAAAGTAATATCGCTTTCCGATACCGTAACGCAAAAATCGGCGTTTTCTACGGAAAGATAGTCTTTACAAAGGGTAAAAACCTCATCATATATACTGGTGATTTTAATATTAACATCAGCAAGTTTTACTGTAAATATCATATTATCTCCGAATACCTAGTTTGTGCGCTATTTTGCTTAAAACACGACTTAAAAACCATTTTCCACGCAATACAAAAGAGCGCAAGTGATATGGCGCACACCAAAACACAACATAAAGTTTATATAACAGTCCGTTCATATTGAACGGTTTTCCGTCCCGAGAAAGTCCCGATAGCACACCTAAAATCTGTGAAGGAGTGATCGTTTCTTTTTCAATACAGTTATCCCCGACAATACAAAAGTTACCGTCCGGCAAGATTTTAAGTATTCTATGCAAAACGTATTCGCCACGACCTTTGACGTTTTGGCGGCGGAACAAAACAACGTCATATCGTTTAAGGCGGGATAAATCACGCTTTTCAATAATCAAAACATCCCGACCCTCACGGATAAGCGGCATCATACTGTCACCCACGTTTGTGAAAACAAGGCGCTCTTCTCTGCTTAGCACTTCTTCAAAACTAAGTTTATTATCCATATTATTTGGCTAAAAGGTCTGCACGAACAAGTTTGTTAAGAAAGCCTACAATCATTTGTCCGATTTCATCATCAGTAAGTTCAGGATGCTTTTCTTTCATATATTTATGAAGTTTCATAGGGTCGGTGTCTTGTTTTAACTGTTCTAAAAGTTCGGCTGACTCTTTATTAAGTTTCAACATACCGTGAAACTTATTAACGTCATCACCAACCGGCACAGCCGCATATTCATCGCCCATATTCATTATTGTCATATCATATTTCAGTTTCATAAAGCACCACCTTAATAATCATTATAACTAATACTGTATTATATAATAAAAATGTGCTTTTATCAAGCAAAAGATACATTTTTTTACTGTAAATAAAAACCCTCAACCGCCTAAGCGGTTGAGGGAGTTGTTATTTTACCGTAAAGGTGACTTTATCATCTTTATAGTCACAAAGAACGGTATCGCCGTTTTTAACGGTGTTATCAAGTATTTTTTCACTTAAAGCATCTTCTACCTCGTTTTGAATTGTACGTCTAAGCGGTCTTGCACCGTAAACGGGGTCAAAGCCTTTGTCGGATACGTGCTCGATAAGGGCGTTTGAAAACTCGGCTTTTATGTTGAGATTTGATAGCCTTGTGTTAAGGTTATTTAGCATATTGCCTGCTATTTGCTTTATCTCTTCCCTGTTTAGTTTATTAAAGACGATAATATCGTCTATACGGTTCAAGAACTCGGGTCTGAAAGCTTCTTTAAGTTCTGCGAGTACCTTTTCCTTGATATCTTTATTATCCTCGCTATCGCCTGAATTATCGCCAAATCCGAAATTTACTTTTTTATTGACGATAAGTCTTGCGCCGATATTAGAGGTCATAATGATAACGGTGTTCTTAAAATCAACCTTTCTGCCCTGAGAGTCGGTGAGCACGCCGTCGTCAAGGATTTGAAGCAGGATATTGAAAACGTCGGGGTGGGCTTTTTCTATCTCGTCAAAAAGCACTACGGAATAAGGGTGACTTCTGACCTGTTCGGTGAGTTGACCGCCCTCATCATAGCCGACATATCCCGGAGGCGAGCCGACAAGACGGGAAACCGAATACTTTTCCATATACTCAGACATATCAAGCCTTATCATCATATCTTCGCTACCGAACATAGCGGCGGCAAGGGCTTTTGTCAGTTCGGTTTTGCCGACACCGGTAGGACCGAGGAATATAAACGAGCCGATAGGACGTTTCGGGTCTTTAAGACCTACTCTGCCTCTTCTTATCGCCTTTGAAACGGCGCTGACCGCCTCCTCTTGACCTATAAGGCGTTTATGAAGTTCGTTTTCAAGGTTTAAGAGCCTTTCGCTTTCCTCTTCGGTTAGTCTGGTAACGGGAACACCCGTCCAACTCGAAACAATATCGGCAATATCCTTTTCGGTTACAGTTCCGTTTGAGTGGGCGTTTTTCTCCTTTATTTCATCTTTTTCTTCTTTAATTTGTTTTTCTATCTCTTTGATATTATCTCTGAGTTTTGCGGCACGTTCAAACTCCTGAATTGAAACCGCCTCGTCTTTTTCGGCGTTTAGTTTTGAAAGTTCTTCTTTTAATTCTTTGACCTTTGTGCTTTCTTTTCCGGCGTCAAGTCTGACACGGGAAGCCGCCTCATCTATAAGGTCTATCGCTTTATCCGGCAGATAGCGGTCATTTATATATCTTGAAGAAAGTTCGACCGCCGCTTTTAAGGCGCTATCGGTTATTTCAACCTTATGGTGCGCTTCATACTTGCTCTTTAATCCCTTTAGTATTTGTATGGCGTCCTCTTCATTAGGTTCCGAGACGGTTATCGGTTGAAATCTACGTTCAAGAGCGGCGTCTTTTTCAATATTCTTTCTATACTCCGATATGGTGGTAGCGCCTATCAGTTGAAGTTCTCCCCTTGCAAGAGAGGGTTTTAAGATATTTGCCGCATCAGTAGAGCCCTCAGCAGAGCCTGCGCCGATAATGGTATGAACCTCATCAATAAAGAGTATTATATTTTTAGATTTTATCGCCTCATCGACTACGGATTTTATACGTTCCTCAAAATCGCCTCTATATTTTGTTCCGGCTATCATACCGGTGAGGTCAAGGGATATAATTTTTTTGTTTTCCAAAATATCGGGAACGTCGCCGTCGGCAATTTTTTGGGCAAGACCCTCAACAACCGCCGTTTTGCCTACGCCGGGCTCACCTATAAGGCAGGGGTTGTTCTTTGTTCTGCGACAAAGAACCTGAATAATTCTTTCTATCTCTTTATCCCTGCCGATAACGGGGTCGATTTTGCCTTTTTTGGCGTCTTCGGTAAGATCTCTGCCAAACTTTGCAGCAGAGTTTTTGCCCCCTTTATTCCCCTGATATGAATTATCGGCGTTTTCGTTTATCGAATCGATATCAACGCCTAAAACTTTAAGGGTTTCTTCCTTTATTTCACTTATATCGGCGCCGCATTCGTTTATAAAGCGAACGGCATAACTATCGCTGTCAGAGAGTAGTCCCACAAGCAAATGTTCAGTACCGACAAACTTTTTGCCACTTCCTGTTGCGGCGGACATAGCCGTTTCTATCACCCGTTTTGCTCTTGGGGTGAAGTAATCGGGAGAAAGCCTTGTCGGCGCCCCTTTGCCTACAACTTCTGTCAGTTTTTCTTCCACCGCTTCTGCGGTGACTCCTGCGTTACTTAGTATCGAAAAGCCGACGCCTGAATTGAGTTTCATTATACCTATAAGCAGGTGTTCGCTACCCACATAGGTATGACCGAGCCTCTCGGCAGTTTTAATTGCCTCGTTTAGAGCGAGGTTGGCTTTTTCGGTAAAACCACTGAAATTATAATCCATAACTATTCCTTCTTTCAGAGTTTTTCTATTTTACAACTCGTTTAGTATTTCCGCCCTTTTTACATCTCTTTCCTCGGCGGACATTTGACCGTATTTTTTCATAAGGTTATACGGTTGACCTTCAATAAACAATGAATAGGGTTTTTTATTGACGGTTATCAGTTTTCCGGCAACGCCTATCATAAGATTGCTGATGTTAGTCATCATTTCATTACTGCTGATTATTTTGGCATATTTGAGGGTGCCAAGCGCACGGCTCGAAATATCAAGCAATCTTGTTTTATCTATCCTGTTTATCAGTTCGTTTTCGTTTTTCAGCAGATTTTCGGCAATTGCGTTAAGGTTTTTCAGGACGTTTTCCTCGCTAACGCCGAGAGTAATCTGGTTTGAAATCTGATAAAAGTTTGCATAGGCTTTACTACCCTCGCCGTAGATACCCCTGACGGTATATCCGATTTTTGAAGCTTTGTTTATAAAGGACCTAAGGTTTCCGTTTTGCGCCGTGAGAGGCAGGTGCATCATAACCGAAGCACGAAGTCCCGTTCCGACGTTTGTAGGACACTCGGTCAAAAAGCCCAGCCTTTTATCATAGGCAATTTCAAGATTACTGCACAGCATATCGTCTACCAAAGAGGCAATATTATAGGCGTTTTCAAGTTGAAGACCCGGAAGTATAATTTGTATCCTGATATGGTCCTCCTCGCCTATCATTACGCAAATGGTTTCATCCTTATTTATAAGTATCGCCCTGCCACTATAATTTTTTGAAAAAGCGGGACTTATAATATGGCGCTCGACCATACTCTCTCTCTCGTTATCGGGGATATCGTCCATATTGATAAACTTGAGTTCTTTTGCTATCGGGAGGGGCGATTTTTCGATTACCTCTTTAATGCTTTTATTAACCTCAAAGAACTGTTCTTTGCTCATTTTGGCGGGAAAAGGGATGCCCTTTAGGTTTCTTGCAAGGCGAACCCTTGTGCTGATAACGATATCATCTAAGGGTCCCGTTTTATCATACCAACTCATTTTTCACTTTCCTCCAGAGCCTTTATTTTATCCCTTATTACCGCCGCTTTCTCAAAGTTTTCTTCATTTATGAGTTTTTTAAGTTCCTCTTTAAGCGAGTGTATAGTATCGTTATTATTTTCTGCCCTGTCGGGCGTTTTAGCCTCTTCATTTGTTTTTTCTTCATTTACTGTATAGGCGATTTTTCCTATATGTTTTGTATCGCCGTGAATACGCTTAAAATAAGGCAAAAGTTCATCATAAAAAGTATCATAACAATCGCTGCAACCAAGTTTACCATGGTTTATAATATCCTCAAAAGAACTGTTACACCCCTTACAACGTTTAACATTTTCGCCACTATTAAGCATAGTTCCGCCAAACACCGAGTTCATAATGCTAAGCAGAGGGTTATCAAGTCCGAAATCTTTGACTACACCCTTTTCTTTAGCACACTGACTACACAGGTGTTGTTCGTAAACCTTGCCGTTAATAACGGTTTTAAGATGAGTTGTTGCGTTATTTTTTTTGCAGTTTTCACACAACATAAAAAACACTTCCTTTTATATTTGTACAAGCAACATTTCTTTTAGTGTTGCCGCTCTGAGTTTGTCACGAAGAGATACGGGCACCTGGCGCATAACGTTACCCGATATGGCGGCATACATCACCCTTGCGGTATCTTCAGACAAAAGACCTGACTCAAGACAGTTTTCTATAACTATACGAGCGCTGATTTGGTCAATAGAGTCCCCAAGCGAATTGATTATATGCATCAGCGGACTTGTTTTATTCATTATTACCTTTTTAATTCGGATATATCCGCCGCCGCCCCTTTGGCTTTCAATGATATAGCCGTTTTCGGGAGTAAATCTCGAAGACAACACATAATTTATCTGGCTTGGCGCACAACCGATATTGTTTGCCAGCATATTTCTTTGAATACTGGCAATATGCTCATCAGATTCGCTGATAGCCCTTAAAATCTCTTCAGTAATTAAGTCACTTATTTTCATAACAATTCCCCTTTTTTGACCTTTTCTGACTTTAATTATAATCAAAAGTCAGGAAAAGTCAATAGTATTTTGAAAAAAATTTGAAAAAAGATTTTAACAACAACGAAAATCCCGCATAGTATGGGATGAAAGACAAAAAGGAGGTCTTGTTTTATGTGTAATAATAACGGTTTTGGCGGAAATTGTACATGGATACTCATTCTTATTCTCTGTTTAGTATGCTGCTGCGGTAACAACGATAACAACGGCTGCTGCTAATATCCGCAAAAAGCACACTCCAAAAAGGAGTGTGCTTCTTTTTATAAAAGATAAAACCCGAAGAATTGCTTCTTCGGGTTTTAGATGTTTATGTAGATTAGTTTCTTTTGAAGAGGTCGGTAAATACGTCGCTATAATTATCGTCGCTATCGTCTTCAAGAGTGTTGCTTACGAGTTGAGCAAGGTCATCACCCTTGTTGTCTTTTTTACTATCGCCAAGACCGGTAGCAATAACGGAAACACGGATAGTATCTTCAATACTGTCATCAAGTTGAGCGCCCCAAATAATAGTAGCATCCTGATGAGCCATATCGGAGATGATAGAAGAAGCTTGTTCAACCTCTTCAAGACCGATATCTTCGGAACCTGTAATGCTGATGATAACACCACGTGCATTATCCATAGAGGTTTCGATAAGCGGACTTGTTATAGCCATACGAGCCGCCTGCTCAGCCTTATCACGACCGGTAGCAACGCCAACGCCCATATGAGCATAACCTGCATCAGCCATTATAGCCTTAACGTCAGCAAAGTCAAGGTTTACAAGGGCTGTAACGTTTATAAGTTCGGAAATGCTCTGTACGCCCTGACGAAGAACGTCATCAGCGATATTGAAAGCATTTTTGAAGGTGATTTTCTCCTCAGAAACGTGTTTAAGACGTTCGTTGGGGATAACTACAAGGCTATCAACCTGCTCGCTGAGGTTAGCGATACCGCTTTCAGCCTGTGTCATACGCTTTCTACCCTCGAAAGCGAAAGGTTTAGTAACGATACCAACGGTAAGGATACCGAGTTCCTTAGCAATAGCGGCAACAACAGGAGCAGCGCCTGTACCTGTACCGCCACCCATACCAGCGGTTACGAAAATCATATCCGCATCACGAATTGCGTTGGTTATTTCATCACGAGACTCTTCAGCAGCCATACGACCGTTTTCGGGATTACCGCCGGCGCCCATACCGAGTGAAGACTTCTCGCCTATTTGAATTTTTTGATCGGCTTTTGAGAGGAAGAGGGCCGCTTTATCGGTGTTTATTGCTACAAACTCAACACCACGAACGCCTGCCGCAACCATACGGTTGATAGCGTTTCCGCCGCCGCCGCCGACACCTACAACTTTAATACAAACAACTTTTTCCATATCATCTGCTACTTCAAACGACATTATTTTTTCCTCCATCTTTTATACTAAAATTCTTTAATTTTTGAATGCTTATTTTTAATATATCACATAACATTTCAAAATGCAAGAATTTTTATTACAAAATTGTAACTTTTTTTGATTTTATTTTTTTATGAAACTTCCCTGACTGTTTTCAGGGGTCCACATACTAAGGTCGATATCCCCTTTTTTATCGGATTCTATACTTTTTATCATACCTACCAAATGAGCAATTTTATTATGTAAATAATCTCGTGTTCCAAGATTTACTTCAAACCTATCCCCTATAGTCATTTTAATTGCCGCCGCATTGGAAACATCGACTTTGCTGACCTCTAACTCTTCTGAGTTTATCTCGTTTAAGAGTTCTTTAAGCAGTTTCTCTTCCCTTTTGTTTGTCAGTTCTGCCATAGTACCTATTTTGCACTTTGCATTTTTGCTTTCAATATGCAAAAGTTCCGGCGCGCCTGATTTAGACTCTTCTAAAACGTATCCGTTTTGACTGACTATATAATACTTCCCTTTTACCGTGTAGCAGTAATAAGGAACAGCGTCGGTCACTTTTATACTGACCGTATCGGGCAGCGTTCTTTTTATTTTTACACTATCTATATAAGGAAGAACAAGTCTTACCGAGTCGGATAAACTTTTTTCACTTAGCAAAAAAAGATTTTTCCCTTTTATATTTGCCGCAGTAACTATTTCGGAAGAGTCATAAATATCGCTTCCGGAAGTTTTTACGGTGTTAACTTTGAAAAAAACGGTGAGAGAGAGAATAATCGCCGCCAGTAAACACAGTATCAAAAAAAGGATAAAGTTTCTCTTTCTCCTTTTTCTTTTTATCTCACGCTGGCGAGATTTTCTTCTCGCTTCAAACTCATCGTTACTTCTCATAAAGAGTATTACTCCTTTATATATACATCCGCACCGAGTGCGTTTAGTTTTTCGGTTATTTTTTCATATCCCCTGTTTATATATTCTATATCGCTGATAACGGATTTGCCCTTTATTCCAAGCGCCGCAATAACTACTGCCGCTCCGCCTCTCAGGTCATAACATCTGCAATTTGCCGGAGAGAGAGTTTTCCCGTTTATAACGGCGGCTCTCCCCTCTATCTTTATATCGGCGCCCATACGCTTTAGTTCCGATACAAACCGAAAGCGATTTTCAAAAACACCCTCAACATAGACCGAAGTTCCTTTTGCATTTATAAGAGATGCAACAAGAAGCGGTCCGGCATCGGTTGGAAACGCGGGATATGGCATACTTTTAACATACGGCAGTGCAGCCAAACCGTTGTTTTGTTTTACAGTCAGGGTACTGCCTTTAGCCGTTATCTCGCAACCGGCATTTTTGTAAACCTCAATTATACTCTCTATATGTTTTGGTGTTACGTTTTCAAGGGTTATTTCCCCGCCGGCAGTCGCCACAGCGGAAATATAGGTCGCCGCCTCTATTCTATCGGGCATTATAAAATAATCTATAGCCGACAGTTTTTCAACACCGAAAACGGTAATAGTGGAAGTTCCCTTTCCGTTTATCTTTGCGCCGGCAATGGTCAAAAAGTTTATAAGGTCGTCTATTTCAGGCTCTCTCGCCGCATTATTTATAACCGTTGTACCTTTTGAGAGTGATGCGGCAAGAATAATATTTTCCGTAGCGCCTACACTTGATATTTTAAGGTCTATTTCCGTACCCACAAGACCATTCGGCGCAGTAAAAATAAGTTTTCCGTTATCTTCTGTAACGACAGCGCCTAATTTTTTTAATGCTTCTATATGTATATCAATCGGTCTTGGTCCTAATTCGCAACCGCCGGGGTATGCAACTATAGCTTTGCCTCTTCTTGCCAAAATACTACCCGTAAATACAATAGATGACCGCATTTTTCGCATTACGGTTTCACTAAGAATAGTATTGAGCGGCGCTTTAGCATTTATAAAGGCGGTATTATCGGTAAACTTTGTTTCAATACCTAAAAGGTTTAGTATAAGTAAAGCAGTATCGACGTCGGAAATATCAGGACAGTTGCGAAGCGTTACCTCGCCGTCACACAAAACGGTTGCGGCAAGAAGCGGTAAAACGCTGTTTTTTGCACCGCTGATTATAACCCTGCCTTTTAGTTTTTTTCCTCCGTTAATAACCATTTGCGACATATAATCGTACCTTTCACACAGTAATAAAAACACATTTCATACTATGCAAAAAATATGATTTTGCCAAAAAACTAAATCTTTCCTCCAGTTAATTCACTCAAAACGGCGTAAATCCTCTCGTTTGAGTCAACTATTGCAATTTCTTCACAAGCCTTTTGCATTGATTTCAGCAACTTTTTATCATTAAGTATACGGTCAACCTCTTTTATGAGTTTGCCGCCGCTAAGGTCTTTTTGCTCTATAACCTCCGCCGCACCGGCATTTTTAAGGGTCATAGCGTTATGATATTGATGATTTTCCGCAACGTAGGGAGAGGGTATCAATATCGCCGGTTTTTTAAGCGCCTCTATCTCGCCGAGCGTAATAGCGCCTGCACGGCAAATAACAATATCCGCCGCAGCAAGACAAACATCCATATCGGTTATGTATTCTCTGACTTCAACCTCTTTTGCAAGTTTAACACCGCTTGATTTAAGACGGTTTATCATTGTTTCATAACCGCTTTTTCCCGTTGCGTGTATATGATAATACTTGCCTGTCCCGTTATGCCATTTTATAAGTTCTTCAACCGCTTCATTTATGGGGCGGGCGCCAAGCGAGCCGCCAAAAGATAATATAAGCGGTCGAGAGTCAAGTCCTAACTTTTTTCTCGCAAGTTTTATATCGGCGTGTAACAGTTCTTGTCTTATGGGGTTGCCGACTATGGTGGGCTTGTTTTTGCAATTCAGGTATTTTTCCGCCTCAGGCATTGCAAGCATTACCCTATCCACCTTATCGGCAAGCATTTTTGTAGTTATGCCGGGATAGGCGTTTTGTTCGTGAATAGCAGTCGGTATTTTGAGTTTTGTCGCTTCTCTGAGCACCGGTCCGCTGACGTATCCGCCTGTGCCTATAACCAAGTCGGGCGACAACTCTTTTAATATTTTTTTTGCTTTTACAGATGAGGTTACAGTTTTAATTGCAACGTTCATATTATGAACTATTGCCGCAGGTTTCATACTGCGCTTAAAACCCTCTATATCTATCGTTCTGAAATTATATCCTTTTTCGGGAACAAGTTTTGCTTCGAGTTTATGTTTTGTTCCAATATAACTTATCCTGGTATCCGGGTGAAGTTCTCTTATATATCCTGCAATTGCAAGTGCCGGGTTTATATGTCCGGCAGTACCGCCGCCGGCAAAAAGAATATGCATATTATTCCCTCTCTTTATTTTTGAACATTACTGCTTCTTGAAACCGATAACACCAAACCCATTTCGGCAAGCAACATAAAAAGTGACGTTCCGCCGTAACTGAAGAAAGGTAAACTGATACCGGTGTTAGGTATAGTATTTGTAACAACCCATATATTGAGAATAGCCTGAATACCAACCTGAGCCGTCAGTCCTATTGCAAGGAGTGAGCCGAACTTATCGGGTGCGTGCATTGCAATAGAAAAACCTCTCCATACAAGCAGAGCAAAAATCAAAATTATTATCATAGCGCCTATAAGGCCTAACTCTTCGCAAACAATAGAAAAGATAAAGTCGTTATGGGGCTCCGGCACCCAAAGATATTTTTGTCTTGACTGGCCTATTCCTCTGCCGAGTATTCCGCCTGAGCCAATGGCAAGAAGCGACTGTATAGTTTGGAAACCTTTTCCCGTAGGGTCAAGCCACGGGTCACGCCAGTATTTTATACGGTCGCCGCCGTATCCTACAACGCCGGTAACTATTGCGAGTATACCGCCACCGACAACCATGCCGCCGCCGGCTAATATATAAATCTTTTTGAGTCCGCCGACAACCATTAGTATAATTCCTATAAAAGCCACAAGAAGCGTTGCCGAAAGGTGCGGCTCTCTGATGATGAGTATACAAGGGATAACAAGCAAAACACCAAGCAGGAGTACAAACTTGAACTCGCCCATTTTTTTATAGTTTGCCGATATAAGAGAGGAAAAGAAAAGTATTATGGCAAACTTGGCAATTTCCGAAGGCTGAAAACTGAACGAGCCGATAACTATCCACCTTTTTACGCCGAGATCGGGTATCATAGGCGGCATAATAAGCAGAATGCCCAGCATAACAACCGTCACGACGTATAAAGCGGGACCAAACTTTCGCCAAAAGTGATAATCTATTCTTGATAGAACGTACATGGCGATAAGTCCGAGAACGGCAAAGATTAGTTGCTGCCTTATAAACTTAAAACTTGAATTATAATACTCAAGGCTATAGGCATAACTTGCCGAAAAAAGCATTATAAGCCCTATTGTGAGGAGAATTAGTACAAGAGATAAAAAAGGTATATCGAGCCTTCCCTCTTTGTTAAGAAAGCCTCTTTTTTTTCTTTCGGTTTTAGAAGCCAAGATGATTTCTCCTCTCTCTTTTTTATTACCAGTTAAAAACTATGCTAAGCAGTGCTACAAAACAAAATACAAATGATACTGCGGAAAACAAAAGCACGATTTTCGGCTCTGAATATCCGCTCATTTCAAAATGATGATGTATGGGAGCCATTTTGAATATGCGTTTTTTTGTTCTTTTATAATGGGCAACCTGTATCATAACGGAAAGGGCTTCCAAAAGATAAACACCGCCCATAAGTATCAAAAGTACAGGTCTTCCTATAGAGAACGAAAGCGCTACAACCATACCGCCTAAAAACATAGAGCCGGTATCGCCCATAAAGACTTTTGCAGGTTTTGCGTTCCATACTATAAACCCTGCGCAAGCGCCGGCTAACACACCGGATAAAACATTTGGTCCTGCAAGACCTAAATATCCGCTTGCAAGCATAAATGCGCAAGATACAACCAAAGTAACGCTTGAGGCGAGTCCGTCAAGCCCGTCGGTAAGGTTTACGGCATTTGTAAAACCGTAAACAAACATTAACGCTATAGGCCAAAAGAGTAGCCCTACACCCTTTGTTATAGACACGGGACCTATAAACGGAATATAAGTTTCGCTCATTCCCGAAAGTGCAAGTGTAGCAAGATATGCCGCCGATACGGCGAGTTGCAAAAAGGTTTTTTGCCTTGCAGTAAGACCTAAGTTTCTTTTCTTTACGACTTTTATATAATCATCAAAGAAACCGATAGCACCCATAAGAAGCGCCATAATAATACCCGAAAGCATTATAACGATACGGTCACTTGAAAGAAACTCTTTATATAAACTGCCCTTTATTGCAAAAGAAATACAAAAAGCCGCCGCAAAAGAGATAACAACGCCCGCTATTATCATTACACCGCCCATTGTCGGTGTTCCCTGTTTGCTTTCGTGCCATTTAGGCCCTATATCAAGTATTGTTTGACCGAACTTGAGTTTTCTCAAATACGGTATAACGATAAAGCCTAAAAGTGATGTTATAAGAAAAGAAAGAACTGCCCCTATAATATTTACAAACTTATCCATTTTTAATTATCCTTTTTTCCTTTAATCTCTTCTATTGCTTCGGCTACAACCTCTCGCTCGTCAAGATGTATTGTTCCGGTCGGCAGTATCTGATAGGTTTCGTGACCTTTTCCCGCCAAAACTATTATATCACCTTTAACGGCAGTTTTAATAGCATATTTTATCGCTTCAGGTCGATTGACTATCGTTTTTACCGGAGTATTTATCCCTTTAACACCGACCAGTATGTCCTCTATAATAGCCTCGGGGTTTTCGCTGCGTGGATTATCGCTTGTAACGATAACGTTATCGGCGTAGTGAACGGCGATATTTCCCATAATGGGTCTTTTTGTTTTATCTCTGTCTCCGCCGCAACCAAAAACAACAGTCAGTCTGTTTTTTTCGCATTCGTTAAAAGCGCTTAATATATTCTTTAATCCGTCGGGAGTGTGGGCATAGTCAATTATAATTGTAAACCCTAAATCACAAGGCACAACCTCTGCCCTGCCTTTTACACCCTTTATGGATTTAAGCCCCTGCGCCACGGTTTTACTGTCAACACCAAGACTAATTCCGCAAACAGCGGCGGCAAGAGAATTATAGACGGTAAACTTTCCGCCGGTAGATACCTCTATATGTTCTAAAACATTTTCACCAAGCAGTTCATAATTAACGCCTGTAGGCAAATAATTTATGGATTTTGCGCTGTAATCGGCATTGTTGCCGAGAGAATAGGTTGTAATTTTGCAACTTAAATCCTTTGTTAGTTCACCGTATGCGGCGTCATCAAGATTTATTATTGCCTCGTCACAAATGGAAAAAAGTTTTTTCTTTGCATTTAGGTAATTTTCCATTGTCTTGTGATAATCGAGGTGGTCTTGGGTAAGATTTGTGAATATTGCTCTTTTGAAATGGAAGCCCTCTACCCTTCTTTGCGATAGCGCATGGGATGATACTTCCATAACAACCGTATCGCAACCGTTATCAACCATTTCAGATAAGAGGGAGTTTAGTTCGTGTATTCCTGGAGTGGTATTATGTGACTCGATAGTTTTATCCCCTATCATATAAAGGATTGTTCCTATAAGTCCCACTTTATGACCTGCCGCCTCTAAAATACTTTTAACCATATAGGAAACGGAAGTTTTTCCGTTTGTACCCGTTATACCGATAAGATCAAGTTTTTTTGCGGGAAAATCATATTCTTTTGCACACATAAGGCCAAAAGTTTTATGTGTATCGGGTACTATAATTTGGTTTTTAAGTCCGAGATCACGTTCAGTAATAATTACCGCCGCACCGTTATCAACTGCCTTTTGTGCGTAATCGTGACCGTCATTATCGGGGCCTTTTATGCAAACAAATATATCTCCCGGTGTAATTTTTCGAGAATCATCGGTAAAGTTTTTAACCTTAAAATCTTCAAAATCACCGTTTAGTCCCGGTATAAGTTCCTTCAAAACCATTTTTATCTCCTTTATTCAGCTATATCTGACTGTGCTTTTTCGCTGAAATGTACCTTTATAACCTGGCCTTTTTTAACCTTTGTTCCGGCGGCAATATCCTGACTGTCCGCTGTGGAAGAGGCAGACGAGGCAAGACCGGAAAACTCTATATTCACCTCCGACGCCGCCGCCGTGTTATTGGCTTCTGCGGCGCTTTGTCCCGTAAAATCGGGAACGGTGGTTTCGTCCGACTCTACGTCTTCGGTATAAATTATTATCGTTCCGCCTTTATAAACGGATGCGCCGGCTTCGGGAAGTTGTTTTATAACCTTGTCGCCGTTACCTACCGTTTTATAGGAAAGACCCATATTTTGAATTATTTGCTTTGCGGTTTCAATATCTTTTTGATTAAGGTCGGGCACCGCAACCGAAAGCCTTTCAAGTTCTTCGTCGCTATACTGCGGTTCAATACCCATATAGGGTAAAATATCCGCCATAATCTTTGAAGCCGCAGGTGCAGATATTTGTCCGCCGTAATATACGCCGCCCATTGGCTGATCTATCATTACAAATACGGCAATTTGCGGATTATCAATAGGCGCAACGCCAACGTATGAACCGATATAAAGTCCTCTTTGTCCTGAAGAAAGCATTTCGGCTACTTTTTCGGAAGTACCGGTTTTGCCGCCTATGCGATATCCGGCAACCTGACCGTTTTTAGCGCCGTTTTGTACTACATATTCCATATATGTACGCATTTTATCGGACGTTTCTTTTGAAATAACCTGGCGTTTATAATCATTTGAAAAAGTTTTTACCACGTTTCCGTTTGTGTCAATTATTTTGCTCACAACATGTGGTTTTACAAGATAACCGCCGTTTACTGTTGTTGCGGCGAGGGTTATCATTTGAATAGGCGTTATATTAAAGGTTTGACCAAAGGATTCTGAAGCAAGTTCGGTCGGTCCCATATCTTCTTCCTTGTGATAATTAGGATACGCCTCGCCCGGCAGGTCAATTCCTGTTTTTTCGGCAAGACCGAAAGCCTTAAAATACTTTGAAAAGAGCGTCGGACCTATCAACTGACCTACCTGGATAAATGCAGGGTTGCAGGAGTTTGACATAGCCTGCATAAGCGTTTGTATTCCGTGACCGCCTATATTTTCATGGCAGTTATAAACCGTGCCCGATACTACATAACGGTGATTACAAGTAAAGGTTGATTTCTCGTTTACAAGGTTTTCTTCTAACGCAGTTGAGGCGGTGAATATTTTGAAAACCGAGCCCGGCTCATAAGTATCCGATATGGCTTTGTTTCGCCATTGACGGCTTAGCAGTTCCGCCCTTATTTCGTTCTTTTTCTCTTTGTCGGTTTCGGCATCTACCTTTGCTTGATCTTCGGCAGAGAGTTTGAACGGCTCGTTTGGGTTGAAATCACCGCTTATCGCCATACCCTTTATTTCGCCGGTGTTTACATCCATAGCGATTGCGGCGCCACGCTCGGCGGCATTAAACTGCTCAACCGCATTATCAAGGTATTTTTCACAAGCGTACTGGATATATGAGTCGATAGTGAGAACAAGCGAGTCGCCCTGCTTTGCCTCTTCAACCTTTTCATAGGTAAAAGGCATATCGGTTCCTTTTGCATTTTTTGCCGCTACTACCCTGCCTGCAACACCGGTGAGCGTTGTATCATAATAACTTTCAATTCCTGCAAGACCTTGGTTATCGTCACCTACAAATCCTAAAACCGAAGAAGCAAGGCTATCGTTCGGGTAATAACGTTTTGTCGTTTCGTCAAGGCCTATGTATTTTGTAAGTTCAAGTTTTGAGTTGTTTGAAATAAACTCTCTGATTTTATCGGCGGCTTCTTTGCCGACACGCTTTTTGATAAGAACATAATAATCGTTTTCTTTGGTTTGTTCGATTATGTCTTCTTCTTTTTCGCCGATTATCTCTGCAAGTCCTTTTGCGATAGTAGACCTTATTTCCTCCGCCTTTTCTTTATCGGCAGATTTATTAAGCCCGTTAGGCGTTACAAAAAGGTTCCAGTCGGTTGAACTTGTCGCAAGAAGGTTCATATTGGCGTCATAAATATCACCTCTCGGTGCGGTGACAAAACTATCATACAGTTGTTGTTCGGAAGCGAGGCTTTGATATTTTTCGCCCTTTAATATCATAATGTTAACAAGACTTATAAAAGATATTATAATAAGACAAAAAACCGCAATCAATTTTATTGCGGTTGCCCTGATTATCATTTGTCTATCCGGTCTTGCAGACATTTGTCTTCTCCCCTTGCATTATTTATATAATCCCAAATACGAGAGTTATAGCATTGCCGTTAACTCTCGTATTTTATTATATTATCTTGTTTTATTTTATATAACCTATTCGCTTTGACTGCTGCTCATAATTTCACCGTCTTTGGTAACGGCGGTATTTTTTTCGTTTACTCTGATATATTTTACCTGGTCTTTATCGAGTTTTTGCATTCCGATACTTGAGGCTTCAACCTCAATATTAGAGAAAGATATTCTACGCTCAAGTTCAACTTTAAGGCTTGTCCGTTCGGTTTCAAGCACCTGTATTTCACTTTTAAGGTCGTTAATTTTTGAATTGACTTCATTGACCTTTATGCGAAGGAATATGTTTCCGCAAAAAGCCGCAAGTACAATAACGCCGAGCATAACGGCAAACGCCGATATGGATACGCTCTTTTTAACGGCTTTGGTTTTTCTTACTCTTTGGGTTTCGGGCATAGAAACAACATTATTTCTACGAACGGCAGGGGTATCAACCGCCACAGCACTCTCACGTGGCATAAACATATTAAAATCATACGCTAAACTGTCGTTATAATACTTAATGTTATTCATAGCCTACTCCTTTATTTTTTTGACCGAGCGTAGTTTTGCGCTGCGGCTCCTTTTATTATTATTTATTTCTTCCGTACTCGGAACTACCGGTTTTCTCGTCACTAATTCGCCTCTCGGAGTTCTACCGCAAACGCATACGGGTATATCGGGAGGACAAATACAACCGGTACAAAACTCTTTCATAGCCTTTTTAACTATCCTATCCTCTAACGAGTGGAAAGTTATTACCGAGAGCACTCCGCCGACTTTAAGCAAATCAAAGGCATTATTTATAGCATTAGTCAATCCGTCAAGTTCGTGGTTGACCTCTATTCTCAGCGCCTGAAAGCATTTTCTTGCGGGGTGCCCGTCCCGTCTTCTGAAGGACGGAACGGCTGAAACGATTATGTCCGCAAGTCTTATAGTTGTTGTGATGGGGGAAATATCACGTTCTTTTACTATAGCACCCGCTATTTTATAACTGAATTGCTCTTCCCCGTATTCTTTGAATATTCTTGCTAGTTCTTCCCGTGAAAGATTGTTGACAAGGTCAGCGGCGCTTTCGCCCTTTTTGCTCATTCTCATATCAAGAGGGGCGTCGGTCTTATAGGAAAAACCTCTGTCGCCGTTATCAAGTTGATAAGATGAAACGCCTAAATCAAGAAGTATTCCGTCCACCTTATCTACACCTATATTATTAAGTTCATATTTTAAGTCAAAAAAGTTTGCGTTTATTACGGTGGCGTTATAGCCTTTTAATCTGTCACTCGCAACCTTTACAGCGTCGGGGTCACGGTCAAAGGCGTATAGTTTTCCGCCTTTAAGCCTTTTGGCTATTTCTGTCGAATGACCGGCACCGCCTACCGTACCGTCTACGTATATCCCGTTCTCCTTAATATCAAGAGAAGCGATAGTTTCGTTTAACATTACGGGTATATGAGAAAACTCCATAACTAAACTTCCAACTCGTTGACTATTGAAGCAATAGCCTCAGGGGTGTACTGTTCGTTTTCTTTGCCCCAAGTGTCTTTATTCCAAATCTCAATATTTGAGTCAACGCCGATTATATGCGCCTCTGTTTCAAGACCGGCATATTCACGCAAAGAAGCGGGTAAAAGTATTCTTCCCTGGCTGTCAAACTCCACGCTGAAAGCGCCGTCATAAAGGAAACGTTTTACAACGCTTGATTTTGACATAGGAAGACTGCCTATTCTTTCAACTAACTTATCCCACTCTTTCATCGGATAAATGCATATACAACGTTTACCGAATATACCACGGCAAACCATAAAGGCTTCGCCGAGTTCTACACGTAACTTAAAAGGGATGGCAAGCCTGCCCTTTTTATCTATTGCGTGATCGTATCCGCCGTAAAGCATTTATGCCACCTCCGTTTTCAACACTTTTTACCACTTTTATGGTTTTTGGCTACACTTTTCACCACTTATATGTATTATATAGGGTACGAACATAAAAATCAAGTGTTTTTTTACAATTTTTTTGTTTTTTTCAAAAAAACCGTTTTGGCATAAAAAAAGCCCGGTCAAGATGTACTTGACCGGGTCAAAAACTTATTGTATTTTTAGATTTTATTTGCCGTAAAGTTCAACGAGTTTCTCAAGGTGTGCTCTTCTCTCTTTAGCGGTCTTTTCAGCCTTATCAAAGAGAACCTCTGCTCTTTCGGGGAACTCACGGGTAAGTCTGTTGTAACGAGCCTCGCCCATAATGAAGTCTTTATAATCAGCAGTGGCAGGTTTGCTGTCAAGGGAGAACGGGTTCTTGCCCTCGGCTTTAAGAGCCGGGTTGTAACGGAAGAGATCCCAATATCCGCAGTCAACAGCCTTCTTCATCTCAGCCTGGCAGTTAACCATACCGCCCTTGATAGAGTGCATCTCGCAAGGAGCATAGCCGATGATGAGTGACGGACCGTCATAAGCCTCAGCCTCTTTAATGGCTTTAAGGGTCTGATTTTGGTCAGCGCCCATAGCGATTTGAGCAACATAGATATAACCGTAGCTCATAGCGATTTCGGCAAGGCTCTTCTTGGCAATAGCTTTACCGGCAGCAGCAAACTGTGCAACCTGACCGATATTAGAAGCCTTAGAAGCCTGACCGCCGGTGTTAGAGTAAACCTCAGTATCAAATACCATAATGTTTACGTTATCGCCGGATGCGAGTACGTGGTCAACACCGCCGAAGCCGATATCATACGCCCAACCGTCACCGCCGAAAATCCAAACGGATTTCTTGGAGAGGTATTCGCCGTTTTCTACAACATCACGGCAGTAATCACAGTCAGCGCCGGCTTTCTTGATAGCCTCAACAAGAGCCTTAGAAGCGGCAGAGTTTTTAGCGCCGTCATTAAGTGTATCGAGAGAGGTCTCGGCAGCGGCTTTAACGTCAGCAGATTTAGTTTGCTCGGCAATAGCCTTAACCTCATCTATCAAACGTCCACGAATAGCCTGTTGACCTAAAT
>JAFRLW010000015.1 GCA_017431035.1 Clostridia bacterium
GACCAGGACGCAATATATCTTTTGTTCCATTACTATTTCCCGGATAAATACCCGATAGAATAAAAAAAGCACCCGAAAGGGTGCTTTTTTATCAGATATCAGACGGCAGGTGTCAGATGTCAGACGGAGACTGACGGGATATAATACGGGCTGTCGAGGGCGCCAGCCCCTACGGTAAGGAAATATAAAACAATCCTCCCGTCACGGTTACACCGTGCCACCCTCCTTTAGGGCAAGGAGGGTTACAAGGAAAACCGGGCTGTCGGAAACCGCCAGCCCCTACAACAAGGAAAAACGGGCGGATATCCGCCCGTTATCTATTATCTATAATCTACAATCTATTTTATAATCCCTCCGCCGAGGACTATATCGCCGTCGTAGAGGACGGCGGACTGGCCTTTTGAAATGGCTCTTTGCGGGGTATCGAATACTATCTTTACCGATGTTTCGTCTATAGGCGTTACGGTGGCGGGTTGCTCTTTTTGGCGATAGCGGACCTTGACTAAGCAGCGCACGGGATTTTTCGGCACCTCGCCCGATATCCAGTTAAACTCACGGGCGATAAGGGTTGTGCTCATAAGCCTCTCGTTATCAGAGAGGGTGACGGTGTTATCAAGAGGGTTTATACTCTTTACAAACACGGGGTGACCGAGCGCAATACCGAGCCCTTTTCTTTGTCCTACGGTATAATTGATAATCCCTTTATGACGGCCGAGCACGTTACCTGCCTCGTCGATATAATCGCCCTCTTTATACTCTTTTTTTGTATTCTTTTTTATAAAAGCGGCGTAGTCGCCGTCCGGCACAAAACAAATATCCTGGCTGTCATGCTTTTCGGCATTTATAAAATCGCTGCCCTTGGCAGTAACTCTTACCGTCTTTTTATCCATATTACCCAGTGGGAAAAGGGTATGGGCGAGTTTTTCCTGCGTCAGATTATAAAGGACGTAACTCTGGTCTTTTGTATCGTCCTTTGCTTTTTTAAGAAGGTATTTATCCCCCTTTTTTTCTATCCTTGCATAGTGGCCTGTCACGATATAATCGCAACCGAGCACCTTTGCCTTTTGGTAGAGCGCCTCAAACTTAAGATACTTGTTACAGTCGATACAAGGATTAGGCGTTTCGCCCATTTCATAAGAGCGGATAAAACGGTCTATGACATTTGTCTTGAACTCATCTTTATAGTTAAAAACATAGTAGGGGATATCTATTTTTCTCGCAACGCTTCTGGCATCCTCTACGTCATCAAGCGAGCAACAGGTTTTGTCGCATTTTTCGCCTATATCGGCGTTGTCGTATAGTTTCATAGTGCAGCCGATAGTTTCATATCCCATATCTTTTATGAGTTTTGCCGCAAGAGAGGAGTCCACCCCTCCGCTCATTGCAATAAGTGCTTTTTTCATAAAGCCCTCCGCTATATTTCTTTAACTGCGTATTTTTTTATGAGTTTGCCTATGTAGACGGCGAATATAATTTTTATCATATCCGGTATGATAAAGGGCAGAACGCACATAGTAAGCGCCGCACCTATATCGATACTTTTACCGTTTATTCCCATAACGGTTACAAACCAAATTGTGCCTATTAAATAGCAAACAAAAAGCCCTACAACTCGGCATATCCATTTGGTGATTTCACGCCCTGTTTTAACTAAACTCTCAAAAACGAGGTAAACAATCGCTGTGAACAAAAAGCCTATTATATAGCCGCCGGTGGGACCTATAATATGCGCCGGTCCCGCGCCGAAGCCCGAAAAAACAGGCACACCCACAAGCCCTAACAAAATATATGTGCCGATACTCGCCGCACCGAGTTTTGCACCGAGTATTTCAAGCGCCAAAAAAATACCGAAAGTTTGCATAGTAAACGGTACCGAGAAAAAAGGTATGGTGATTAGAGAACAAAGGCAGATAACCGCTGTCATAATAGCGGTGATGGTAATTTTTTTGGTAGACAAGATAATCACTTCCTTATATGATATTATCATTTTTTTGCCGCTTTATCAAGGTCTTTGTCATATATTTTACACCTTGACAATATGATTATTATGTGATAAAGTAAACTTGTTGAGGGAGTAGCAGACGCTATGCGTTGTAAGTCAACAACCCCGGCTTTATGCCTGGCTTACATTAATTTGCAAGACTCATGTACGCTTTTGCTTACATGATTCTTTTTTATGTCGTGAACAAAAGTGTTTGCGACTTTCTTTTTTTATAGAGAGGAGAAAAATATGCTGTCTTTTCTTGTAACCGCCATATCTTTAGGTATAGGTCTTGCAATGGACGCTTTCTCGGTTTCTATGGCAAACGCCATGATAGAAAACAATATGAAAAAACGGCGGATGAGTTTTATTGCCGGTGTTTATGCCGCTTTTCAGTTTTTAATGCCGCTTTTGGGCTATTTTGCGGTGCGATTTGCCGCCGAAAAGTTTGAGGCTTTTGAGCGTGCCATACCGTATATCGCCCTTTTGCTTTTACTCTACATAGGCGGAAAAATGCTGATTGACGGAATAAAAAAGAGGGATGAGGAAGCGGTCAAGGTTTTAGACACAAAAACACTGCTTATGCAAGGCGTTGCAACCTCTATTGATGCGCTTTCCGTAGGTTTTACGATTTCTGCCTACAGCACAAAAGACGCCGTTTTAGCCTCTGCTATAATTGCTCTTGTGACCTTTATTATATGTTTTACAGGACTGATAATAGGCAAAAAGTTTGGGCACCTATTAAAAAACAAAGCCCATATTTTAGGCGGAATAATTTTAATAGCGATAGGAATTGAAATATTTATAAAAGGGGTATTTTTATGATAGTACAAATATTGCTTTTTGCAGTGGGACTTGTAATGCTGATAAAAGGCGGCGACTTTTTTGTTGACGGCGCCGCAGGAATAGCCAAGCGCTTTCATATTCCCGAAATACTGATAGGCGCAACGGTGGTGTCTATCGGAACAACCTTGCCTGAGGTTATGGTTTCCTCCATAGCGGCGGCTACAGGCAGCGGAAGTATAGCCTACGGAAATGCGATAGGCTCGGTTATATGCAACACTGCGCTTATAGCGGCAATAACCGTTACGGTAAAACCTGATAAAATCGACAAAAAAAGCCTTAAACTCCCGGTGATATTCTTCTTTTCTTCGGCGGTATTGTATGCCGTTATAGCCTACTTTGTAGGGGACTTTAAGCGCATTTTCGGAATAGTTTTGCTGGCTGTTTTTGCTCTTTATATGGTGATACTATCTATGAGCGCAAAGAAAAGCGCAAATCTTAAAAAAGCGGAAGAACGGTCAGAAGAAAAGTCAGAAGAAGAGGCTTCAAACCCCTTTATAAAAGACCTTGCTTTGCTGATAATAGGCGCCGCGCTTATCGCCGTAGGCGCAAGACTGCTTGTTGATAACGGACAAAAAATTGCTGTTGCGCTCGGCGTTCCCGAAACGGTAATCGCACTTACGTTTGTCGCTCTCGGCACATCGCTTCCCGAACTTGTCACGGCAATAACATCCCTTGCCAAAGGGCATAGTGAGATGTCGCTTGGCAATATTATCGGCGCAAACTTCTTCAATATTGCGTTGGTTTCGGGCGCCGCCATAACCATAAGCCCGTTTGCCTTGCCGGCAGGCAAAACAATAGCGGGACTAAATGCCTCGCTTGTAGTTGACCTGCCTTTGATGTTTGCGGTTATGCTGCTGCTTTGTGTTCCGGCGCTTATAAAAGGAAAACTCTCTCGCTGGCAGGGAATAACCTTACTTTGTCTTTATACTGCGTTTTGTGTTTTCCAGTTCTTTATATAAAACTAAAACAGCGTGTCAAGCGACACGCTGTTTTTTTATCTTCCGTACTGCTCGGTCAGTTCTTTTAGTATTCCTGCAAGCCAGTCGTTTGTGATAGCAGGGTCAATTCTGTATACCCAGTTGTTTTCTACAGTACCCGGAGTATTAAAGCGATAACTTTCGTCCTGCATGGCAATATCCTGCATTGTAAAGATGACGGTGTTTGCAACGCTCGACATCAAAAGCCTTATGACCGCCCAGTTGAAACTTTCACTGCTTCGCCCGATATAATTCATAAGGCGAGTAGCCTCCAATTTGTGCTTTTTCTCAAACTCGACTAGAGTTTCGTTATCGTGGGTGCCGATATATCCTACCGAGTTTTCGGTGAAATTATAGGGCAGATATGGGTTTTGCAAATTGCCGTCAAACCCGAACTGCAAAACTTTCATACCGGGGAACATAGTTCTTTTAAGAAGTTGTTTCACCCCGTCGGTTATAACGCCCAAATCTTCCGCCACTATAGGCAAATTATTTCCTACCGCTCGTTTTATCTCATTAAAAAACGCAATACCGGGACCCTTTATCCACTTTCCGTCACTAGCTCTCATAGTTTTGCTTGGAATAGCGAAAAACGCCTCAAAGGCTCTGAAATGGTCTATCCGCACAATATCATAGATTTTAAGGGCGCTTTTAATCCTTTCTTTCCAAAAACGGTAGGGTATTTCCTCTTCGCTTTGCGCCTTGAAATCATAGAGCGGACTGCCCCAAACCTGTCCCTCTTCCGAAAAGGCGTCAGGTGGTGTTCCGGCGACAAAAGAGGGGGTGTAGTCGCTGTTTAGCATAAACGCCTCTTTGTGCGCCCAGCAGTCAGCGCTGTCAAAAGCGACGTATATCGGCATATCGCCGAACAAACTGACCGATAGCGAGTGGGCAAAAGTTTTAAGGTTGTTTAACTGTTTAAAGAACATAAATTGCGTAAAGAATACGAACTCTATTTCCGTTTTGTGCGTATTTTGATATTCTTTAAGGGCGGTTTCGTTTCTCTTCTTTAGTTCTGTAGGAAACTCTATCCACGCCACACCGCCGTTTTCTTCTTTTATAACTGAATACAGCGCAAAATCAAGAAGCCAATATTTATTCTCTTCTAAAAAGTTTTCATATTCGGCTTTGAAGTTTTCTATATTAAAGTTTGAAAATGCTTTTTTCAGTATAATATCGGTGTAATTAAAAGCCTTTTTATAATCGCATTTATCGGGTGATTTATCAAAAGACTCAAAGTCGCTTTTGCTAACAAGCCCCATTTCCGCTAAAAGTTCAAAATCAATAAAAAGCGGATTTCCCGCAAAAGCAGAAGAAGACTGATACGGAGAAAAGGTGTAGTCAATAGGGCAAAGGGGCAGTATTTGCCAAACCTTTTGACCGCTTTTGCTTAAAAACCGAACAAAATCATAAGCCCCTCTCCCGAAGGTGCCGCAACATTGGTTTGATGGCAGGGAAAATACCGGCATTAAAATACCGCTTTTGCGCAAAACGTGTCATCTCCTTAAAAGTAGTGATTTCAAAAGGTATGTTATCATTTTGTTGTTAAAATGTCAAGGTGAGCAAAAATTGGGTTATTTTATACTATTCTTCACTTGAAAAAAACAAAATAATATACTATTATAAAGTAAAAGTTTCATAACGGAGGTTGTTTTATGGACTACACAAAACTTTCAAAAGAAGAACTCGAAAAAGAATACGAAAGTGTGAAAAAAGAATACGACCGTCTTGCTGCGCAGGGACTTTCACTTGATATGTCACGTGGAAAACCCGGCTTTGAAAATGCCGATTTGTCGGAAGATTTGCTGACTGCGGTATGTCGTGAAAAGGGATATAAAAACAAAGAGGGTATCGACTGCCGTAATTATGGCGGTGTTGACGGTATTATTGAGATGAAGGAACTTTTTGCCGAAATGCTGTCACTAAAACCCAGCCAGGTTATTATCGGCGGCAACTCTTCTCTCACCCTTATGTATGACGTAATCTCTCAGGCTATGACTCACGGTTTAGGCTCTGAACCTATGTATAAATGCGAAAACCGTAAGTTTATATGTCTTGTTCCCGGTTATGACCGCCATTTTGCCATAACCGATTATTTCGGCTTTGAACTGATCTCCGTTCCGATAGATGATAACGGACCTGATATGGACAAAATAGAGGAACTTGTAAAAGACGAAAATGTTAAGGGCGTTTGGTGCGTTCCGAAATATTCTAACCCCTACGGCAATTCTTATTCCGATGAGGTTGTTCGTCGTTTTGCAAACCTCAAACCCGCCGCCAAAGACTTTCATCTTTTCTGGGATAATGCCTATTGCGTTCACGATTTGTATGATGAAAAGGATGAAATACTAGGCATCTATGACGAGTGCCAAAAGGCGGGCAACCCCGACCTTCCGATAATTTTTGCTTCCACCTCTAAAATCAGCATACCCGGTGACGGCGTTGCCGCTGTGGCAGGTAGTGAAAAGAATATGGATATGATAAGAAAAAGACTTTCTTTCCAGACCGTAGGTCCCGACAAGATAAATATGCTTCGTCACGCAAGAAAGTTCCCGAATCTCGCCGCCCTATTAGAGCAGATGAAAAAACACGCCGAGATTATAAGACCGAAGTTCCAAACCGTTTTAGAGGCGTTCTCATCAGAACTCGGCGGCAAAGGTATTGCAAAGTGGACTAATCCGAAAGGCGGATATTTTATAAGTTTGTTTGTTATGAACGGTTGCGCAAAACGTGTTCATACCCTTTGCAAAGAGGCAGGCGTTGTGCTTACAGGCGCCGGCGCTTCCTACCCTCACGGCGTTGACCCTGATGACAGTCACCTTCGTATAGCGCCCACCTATCCGACCCCGGAAAACCTGAAACTTGCGGCAGGCGTTTTGTGTGTTGCGGTAAAACTTGCGGCGCTCGAAAAACTGACCGGAAAAGGCGCTTAAACTGAATAATTATCACACTAAAAAATCGGTGGTTCTCCGCCGATTTTTTGCGTAATTTTATTTGACTTTATAATAAATAGATAGTATAATATATGAACGACATTGTTTTTGGAGGAAAATAGATGAAGTCCAAAAGAGTAAGCAAGCCGGTATTCTTCATCATATTTGCGCTGATTTTAGCACTTGCTATTACGGCGTTTTTCGGCGTTGAAGATTACTATGGCGATACAAGAAAGTTGTACCTTAAAGGTGCAAAAGATATCAGATGGGGTATCGATATCAGCGGTGGTGTAGAAGCGGTTTTCTCTCCCGATAAAGAGGGCGTTTCCATTACAACCGATGATATGGATGCGGCAAAAGCCATAATTGAAACCCGTCTTGTCAATAAAAATATTACCGATTATGAGGTGTTTGCCGATAATCGTAACCACCAAATAATCGTTCGTTTTCCCTGGGCGGCGGATGAAAGCGATTTTGATGCGCAGTCAGCCGTTAAAGAACTCGGAGAAACCGCAATGCTCACCTTCTGTAAAAACGAAGACAGCAACGATGTTATTCTTCAGGGCTCTGCCGATATTCAGTCGGCAACACCCGGCGTTGACCAAAGCAACAGTAATGCAAGCGTTGTTCAGCTGAAACTCACCTCTGAGGGTAAAGATAAGTTCGCTGCGGCGACTGCCGAACTTGTAGGTCAAAAGATTTCCATTTGGATGGATAGTACGGAGATTTCCGCTCCTACCGTTAATGAGGCTATCACAAACGGCGAGGCGGTCATCACCGGAATGGAAAGTCCTGAGGCGGCAAAAGAACTTGCCGATAAAATAAACGCAGGTTCGCTTCCCTTTGCACTTACAGTTGACGAAAGCAAACTTCAGATTATTTCCCCAACGCTTGGCTCTGATGCGCTAAACGTAATGGTTATAGCCGGCTCAATAGCCTTTGGCGTTGTTTGTTTGCTTATGATTTTGCGTTATCGTTTGCATGGATTTATAGCGGCAATAGCCCTGCTCGGACAACTTGCCGGTACTATAGCCTGCATTTCGGGATATTTCAGCGGAACTTCAAGTTTCACCCTTACAATACCCGGTATCGCCGGTATTATACTTTCGATAGGTGTCGGCGTTGACTGTAACGTTATCGCCGCCGAGCGTATAAGAGACGAGTTCAAGAAAGGCAAAACTATTGACGGTGCCATTGACGCCGGCTTTAAGAACAGTCTTTCTGCCGTTATCGACGGTAATATGACCATCGTTATCGTATCGCTTGTGCTTATGGGTGCTTTCGGTACAGATGAGAATATTATTGCAAAACTTATTTCACCTTTATTCTCCTTGCTCTTTGGTTCGTCAATAACCGGCTCTATCTATTCCTTCGGTTATACACTTCTTATAGGTGTTATATTCAATCTTATAATGGGCGTTCTTGCTTCAAAATATATGTTAAAGAGCATTTCGCAGATTAAGTTCCTCAGAAAACCATTTTTATACGGAGGTAAGAACAATGGATAAGACTATCAACTCCGTTAAAATCTTCAAAATACTTTTAATTGTTTATCTTTGTATTTTTATTGTTGCCGGTGTTTTTGCCGCAATATTCGGTGTTTCGCTTGATATCAACTTCAGAGGCGGTACAAGAATAAGTTATTCTTACACAGGCGATATTAAAAACGATGACGTTGCCGACGTTGCAAAGGGCGTTTTGGACGCTAAGTTTACCGTATCACAAAACAAATCTCTCGCCGGCGATACAAAAACCGTCACGATAAATCTTGTCGGTAAAAAATCACTTCCTGCCGAAACGCAGGAAAACCTCACAACTGCTCTTACCGAAAAGTTCCCCGATAATAAAATCGAACTTTATGACTCAAACTCGGTAAGCCCCAGCGTTGCAGGCGCGTTCTTTGTAAAAAGCCTTGTTGCCGTTTTGCTAACTGCGGTTCTCGTGGTTGTTTATATCGGCATCCGCTTTAGAAAAATCGGTGGCGTATCCGCCGCAATTACTGCGCTTTGCGCCCTTGTTTTAGACCTGCTTATAACCTTTGCGGTATGTATTATTTTCAGACTGCAAATCGATTCAAACTATATCGCCGTTGTTCTTACGATACTCGGTTATTCTCTTAACGATACCATAGTGGTTTACGACCGTGTTCGTGAAAACAAAAAACTCTATCCCGCACTCACTGTTCGTGATAATATGAATATGAGTATAAGAGGCGTTTTGACAAGAAACGTTGTTACTTCAGTTACTACAATTCTTGCGGTTATTACCATAATTGTAGTAGCCGAGATTTACGGTCTTACCTCACTTCGCACCTTTGCTATTCCTATGGCGTTCGGTCTGCTTTCAGGTTGTATGACCTCACTTTTTGTTGCTGAACCTATTTGGATACTCTGGCGTGAGCATAAGGATAAAAAAGCGGTTAGTAAATAAACAAAAGTATCCGCACTATTGTGCGGATATTTTACTAAGATAAGGATGATAAACAAATGGCTTTTTGGTATGACGGAAATAAGAATTATGCCGAAAACAAACGTGAAGCGGACGGTATAACCTAC